>NZ_JALKFX010000121.1 GCF_023243045.1 Frankia sp. AgB32
CGGCCCGCCCCGGGGCCGGCCGCGCGGGCGGGGGCCCCCCCCCCCGGCGGGGGGGGGGGGCGCCGACCATGGGTGACCCACTCACCGGGCGGCCTTGGCCGCCGGATCCGTCAGCCACCACCGGGATGCCGTCCTCGGATGGTCCGCTCACCCTTCACACCGCCGATCTATCCGTGTTTGTTCTGGTGTCGCCGGTTATTCCGACGACGCCGCAGAGACGTCGAGGTCATCGGCGGGCTGGACGGCCTGCGCCGGTGGCCGCCGATTCGCCAGGTACCAGTCGATGTACTGCCGCACCCCGTCGGAGAACGGCGTGGTGGGCCGCCAGCCGAGCACGTCCTGCGCCCGGCGGGCGGACACTTCCCGGCCACGGAAGTCGCCCGGCCGGGCCGGCACGTGCTCGATGGTCGTCCCGGGGAAGTAGCGGCAGACGGCCTGGGCCATCTCCAGCACGCTGACCGCCTCGGCGCCCTCCAGCGCGATGGTCGCGTTCTCCGCTTCCGGACGCAGCGCCTGCACGTGCGCGTCGGCCAGGTCGCGGACGAACACGTAGTTGCGGAACTGCTGGCCGTCCCCGGCAACCGTCAGCGAGTCGCCGTCGAGCGCTTTGCGGACGAAACGGGCCAGAACCAGTTCGTCACGCATGCCCGGACCGTACGGGATGCCGTATCGCAGGATCGTGAAGGGCAGTCCGTATGTCTGCTGGTAGCTGTGCAGAAGGAGTTCCGCGGCCAGTTTGGTGGACGTGTAGACATGCCCGGCGCGAGCCAGGGTGATCTCGGCGTCCTCGGTCAGCGGCGCGGGGTTCGCCTGCTCCCCGACCGCGCCGTAGACCCAGACGGTGCTGGCGAACAGCACCCGGCCGACGCCCGCCTGCCGAGCCGCCTCGCAGACGTTGCCGGTTCCCTCGACGTTGAGGCGCACCGTACGCGCCGGGTCGGCGTAGGCGAAGTCGACGTTCGACATGCCCGCGACGTGGAAGACGGCGTCGGCGCCGCGCAGCGCGGCGGTCAGTCCGGGCAGGTCGAGCACGTCGACCCGCAGGCTGGTGGCGCGCGGGTCGCTCGGGCGCGCGTCGACGTCGAGGGAGACGACCTCGTGGCCGGCGTCGAGAAGCCGGTCGACGACATGGCTGCCGATGAAACCGGATCCTCCGGTAACGGCGATTTTCATGCTCACCTGCCCAGATCCAGGCTCGCCAGCGCGGCGGCGAGGGAGGTCACGACGTGGTCGGCCTCCGCGTCGGTCATGTCGGAGTGGATCGGGAGGCAGACGTGCCGGGCGCAGAGGTCCTCCGCGACCGGCAGCGGGCGACCCGCGTAGCTACTGAAGACGGGCTGCTGGTGCAGCGGCGCCTCGTACACCTCGCCACTGAGGGAGACGCCGTGGCGCTCCTTGAGCTCCTTCTTCAGCCGCGCCCGGTCGACGCCGGGCCGGGGCAGGACGATGTACTTGTAGAAGTTGCTGACGTCGCCGGCGGGCAGCCGCAGGCGGCTGACACCGTCGAGGGCGTCCAGGGCGGCGTCGTAGCGGGCGGCTGCCCGGGCGCGGGTCGCCAGGAACTCGTCGAGATGCCGCAGGTGCACCTTGCCCGTGACCGCGTGCACCTCGCTGAGCCGCCAGGCGTAACCCTCGCGAATATGGGTGTTACCGAGGAAACCGGCCTTGCCCTGGTCGCGGTAGACGAGCGCGGCCTCGTGGATCGCCGGGTCGGCGGTCACGATCATGCCGCCTTCGTTACTCGTGATCACCTTCGTCGGATAGAAGGAGAAGGCTCCCGCCACCCCGAACGAGCCGGCGAGAGTGTCGCCGCGCCGGCTGCCGTGGGCGTGCGCCGCGTCCTCGACAAGGGCGAGACCCCGATCCGCGCAGAACCCCACGAGTTCGTCGATATCCGGCGGAATGAGACCTCCGATGTGAACGAGGACGACCGCTTTGGTGTTCGGCGTCACGGCCGCCTCGACGGCGGCCGCCGACAACGCGAAGGTGTCCGGATTCACATCGGCGAACACCGGCATCCCTCCCGCCCGCAGAACCGCGAAGGCGGTGGCGGCGAACGTGTTGGTGGGAACGACGACGTCCGCGCCCTGAACGTCCAGGCTGCGAAGAATGATCTCCAGCGCCGCCGTTCCGCTGCTCACGGCCACCGCGAACGGGGCAGCATGAGCCGCGGCGAATGCGGCCTCGAATTCCTTGGTGTGCGCGCCCAGGGTCATCGCACCGGTGGAAAGGATCTCGGTCGTGGCCGACGCGATCTCCGCGCGATCCTCCGGTGAGAAGACGATGCGCGCCGCGGGGACATGCACCTGTTCACCCCTGCCTTCCGAGTTAGCCGCGTGAGCGGGCGCCGCTACGGGCACCCGCGACACAACGGCACGCCGATGCGTGGCCCAGCCATCCGCGCTGCGGCTGCAGCCGCGCCCTCCAACTCGTACGTAGGTAACAACCGACTTTGTCCGTACATGCCCAAAACAGGCTATCGATCCCGATCGACAGCACGGCCACGGCCCATGATGGTTACCAACGAAACATCTCACATCTATCCGAAAGTAGCCGACCTTGTCGCCAAAGCGACGCTTCTCGGGACAACCTTTGTCCGCATCGCCCAGGAAGACCGGCGCCGGAACGGACAGTGATCCCGCCGCAGCGCCCCCACCAGGTCCCCCCACACGGCTGGTCCTCCCGAGATCCGCGCGGCGCTGACACGCCGCCACCCGGCACCCGCACCGATCGACCGAGCGGACCGAACTCCCGACCGGACCGAACTCCCGACCGGACACGGTCACGGCCGGGCGGACCTGCATCGTCGCGCGTCCAGCACCGCTCGCGGGAGTTGGTCACCCGCCGGTCACCCGCCGCCGACGGAGCCGGCGGGGGACCGCGCTGGCCGCGGCGAACACCATCCGCGGGGCCGCCCGCACACGACGGTGGCGGACCGCGGACCCGGCGAGGCACGCTGCCACAGGCTGATCACCGCAGAGCGGCGGCGGTCCACCCCGGCCGCACCCGGGCTCGCCGCCCTCGCGACGCAGACGACAGAGCCGCCACGGATGGTAACGATCAGGGCCGGAATTCACCCGAGCGGGGTGAGGGGCGGGCCCGCCAACCGCGGACCGCACCCCCCGGGCACCACGACGGGGTGACGCTCCGCACACGGACAAAATGATGAAGTCCCGACGAAGTCGCATCACCTGGCGTACGGGGGGAACGCAGGTGGGAACTCCATCGGGACTGACTGAAGTTTACGACCCCCATCTGTCGGGCGCGATGGGACCTAGGGCTCTACCGAGGGACCCTAGCCGCCGGTAAGCCCATTGTGCTTACCCGTGTTCTTTTCGCGACGGACGGGCCTGACGGAAGGCAATCTCACCACGTTCCGTGTCGTAGAGAAGCCAGTGGTGTGGCCGGCTGCGGGCCAGGCCCACATTGACCAGCAGCGTGGTGTCACAGCCCGGTTCGGCGGCCGCAAGCCGGTCTCCCGCCGGCGCGGGGGCGGCGCGGTATATCTCGCCAGGTAGCCGAAGCGGCCGGTCAGGCCCGGCGGCCAACCGCCGCACGGACGGCCGCCGTTCCGCCTCCGCCGACTCCGACTCCGCCATCGCCATCGCCATCGACAGCGGCTCCGACGGCGACGAGGCCGCGGGTGGATGCGGCCAGTGGATCTCGAACACTGCGGTCTGGTGGGTGTGACCCACTACCACGACCGGCACCCGGGGGACATCCTCGGGGACAGGCACCAACAGATCGGCCTTATCCACATCCAGGTCCGGCGAGCCCGCCTCATGGTCGAGCGTGCCGCCGACCGCCCAGCGAATCTGATGGCCGTGCAGGCCGAGCAGGCCGTGCAGACGGTCCGACTCGGGAGCGTCGAGAACGGCGGCCAGGTCAGCCGGGACCTGCTCGGGCCGCAACAGCTCACGGATGCGCAGCTCCTGGTTGCCCAGGACGCGACGGAGCCCGGCGAGTCGCGACCACAACAGCGGGTCCGGATCGACGACCGCCGGCAGAGGCCAGTAGCGCGACGGGTCGTGCGCCCTGCGCGACACCTTCGCCTCCAGGTAGTCGCCGAGGATGACCACCTCGTCCACGTCGGCGTCCGCCGCGGCGGCCAGCACCCGCCGCAAGGCCTTCGGCCGCCCGTGCAGGTCGGCCAGTACCGCGTATCGCATGCCACGAGCATCCCCCGCGGCGGGGCCATTTCCGCCGAGTCCGCCCGATCGAGTGTCCGGCCGGTCGTCCGGCGCCCTGAACCGCACCGCGGCGGCACGCGCCGCCGAATTCACCGGAGTTCTTGTCAGCCAAACCAAGAATGCCCGGTGCCGTACCACGCCCGACCCTGGTCCGATTCGGCCATGGCCGGACCAGAAGGCACCGACACACTTATCGATCGCCCCGTTCGGGGCACGTGGGAATCGGCGGGGTGCTTGACTGCATCCCGTGCGGAACGCGCGTGATCGTCGGCCGCACCGGTCAACGGACCCGGCCCCGCGCTCTCGTCGCCGGCGGTCGGCGGGCACGGCCCGGCGCCGGCGCCGGCGAACCGTCCTCACGCCCCGGGCCGATCGAGGAGCACGCATGGCGCCGACGCAGAACGAGCTGCCGCAGCGGCGGCGGGCCCAGCCGGAACCGGCTCAGCACGAGCGCACGCTCGCCGAGAACGAACGGCGCAGCCTCGCGGAGATCCCCCATCCGAGCCTGGCCCCGGGCACCAGCAGCTACGGCTCAACCAAGATCTTTCCCGACTACCACGGCGGTGCCGGCGAGTCCTACCTGACCCTCATCCACGGCATCGCCCACGAGTCGTCGGTCAGTTTTGTCGCGATCCTGCAGGCCACCCGAGCGCTGCGCAAAGGCTTCGAGTCCGTGCTCTATTTCCACGGACCAGGTGCGATGAACACAATGGCGACGCGGGGATTTCCGCACACCGGCGATTCCGCCTTCCCCGGTCAACACAACATCAACAATCAGATCGAGACCTTCATCCGGGAGGGCGGGAAGGTCTATGTCTGCCGATTCGGGCTGTCGCTGCACGGACTGCGGGAGGAGGATGTCATCGCCGGGGTGATTCCCGCGCACCCGCTCGATCTACAGGACTGCGTCATCCATTACAGCCGCAAGGGCGCGATCATCAACTCCTCCTTCATGGTCTGACCAGTCACCGACCGCGCCGACCGGCTGGCCCGATCGGGCGGGCGGAGCCGCCGACCGGATGGCTCGACGAGTCGACGACCACCGCATACCCACGTGCACCCCAAACCCAGGGTGGCGACCGCATCACAACTTGATCCCTGACCTGCCCAGCCGCGCCATCGTCAATCCGACAACCTGCCCGGGAGCAACCGGAGCCCGGGCAGCCGGTGTTGTATTCAGGGTGGGACACGCCGCGGGTCGATCCCGACCAGCGGACGGATCGCCCCGCTCGACCAACCGAACGGCAGAGACTGGGATGGAAGACGAAGCACCGGCCTGGTTCGAGGCCGCCATTGACCGCCGCCCGGAGCGGAACGAGACCGAGGTCGCCGGCGCCGCCATCAGCTATCGCTGCTGGGGCGGCGACGGGCTGCCCGCGATCGTGCTCGTCCACGGCGGCGCCGCGCACGCCGGCTGGTGGGACCACATCGCGCCCATGATCCCGAGCGAGTACCGGGTCGTCGCGCTCGACCTGTCCGGGCACGGCGACAGCGACCGCCGCGACGACTACTCGCTGAGCTCGTGGGCCGCCGAGGTCATCGGAGTCATCGACCACGCCGGGATCACCTCACCGCCGATCATCATCGGCCACAGCATGGGCGGCTGGGTCACGATCACCACTGCGGCCGAGTATCCGGACCGGGTCGCCGGCATCGTCGTGATCGACTCTCCCGTCCAGGAGTTCACCCCCGAGGAGCGCGCCGCCCGCGACCGCACCGCGTTCGGCCCGCTGCGGGTCTACCCGACGGCGACCGACGCCCTCGCCCGGTTCCGCACCGTGCCGGAGCAGCCGAGTTCGCTGCCGTACATCATCGAGCACATCGCCCGCGGCTCGATCGGCTCGGTGCAGGGCGGCTGGACCTGGAAGTTCGACCCGAACGTGTTCGGCAACCGCACGCCGTCGCCCGAGGTGCTGCGCAAGGTGCACTGCCGGGTGGCGCTGTTCCGGGCCGAGCACGGCCTGGTGACGCCGGACATCGGCGCGCAGATGTACAACCTGCTCGGCCGGGTCGCCTCAGTGATCGAGATCCCGCTCGCCGGCCATCACGTGATGCTCGACCGGCCGTTGCTGCTCGTCACCGGAATCCGCACCATCCTCGCCGACTGGGAGCACTCCTCCCCCCAGGAACGCACGGACTGATCCGATCGGCGTACTGATCGCCTCGCCAGCGGGTTGACCAGCGGCTCGCGGGTACACCTGCCGTCATGTCACAACGGCAGGGGAGATCGCCATGAATCCGTCCGCCCTCCTGGGACGCCGCCACGCCATGACGAACGGACCCGCGCCCGGCGACGACGGGACCCCTGACAGTGACGCGCGTGACAGTGACGCACGTGACAGTGACGCGCGTGACACCGGCGCGCATGACCGCGCGCGGCACGAGACCTCCCGGCCCGTCCGGGACGTGGAACCGCCTCGGCGGGGTCCGACGTCGGTGACCGGGGCGGGCTGGCTGGCCGTCGGCAAGCGGGTGAAGTCGCAGGTCGGGATGCTGTCCATCCCACTGCTGGCGAGCGGGGTCGCGTTCTGGGCGGTTCTGTCGATCTTCCCGGCGGTGATCGCCGTGATCACCGTCTACGGCCTCGTCGCGAGCCCCAAGTCGGTGAGCGACCAGATCTCGAAGCTGTCCGGGTCGTTGTCGCCGTCGACCAGCACCGTGCTGCGGGACTGGTTGACGGGCATCACGACGACGAACCCCTCCGGCCTGGGCATCGGCCTGCTGCTGAGCCTGGTCGGCCTGCTGTGGGCGGTCTCGTCCGGTACCCAGAACCTGATCAAGGCGGTGACCATCGCCTTCGAACAGGAGGAGACGCGCGGGCCGCTACGGCTGCGCGCGCTCGCGGTGGCGATGAGCCTCGGCGGCGTGGTCGTCGCGGTGCTGGTCATCGGCGGCATCACCGCCGGCGACGCGCTGCTGTCGCACGTCCCAGGTGGCGGGCTACGGACGCTGCTCATGGTGGTGCAGTGGCTGGTGCTGGCGCTGGTGCTACTCGGCGCGATCACCGCGCTCTACCGCCTCGGGCCCGCGCACACGCCGGCGAACTGGCGCTGGGCCTCGCTCGGCGCGGTCGTCGCGACCGTCGCACTGATCGTCGCCTCCCTCGCCTTCTCGTTCTACGTCCGCTCCTTCTCCCACTACAACAAGACCTACGGCGCGCTCGGCGGCGTGGTCGTCCTCATGCTCTGGCTGTACTACGCGGTGACGGTCGTGCTGGTCGGCGCGCTGCTCGACGCGGAGGCGGCCCGGGAGGCGACCGGCGCGACGCGGGCCGAGACGTATCCGGAGTCCTCACCCGTCGACGTGCGCCAGCCGTGGGACCGCCCGGACGTCGCCGCCCGCGACAGCTCCGCCCGCGACAATGCCGCCCGCGACAGTGCCGCCGAGGCCAACCCGAACACCGACCAGCGGACAACCTCTGGCGCCGGGCAGCCCGGCACCTCCACGACCACCGCCGCAGCCGGCCGGGAGCCCGCCAGAGCAAGTCTGTCGGAGCGCATCAGCTCGACGCTGCGCGCCAAACTCCACAACAGACACGGTTAAGCAGCCCAAACGCGGGAATTCCGCAGACCACACACGTTGTCTCACGGGTGCCGCCACGCGGACGCCCCACCGGAAACCGCGAGGAGTATCCCCTATGGCAAGCACATATCAGACAGATACGCACCGGGATACACCCCGGACTGATCCAGCCGCGGTGGCAAATCCGTATCCGGACGATATCACGGCGTACCGGGACAGTACCGGCACACCGAGCGACGCTCGGCCGGAGTCGGCCGGGCACCTGGTCTCCGAGGTCGTGACGGACATCTCCACGCTGTTCCGGCAGGAGGTGGCGCTCGCGAAGGCGGAGGTCCGCGAGGAGGCCAAGAAGGCGGGCAAGGGTGCCGGCATGTTCGCGGGGGCCGGCGGCGCCGGTCTGTTCGCGCTGCTGTTCGTGCTGCTCGCGATCATGTTCGGGCTGGGCGAGGTGATGGCGCTCGGCTGGGCGGCCCTCATCGTCGGCGTCGCGCTCCTCGTCGTCGCCGCCGTCCTGGGACTGACCGGCCGGTCCACCGTCCGCAAGGTCCACCCGGCGCCGACGCAGACCGTGGAGACGCTGCGCGAGGACGTCCAGTGGGCGCAGAGCCGGCGCAAGTAAGCAGCAAGCGGGCAAGGCAGCAGGAGACACACCAGAACGCAGGAGTATTTCTACCGAAACGGCGGGGTGACAGTGACCAGCACAAGTTCGGATGAGATCCGGTCCGACATCGAGGCGACCCGAGCCCGGCTCGGCAGCGACCTCGACCAGCTCTCCGACCGCGTCAGCCCGCACCGGGTGGCCGGCCGCACGGCGCAGGACCTGCGGCGCCGGGTGAGTTCGACGACCGAGACGGCCCGGCACACCGCGGACCAGGCGAAGGCGACGATGCGCCGTCAGCTCGACGCCCACCCGCAGGTCACCGCCTCCGCCGAGAAGGCCCGCCAGACCGCCGGCAGCGCGGCGGGCTCGGCGACGCAGACAGTCCACCGCCAGCTCGACGCGCACCCGCAGGTCGCGGCGAAGGTGCAGCAGGCTCGCGACACCGCGGGCAGCGCCGTCAGCACCAGCCGGCAGAAGGCCGCGGACAATCCGCGGACGACTGGTCTCGCGGCCGGCGCAGCGGCGCTGGTAGCGCTGCTGGTGGCCGTGTTGTGGCGGCGCCACGGCGCCGACGCCGACTGACCGGCGGGACCGCCCCGAGACGCCAGGGCGCCCGAGCACGCGTGGGACAAACCCCGCGAGCCCGGGCGTCCTGGCGTCCTGGCGTTCGAGGTTCTGACGTCCGGGCCGATCAGCCCGGGGGCGCCGCTCCCTCATCCGCGGGCTGCGCCGGGCCAGGGACCCGGTAGCGGGTCCGCAGGTCGCGGATCCGGGTGTCCCGGTCGATCCGGATCTCCTCGCGACCAACGTCGGCGTCCGCGAGGTCGGCGGCCGTGCGGACCGAGGCGGTGATCTCCTCTCGGCGGCGGACGGACTGCCCGTAGCGCTCCGCGCCATGATCCGCCAGCGTCCGCGCGAGCCGCACCCGGTGCCGGGTCGTCTGACCGATCTGCTGGGCGTCGACCTCCTCGGCACCTCGCGCCCGCCACTGGGCGAGCCGTTCCCGGCGGCCCAGTTCCGTCTGCTCCAGGGTTCGACGGAACGTCAGCGGGCCGAGGTCCACGCCGAGCAGCAGCAACGTCAGCACCAGCCGCCAGAGCAGCACCGACGGGTCCGCGGTCGTCAGCCGCCAGAACGCCTTCTCCCTGATCAGCAGGTCGTCCGCGGCGTCGACGACACCGGCCTGCTGGTCACGGAACCGCGCGCGGCGGGTGTCGCGGGAGTGTTCGAAGTCGTCCAGGCGGCTCTGGGCGGTGTTCCGTTCGCGGGTCGCCGCGGTGACGGCCGCGGTCGCCGCGCCCAGCTCGGCCAGTTTGATGCGATACACCGGTCCTTCCCCGGGCAGGCAGGTGCCGCCCCCGGTGAGCTGGCAGTTCACCTCCGCCGTTTTGCCGGTCACCAGGTTGTGGGCGGTGTCGAGGGCGTGCTGACGAGTGGTCAGGTCGGCGGCGAGCGCCTGCTGCTCGTCCCGCTGGTTGGCGTCCCACCCGCGCAACGCGCGGCCGAGGTCCTCCTGCCGGAGCTGGGTCACCCGCGGCTCGATCGACGGCGCGAAGATCCGCAGCAGCAGCGACTCGCCGACCAGCAGCGCGGCGCAGACGGCGACGAAGATGCGCACCGCCGTGGCCGGGCCGGACCGGCCCGGTCGGACGGTTCCGTCCCGTCGGTAACGATAGGTACGGGACGTCAGCAGCACCGAGCGGTCGAGAAAGAAGATCACTGTCGCGTAGAACAGTCCGAACGGGAGGGCTGCCCACGTCGAGCGGTGCAGGCCCATCCCGGCGACGGTCGCTCCCGCATAGGTGGCGAGTCCGGCGGTCAGCAGCATCAGTGCACCGGCGGTGACGAACCGCGGGCGGTCCTGCGGGCCCACCGCGCGGCGGTCCGCGCCGACGCAGAAGACGAGCAGATCGCCGACGGACCGTGAAGGTCCCGGTCGCGCGCGAGAAATCGGCGTACCCCCGTTCCAGCCCGGATGGGCCGCGACGGCTCTCGGGTCACCGCCGTCGCCCCACGCAATGTAACTCTCCGTAATCGAGTTGCGCATCTCCGGCGGGCGCGGTGCGCCGCCCGACGCCGGCATGCCAGTCTGGCCACGGCGCCCGGCGCTGTCGGGGCCGACGAGGCGGGCAGTTTCGCCGCCGCTGGGCGTATCGATGATGGCGGCCGTCAGGCCCAGCGCCGTCCACGGCGCGGGGCCGGTCGGTGTGGCGAGGCGAGGAAGGGAGACGGCGGATGGGCCAGATCAAGGTCGTGGTGCGCAAGGACGTGGCCGGCGCGCCTGAGCAGGTACTCGCGCGCCTCGGCGACTACCAGGGCGAGCGGTCGCGGTCGTGGCCGGACAACGTCTCCGAATACCAGGTCCTCGCCGGCGGCACCGGTGCGGGCAGCCGCATCGCCTACCGGTTGCAGGCCACCCGCCGACGGGTGCGCCAGATCGAGGCAACCGTCTCCGCGCCGGAGCCGGACACCCTCGTCGAGGCGGACCAGAACTCGTCGCTGCGGACGAGCTGGCAGGTCACCGCCGGCGCCGGGCCGGCACTCAGCACGGTGACCGCCACCACCACCTGGGCTGGGGCGAGCGGAATAGGCGGTTTCTTCGAGCGTACCTTCGCGCCGATCGGGATCCGCCGGCTGAACGGCACCGTGATCGACCGGATCGCGACCGGCCAGGAGTGAACCCCGGCGACTGAACCGGGACTCACCAGACGCGGGCCAGGACGTTGCTCACGTAGCCACGCATCCGGTCGAGCTTGGGTTTGTCCGCCTCGTTCGCGTCGGACAGTTCGCCCTGCGCCCACTGGGCGGCCCAGGTTGGCACATTGTGCGCGGCGATGACATAGAACCAGTTATGGCCCCACCGGTCCGAATCGAATCTCTCCCGCATCATGCGCGCGGTGGAGTCAAGGGCCCAGAAGGGGTCGAGCGCACGGGAGGTCGTCACCTCGGGCAGTGTGGTGTTCCACTGGCAGAGCCCGAAATCCGAGTTCGTCCAGTAACCCACGGCGCCCGGATCCCAGTTGCTCTCGATGGTGGTGATGCCGCGCAACAGACCGCGGGGGACCGTGTACTTCAACGCGTACCGGTCCGCGATCGGCATGAACAGCGCGTACGCGGTCTCCTTGTTCACGAATCCAGCCGGGTTGTGCTCGCTGGCCGGTAGATACATATCCCGATTGATCGTCGGCTGGAGTTCCGCCTGGAACGCGACGAGGGCCGCGCGGGTCTGGGCGGTGAAGGCGCCGCCGGTCGGCACGGGGGTGCCGGGGCCGCCGTGCCAGTTCAGGGCCCGGCTGATCGCCGTGACGGCGGAACGCACGGCGAGGATGTCACCATCGGCGCTGCCGGCGGGCGGATACTCGCCCGCGCCGACGCCGTAGCAGCGCCCCGGCCCCGCGGCGGCGCCGGAGCCGTCGGCGGCCGGCGCCACCGTGCCGCCTCGGCCGTCCGCGGGCCACGAGCCCCGCCCGACCCGGACGCGCTCCGGTGTGCTCACCGGCGCCCCCTCCCCCGTTGGTCGCCCCCGATCGCCGCGCGATCAGCCTCGCACGAACATCCGCACGGTGGTGCCCGTTTGGGCGGAGCGGAGCTGGACCAGGTCACAGAGCTGGTTGACCAGCCAAAGTCCCCGCCCGCCGCCGAGCTCGAGCTCGGGGCGACGCCGACCGACGAGCCGGTCGACCACCAGGCCCGCGTCGCTCACCTCGCAGATCAGGCCGCCGTCGGACCAGAATCTGGCGACACCCTGACCGCCACCGTGCCGCACGCTGTTGGTGGCGACCTCGTGCACGGCCAGTTCGACGTCGCCGACCCGGTCGGAGTTGAGCCCCTCGGCGCGCGCCGCGGCCGCCGCGGCCGCACGGATCAGGCCCAGGTCGCGCGGGCCGAAGGCGAGTTCGGCCCGCGGGGGGCCGAGATCCGGCAGCGGCGCGGCGAACGGATCCACTCCGGGCTCCCCGGGAGGCGCCACTCCGTGCCCCGAGGCTCGGAACGGGGAGCTGGACCGGGCCAGACCGCCGTCGACGACCACCGGATGCGTCTGCCACACCCCGTCCGCCACCCGTGGCTCGAACACGCCCGCCTCGTAGAGGCAGCGCAGCCGCCAGCTGGGCGGCCCGGCGAACGCCTCGTTCAGCAGCGCCTCGTGCAGCGCGCACTCGCCCAGCTCGGGCGCTGCCCGACCGGGCCACACGGGCTCGCCGATACCGCGTACGGAGCGACCGCGTTCGACACCCCATTCAACGAATTCCTGCCAGACCGGGATGATGCACGCCGGATTTTTTCCGACCTCGGCCATATCGTAGAAAGCGACGCGTTTCACGGCCCGACCGAGGGCGCTGCGCAGCAGCGATGTTCCTGGCTCCGGGACCACGACGAGCACATCCTCGTCCGCCGCGAGCCCGGCAAGGACGAAATCCCGAGTGGCGCCGAGGAATCCAACATCACCGAAGTAGACGAATGCCTCGTGCCGAATACCTTCGGCGCCGGCGGTCCCGAGTGCGGCGCCGGCGACATCGCCCAGAGTGCGCTCCGGCCTCACCGCGCCGCCCGCTGCCGCAATCGCGGCGGACGCGGCCAGGGCGTGGCCTCACCGCGCCCGAGCCGATCACCGGCAGAATAGGAGGAATGAGGCCGTCCTGCCACCGTGGCTCCGCACCCCATGCACACGCGCACATCATAGGTCATGTCGCACCAATGGGATATGGCCAGCACGGCAATCGAACGGCGCAGATCACACCGGATCACGCCGGATCACGCCGTGGCACACCGACTGACCTCGGCCGATGACGGACGCCGTCCGGCCGGCGGAGCCGGCCAACGCCGGGTCCACGAGCCACCCGAGGTGGCCGGTGACCCACCGCGGACCGGCCGGCCGCCCGGAAAGCTGTCGGTGATCACCCGTAGTCTCGCAGTCGGCACGGTTCCGGCCGCGCGTCTGCCGGCCGGTCCGACCATGAACATCCGGACGGGAACATCCGGACGGGAACATCCGGACGGCGAACACCCGGACGGCGAACACCCGGGCCATGGACCTCCGGACCGGGAAGATCCGACAGTGCATGGCAACAGACGAGGACGAGAGGGCGGACAAAGGATTGTGACGACGACATCTGTCCCGCAGCAGTCCATCCAGCGGCGGATCGCCGAGGAGCTCGGCGTGCGCCCGGGGCAGGTGGCGGCGGCGGTCGACCTGCTCGACGGAGGCGCCACCGTGCCCTTCATCGCCCGCTACCGCAAGGAGGCCACGGGCACCCTCGACGACACCCAGCTGCGCAACCTCGAGGAGCGGCTGCGCTACCTGCGAGAGCTGGAGGACCGGCGCAGCGCCGTGCTGGAGTCCATCCGCGCCCAGGGCAAGCTGGGCGACGCCCTGGAGGAGCAGATCCTCGCGGCCGACTCCAAGGCCCGCCTGGAGGACATCTACCTGCCGTACAAGCCCAAGCGGCGAACGAAGGCGCAGATCGCCCGTGAGGCCGGCCTGGAGCCGCTGGCGGACGCCCTGTTGGGCGACCCCGCCCTCGACCCGCACGGCACCGCGAGCGGCTACGTCGACGCCGAGAAGGGGGTCACGGACGCCGGCGCCGCCCTGGAGGGGGCGCGGGCGATCCTGGTCGAGCGGTTCACCGAGAACGCCGACCTGATCGGGGCGCTGCGCGAGCAGATGTGGTCCCGCGGAGTGCTCGTCTCCCGGGTGCGGGAGGGTCGCGAGGAGGCCGGCGCGAAGTTCGCCGACTACTTCGCCTTCTCCGAGCCGTTCACCTCGCTGCCCTCGCACCGCATCCTCGCCGCCTTCCGTGGCGAGAAGGAGGAGATCCTCGACCTCGCCCTGGAGCCGGACACCCCCGCGGAACCGGGCACCCCGCCCGTCGCCGGCCCCACCGACTACGAGGTGCGGATCGCGGCGGCGTTCGGCATCGCCGACCAGGGCCGCCCGGCGGACCGCTGGCTCGCCGAGGCCGTCCGCTGGGGCTGGCGCACCCGCGTCCAGGTGCACCTCGGGGTCGACCTGCGGATGCGGCTGTGGACCTCCGCGGAGGAGACCGCGGTCAAGGTCTTCGCGGCGAACCTGCGCGACCTGCTGCTCGCGGCACCCGCCGGCAGCCGGGCGACGATGGGCCTCGACCCCGGCTACCGCACCGGTGTGAAGGTCGCCGTGGTCGACGCGACCGGCAAGGTCGTCGCCACCGACACCATCCATCCGCACGTGCCCGCCCGGCGGTGGGACGAGTCGATCGCCACCCTCGCCCGGCTGGCCGCCGAGCACCGCGTCGACCTGGTCTCGATCGGCAACGGCACCGCCTCCCGGGAGACCGACAAGCTCGCCGAGGACCTCATCCGCCGGCATCCGGAGCTGTCCCTGACGAGGGTCACCGTGTCGGAGGCCGGGGCGTCGGTGTACTCCGCGTCGGCGTACGCGGCGAGCGAGCTGCCGGGGATGGACGTGTCGCTGCGCGGCGCCGTGTCGATCGCGCGTCGGCTGCAGGACCCGCTCGCCGAGCTCGTCAAGATCGAGCCACGCTCGATCGGGGTCGGCCAGTACCAGCACGACCTGGCCGAGACGCGGCTGTCCTCGTCCCTGGACGCCGTGGTGGAGGACTGCGTGAACGCCGTCGGCGTGGACGTCAACACCGCGTCCGCCCCGCTGCTGACCCGGGTGTCCGGGATCGGCGCCGGGCTCGCCGAGAACCTGGTCCGCCATCGGGACACCCACGGCCCGTTCCGCACCCGCGAGGCGCTGCGGGAGGTTCCCCGGCTGGGGCCGAAGGCGTTCGAGCAGTGCGCGGGGTTCCTGCGCATCAGCGGCGGCGACGATCCACTCGACGCCTCCAGCGTGCACCCCGAGTCCTACCCGGTGGTGCGCCGGATGCTCGCGGCCACCGGCAGCGAGCTGACCGAGCTGATCGGCAACGGGAAGGTGCTGCGGTCGCTGAAGCCGACCGACTTCGTCGACGACACGGTCGGCCTGCCGACCGTCACCGACATCCTCGCCGAGCTGGAGAAGCCCGGCCGCGCCCCGCGGCCGGCGTTCCGCACGGCGGCGTTCTCCGAGGGCATCGAGACCCTGGCGGACCTCGTCCCCGGCATGACGCTGGAGGGCTCGGTGACGAACGTCGCCGCCTTCGGCGCGTTCGTGGACGTCGGCGTCCACCAGGACGGACTGGTGCACGTCTCGGCGATGTCGAAGAACTTCGTCAACGACCCGCGGGAGGTCGTCAAGCCCGGCGACATCGTGACCGTGAAGGTGCTCGACGTCGACATCCCCCGCAAGCGGATCTCGCTGACCCTGCGCCTCGACGACGAGATCGGCGGTGCGCCCGCCGGCGGCGGGCGTCGCGGCGGTGACGCGGAACGGCGCGGACCGGGTGCGGACGGCGGCGGGCCGGCTCGCCGCGGGGAGGCCACCGGTGGCCGGAGCGACAGCGGGGCCAGGAGCCGCGGGCGCGACGCAGCCGGTAGCGGCAGCGGCAGCGGCAGCGGCAGCGGCAGCGGTGGTGGTGGTGGTGGCGGCGGCGGCGGCCGTGATGGTGGCGGTCGCGGAGATGGCGCAGGCCGGGGCGGTGGACGAGGTGGTCCGGGCGGCGGTCGGGGTTCCGGTGCTGGTGTCGGTGGCGGTCGGGGTGCTGGCGCCGGCGGCGGCCGGGGAGGTGGCGCTGGCGGTGGCCGGGGAGGTGGCGGTGGCGGTGGCGGCCGGGGTGGCCGCAGCGGCGCAGCCGACGGTGCCATCGCCGAGGCGCTGCGCCGGGCCGGGATCGTCACCGGTGACCAGATCACTCTCGATGGTGGCAGCGGGCGCCGGGGCTGAGCCCGCAGCGTCCGTGCTCGGCGCCGGACGGGTGCCGATCCGCTGACAGCGGTGCGCGGACAGGGGCGGGCCTCATCTCCCACCCCTGTCCGCGCCGCCGCCCCAGGCGACGTCATCGAGAAGGCGTCACAGTCACACAGGGCGACCAGTTCGCCGGGCGGTGCGTGGGAGAAGGGCCGTGTGGGTCCTTCCGGTTGATTTCGCGTCCGAATTGTCGCCCAAAGGGACCCACAAGCGGGCGAGATCGGCGCGAGGCGCTGCGCTGCGTAGCCGCCGGCGGGCGTGGCCGCGGCGAACAGCTGGTGTGCGCCGGCTCTGCGGGTAGCGCGGGCCAGCTCCGCGGGCACCCCCTCGGGGAAGGTGTTGTCCGCTGCTCCGCCGAACCGCCGCAGGGCGGGATCATTCGATCGCCGACGATGCGAACCGGGGGCCACCAGGTGACCGGAGGACGCCCTGAGAAGCCCTGCGAATCCAGGCGGCATGCCGGAAATGCACCATTCTTCGGAGCCGGATCAGCAGGTCACCGCTGTTCCGGTGACAGCCGAATGACAGTGTCCAGAACGGCCGGCTCAGCACGCCAGCGAGGGACCATCGGGACCCAAGAAAAAACAATCAGCACACATCAAGGTCAATGAATACTCTAGATGTATGCCCGTACCCGCAAGCCCGCTTCACGCTGCTGAACAGCCGGCAATCCACGCCTAGTGTGGACGGCACTGTCGTTGGCCTCGGCTGGCCGTCGATCTGACCGGGTGCTCGACCGGCAGACGGGCGACGCAGGTAGGACCGGGGGGGTTCGCAACCATGACGTGCACGTGTCCGACCCGGCGTCTGGCATCGGGTTCTCTGACGCCGAGCACCTTGACGCCGGACCCGTTGACGCCGAACCCCCTGGCGCCGAACCCCCCGGCGCCAAACCCTTTGGCGCCGAGTCCTTCAACGCCGCGCCCGCTGACGCCGATCCGCTGACGGGGACCTTTCTCATGCCGTCACATGCCTCCGTCTCCCGCCGCGGGGGCCGACGCGCCGTCGACCGGGCGCCCGGCCTTCTCCTGATCGCCTCGCTGGCCGTCGCCGGCCTGGGCGGCTGGGCGAACGCGCGGATCGACACCGCCGATCGGCCCCGGCTCATCGCCACCGCCGCGGTGGCCTTCGCGGTCCTGCTGATGGCGGTCGGGCTCGCGTCGGCCCGCGGCCGCGCGGCCCGGCGGTTACGCGGTCAGGTCGCCGAGCTGGAGAGCCGGCTGACCAGCCTGAGCGGTCGCATGGTCGCGCAGAACCTGCGGATCGCCGAACTCGCCGAGACCAGGCTGCCGACCATGGTGTCCTCCCTGCGCCAGGGCACATCGCCCGACACAGCGCTGGCCGAGGTCGGTGGCTGCGACGTCCGCCCCACCGCCGCGTCGATGGCCGGCGAGGTCGAGGGCGAGGTCGACGAAACGGAACGCCGTGCCCTGGAGGGCTACCAGCAGATCATGCGTGTGCTCGCCACGGAGATCGGTCGCGGCGAGCGGATGCGGGCGGCGGCGATGGCCGCGTGCGCCAACGCGGCCGGTCGGGTCCAGGCGCTGGCCACGAGCATGCTCGCGGACCTGCGGGAGATGGAGGAGCGCCACGACGAGGAGGTCCTCGGCGACCTCCTGCGGCTCGACCACAACACCGCGCAGGCCGGCCGGCTGGCCGACAGCATCGCGGTGCTCACCGGCGCCCGCAGCGGGCGACGGTGGACCAGGCCGATCGTGATGGAGAGCATCCTGCGCGGCTCGGTCGGCCGGATCAGCGCCTACCAGCGGGTCCGGCTGCACTCGACCAGCACGACGGCGATCGCCGGCCATGCCGCGGAAGGCGTCATGCACGCCCTCGCCGAGCTGATGGACAACGCGACCCGTTTCTCGCCTCCCTCCGAGGAGGTGCACGTGTACGTCGAGGAGGTCCAGGCCGGCATCGTCGTCACGATCGAGGACGGTGGCCTGGTCATGGGGCCGGCGGCGCTGCGCCGAGCCGAGCTGGCGGTCTCCGCGGAACCGTTGGATCTCACCACGCTGTCGGGCACCAGGCTGGGCCTGGCCGTCGTGGGCGTGCTGGCCCGCAAGCACGGGCTGACGGTGTCGTTCCGGCCGTCCTCGCGGGGCGGTACCGGCGTGGTCGTGATGATCCCGCGCCGGCTGATCGCCCTGCCCCGCCCGGCCCGGGCGCCGTCGGGATCCCTCGCGGTCGGGGCGGCCACCGCGGCGAACGGGGCAACCAGCGCGGCCGCCTCGATGGAAGGCATTACGACGGGTCAACCAGCCGCCGCACCGACGGCAGCCGACAACGCGGCGACGGGCGGGACGGCGACGGGCGGGACGGCGGAGCACACCGGTCCGGACCTGGCAGCCCTTCCGCGTCGACCAGGCACCGGGGGTGAGCCAGCCGGGACGGGAGCCCACCCGAGCGGAAGGGAGCTACCGAAACGGCGCCGAGGAGAGACGATGGCGGCCGCGGCCACCCGCCGCACGGCCCCGGCAGCCCAGCGGCCCGCAGCGGCGTCGCCTGCCGAGGCAGGCGCCCGGTTCAGCGCGTTCCACCGGGCGACGCGGGGCGAACGCCCGGTGGGCGACCCGGGCGCGGTCCAGGCCCCGGAAGCGAGAGGCACCCCGGCGCCACCGGCGAAGACGACGTCCGCAGCGGGTGCGCGTACGCCTCCCGCGGGCGCGACGGCCTCCACCCCGCACCCGACGGCCTCCACCCCGGGCAACCCTGGTCCGAACGGCCAGGCGCTGCCACCGTCCCGGCCGGTCGTCGGCTCGACACCGAAGACCTGGTTCCTGCCCAGACGCGAGCCCGAGACGTCCGGCCTCACCACCGACGGCCACTCAGCGTGGGCCAACGGCAACTCCTGACAGCACCTACGCACCACCGGAGGCGGCCATGAACCCCAGAACCCGCGACCTCGACTGGATGCTGGAGAACCTGCTGGAGCGCACACCGGGCGCCCACCACGCCCTGGTGCTGTCGAAGGACGGCCTCAAGCTGTGTCACAGCCGCGCGCTCGGCGCGGATCAGGCGGACCAGCTCGCCGCCATCGCCTCCGGCATCCAGAGCCTCGCGCATGGTGCGTCCATGGAGTTCGGCGACGGAACCGGCGGGGTCAGGCAGTCCATGACCGAGTTCCACGGGGGGCTGCTGTTCATCGTCGAGGCCGGCGCGGGAGCGCACCTCGCGGTCGTGGCGATGGAGGACGCCGACCCCGGCGTGATCGGGCACAACATGTACGAGCTGGTCGAGCAGATCGGCGAGCACCTTGCCGCGGCGCCGCGCGTGATCCGGCGCGGGTTCGTCGACGCATGATCCGGGAGTCCATCGACCGGGAGAGCCCGGACCGGCTCTACACCGTCACCGCCGGGCGCTCCCGGTCCGAGCGGCTCCCCTTCGACCTCGTGACCCTGATCGTGAGCGAGAGCGAACCGAACGCGGGGATGCAGTCGGAGCTCGCCGCGATCCTGCGGATCTGCCGCACCCCGACCGCCGTCGTCGAACTCGCCGCCGAGCTGCGGCTGCCGGTGAGCGTGGTGATGATCCTGCTCGGCGACCTGCACGGCACCGGCCGGGTGTCGGCGCGGGCGCCCTCCCGCGCCGCCGGCCCGGCTCACCTTCCCCATCCGGAAATTCTCAGGCAGGTGCTTGGTGGACTTAGGAAACTCTGACCCGGCGCGCGCCGCCCTCGCCCGCGTGGACGCCCCGCTGGCGAACACGGTCACCGACGCACACAAAATCGTGATCGTCGGCGGCTTCGGCGTCGGCAAGACGACGCTGGTCCGCGCGGTCAGCGAGATCCGTCCGCTGAGCACCGAGGAGACGATGACCGACGCGGGTGTCGGCATCGACGACACCGGGATCGTCCGGGACAAGACCACGACCACGGTGGCGTTCGACTTCGGCCGGATCACCCTCGACGAGCGGACGGTCCTCTACCTGTTCGGCGCGCCCGGCCAGGAACGGTTCTGGTTCCTGTGGGACCGGCTGTTCAGCGGGACGCTGGGCGCGATCGTCCTCGTCGACGCCCGACGGGTGGCGGACTCGTGGTACGCGATCGACCGGCTGGAACACCACGGCATGCCGTTCATCGTGGCGCGTAACAACTTCGGCGAACCGGAACACACGCTGGGGGAACTGCGCGGCGCGTTGTCGCTGGCCGACGAGATCCCGCTGGTCGAATGCGACGCCCGGGTCCGCGCGTCCAGCAAGTCCGTGCTGATCGCGCTGGTAGATCATCTCTATGCCCTGTCCACCGCCCGGGAGCACTCGTCGTGACCCATCCGCACGTCCATCCCGGCTTCACCGCGAACCCCGGCGGCCCCGCCGCGACCCGGCTCTACGGCCCGCGTTTCCGGCGCGACCCCGGGCAGGTCTACCGGGAGATGCGCCGCGTCCACGGGCCGGTCGCGCCGGTCCTGCTCGACGGCGACGTGCCGGCGTGGCTCGTCCTCGGCTACCGCGAGCTGCACTACGTGACGAACACCCCGGAGCTGTTCGGTCGCGACGCCCGCCGCTGGCACCTCGCCGACCGGGTCGCGCCGGACTGGCCGCTGCGCACGCTCACCACCTGGACGCCGGCCGCGATGCAGACGGAGGGCGCCGAGTTCGAGCGCCGCTCGGCGATCGTCGACGACGTGCTCGCCGGCGTCGACCCGTTCGAGCTGCGGTCAACCTGCGAGCGCGTGTGCGACGAGCTGATCGACGCCTTCGCCGGTCGCGGCGAGGCCGACCTCATCGCCGAGTACGCCCGGGCGCTGCCGATCCTGGTCCTCGGCCGGCTGAGCGGCGTGGCCGAGAACGCGTTACCCGACCTGCTGCGCATGATCACCGACACCGCCGACTGCACCGGCCCGGAGGCGCTCGACTCGCAGCAGCGGCTGGTCGTCTTCTTCCGCGACCTGATCGCCGAGCGGAAGGTGGACCCGGCCGCCGACCTCGGCTCGGCCATCCTCGCCCATCCGTCCCGGCCGACCGACGACGAGGCGCACTGGGACCTGCTGATGCTCGTCGGTTTCGGCCAGCAGCCGACGACCGACTGGATCGGCAACACGCTGCGGCTGATGCTCACCGACAACCGGTTCGCCATCACGCTTTCCGGCGGTCGGCGCAGCGTCAGCCAGGCACTCACCGAGGTGCTGTGGGAGGACACCCCGCAGCAGATCTTCGCCGGCCGCTACGCGACCCGCCCCACCCTGCTCGCCGGCCAGCACATCCAGACCGGCGACCTGCTCCTGCTCGGCCTCGCCGCGGCGAACACCGACCCGCAGGTACGCCCCGACTCCTTCGAGATCCCCAGCGGCAACCACGCGCACATGTCGTTCGGCCACGGAGATCACCGCTGCCCGTACCCCGCGCAGGAGATCGCCGAGACGATCGCCCGTGCCGCCGTCGAGGTCCTGCTCGACCGCCTGCCCGACGCCACCCTGGCGATCTCTCCCGACGCGCTGGTCTGGCGCCCGTCCGTCTGGGCCCGTGGTCTGTCCGCACTGCCCGTGCACTTCGCCCCGTCCTGAGCCGGCCGGCACGTTCTGAGCAACCAGGCCCTGTCGGGAGCCCGACCAGATCACGCCGCCCGGCTCGCTCCCAGGGACACGTCCAAGACCATCGGGCCCAGGTACGATCGCTGCGCGGGGCCGTTAGCTCAACTGGCAGAGCAGCCGGCTTTTAACCGGCGGGTTCAGGGTTCGAGTCCCTGACGGCCCACCCCAAAACAGCGTCATGGCCTGCATGGTTGGCAATCCGTACTAACTTGGATCATGATCGTTGATCGTTGTGGCCGGGGTGTGGCCGCGCTTGCCGCACCACCCGCCGCGGGACGGCGTCCGCAGCGGTCCGGGGGACCTCCTGCCCGGCCGAACGCAGCAGGTGTGCGTGGAGGCGTCCGGTGATCGCAGGGGACGCGTGGCCGAGCCGCTTGGACACGAGGGTGATGTCGACACGCCCCCGGCAGTCTGGATACTCGCACTCCCATGCCGAAGATCATGCAGGCGTTTGCGGGACAGCAGCTTCTCGCCGAGTTCGGTGCCGATGTCGAGATCGATCGGCAGCGCCTCGGCCAGGTGCAGCACCGCACAAGAGCCGCGACGCCGGGTGCAGCCGATCACAGTGATCTGCCCGCACGGTTCCCGGTTCCGATAGAGCGTCCACACCTCGAGGAACCCGGCAACGGGTGCACTGCCTGCACCGGTGCGGCCCGTGCAGGCAGGTCGGGGTAGGTAGCAGGGTATGTCCATTCGGGTGGGCGCAGGGGTTCGAGGGCGGCGTTGTTCTTCGCCGGCCTGGACCTCGTCGGAGCGGGTGTGGGGCCTGCCCTCGTTGGCGTCCCGACCGCGACGTGTCTGACGGTTACGCGGCCTCGTCCCGGCGGCACAGCCGGGGCACCCGGGCTTGCCTTGGCGGGAGGCTCGCCGCCGGGGTCATGGTCACAGCGGCGGCCCGGCGACGGCGCCCGGGTGCCTGGCAGGGGCCTATCTGTCGCGCTGTGGGCTCCTGACCGCCCGCGGTTCGACGGCTCGGCCCTGAGGGTCAGTGGCGTGGTGTCGGTGCCACGCTGGCCCCAAGACCGACGCCGTTCGGTCCGGCGCTGGCGCCGACACCTGCACCCGGCACGGTGACGCCAAGACCCACGCCGCCCGAACCCGCCTGCGCGCCCGGCGCGGTGGCCGGCGCGGTGGCCGGCGCGGTGGCCGGCGCGGTGGCCGGCGCGGTGGCCGGCGCGGTGCCCGGCGCGGTGGCCCCGAGACCGAGACCGAGGCCGCCCGGTCCGGCGCTGGCCCGGGCGGCGGTACCCGGGGCGGTGGCGCTCACACCTGTGCCGCCCGGCCCCGCCTGGGCGCCCACCCCGGTGCCCGCTCCGACGCGGGCGCCGATCCCGACGCCCCCCGGACCCGCGGTCGCGCTCACGGCCGCGTTCGGCCCGACGGCGGCCCCGGCCCCGACACCGCCCGGGCCAACACGGGTATCGGCCTGCGCGCCCGGTGCGACCGTGGCGCCGATCTGAGCCTGAAGTGCCCGCAGGCAGAAGGGGCCTACCTGGTCGCGACCGCCGGCGGCGGTGATCAGGGTGGTCATGCCCGGGGAGTCGAGAGCGGGGCTGGCGCCGCTCGCCGCGGCCGCCGTGTAGGTGTGGCACAGCGCGAGCAGCGACGCCGAGACGGTGGCGGAGGGGGTAGCCGTCGCCGACACGGGGTGGCCGCCTGTGCCGGTGAACGGCAGGGCTCCGGTGCTGGCGGCCACGGCGGCGCCGCCGAGGACGGTGGCTCCGACCGCCGCAGCGGCGACCTTCATGGTCAGGGCGTGCGCGAGCATCAACTTCACCATCGATTTTCTCCGCGGCTGGGGGACGTGAACGAGACGCGCCTCCCGGAAGGCGGCCACCGCCGCCTCCTCGCCGTCGAGCTCCCCGTCGCGGGCCACAGCGGACGCGGCGGCGAGCAGATCGGCAAGGGGATCCGGACCGATCCCGGCGTTGACCGGGTCGCCGCGCAGCAGCCGCCGCGCGTCGATCCGACCGTCCGGACGAGGTCGGTGTGTGCTCATCTCACGTCCTTCAGCGTCGAAGTCCTCGCCGGTGTTACACCCGGCCGAAACCCGTGGTCATCGCCGCCCGCCGATATCCCGATCATGTTCGTCTTCCCCTGGCCGACCGGCCCTGCTGATCCCCCTGCTGATCCCCCTGCTCGTCGAGGTGCCCGTCGAGGTGCTCGACCGCGGCGAGCTGCTCGGCGAGCCTGCGCAATCCACGGTGCGCCGCGGTACGCACCGCACCGGCCCGCTTACCCAGGACCTGTCCCGCGGTCTTCGCGTCCAATCCCAGCACCACCCGCAGCAGCACCGCCTCGGCCTGGTCCAACGGCAGGCCCGCGATCAGCCGCAGGGCCCGCTCGGTGGACATCGCCTCCAACGCCTCGTCCGCGGTGTCGTCCGGCCCGGCCAGCGGCACCGTCACCAGCTCGACCGGGATGTCCTCCCGCTGGCGGCGGCCCCGCCTGCGTAGATGGTCGAGCGCCCGGTGCCGCGCGATCGTGGCCGCCCAGCCGCGGAACCCGTCGGCGTCCCCGCGGAACGTCGACAGATCACGAGCGATCTGCAGCCATGCCTCGGAGGCGACGTCCTCGGCGTCGTCGCCCACCAGCACCCGCAGGTATCGCAACAGGCCTGGCTGCACCGCCCGGTAGAGCACCCGGAACGACGCCTCGTCACCCCGCTGCGCGCCGCTGACCGCCGAGCACAGATCCAACTCCGCGGCGGAAGGCGGGTCGCTGTCGGGGCCATCGCGAAACGGGATGCTGGCGCCGCCGATGGCACGCCTGATCGGTGCCGGCGGCGCCGGTGTCGCAGGCACGCCGGCAGCGGTGGACACCGACTCCACGGCGGCCTGTGACTGCCATGGAATCCCGCTGGTTGCAGCCCCACCACCTACGCTTGTCTGCGCGCTCTCGCTTACCGCACAGATGATGGGCCCCCTGTGAACAGCCATCACAGAAGGGTGTTATCGACAGCGCAATGACATCCAGCCGACACTTTCAGTTTCCATCGTGACGAGGACCTGCAAAGACGCCAGCACGACGAGGGCCTGACGGCCCGCAGGCAGACGTCGCCGTTCATACACCATCGCCCCAGAGGCCAACTGGGCTCTGGCCGGCGCCTGGGTGTCCTAGCCATTCGTTGATCGCGGCGATGGTGACTGTTGCTTCGTAGCGACCGCTAGCTTGTCGTAGCGGGTCGCGACCGCCCGGTGACGTTTGAGCCGGTTGATGCCGCACTCCACGGCGTGGCGCTGCCTGTACGCCTCCGGGTCGAAGTGGGGTGGCCGCCCGCCATGGCTGCCGAGCTTCTTCCGGTTCGCGGCCTGGTCGGTCTTCTCCGGGATGGTGGCGCGGATCCCGCGCCGGCGCAGGTAGGCCCGGTTCCCCTTCGAGCTGTACGCCTTGTCCGCCAGTACCCGATCCGGACACGTCCTGGGCCGGCCCCGTCCCGGCCGAGGGACCCGGATCAGGCCCAGCACCGCGGTGAACTGCGGGCTGTCCCCGCGCTGCCCGGCGGTGACCAGCAACGCCAGCGGCTTCTGCCCCTGCTCGCAGGCCAGATGCAGCTTGGTGGTCAACCCACCCCGGGACCGCCCGATCCCATGATCCGCCGGTTCGGTGTCAACACCACCCGGGGACTCCCGCTGGAGATCCCCTTTTTCGACGCCCCCGCCGCATGCTGATGCGCCCGCGCCACCGTCGAGTCCACCGACACCTCCCAGGTGATCAGCCCCGCGGCATCCGCCCGGGCCTGCAACCCGGTTTGCCGCGGCCGGTCGGCCGGTGGTGTGGGCGTAGCTCGTCGGGGGTTGGCGGACCGCTACCAGGCCCGCCACCGACAGATGGCTCAGCCCGGCGTGCGCCCTCGGGCCCTGCTTCCGTGACCTGATCGACCTGATCCGGATGAACACCTGGCGGGTGCATGTCGCCAGCGAGCTTCGTTTTGCGTGGTAGCCGATTTTCACTGCATGGCAGGTACCCAATCACATTCTAACGATCTATTTCCCACCATCAGCCGCTACTGGCGGATCCAGGTCAGCCGATTTCGATCAGCCCATACCCAGCCACACCGGATTTGATCAACCAGGCCCCCACCGTTCAAAGTCTGTAGTCGCCGGGTAGCCCGGGGGAATTTCACCCCCGGGCTCCCACAGAACGGAGCGTGACGATCTCTCGTCACTCCGCCCTTCTCACCTGATCCGTCAGAACTTAGGCATCCACGCCCAGTGAGCGAACAG
>NZ_JALKFX010000122.1 GCF_023243045.1 Frankia sp. AgB32
AAAGTTGACCGGAAAGGGATCGGGTGTTGGCGTGTCGGGATGGACGAACACCCCTCCTCCTTAACCGAGTGGCATTGTCCCATAGCCCCATGCCTCCGCCGCCCGTTTAGAGACGGATGCCAGATCCGGATCCTGCCCACTCGTTGTCTGATGACCGGTCGTGCTGTTTGCGATAATCAGGAAATGTCCGATGTCATGCCCGCCCTTCTCCCGCCAGCGCTGCGGGTCTGTGACCTTGTCGGTGTGGTCGCGCCGTCCTGGTGCGGCCCGGCGGCATTGCCGCGACCGTTCGAGCGGGGTCTGGCGGCGCTCGAACACGCCGGATACCGCGTCCGTGTCATGCCGAACGTCCACGGCCAGGACTGGGGATGGGCCTCAGGAACGGCCCCGGCGACACTCGTGGGCCTACTACAGGAAGCTGATTCTCGTCGTTGGTAGAGTGGAGCGGTGGTCCACTATCGACGCCGGGGCCTAGACCCGTTGTGTCATTCTCGGGTGAGACACCTGTGTCCTCCCAGGTCAGAAGGACTTTCCTGTGTCCCGCACCGGCTACCCTCATAGTAGGATCAGGTAACGCCCGAGATGAACAGCCCAGGCTGGCCGCGCGGTAGCCCGCCGGATCCTTTGGCCATGCTATAGGATGTGTGAGGTGGCCTTTCCCTGACAGCTCCTGATCGGTCGATGCCGGCGGCCTCCTTGCCGGCGAGGATTCTCCGCTCAGCTGCACGCCACCACCGGCCCATTGTGACAATCACCATGAATCGCCGAGGTTTACATGGCTGACAAGCGAGAACTGTTCGATGCTGTTGTCGAAATCCTCCGGCGTCGATATCAGATCTCTGGCCTGGATTCTACAGCTGGAACATTCGATCTTCGTGATGAGGATCGAGCGGTTCGCGTCACGCTTGAACTGAATCTTCTGAAGGAGTACTTCAACTGGCTGGACGAGGAGAATGCCATCCTCGGTCTTGCCGAAGCGCAGGGGGATGAGCGGGACCGAGTCCGGTTGCAGTACATCATCATGCAGATTCAGGAATATTTCGACTCGGACATCTTCTTGTCGCTTGTCGAGATCCGGCTCGACCGGTCAGCTGATGGTCGCGTCTCTCTTGTCCGTCGGCGAGGCCCCGAACGTAGATCATTTCCGTCAGCAGGCGCGGAAGGTGGCTATTGGTCGTCCGACAGACCTGGCACCTGAGAGCACGTCGCACCCATCGAAGCGAGATTGGCGCGGCCCGCAATCGGCTCCTCGCCGAGCCGTTTGCGGGCGTGCTATCCCGCCGGTAGTCGGGATCTCCCGGTCATGCCATGAGCCGAACGTGCGCAGCCCGGCGACGGGCTTCTCTTGGACTTCCTCGTGGTCTCGCCCATCGAAGCAGCCGGATACCGGAGATCCATGCCGGGCGCGAGCGGCGACGATGAACTTAGTACCGCTAACAGGTCCCGGACGTGGGATAGACGGTGATAACACGGCCATCCGTGGCATTGTAGATCATCATGAAGCGCTTCTGCCACACCTGGCGACCATTTCCATCCTGCGCGTACAGCAGCCGATCTCGGCAGCCGGTATTCTGGTCGACGACGACGTGGTCGGGATCTTTAGTGTTGTAGTAGATGGCCCAGTGCACCAGGTCGCTCCAGTTGAGCCCGGCCGGTCTGGCCAGGTTCTGGAAATCGTCGTAGTGTCCGTCTTCTCCGTTGCCTCCGTTCTTTATGTGACGGTAACCCCAGCGGTTGTTGCCACATCGCAAATTGATGCCGCCGAAGTCGTAGACCATTTTTTGTTCGCTGGTTGACACGCCACACGCACCCCAGTTGGGCCTGGTTCCCAGCCTTTCGGCGTGCGCGGGTGCCGCCGCCAGCAGTGCGATGCCGAGGGAGAGTAGGAGTGGGAGTAGGGTGCGGCGTAACCACTTCACGGTGGTCTCCAAGACAGTATGGGTAATTTTTGGTTGTAATAAGCCTATTGGCGGAAACCCTACCGAGTTGTCGCTTCGGTGGTCAAGGCGCGCTCGGAATTGGCTTCGCTGGTTCGGGGCGTGCGGAGGGTTGGTCGGCATGTGAGCAGCCAGAACGCCGGCTAAGTTGTCGCTTAGCAAGCGGGCTGTGTGATCGTCTGCAGTCGGCGTGTCCCTTCCCCTCGAGGGCATCGGCGGGCCCGACTGACGGGCGGCGATCGACGGCAACCTTTCCTGCGACGGGCGGCATGTTTACGTTTGCCGGACCTGAGGTGTTCTATGCGCGGGCGATTCGATCGAGTCCGAGCAGGCTGTGGTCTCGGTACGGGTGCCGGCATCGTTGGCGGATGCGCTCAAGGCGCGCGCGGCGGCTGAGCACATCCCCACGTCAGCCCTGGTTCGGCGCATTGTCGCGCGCGGTGGAGAGCCGCGACGCGCCCGTGATGACCGAGGACCAGGTCGAGGAGATCGTGCGGAGGGTCCTGCGAGAGTCCGCCTGAGGGTTGTTTCCACTCCATCCTTCCGAGACTGGCTGGGATCAACAGATTCCGCTTGAGCGTGCCTTCGCTGCGCCGCACGAGCTGACTCGCCGCCTCGGCCGTCCCTTGGACGCCGAGGAACTGGCCACGTACGACCCGGACGCCCTGGGCGCGGTCTTCTCCCGAGTGCCAGCGCTCCACCGTTTCCCCGGCTCGATGGCGAAGCGGGTGCAGGCCATGTGCCAGCTCATCGTGGACACCTACGACGGTGACGCGGCCCGCGTATGGACGACCGCGGCCGACGGCAAGGAACTACTGAAGCGGGTGGAGGCGCTGCCGGGCTTCGGCCAGCAGAAGGCCAAGATCTTGTGGCGCTCCTGGGCAAGCAGCTGGGCGTGACGCCGCCGGGGTGGCGGGAGGCGTCCGCGCCGTTCGGGGATGAGGGCAGCTTCCGCTCCATCGCGGACATCACGGACGTCTCCACCCGCGACCAGGTCCGGGAGTACAAAAAGGCGACGAAGGCTGCCGCCAAGGCGCAGGCCGGCTGACGGGAGCCAGGACCCGTCACCGCCGGGCGGGTCGTGGCCGCGTCGCCCTGGTGGGTCCGGACGTTCGTTGTTTGTCCGACTTGATGCGATCAGCAGCTCCCGCTGGAGCGTGCGTTCGCAGCCCCGCGGGAGCTGACGCGATGAAGGCCGAAGCTGGGAACTGTCGCACGGGAGTCCTTCAGCAGCCGCCACTTTCCACCCTCGCCGGGTAGCCCGGGGGCGACATCCCCCGGGCTACCCGGCGTCGTTGTATGATCCGGACGGCTGCGGATTGACCTTGTCGGAATCCAGTGTGATGCCCTGGTCGACGAGCACGGGCATTGCTTCGAGCGCGCTGTCCGTAGTGATGCTTGCGATGCACTCAGGGCTACCACCGACATAAGTGGTCATAAGGTCGATGTCGGTGACCAGGCACCACGCCTGATCGTCAGGCCACCACAAATTGGCCCTTTGATCACCGGGCGAGTCCTCTACTGACCTGGCGGCTGCGGGCAATGGACCGGACAACAGCATCATCTCGCGACGCGGCATCGCCACTCTGGGTGCATGCCCCCAGCGTGCCTCGAGGCCGCCGAATCCTGACCACACGGCAAACCAGCATTCGTCGACCGTGGAGGTGTGCCGGGCCAACAGGTGCGCGAGACGTTTGGCCTGCGAAACAGGAAGCGATCCCACGGAAGGGCATTCATCCCAGACGTCATGCTGCGTATCACCGCGCGAGTACCGCCAGGAACCGGTGATGGACTCCCACTGCATCAACGGATGCGCGACCGTGCCATTCCGGTGCGCTACCTCTGCCCACTTCACTTCCTGGTCGCCCAAATACGCTGGATGGAAAACTCGAGCATACGCCAGGAAGCTGTTGGGCAACAGCGATCCAATCGTGTACTTGGCACCATTGGTTTCTGCGACAACCCAATCCCCCGGACTCCCGGAAATCGCTATTTCGAGGGCATTGGAGGAGATTTCAAACTTATCCACGGCTTCACGTCTCACGAGTTGGTCGACAGGAATATTCTAGCCGCCTCGGAGCGCTGGAGTTTTCCGGACGGCGTTTTTGGTACACCTCCAGGCTCCAGAACTACCACCAGGGCAGGATGCACGTAAACCGAATCATTGACCTCTTCTATTATAGCCGCCCGAACAGCCGCATGATCGCTTGAGTGTGTCTCTACCGCTATCCCTAGGCCTTCCCCTCCCAGTAACCCCGCGCGAGGTACGCGAAATGCAATCACATTTCCTGGCCTTACCCCAACAACCCGAGACGCAGCTTTCTCGACTTCGTCCGGATAGATGTTGCGTCCCCCGACTATGATGACATCTTTCGATCTTCCGGTGATCACTAGCTCGCCCTGGGTAAGATAGCCGAGATCGCCGGTTTGGAGCCAGCCGTCGGCGGTAAGGAGTTGCCTGCTCGCGGACGCATCGTCATGATAGCCGGTCGTTACTGAGGAGCCTTGGATCTGCACGTCACCGACACAACGCTCCGGGCACGGGCGCCCACTCACAGCGTTGACGATTCGCACTCTCATACCGTTCACCGGTTTGCCGAGGAGAGGCAGACGCCGAAACCTGCGATTTACCTTCCCCGAACCCGCTGTGGTAGGGTTATCATAGGGTGCCACCCCGCCTGATGGTTCTACCGGAACGGCTACCCCCCGCTGTGCGAGATCCTCTGCATCGACGGTTTCGCATCGCATGCCTCGCCCAGTAGGCGGCATAGTGACAGCTACAGTTGCTTCGGCCAGCCCATAGGCAGGAAGTATCGCTCGAGGATCGAAGCCATGGCGACCTGCTGCCACCGAGAAAGAATCCATGATTTCCGGATCAACTGGTTCGCCACCACACAGAGCGGCCCGCATGGACGTGAGGTCGAGCAGAGGACTGGTTTCGAGGTATTTCGCGGCCAGAGCATACGCGGAATTGGGCCCGACTGTCGATGTGGCTCGGAACCGCGAAATGTTTTCCATCCATCCGCTGGGCTGCGCTATATAGTCGGCCGGATTTGCGAGAATTACTTCGCAAGTGCCACAGCTCAGCGGAAGTATCAGGCCACTGACAAGACCCATATCGTGAGATAGAGGCAACCATGAATACATCTTCCCATGAATCGATTCATGATCCGTAGCGATCTTGATTGCGCCGACGTTTGCCTCGATGTTCGCATGGCTGATTCGTACGATTTTCGGCGCACTGGTAGTTCCACTTGTCAGTTGAAGGATTGCTGGATCCGCATCCGAGATTACCGGAGGATTCCATGCGTTCGAATTGACATTTATCGCCGTGTCGAACAGCTCGTCAAGGTCGGCGACGGTCCATCTGCTGTTGGTAAGTCTCTTTCCCAGATCTTTCCATGTGCTACCGACCAGCACAACGGGCTCGCCGATGGCGTCAAGACGACGGCGGGTCGCATCCAGGTAGTGAGCCGGACTTGCAGTCCGTGCCGGAGTTGGTGCGAAGGTGATGCTCGCTCCGGTAAGCCAACCTGCCACTGCAGCTGTGACTGCCGCTCTTGATGTGAGAGCCAGGACGGCAACGGGCCGTCCTGGGCCTGCGCCCTTTTGCTGAAGCACACTCGACAAACTTTTCGCCTGGGATATGAGGTCAGACCAGTCCACCTTTTGATTTCCATCAGGTGTCACGAAGGTGACAGAACCGGTGCCCTGACCGGCACGGTCGACTGCGTCGAAAAGGTAGACCATCGTCGTTACTTCCCCTGATCACATTTGTTGATGGCCGAAAGTGCTAGAGGTGCTCGTCATTAGATTCCAGGAGATCTTCGCGGAATACGGCAAGGACATACTTGTCCCAGAATCGTCCGTTATAATACTCGTGCCGACGTAGCCTACCTTCAACGTGGAAAAATGTGCCGGCTCCACTAGCGACCTGATCGTAATTGAACTCCAGCATCTCCATGTAGACTTTTCGGAGATTGAATCGCTGGAAGATGTTCTGAAGAAACAGTCTGACGGCGTTAATGGCTAGGCCGCGACCCATAAGGGCTGGGGTGAACATTGCGGCAATGTAGCCGTGACAGTTCGCGAGGTCGACTTCATGGCAGGTTACATGCCCCACGCGTTCGTTGTTCTCTCTGCTCCACACGGTGAATTGAGAAATTACGGGTACGGCGAGGTCCTGCTGGAAACTCTCAAATGTCGGTATGCCGCCACGGTAACGCCACCGGAATCCGACTGCGCTTGATGTCGCGAGATCGTACAGAAAAGGCAAATCTTGGTCTTGTATGGGGGCCAGCATGAAGCGACCATTGACCACTTTGGGCTCGAGGTCCGACCTTCTCTTCTTTTCCAAGTCGCCTGGAGATGGAATTGAGATGGTGGATATCGGGGAGCCGTCGCTCAATGCGATCTGCAGATGTGAAGCCTGTCGGTGCTTGCAGTAGTGGTGGTAGAGGTTTTCAAATGTTATGACGGTCGCTGTTATTGTCTCGCTGGGGAGTCTGGCCCCCATATCCTCGATCTTCGTGACAAGTACCAGCATCTGAAGAGAATCGAGATGCGGGTCTTTCCCTGCGAGAAGCGCTTCCCTGCTTGGGTCGTTGTCTTCAAACTTCAGGCTGGAAAGTAGTTGGTCGGTGAAATCCTGGTAGCTGAGAAGGTTCTTCGTCAAGGTTGTTTCACTGGCTTTCGGGGTGGGATTGACGTGGCCATGACAAGTAGGAGGTCGGCCTTCTTCCGGAGGCGCGACCTGAGCCGCAGGATTCGATGCGGCGGTACGCGGGAATCTTTGCTGGTCCCTAATGGCTGACCACCGGATAGGCTAGTCGCAGATGATCTTCGCGTCGTGTGGCGAGAATATTGTCGCGGTTTCCCAGACCGCCGGGCTGTAACCTGCCGGAGCTACGACCCTAGTGCGCCCGCCGGTCACGTAGGTCCCATTCGCGCACGGTACCGCGTGGTTACCTGACCATTGTGACTTATTGTAGCCGGTATTATTGTAGGCGCCAGGGAGAAGGTTTCCGTCGCGGAACAATGCAACACTCAGAAAGATGCTCTGCATTGGCGCCGTACACTTCACAGTCGCCGTGCCATTGACGCTTCCATTCACATGATGTGAATCATGAGGGTCGTTGACCTTGAGCTCACACGCGATGGTGCCTGCTGCTGCCGCGGTCACGCCCGGAGTTGAGCTGACGCTGGAGCTACGCGTGAAACTGAAGTTCTCGGAGTCAACCCGTCGCGCATTCTGCGGGATAGTCGTGGGAAGACCGGACGACGGGGACTCTGGGACAGCTGTGGCGGGGTCAACGAAGGAACTTGAGACGGCAACTGTCAGGGCAGCGAGGCTCGCTGCCATCGTCAGGGATCGCCTTGCCTGATTGTTCATAGCTCTCCTTGTTTTCGGTCGAGGAACCTGGGATATGGGGTCTAGAGATGCGTTGACAGCGAATGCTTTTGAATGAGCCTTTTCAATGTTGGTTTTCTGTGAGGACGAGGACGGCTTGAGCGATGTTCCCGACGCGGCGGGGGCAGCCGCGGTAGCGGTCGAAGATATGCCAGTTCTTGAGGACCGCGAAGCCGCGTTCTCCTGGTGATCGGGTGGCGGCGTGGGCGCGGTTGTCGTTTTTGTGCTGGTCGGTGAGGTCGCGTTTCGGTGGTTTTTTGTGGGGGACGAGGAGTCGGGTTCCTTCGCCGCCGACGTAGCCCTTGTCGGCGTAGAGGTAGAGTTCGGCGCGGTCGACGGTGTCCAGGATGTGGTGGGCGCGGGCGGCGGTGAGATCGTGGGTGCTGCCGGGGAGCCCATCGGAGATCCACAGGAGCCGGCCGTGTGGGTCGGTGAGGCCCTGCAGGTTGATCCCGTGGTACTTGTGCTTGCCGGAGTAGTACAGCCTGTTGAGGGCGCGGACCCGGTTGGTGCGGACCACGGTGCCGTCGAGGATGAGGAAGTTGCTGCGGGTCCAGGCGAACGTCCACACGGCGGCGAGCAGGCTGCGACCACGGGTCACGAGCAGCTCGACGGCTTCACGCAGGTAGTTGTGGACGGTGCCGACGCTGACCTCGAACCCTGCGGCGAGCCGTTCGTAGGTGTCGCCGTGACGCAGGTGTGCGAGCACGAGCAGGGCCTGACGTTCCGGCGGCAGCTTGCGCCAGGTCCGCCGGCGGTCGTGGTCGTCGACAAGCAGGCCGGTCAGGAAGTCCAGGGTCGCCCGCGGCAGGTCGATGACGCCAGGGTAGGTTAGCAACGGAAGTCCTCGGTCAGGGCACAGTGGAGTAGACACCCTGTGATCTACCGGGGACTTCTCTTGTTTCCCCGACTCCATCAACAACTTTTGAGCATGTGTCGGCGTGCCCGTCGAGGGGCGTGCGGAGCACCGGACGATCCACAGAAATCAGTTCGTAAATCCATCTCAAAAACTTTGAAAATGCTCAATGTACAGAAATAGTGTCACGGTCGCCGGTAGTTGGGGATATGTCGATCTGTCGGATGCGACGCGGGCGATCGAGAAGTCCTCCTTCGGTCCGTTGACCTGCATAAACTGGCGTGGGCATGAGGTCGCGTCGGTGACGTGATATGTGTCACGCTGACTGCTGACTGCTGACTGCTGACTGCTGACTGCTGACTGCTGACTGCTGACTGCTGACTGCTGACTGCTGACTGCATATTCGCACTATCTGGGCATAAGTCCTGGCGGTGTTCCGGTATGGCCGGCTTGTCGAGCGGCGGTTGGTGCCAGCGCGGCGGGCGTCGATGCGCGGCGCGGTAGTGGAGCTGTTCGCCGCCGGGACGGTTCGCCTCGTCTACCCGACCGGCGTTCGCGAGGCGCATCGTCGCGGCTTGGCTCCGGCTGTCGCTCCCGGCCTGCCCGTCGAGCCGCCGGCCGGCTGGAACACCGATGGGGTCAAGGCCCGTACGGCGGATGAGCACATCTCGACGTCGGCTCTGGTTCGTCGCATCCTGTCGTGCGCGGTGGAGAGCCGTGACGCGCCTGTGATCACCGAGGACCAGGTCGAGGAGATCGTGCGGAGGGTCCTGCGGGAGTCCGCCTGAGGGTTGTTTCCACTCCCTCCTTCCGAGATCGGCGGGGAGCAGCGAGGACCAGCCGAAGTGGTTGTCGGCCGGCGTCCACACGAACTCGCCGGCATAGGGGTGGGCTGGCCGGGAGGTACCGGTCCGGTCGTCCAGCATCGGGTAGATCAGGAGCTGGAAGCCGATGGTGATCTCGCCGCGGTCACGGGCGAGGATCGCCAGGCATGCCGCGAGGCCACCGCCGGCGCTGGCTCCGCCGACCGCGATCCGTCCGACGTCGACGCCGAGGCTCTCGGCTTCGGCATGCAGCCACCTCAGGACCGCGTAGCAGTCGTCGAGCGGGCCGGGGGCCGGGGTCTCAGGCGCGAGCCGGTAGTCGACGGAGGCGACGACGGCGCCCGTCGCGCTGACGATGCGCCGGCAGGTGAGGTCGTCGTTGTCAGCGGCGCCGATGACGAACCCTCCGCCGTGCATCCAGAGCAGCGCCGGGGCCGCGCCGTGGCTGCCCTTCGGCGCGTACAGGAGCACCCGCACGTCGGGGGTGCCGGCGGCGCCCGGCACCAGAACCTCGCGACGGTCGGTGTCCGGGTAGACGTCGGCCGCGACCGGAGCACCCTCGCGCACCCGGTTCATGGATGCCCGGATGGCGGGAAGGGTCTCGGGGCTGAACGAGAAAGGCGGGAAGACGTCGAGCGCCGGCGCGACTTCGGGGTCGACGAGGTGGCGGGTGCTCACGGTGCGGTCGGGTGACGTGGTTTTCGGTGTCGTAGTAGTCGGTGTCGATGCGGATCCGCTCAGGTGCATCACGGTCAGACTGCGATCTGGACTTCTTCGGGACCGCGCAGGCCGAGACCGCCGGTGTATTTGACCTCCTCGGCGAGGTGGAACTCGGGCAGCCGGTCGAGCAGGCGGTCGAGCCAGATCTGCATCTCCAGCCGGGCCAGGTTCAGACCCAGACAGACATGCATGCCGAAACCGAAGCCGAGGTGCTGGCGCGGCACCCGCGTGATGTCGAGTCGCTCGGGGTGCTCCCACCGCAGCGGGTCCCGGTTCCCCGCGCCGATCAACACCTTCAGCTCGGCACCGTTCGGGATCGGGATGCCCTCGATCCGCGCGTCGTTGGACTTGACGCGCCGGGGCAGCACCTGGACCAGGGTCTGCCAGCGGTGGATCTCCTCGATGGCGCGCGGGATGAGCGCGCGATCCGCCACCAGCATCCTGAGCTGTTCGGGATGTTGCGCGAGGGAGGCCAGCGTCGTGGCCATCAGTTTGGCCGTGGTCTCGTTGCCGGCGAAGACCAGCTGGGTGTTGCTGGCGATGATCTCCTGTTCGCTCATCTGGTCGGCGAATTCGTCGTGGACCATCATCGAGATCAGGTCGTCGCCCCCGCCGTGGGCCCGGCGGTCCTTGATGCTCTGCGCCATATATCCATTGAGTGCGGCCGTCGCGTCGCGGCCGCGCTGGACGACCGCCATACCCTCGGGGCTGGGATCGTAGGTGCCCGCCTGGGTGGAACCCATCGCGTCGCTCCACGCACTGAACTGGCGGTGCATCGTCTCGTCGATGCCCAGCATGCGCGCGATGACGAGAGTGGGAATGGCGCGCGTCATATTGGGAATGGCGTCGACCGTCTCACCCGCCCGAACGCGCTCCACGAAGGGGTCGACCTGCGCCGCGACCACCTCCTCCACCAGCTCTCGCTGGCTCCGCAGCGCGTCGCGCTGGAAGAAGCGGGACCATACTCCGCGCATCTGGTGATGACGGGTCGTGTCCAGCGCCTCCATGGTGACGCCGCCGAAGGCCCGGATGAACAGCTCCTGGAGGTCCTCCGAGCTGAACGTTTCGACGTCTGTCAGGGCCCGGGTGCAGTCTCGGTAGCCGGTGATCATGTACTGGTCGACGCGCTCGTTGTAGACGACCGGGCCGAGCGCCCGCCACCGCTCCATGGTCGGATAGGGGTCCTGTCCGAAGTCGTGGTCCATGAGGTCCTGGTCCACCGTCGGGCAGCCACTCGACGTGATCGCCATCGGTTCACACTCCATCTCTGACCGCAGCTGGTTCAACCTGAATGCGTTCCGCGGGTCAGCTGGCGTAGGGCGTTGACGCGGACCCTCCGTCCGGGCCCCGGCCACTGCCTCGCGCCAGCGCGAGTTCGCGCCCGGCGGCGGCCGCGAAGATCCCGGTATCGGAGCCGATGGTGGCCATGCGCACGCCCCGGTCGACCCAGCGCCCGGTGCTCGCCGCATCGAGCTGGTGCATGCCGAGCACGACGCCGGTCGCCTCGCAGGCACCCCGGATCCGCTCGATCGGCTCGACGAGCTGGTCGGTCGTGAAGGCCGCCATCGGGTTCAGACCGAGCCCGATCGACAGGTCCGCGGGCCCGATGTAGACGCCGGTGACACCGGGCACACCGACGATGTCCGCCACGTTCTCCAGGCCCTCCACCGTTTCGATCATGACGAAGATGCCGACCCGGTCAGCCATCGCAGCCAGGTCCGTCGATGGCAGCCCGGGGCGGATCGGGCCGAAGCTCCGCACACCGGACGGTGGGTAGCGCACCGCCCGAACGGCGTCGATCGCGTCCTCGGGCGAGCTCACCATCGGGACGATGACGCCGTCGACGCCGCAGTCCGCGAGCCGCGCGATCAGGGCGGAATCGTTCTTCGAGACCCGCACGATCGTGGGTGGGTCGTCGTCGCGGCCGCGGACCAGCAGTCTCGCGGCCTCGGCCTCGGTGAGCACCGAGTGCTGGCAGTCGATCCCGACGTAGTCAAAACCCGCGCGGCGATAGGCCTGCAGCGCGAACTCGTGTCCGGACGTCACCCAGCCGCCAAGGGCGACCTGGTCCGACTCCCAGATCGCGCGCAGTGAAGGGTGGGTCATTGCGGGACCACACTGTTGGCGGGGAGCAGCCGGCTCTCGTCGAGGTCCTCGAGCTTGGCGACTCCCATGAGAGTCATGCAGCGGGTGATCTCGTCGCGGAAGATGTTCGCGACGTGCTCGGCCCCGGCGGGGCCGGCGGCGGCCAGGCCGTACAGGTACGGGCGTCCGACGCACACGGCGTCCGCGCCGAGGCAGAGCGCCTTCACCACATCGGTCCCGCGACGGACACCGCCGTCGAGGAGGACCTGCGCGCTCCCGCCGACCCGTTTCGCGATCGCCGGCAGCGCGTCGAGCGCCGCGGGGGCGCAGTTCAGCTGGCGGCCACCATGGTTCGAGACCACGACACCGTCGGCACCGAGGGCGACCGCGCGCTGCGCGTCGTCCGCGTCCAGCACGCCCTTGATGAACAGCGGACCCTGCCAGTTAGCCCGCATCCAGGCGAAGTCGTCCCAGTTCAGCTCGGGGCGCATCATGCGGTACTGGGTGGTCAGCGAGGACACCGCCGCCCGGGCCCCACCGTTGTCGACGAGGTTGCGGACCGAGATGCGCTGGTGCCGGAGAAAGGCCGCCCACCACTTCGGGCGCATGGCCGCGTTGGCGACGCGGGCCGGCGTGAGGACCGGCGGGTTGCCCATGCCCCGCTTGCGCTCGGTCTCCCGATTGCCGTGGATGGGCACGTCGACGGTGACGAACATAGCGGCGTACCCGGACTTCCGCGCGCGTTCCATCAGCGCGGAGGTGAGGTCATGTCGGCCAGTGGCGAGGTCCGCCCAGGGGTACAGCTGGAAGAAGTGGTCGCGTTCCGTTCCGGCCGCGACCTCGTCGAAGGAATACGATCCCGCGGTGGTGACGATCGAAAGGGTCCCGGCCCGCTCGGCCGCCTGACCGGCGCCGAGTTCGCCGGTCCAGTGCGAGAGCCCGGCCAGGCCTGTCGGCGCGAACAGGACCGGCATCGAGAGGTCCTGGCCGGCGACCGTCACACTGATGTCCGTCGCTTCGTTGCCGGTCAGCACCTTGGTCCTGAGCATGTAGCGGTCGAACGCCGAGCGGTTGGCGTCGAGGGTCTCCATGCCCTCCGCGCCATAGTCCACATAGGCCCACACCATGTCGGGCACGGCACGCTTGGCTCGCCGGCGGTAGTCCTCGACGGTGATCGGTCCGGACCGCGACGACAGCTTGTACCGGAATGCGGGCACGGCGGGCCCCTCTCTGCTGGCGAAAGGCCGGCTACTTGACCGCGACGGGATTGGCGACGGACCCGACGCCACCGACGACCCGCAGGGGCGGGCCCGAGAAGAAGAAGTCCCACTGCCCGTCCGCGGCACAGTCCTCGGCGAGCGCCTCGAGGTCGAACATCTCCCCGAACATCATCCCGACGTCGCGGAGCAGGACACAATGCAGCGGGAGAAAGGCGCCCGCGGTACGCGACGGCTGGATCTCGACCCCCCAGTTGTCGGCGGCGACTATCGAGATCTCCCGCTCGCAGATCCACTGCGCGCATTCGAGTGCCAGGCCCGGATTGGCCGCCAGCCATGCCGGGGTCCAGCCTTCGACGAGGGACTTCCGCCGCCAGCCGGTCCGGAACAGCAGCGCGTCGCCACTGCCGACCCGCACACCCTGGGCCGCCTCGGCCCGCTCCAGCTCAGCTACCGTGATCGGGTCATCCTCCGCGCTGATCCAGTCCACCCCGCGCAGCCGCGCCAGATCGAGCAGAACGCCGCGCCCCACGGCTCCCGGCAGCACCGCCTCAATGCTGTTGCGGCTGGCGCCACCGCGAGCGGTCACGACCTCCGACGCGATCACGTCGTTGTAGAACCGGTCGTCGTAGCCGACGTGGGCGAGCGAGTCCCACTGCGACGCGCATTGCAGCGGCAGGGTCAGCATGTCGTCGGACACGACCAGGCCGTCCGGCGTGGTGAACTCCCCGGGCAGGATCGTCATGGCGTGGATCGGGTTGAACCGGCCCGCCCCCTGCTGCGGCCCGGTCGCGCCCAGCGGCAGGCTGAGCTCGAAGACCTTGCCAGAACGGATGGACGAAGCCGCGGCCCTGACCTTCTCCGGGGTGATGAAGTTCAGCGTCCCCCGCTGGTCGTCAGCACCCCAACGGCCCCAGTTGGACAGCCGTTTGCCGATCGCCTTGAAGTCCTCCACGCTACTCACCTCTCGACTAGTTGCTGCACCACTGAGGCTTCTGCGCCACCGGCTTTCGGGCCTCCGCGGGGGGCTGGCCCGACGGCCGACTTCGCCAGTTGTGGGGTCGGGGGAGACATCGCCTGATCGGTGCGTCGGAGGCTACGTCGGGCGGCACGCACGGTCAAGAACTGCGTTCTAGAACCCGGATCTACCATAGGTCGGAGCATCCTTCACCACCACGACCGGCCCACGCTGACCAGGAGAGCGACGAGCTCCTATGATCATTTCCGACCATGGCTACCCCCGAGCCGGCGGCGCGGCAGTGCCCGCTCCGGCGACCGGCCGCGGCTGAGATCCGTGTTCCCAACGGACGAGACCCCCGCGTCAGGCGCGCACGGCGTGCCGGCGGCGGCACAGAACTCGCACGCACAGGGAGGGCCACCCGTGGCTGCGAGGTGGACGCCACAACCGGCGACGGAGTTCTTCATCGGTCGCAGAGCCGCCTCGCAGGCCCAGATCGACAAATACAACAAGATCCTCGAGGCGGCCTACGAGCTGGCGGACAAGGGTGGGTACGACGCACTCCAGATGCGCGCGGTGTCCGACGTCAGCGGCGTGGCGCTCGCGACCATCTACCGGTATTTCAAATCGCGGGACTACCTGGCCTACATCCTGGGCATCTCGTGGATCGCGCAGGTGGTCGGCAGACACGGGCTCGCGCCAGAGAAGACCTCGTCGCTGCGCGCGCTCAGGCGAACCATCTACGCCTCGGCCGCGGACCTCAAGGAGCACCCGAACATGCTCCAGACATTCACGCGGTCCATGCTCACGTCCGATCCGCTCGTCGGCGACGATCGCAGGCACATCACCGCCACCTTCTCGTGGGGCGCGCCCAAGGGCGTCAGGCAGAAGGACTGGGAGACCATGACCTACTACATGGACCTGGTTTACTGGGCCGGGCTGCTGCGCTGGACCTACGGCCAGAAGGACTACGAAGGCATCGCGCGGGACGTCGACGGCGTCGCGACCATGGCCGTGAAAGCACTTGAGATCTTCAAATGATTCACGACGGCGCATCCTCGTCAACGGGGCCGCCTGCCCGCCATCATCGATCTTGATGGCATGCCATCGCCACCAGCCTCGCGAGCCGTTCCGGGGACGGATCCTCCCACCGTAACCTGGCAGCGCAGAACGCCGGATGCCGAGATCGTGAGATGAGGTCGGAGAGGTGCGGGTCCTACTGCCGCCGAGCGAGGCGAAGGCCGCCGGTGGCGACGGACCGTCGCTGCGGACGGCCGGGTTCGGTGACAGCATGCTCGCGGGAACCCGCGCCGAGGTCGCGCGGGCGGTCACGGCGTTCTGCCGGGCCGACCCGAACGCGGCGATCGTCGCGCTGCGACTGCCCGCCTCACGCGCGCGGGCCGACCTCGCCACCAACACCGCGATGCTGGACGCACCGACGATGCCAGCGCTCGACCGATTCGTCGGAGTGCTCTACCAGGCGTTGGATCCGGCGACGCTGCCACCCGCCGCGCGCGCCGCGGCCGGCCACACCCTGTTCGTCTCCAACGGGGTGTTCGGCCTGCTCGGCGCGGCCGAGCCGGTGCCCGACCATCGGGTCGCCATGGCGGCGACGGTCCCCGGCCTCGGCGGCCGTACCGCACCGACCGTGCTCGCGGCCCTCTGGCGCGCCCGGCTCGGACCAGCCCTGCCCGACCTGCTCGTCCGGGCCCCGGACGCCGTCGGCGAGCACCTCATCGTGGACCTCCGCTCCTCGGACTACGCGACCGTGCCCTCCCTCGCCGGACCGATGCGCGCCAGCGCCCTGCCCGTGCGCGCTCTGACCGAGAAACTCATCGACGGGCACTGGCTGCGCCGTCCGCTCAGCTACCAGGCGAAACAGACGAAAGGCCGGCTGACCCGCGCACTTCTGCTCGCCGAAACCGACGGACGTCCGGTCAAGACCGTCGACGATGTGGCCGAGGCAGCCGAGTCCGCTGGCCTCGTCGCCGAGCCACGCGGTACCCCGACCGCACCCACCCTCGACGTCATCACCCGCTGGAACCCGACCACCTGAACCTCGGCCAGGTCTGACGGGTGATCACGCGACGTCGAGCCGCGCGCAATGCCTGGCGGATGACGTCGCTGGCGTTGGACTTGACGATGGTGATGCCGGCGTCGGCGATTCATGCCCCGTGCTTTCCTGGAGACCTGGCTCCATCCAGATCGAGGTCCAGGATCCTGCATAACTGGAATATCCGCCCAGGTCAGAGCTTGATTTCCGCCAAGATCCTGGATGGCAAAGTGGCTCGTATCGGCGTCGTCGCCGACCCGGCGCACTCTTTACGATCGTGCCCGCTCGCATGTCACGGCTCACATCGCTGGTGCATGTCGGGGTGACGTCAATCTAGGGTGACGAAGGCCTTCCGGGCGACATGCCTACCCAAGTAAATGAGTAGATGACTCTCGCCATCTCCACTCGCATACGGGGTGGACGCCGAATTCTTGCTACCACGATAGTTCTGGTAGTCTTCTCCGGTGCGGCCGGACAGGCGGTTTTGATAGGTGGCGCCCGGTGTATGTTTCGACCGGTCGAGAGCCGGCATAACCGCCCGCTTCCGCGGGTTTTCCTCGGGTGGGGAACTGCTGCTGCTCCGGGATTCGTGGACGTCGTCGAGATGTTCGCTGGCACCGTTATCGGGTGCCCACCAACGCCACGCGGGGCCGCGAGCATGCGCGCGCGTTACCTGGCCGGCAAGATCAGCTTTGTCAATGTCGGGTTGGAAGGTCCGCGGGCCACCACGAACCGGGTTCGCGGCGACTACGACGCGGTCATGGTCGAGGTGCGGTCGTTCCAGGATGCCGGCCTGCCGTTGTCGCTGTCGGCGGAGGTCTACCGCTCGACGCTGATCCTGCCACTGGAGAAGGGCAACGCGCTCGACCTCGCCGCGCATGAGTTCAGCAGTCCGGAGGAGGCCACGGCGACGTTCGCCCGTTTGACGGAGCTGCGGGCTGTGCACGGCTGGCGCCCAGCGCTGCGGCTGACGGCGTGGACCCCGGACACCGAAGGTCACATGATCGTCATTGGGCTGCCAAGTATTTGGGCTGGCCGGGGGACGGCGGCACCCCGTGCTACCTACCTGTCCGCGCGTCTGATCGTCCGGACGGCCTCGTCCAGTTCGGCGTCCATCTTCGGGGTGTCGAGGAGATCGATCGTCGCGGGCGCGTCGCGGAGCGGGGGCCGGCCGGAGGGGATGCCGCCGACGGCAGCGCCGTCCGACGGCAGCCATCCGTGGGCCACCGCCCAGGGCGCACTGGCGAGGCGGTTGAGCAGGGGGCCGGTCGCCGCGGTCGTGAACACGGCCATCACCACCAGCGCGGTGAACGTCGTCCTGTCGAGGACCTTGAGGTCGAGCCCGATCTGGGCGACGACGATCTCGGTCAGGCCGCGGGTGTTCATCAGTGTCGCGAAGACGGCCGAGCCACCCCGGCCCAGTCCTGAGGCGAGCGCCGCGCCGCCCGCCCCGACGGCCTTCCCACCGCAGGCGACCGCGGTGATCAGGAGGATCTCCACCAGGCCCCGGGCGCCGAGGGTGCGCAGGTTCACCGACAGGCCGGCGGTGACGAAGAAGAGGGGCAGCAGGATGATCCCGAGCCGTTCGACGTCGAGCGACAGGTTCGGGGCCGCCCTCGCGACGCTGTCCCGGGGCAGGACGGCGCCGAACGCGAACGCGCCGAACACCGGATGCAGGCCGATCTCGGCCGTGGCCCACGCCGACAGCAGCACCCCGACGACGACGAACGACAGGATCGTCGACGTCCTGGTCCGCTCGTCGGTCCTGAGCGAGACGCGGGCCAGCGCCGCGCGGGCGGCGGGCGCCACGACCAGGCTCAGGGTGGCGACCAGGCCGGCCAGTTCGCCGATCATGCGCAGGAAGGCCCCCGGCCCGTGCGACTTCACGATCGCGACGACGACCGCGAGCATGCACCAGGCCACCGCGTCGCCGATGATCGCGCAGGTCAGGGACATCCGGCCGATCGGCGAGTCGTTCATCCGCCGTTCGACCAGGATGCGGGCGAGCACCGGCAGCGCCGTGATGGACAGGGCCGTCCCGAGGAAGAGCAGGAACGGCAGCGTCCGGACCGGGTGGCCGTCGATGCTGTGATGCCAAGGGTGCAGAGCGGCGGCGGCCCCGAGGCCGAAGCCGAACGGCAGGATGATCGACGACGCGGACATCGCCGCGGTCACCCGGCCGGCCCGGCGGACATGCCCCAGGTCGTGCTCGAACCCGACGACGAACATGAACAGCACCAGCCCGAACTGGGCGAGCACGCTCAGGTGCGGACGGACGTCGGTCGGGAACAGCCGGCCCGGCAGGTCGCCGGGCAGCAGGCCGAGCAGGCTCGGCCCGAGCGCCAGGCCGGCCAGGATCTCGCCGATGACCACCGGTTGCCGGTAGCGGCGCACAGCCCGGGCGAACAGGGTGCTGACGACGATGATGAGCGCTGCGTCGGCGAACACCACAGCCACGACGTGGTCGGGATTGCTGGCTGAGCTCACGGCGGTCCTCTCGGAACTTCCGGTGGCGTCAGGAGCGGGGCAGCGCCGCTTCGGCACCGAGGTCGTGCTGGTCGGTGGCGCAGCGCAGGAGCAGACGGGCCCAGTCGTTCGCGTCGGTGGCGAAGAACTCCTTGCTGTCCAGCTCGATTGCCAGGTCCTTGCGGGTGCGGCTGACGAGCTCCATGACCATCAGGGAGTCCAGGCCCAGTTCGAGGAGGTGGTATTCGCCGGCCAGGTCGGCTTCGGTCAGTTGCAGGATCTCGGCCAACTGCCGGCGGACGTAGGTGTCGACGACGTCGAACCGTGCGGCCGCACCGGCGTTGGCGATCGCGGCCAGCACGGCCGACGAGGCACTGTCGCCGACCTCGTGCGCCTCGGCTTCGATCTCGGCGAGTATCGGCCGGTCGGACCTCGCCTCGATGATCGACTTGTAGCGGCTCCAGTCGGCCGCGCACACCACGGCCTGCGTCTCGTCGGACCGCAGCAGCGAGCCGAGTACGGCCAGGCACTGGTCGGCCGGCAGCAGCCGCAGTCCCACCGAGCGCAGGAAGGCCGTCACGTCGTCGCCGAACAGGCCGGACGCGAGGTTCCACGGACCCCAGTTCGTCGTCAGCGCCGGCCGTCCCTCGGCCCGCCGGTGGAAGGCGAGGCCGTCGAGGAAGCCGTTGGCCGCCGCGTAGCTGGCCAGATGCTGCGACCCCCACACCGAGGCGATCGACGACAGCGACAGGAAGAAGTCCAGGTCGGCGCCGGCGGTGAGCTGATGAAGCAGCCAGCCGCCGACCACCTTGGGCTCCCACACGACCTCGTACTCGTCGTCGTTGATCTCGCGGAGGAAGCGGGGGAGGGAGACGCCGGCGGCGTGCACGACGCCGCGCAGCGGCCGGTGGGCGTCATCGGCGCTGGCGACGGCCGCGGCCAGCGCGTCCCGGTCGGTGACGTCGGCGGTGGCGAGTTCGACCTCGGCGCCCAGCGCCTCGATGGCCCGCACCCCGTCGACACGCGTTCTCGCGGCCGGCGACAGGTCCGGGTCGTCCCAGCGGGAGCGGTCCGGCGGAAGCGTCCGGCCGACGAGGACGACGCGGCCGGCGCCGTGGGCGGCGAGCCAGTGGCCGAGCGCCAGACCGATGCCGCCGAGACCGCCGGTCACCAGGTAGCTGCCGTCGGCCCGCAGGTCGGGGCGGCGGCGCAGATCCTCCGGGTCGCGGGGCCGGTGGTGGAGGCGGGCGAGGAGCCGGCGGCCGCCGCGCAGCGCCTGCTGGTCCTCGCCGTCGGCGGCGGTCAGCAGGTCGGCCAGCGCGGCCGCTTCACCGCTGGCCATCCCGTCGGTGGTGGTGCCGTGGGTGGCCGACCTGTCGGTGGTCGTGCCGTTTGTGGTCGTGCCGTTGGTGGTCGTGGCGTCGGCGGGCGCGGTCCCGGTGTTCGCGGTCGGCGCGTCGGGGTCGAGGTCGACCGCCCGGCCCCACAGATCCTGATGTTCCAGGGCCACGACCCGGGCCAGCCCCCACAGCGGCGCGGCGGCGACCGTGTGGGTCCGCTGGTCGGCGCTGGCGGGCTGCGCGCCCCGGGTGACCACGGACACCCGGACCGGTGGTCCCGACGGTGCCTCGGCGAGCGCGCGGACGATGCTGATCAGCAGCAGCTCGGCGCGGGACCGCGCCTCGCGCAGGGAGTCGGGTGTCGTGGCCTCCGGCCGCGGGGCGTCGAGACCGGTCAGCAGGACCGCCGTGCCCGTCCGTTCGACCGTGGCCCGCCAGTCCCGCAGGGCCCGCGCCGCGGCCTCGGCCTCGGCCTGCCGCGCGCCGCTGCCGTCCGTGGGCACGTCCACGGTCCGGCAGCGGGCGCCGCGTTCGGTGAGCTGGACGGCGAGCCGCCGCGCCAGGCCGCCACGGTCGGCGAGGAGCAGGAAGTCCTGGCCGGCGACGTCGGCCGGCTTCCACGCCGGGGACGGCGTCCATTCCAGCCGGTAGAGCAGGTCGCGCGGGGGTTCCCAGGCGGGCGGTGCCGGCCGGTCCGCCGCGGGCAGCGCGCGCAGCCCGCGCAACGCGCCCACCGCCCGCCCGGACGCGTCGAGCAGATCGACGTCGACGGGCTCGCCCCCAGGCCCGTCCGACCCGCTCGCCACGGACGGCCCGGCCGGCCGCAGCCTCAACCGGCGCACGGCCTGGGCCGCCCCCCCCGCCGCGTCGAGCGCCACCGCCTCCCACCCCCCGCCAGCGACGGCAGCGGCCTCGGCGGCGGCAGCGGTGGCGGCAGCGGTGGCGGTGGCGGTGGCGGCGGCGGCGGCGACGATCGTCGCCCAGGTCACGGAGGCGCCCTCGGTCAGGTTGACGTCGACCCCGACGGCGGCGGGCGACGGCGCGTCCCGCGCCGGCTCCGCCTCGTACCGGGCACCCACCCGGCGCAGCTCGACGGTCCCGTGGGTCCGCCAGGGCGCCGCGGCGGCCTCCTCGGCGGGCTGGATCGACCGCAGGGACACCGTCGCCGTGCGCTGGTCGATCCGGTCGAGGACGAGCTGGACGGTCAGGGCGGCCGCGGCGGCGGCCGGCACCTGGTCGAGCAGGCGGGCCGGCCCGGCCGACCACTCGCCGCCCAGGGCGTCGCGGGCCGCGGCCAGAGCGGCGTCGATCAGCCCGCCGAGGGCCACCGGGCCGGCGACCGGCGGGTGGTCCGCCGCGGCCGGGCTGGCCGCGAACAGACCGGGCGGGGCCGCGTCGGCGGGGAACTCGTACGTCGGCGCGGCGGTGCGCAGCCGCCGGCCGAGCGCGGGCACCTCCACGCCGGCGGGCGCCGGCGGCGTGCCCGGGACCGGCGCGGCCACGCGGAACCAGAACCGTTCCCGTTGCCATGGCGTGGTCGGCAGCGGCACCCGGCGCGCCGGCCGGCCCTCGCGCACGGCGTCCCAGTCGACGGCGAGGCCGCGCAGATGCAGCGCACCGGCGGCGAGCGCCAGGGTCCGCTGGTCCTCGCGGCCGCGCCGCAGCGAGTGGATCCACAGGCAGGACGGATCGTCCAGGGTGCGTGCGCCGAGGCCGGACAGCACCGGGTGCGGTCCGAGCTCCAGGAAGGTGCGGATGCCGTCGGCGTGCAGGGACCGGACGGCGTCGGCGAACCGGACGGGCGACTCGGCGTGGCGCACCCAGTAGTGCGGGCCGACGTCGTCGGGCGACCACGGCAGCCCGGTCAGGTTCGAGATCAGCGGGATCGTCGGCTTCTGATAGCTCAGGCCGGCGAGGACCTCGGCGAACCGGTCCAGCATCGGGCGTACCAGCGGCGAGTGGAACGCGTGGGAGACGGTGAGACGCCGGCTCTTCGTCCCGCCGGCCCGCAGCGCCTCGACCACCGCATCGACGTCGTCGGCCGGTCCGGCGACGACGACGTCCTGCGGCCCGTTCACCGCGGCGACGGCGACGGTCGCCGCGTAGGGCGCCACGGCCTCGCGGGCGGCCCGCTCGTCGCAGGTCAACGTGACCATCACGCCGCCGGCTGGCAGGTCCGCCATGAGCGCGGCGCGGTGGCAGACCAGCGTCACCGCGTCCGGCAGGCTCAGCACCCCGGCGAGGCAGGCGGCGACGATCTCGCCGACGCTGTGGCCGGCGAGGGCGGCCGGGCGCAGCCCCCAGGCCATCCAGGTCCGGGCCAGGGCGTACTCCAGGGCGAACAGCGCCGGCTGGGTGTAGCGGGTCGAGTCGATCAGGCCGTCGGTGGCGGCCGGCCCCGGACCGTCGACGTCCTGACCGGGCCAGACGACAGCGCGCAGGGGGCGGTCGAGCAGCGGGTCGGCGAGCGCCGCGCACTCGTCGAACGCGGCCCGGAAAGCGGGTATCGCGATCAGCTCGCGGCCCATCCCGGCGTACTGCGCCCCCTGGCCGGTGAACAGCCAGGCCACCCGGTGGGCCCGGTGCGACGCCAGGGTGCCCGTCACCAGGCCGGGTGCCCGCTCCCCGCGGGCGTGGGCGGCGAGCCCGGCGGCCAGCTCCTCGACCGACGATCCGCTGACCGCCAGGCCATGCGAGGCCCGCGCCCGCCCCGACTGGCTGGTGAACGCCAGGTCCGCCGCTGTCAGACCGGCGGCGTCGGGGGACGCCAGATGTTCCGCCCAGTGGCCGGCCAGCTCGGCCAGCGGCTGCGCGCCCCGGGCGGTGACGACGACCGTCTCGACCGGCGGCGCCGCGGCCTCGCCGCCGCCCGCCGCGTCGGCTCGCGGCGGGGGCGCGGCGATGATGGCGTGCGCGTTCGTCCCGCTCGCGCCGAAGCTGCTCACCGCCCCGATCCGCGGGCGGTCCGCGGACGCCGGCCACGCCTCGCCGGCGACCGGGACACGGATGTTCAGCCGGTCCCAGTCGACGTTCGGGTTCGGCACGGTCAGATGCAGGTGGGGTGGGACGTGCCCGTGGTTGAGCGCCAGCACCAGCTTGATGACACCGGCGATACCGGCCGCCGCCTCCAGGTGACCGATGTTCGTCTTGACCGAGGAGACCAGCAGCGGCGATGCGGCCGGGCGGTGCCGGGCGAGGACGGCCTGCAGGGCGCGCAGCTCGATCGGGTCCCCGAGCGACGTCCCGGTGCCGTGCGCCTCGACGTAGTCGACGTCGGCCGGGTCGGTGCCGGCCTGGGCGAGCGCGGCCTGGATGACCTCCTGCTGGGCCGTGGGGTTGGGGACGGTGATGCCGCTGCTGCGGCCATCATGGTTGATCGCCGAGCCGCGGACGACGGCCAGCACCCGATCGCCGTCGCGTTCGGCGTCGGCGAGCCGGCGCAGGACGACGACACCCGCCCCCTCGCCTCGGCCGTAGCCGTCGGCGGAGGCGTCGAACGTCTTGCAGCGGCCGTCCGGCGAGAGCGCCCGGAACTTGCTCATCAGCAGGAAGCCGTACGGCATGAGCATGAGGTTCACCCCGCCGACCAGCGCCATGTCGCACTCCCGCAGGCGCAGGGCCTGACACGCCTCGTGTAGCGCGACCAGCGACGAGGAGCAGGCGGTGTCCATCACCTTCGCCGGCCCGCGCAGGCCCAGCGTGTAGGCGACCCGGCCGGCCAGGAAGCTCGGCTCGCCCATCAGCTGGTAGCCGTCGACGTCGTCCGGGTCGCCTACCTGCTGGCGCATGCGGACGTAGTCGGTCGTGGTGACGCCCAGGTAGACGCCGGTACGACTGGCCTGCAGCGAGTCGGGGGCGTAGCCGGCCCGCTCCAGCGCCTCCCAGACGACCTCCAGCATCAGCCGGTGCTGCGGGTCGATTCCCACGGCCTCGCGGGGCGAGATGCCGAACGCGGCCGGGTCGAACTCGTCCACCCGATCGAGGAAACCGCCGCGGATCGAGTAGGCCCGGCCGGGCACGTCCGGGTCGGCGTCGTAGATCGCCCGTGCGTCACCGCGGTCGAGCGGGAACTCGCGGGTGGCGTCGGTGCCCTCCGCCAGCAACCGCCAGAACTCCTCCGGGCTGTCCGCGCCGGGCATCCGGCAGGCCAGCCCGACGATCGCCACCGGCTCGGCGTCACCCCCGGCACCCGGCCGCCCGCGCGCAGGCGCGGCGGCGGCCTCGCCCCGGAGACGCTCGATCGTGCGCAGCGCCTCGATGAGCTGCCGGCGGGTCTGGCTCGACACGTTGGCGGGCGGCCGCCCACTGCTGCTGTCCATTGCGGATCTCCCTAGTCGCCGAGCAGGGCCCGGGCGCCGTCGAGCGCCTCGCCGAGACGGCTCATCAGCTCGTCATCCGTCAGGTCATCGAAGGAGTCGAGGTCGGGTTCGGGTGCCGGCCGCGTGGGCTCCTGCCGGGTGACGGACGCGGACGCGCCGTCCGCCGCCGACATCTCGTCGAGCAGGTGTTGAGCCAACGCCCGGGTCGTCGGGAACTCGAAGGTCAAGGTCGGCGGCAGCGTGGCGCCAAGCGCCCGACCGGCCCGGGATGTCAGGTTGACGGCCATCACCGAGTCGAGGCCGAGGTCGAAGAAGCCCTGATCCGGCCCGACCTCGTCGTCGTCGCTGCCGAGGACCTCGGCGACCTCCCCGAGCAGGTACTCCAGCAGCCGGTCGGCCCGCTGGCCGGCGGGCAGGCCGAGCAGTTCGCGGCGCAGCGCGCTCGCCGTGGGGGGGGCGCCCGCCGGGGGCGCCCGGGGGGCCGGGGCCGGCCGCGCGGGGGGGGGGGCCGGGGGGGGGGGCGGCG
>NZ_JALKFX010000053.1 GCF_023243045.1 Frankia sp. AgB32
CGCGGGGGCGGCGGGCCCCGGGGGGCGCCCCCGGGGCGGGGGCGCCCGCGGCCCCCCGGCGCCGCCGCGCCTCGTCCATCACATCGTCGTGATACAGCGTCGACAGATGGGTGAGTTCGATCGCGACGGCCGCCGGCACCACCCCGGCGGCATGCGGATCGGCGAACTGCGCCGACAGCAGGACGACGATCGGGCGGAAACGCTTGCCCCCCGCGTCGACAAGATGGCGCGAGGTCTCGGTGACGAAGGCGAACTCGCTGCGCACCGAGGCGCGCAGCAGTTCCTCCACCTGACCCAGTCCATCTCGCACGGCTTTTTCCAGATCAGGATCTGTCCTGATCCCCACGACGTCCAGCCCGATAGCGCTCATACCACCGTCAGCGTACGAAGCCAGACGAGGCGGCGGTGTTCGCCAGGTCCAGAAGAGGCTGTGGCGCTACTCCCAGGACCAGCGTCGCCGCCGCACCGATGCCCGCCGTCGCGAAGGTCAGAGTGGGTCGAGTGACCACGACCGGTCCCTCCGTGAGCGGCTCGGAGAAGAACATCAGCACGATGACCCGCACGTAGAAGAACGCGGCGATCGCGCTGCACACCAGCGCGACGATCACCAGCGGGGTCGCGTCCCCCTCGATCGCCGCCTGGAACACGGCGAACTTCCCGGTGAACCCGCTCGTGAGTGGAATGCCGGCCAACGCCAGCAGCAGGAACGAGAACGTTCCGGCGAGCAACGGTGAGGTGCGGCCGAGCCCCCGCCACTGCGACAGGTCGCTCGCCTCGCCGTCGCCCGTGCGGACCAGCGAGATCACCGCGAACGCGGCGATCGTGGTGAAGCCGTAGGTCACCAGGTAGAACATCGAGCCGCGCAGGCCGTCCGTGTTGCTTGCGGCGACGCCCACCAGCAGGAAGCCGGCGTGGGCGATCGCCGAGTAGGCCAGCATGCGCTTGATGTCGCGCTGGGTCAGTGCGAGCACGGCGCCGACGACCATGGTGAGGATCGCGACGCCCCAGAGCACCGGCCGCCAGTCCCAGCGCAGACCGCCGAAGGCGACGTAGAAGACGCGCAGCAGGGCGCCGAACGCGGCGACCTTCGTCCCGGCGGCCATGAACGCCGTCACCGGCGTCGGCGAGCCCTGGTACACGTCGGGCGTCCACGAATGGAACGGCGCGGCGCCGATCTTGAAGAACAGGCCGACGCCGATCAGCGCGACGGCGAGGTACAGGTAGATGTCGTTCTTCCCGGTGGTGCCGACCGCGTCGGCGACCTTCCCCATCTCGACGCTGCCGGCGAACCCGTAGGCGAACGCGACACCGTAGATGAAGAAGGCCGAGGAGAAGGCACCGAGCAGGAAGTACTTCATCGCCGCTTCCTGCGACAGCAGGCGACGGCGCCGCGCGAGCCCGGCGAGCAGGTACAGCGGCAGCGACAGGATCTCCAGCGCCACGAACATGACGAGCAGGTTGTTCGAGGCGACGAACAACATCATGCCGGTCACCGAGAAGACCATCAGCGGGTAGGCCTCGGTCTGCACGTCCTCGGAGGTACGCGCCGCGGTGGATCCCTTCGACCCCGGCGTCACCGCCGCGGAGGCGACGATCGCGCCGCCGGAGGAGTCGAGCCGGCGCTCGGCCACCAGCAGCACCGACAGCAGCGCGAACACCAGGATCGTGCCCTGCATGAACAGCGTCGGCGCGTCGATCGCGACCGCTCCGGAGGCCAGCACCGCGTGCCGCCCGTGCAGCACGGCCACGGCCACCAGCGCGCCGACGAACCCGGCGCCGGCCAGGATCGGCTGGATCACCCGCCGGGTCGAGCGGGTGGCGAACGCGTCGACGAGCACCCCGACCAGCGCCACCGCGAACACGATCAGTAGCGGACTGAGCGAGGAGTACTCGATCGACGGCGGGGTGATTTTCTGCGTCTCCGCGAGCAGCAGGTGGTTGTCCGCGACGATCACGAGTGGCCTCCGGGCTGGGCGGCCGCCGGATGGGTCGGCGCCGGATCATGCTTGCCGATGTCGGCGAACGTCGCCGTCACCGAGGGCCGGATGATGTCGATGATCGGTTTCGGGTAGACCCCGAGCCCGATGATGAGCGCGACCATCGGCGCCACCACGATCTTCTCCCGCACGCTGAGATCGAGCAGCGCCCGGTTCTCCTCATGCGTCACCGGCCCGGTCATCGTCCGCTGGTACAGGTACAGGATGTAGATCGCGGCGAGGACGATGCCGGTGGTCGCCACGATCGCCAGCGCCTTGTTCACCGTGAACGTGCCCACCAGCACGAGGAACTCGCTGACGAAGCTGTTCGTGCCGGGCAGCGCCAGCGACGACAGCCCGGCGATGAGGAACACCCCGGCCAGTATCGGCGTGATCTTCGCCAGTCCGCCGTAGGCGGCGACGTCGCGGGTGCCGCGCCGCGCCACCAGGAAGCCGACGACCAGGAACAGCAGCCCCGTCGACAGCCCGTGGTTGACCATGTAGAGGACCGCCCCGGTGCCGGCCTGGCTGGTGAAGGCGAACGTGCCCAGCGCGATGAAGCCGAAGTGGGCCAGCGAGGTGTACGAGACGAGCCGTTTCATATCTCGTTGCCCGATCGCCAGCAGCGCCCCGTAGAAGATGCCGATGACCGCCAGCGCCAGCACCATCGGCGCGAAGTAGTCGGCGGCGTCCGGGAACAGCGGGATGCAGTACCGGATCAGGCCGAAGGTGCCGACCTTGTCCAGCACGCCGACCAGCAGCACCGCGGCGCCGGTCGGTGCCTGGGCACCGGCGTCGGGCAGCCAGGTGTGGAACGGGAACAGCGGCGCCTTGATCGCGAACGCCACGAAGAACCCGAGGAACAGCAGCTTCTGCACCCCGGGGGTGATCTCCAGCTGGCGCAGCGTGGCGAAGTCGAACGTGCCGTGCGCGAGGTGCTGCGCGGACACGACGTACAGGCCGATCACCGCGGCGAGCATGAGCAGCCCACCGAGCAGGCTGTAGACGAGGAACTTCACCGCCGCGTAGGACCGCTGCGCCTGCTCCTTCACCGGGCCGTAGCTGCCGATGAGGAAGTACATCGGGATCAGCATGGCCTCGAAGAACACGTAGAACAGGAACACGTCGGTCGCCGCGAACACGCCGATCATCCCGGTTTCGAGCGCGAGCAGCAGCGCGAAGAACGCCGGCACCGAACGCTGGCCGCGCGCCTCGGTCCCGCGGGCGGGGACAGGCTCGCCGAGCCCGACCGCGGGCGGCGCGGGCGGCGCCGCCACCAGCACCGCTGTCCCGCCACCGCCACCCTCGACGCCGCCGGTTGCAACGCCGCCAGTCGCAACGCCGCCGGTTGCAACACCGCCGCCGGCTCCAACACCGCCGGCAGGGCCGGCGGGCGTTGCGCCGCCCCGGCCACCACCGGCCGGGGCGGCGAGGCCGTCACCGCCGGGCTCAGGGCCGTCGACCTCGTCCCAGGACGACAGCACGACGACGGGCAGCAGCACCGCGGCGAGCAGCATCAGCACGAGCGAGATGCCGTCGGCGCCGACCGAGTACGAGATGCCGAACGTGGAGATCCAGCTGTGGTGCTGGGCGAACTGGAAACCGGCCCGCTTCGGCTCGTAGGCGACGGTCGCGAGCACGGCGAGCACCAGGACCACGAGGGTGATCGCCAGGGTGAGCTGCTTGGCCAGGGTCGCCCTGCGCCGCGGCAGGAAGCCGACGACGACCGCGCCGACGGCGGGGACGAGCAGCATGATCGTCAACCAGGGGACTGTGTTCACGTCAGCCCCTCACCAGCAGCAGTGCGCCGACCACGAGGACGGCACCTCCCAACATCGACAGTGCATAGGACCGGACGAAGCCGGTCTGCAGGCGGCGCATCCGCCCGGACAGTCCGCCGATGCCGGCGGCGCTGCCCCGCACGAGCCCGTCGACGCCGACGAGGTCCAGCCAGACCAGGAAGCGGGTCAGGAACTGGCCGGGCCGCATGGCAACGGTCTCGTTGAAGGTGTTCGCGAACAGGTCGTGCCGGGCGGCGACCGTGACGAGGGTGACCTCGCTGTCCGTCGGGGCCTGCACTGCGACCGGCCGGAGCTGGTAGCGCAGGTAGGCCGCGCCGAACCCGCCGATGGTCACCACCAGGGTGAGCAGGGTCAGCACGAGCGGCGAGAACGTGTGCACGCCCTCGCCCTCGCCGGCTACGGGTTCGAGCCAGTCCTGCAGCGAGTGGCCGAGGACGAACAGCCCGCCGGCGAACACCGAGCCGAACGCCAGGACGATCATCGGCCCGGTCATCGACACCGGCGCCTCGTGGGGGTGGTGGGCCTCGGCGCCCTCCGACGACCAGCGCTTCGTGCCATGGAAGGTCATCAGGAACAGCCGGGTCATGTAGAAGGCGGTGATGCCGGCGCCGAGCAGCGCGATCGATCCGAGCAGGTAGCCCGAGGTGCCGCCCTTGTCGAAGGCGGTCTCGATGATGCGGTCCTTGGTGAAGAATCCCGACAGCCCGGGGAAGCCGATGATGGCCAGGTAGCCAAGGCCGAACGTGGCCCAGGTGACCGGCATGTACCGCCACAGCCCGCCGTAGTGGCGCATGTCCTGGTCGTCGTCCATGGCGTGGATCACCGAGCCGGCGCCGAGGAACAGGCCGGCCTTGAAGAACCCGTGGGCGAGCAGGTGCATGATGCCCAGCGCGTAGCCGGCGGGGCCGAGGCCCACCGCCAGGAACATGTAGCCGATCTGGCTGACCGTCGAGTAGGCCAGCACCTTCTTGATGTCGTCGTAGGCGCAGCCGATGACGCAGCCCAGCAGGATCGTGATCGCGCCGATGATGACGACGACGGTGCGGGCGGCCTGCGTCTCGTTGAAGATCGGCGCGGACCGGACGATCAGGTAGACGCCGGCGGTGACCATGGTCGCCGCGTGGATCAGCGCGGAGATCGGGGTCGGGCCCTCCATCGCGTCCGGCAGCCACGCCTGCAGCGGGAACTGGCCGGACTTCCCGCAGGCGCCGAGCAGCAGCAGCAGCGCGATCGCGGTGATCGTGCCGTAGCCGATGACCCCGCCGGCCGCCGCGCCGAACACGTCGGCGAAGCCGGTCGAACCGACGGTGGCGAACATGAACATGATCGCGAGTGCGAGTCCCACGTCGCCGACCCGGTTCATGTAGAAGGCCTTGTTCGCCGCGGTGGCCGCCGCCGGCCGGTCCTCCCAGAACTTGATGAGCAGGTACGACGACAGGCCGACCAGTTCCCAGCCGGCGTAGAGCGACAGGAAGTTGTTGCCCAGGACGAGCAGCAGCATCGAGGCCAGGAAGAGGTTCATGTAGCCGAAGAACTTCCGCCTGGCCGGGTCGTGCGCCATGTAGCCGATCGAGTAGATGTGGATCAGCGTTCCCACGCCGGTGATCAGCAACACGAAGACGATCGAGAGCTGGTCGACGAGCAGGCCGACGTCCACCTGGAAGCCGTTGACCGGGATCCACGAGTACAGATGCTGCGAGATCGCCCGGTTGTCGCCGTCGCGGCCGAGCAACGCGGCGAACAGCACCACGCCGACGACGAAGCTGGCGGCGGCGGCCGCCGTACCGATCACATGGCCGAACTTGTCGGTGCGCCGGCCGCCGATCAGCAGCACCGCGGCACCGGCCAGCGGTAGCACGATGAGCAGCCACGACAGGGAGAACACCCCGGAGGCGGCGGCGTAGTGGAGCGGATGGGCGCCGGTTCCGGCGGCGACGGTCAGCGTGTCTGCGCTCATCGCGACCTCGCCACGCCGCGTCGCTGGCGATTATGCGTCACTGCGGTCTCGTCCGTTCTTCCGTGCGGACTGGCCCTTGGTCGTCGGGGTCAGTACTTCAGCAGGTTCACGTCGTCCACCGACGCCGAGCGACGGGTGCGGAAGATGCTGAGGATGATGGCCAGGCCGATCACGACCTCGGCCGCAGCGACGACCATCACGAAGAACGCCATGATCTGGCCGTCGAGGGTGCCGTGGATGCGGGAGAAGGTGACCAGGGTCAGATTCGAGGCGTTGAGCATGAGCTCGATCGACATGAACACGACGATCGCGTTGCGCCGCACCAGCACGCCGACGGTGCCGATGGTGAACAGCAGCGCCGCCAGGATGAGGTAGTTCGCCGGGTTCATCGGTCCTCTCCCTTGCCCGCGCCGGCGAGCGCCGAGTCGTTCGCGTCGGCCGGGTCGGAGCCGGGCCGGCTACCGCCGTCGGTGTCATCGCCGTCGCCGCCCGATGCCGCCGGAGGCGCACCCGGCCCGGTTTCGCCGGGCCGGTCCGGGCCGCCGTCGACGGGACCACCGCCGGCCGGACCACTGCCGGCCGGACCACCGGGCGGGCCGGCTGCGGGGGTGCCGCCGATGCCGGAGGCGTGGCCGCCGCCGGGCAGCAGGCCGAGGGTGTTGGCCGAGTCGTGCTGAGCGAACACGCCGGGTCCTGGTAGCGGGGTGACCTGCGCGCCTTCTGCGAAGCGACGCTGCATCCAGTCCCGCTGGGTGATCCGGCCGCCTTCCCGTTCGCGGTGGCCGAGCACCATCGTCCCGATCGCGGCGACCACGAGCAGCGCCGAGATCGCCTCGAAGACGAACACGTACTGGCTGAACAGCAACCGGCCGATCGCCTGGACGTTGCCGCCGGTGTTCGCCGTGTCCAGCCCCTTGGCGCTGCCGTCGTTGATCGCCGAGCCGATCGGGAAGACCAGCAGCCCGGCGAAACCGAGGCCGAAGATCGCAGCGCCGAGCCGCTGTCCGCGGATGGTCTCCACCAGCGAGTCGGACGAGTCGACGCCGACCAGCATCAGCACGAACAGGAACAACACCATGATCGCGCCGGCGTAGACGATGATCTGCACGAAGCCGAGGAACGGCGCCTGCTGGATCATGTAGAACACCGCGACGCAGAACAGGTTCGCGACCAGCAGCAGCGCCGAGTGCACGGCGCTGCGGACCAGCACCATGCCGAGCGCGGTCAGCACCGCCACCGGCGCGAGGATCCAGAACGTCACCGCCTCGCCGGTGGACGTGCTGGTGATCGCGCCAGCCGCGGTGAGCAGGGTTTCGTGCGTCATCGCGGCCGCTCCGTACCGGTACCGTGCGCGGGCACCTCGTCCGCCCGGGAGTGCTCGCCGGCGGTCCGCCGGGCGATGACGTCCTCGGCCTGCTGGTCCGCGTCCGCCGTCGGTGTCCCGCCGGACTCGGTCGAGGCGACCTGCCAGGGGAACGGCGCGTCCGGGTCACGCACGTAGTAGTCCGTCTCGCTCTCGCCGAGCCGCATCGGGTGCGGCGGCGCCTCCATGCCCTCGGCCAGCGGCGCGAGCAGCTGTTCCTTGGTGAAGATCAGATCCCGCCGGCTGTCGTCGGCGAGCTCGTAGTCGTTCGACATCGTCAGCGCCCGGGTCGGGCAGGCCTCGATGCACAGCCCGCACAGGATGCAGCGCAGGTAGTTGATCTGGTAGACGCTGCCGTATCGCTCGCCGGGCGAGAACCGCTCGGTCTCGGTGTTGTCGGCGCCCTCGACGTAGATGGCGTCCGCGGGGCACGCCCACGCGCACAGCTCGCAGCCGACGCACTTCTCCAGCCCGTCGGGATGCCGGTTGAGCTGGTGGCGGCCGTGGAAGCGCGGTGCTGTCTCCTTCTTGTACTCCGGGTACTGCTCGGTCGTCGGCTTCTTGAACATCGTCGAGAAGGTGACGCCGAAGCCCTTGTACGGGTCGAACAGGCCCATTTCTCAGCCCTCCTGGCGCGCGGATGCGTCCGCGGGGACGGCGGTGTCCTCGGGACGGGCGGTGTCCGCGGGACGGGCGGTGTCCGCGGGACGGGCGGTGTCCGCGGGACGGGCGGTGTCCGCGGGCAGGACAGCACCCGCGGGGACCGCCGGGCGGTTGCCCGCCCCGTTGGTGTTCGCGGGCGGCCACGGGATGCGTTCGAGGCTCGGCGCGTCGGCGAGTTTGCGGCGCTCGGCCTCCTCCGCCTCCCGCTGGTGCTTCGCGCCACCGGGATCGACGAGCGCGACGATGACCAGCACCGCGATGACCACGCCGATGCCGATCAGCCACGGCGTGCGGTCGTCCACGTCCTTCTGGTAGGCGCGGAAGGTCGCGATGACCAGCACCCAGACCAGCCCGACCGGGATCAGCACCTTCCAGCCGAAGGACATGAACTGGTCGTAGCGCAGCCGGGGCAGCGTCCCGCGCAGCCAGATGAAGAAGAACAGGAACAGCAGCAGCTTCAGCACGAACCAGATCAGCGGCACCCAGCCGTGGTCGAGCCCGGACAGCCCCGGGATCGGCGGCGGCTGCCAGCCGCCGAGGAACAGGGTGGTCGCGATCGCCGACACGGTGACCATGTTGATGTACTCGGCGAGAAAGAAGAACGCGAACTTGATCGAGCTGTACTCGGTGTGGAATCCGCCGACCAGCTCGCCCTCGGCCTCGGGCAGGTCGAACGGCGTCCGGTTCGTCTCGCCGACCATCGAGATGGCGTAGAGGACGAACGACGGCAGCAGCGCGATGTACCAGCGACCGGACTGGCTCTCCACGATGCCCGACGTCGACAGCGTCCCGGCGTACATGAACACCGCGACGAACGACAGGCCCATCGCCACCTCGTAGGAGATGATCTGGGCCGCCGAGCGCAGCGAGCCGAGCAACGGGTAGGTCGACCCGCTCGACCAGCCGGACAGGATCAGTCCGTACACCCCGAGGGAGGCCGCGGCAAGCATGTACAGCACGCTGACCGGCAGGTCGGCGAGCTGGAGCGTGGTGTGGTGCCCAAAGATCGACACTTCGGGCCCGAACGGGATCACCGCGAACGCGATGAACGCCGGGACCGCGGAGACGATCGGCGCGAGGATGAAGACCGGCTTGTCAGCCAGGGCCGGGACCAGGTCTTCCTTGAGCATCAGCTTGACGCCGTCGGCGAGGCTCTGCAGCCAGCCCTTCGGTCCGTGCCGGTTCGGTCCGATCCGCTGCTGCATCCGGGCGACGACCTTGCGCTCGAACACGATCGCGAACAGCGTCATCAGCAGCAGGAAGGCGAAGACCGCGACGGCCTTGAGCAGGATCAGCCAGAACGGGTCGTGACCGAACCTCGACAGGTCCGGGTCGACCGGCGCGGCGACGATGGCCGAGGCGGTGAGGTTCACAGCCGGCCTCCCGCCGCGTTGCCGTTCGCGCTCGGCGCCGGCTGGACCGGCGGCGCGGCTACCGGTGGAGCTGCGTTCCCCGGTGGAGCTGCGTTCCCCGGCGGTTCCGCGGCGCCCGTTTCGCGCGTCTCGATCCGCACGGTCGCGTCGCGGGCGGCGGTGACGTCGGCGCCGAGCGCGGTGCCGCCCCGCTCGTCGACGGGGAACGTGTCGTCGGCCGCGGGGCGTGGCATGCCACTGGCCGCGATCCGCACGACGACGCCGGCCCGCTCGGCGAGGAACCGACGCACGTGCGAGCGCGGCGAGTGCGTGGGCACCCAGACCACCCGGTCCGGCATCACCGCGATCTCGCACGGCAGGGTGATCGATCCGCGGCCGCTGGAGACCCGGACCGGCTCGCCCGCCCGGGCCCCGATCTCGACGGCCGTCGCGGCGGACAGGCGCACCACCGGCGGACGGCCCGTGCCGGCCAGGTACGGCTCGTCGGCCAGCAGCGCGCCGTCGTCGACGAGCTGGTGCCAGGTGGCGAGGATCGCCTCCCCCGCGCCGGGGACGGCGGCCGGCGCGGCCGGCTCGGTGGGCGCGGGCACCCGGGTGACCGCGGCGCCGGCCCGACCGAGGGCGGCGAGTTCCCGGGCCGCCGCGCCGGTGTCGGGCAGCGCCAGGTCGACGCCCATCTCCGCGGCGAGCAGGTGCAGCACCCGGACGTCGGGCAGTGCCGCCGTCTCCAGGGCCCGCTGGAACGGGCGCAGCCGCCCCTCCCAGTCGACGAACGCGCCGGCCTTCTCCGCCACCGGTGCCACCGGCAGGACCACGTCCGCGACCTCGGCGATCGCCGAGCGGCGGATCTCCAGCGACACGCAGAACGGCACCCGGGCCAGCGCGGCCAGCGCGGCGGCCGGGTTCGGCAGGTCCTCGGCGTCCACTCCGGCGACGAGGATGGCGTCGAGGCGGCCGGCGGCAGCGGCCGCGAGGATGCCGGCGGTGTCCCGGCCGGGCGCGCCGAGCAGCTTGCGGCCCCACAGCGCCTCGACCTCGGCGCGGGCCGCCGCGTCGGCGACGGGCCGCCCGCCCGGCAGCAGTGAGGGCAGCAGGCCGGCCGACACGCCGCCACGGTCCCCGGCTCGGCGCGGCACCCAGGCGAGCGCGGCACCGCTGGCCTGGGCGAGGCGCAGCACCGCCGACAGCGCGCCGGGGATCTCCCCGGCCCGCTCCCCCACGAGGATCACCGCGCCCGGTTCCCGCACGGCGCGGGCGGTCGCGGCGAGCGGGTCGGAGTCGGACTCCGCGGTGCCGATGGTGGCCAGCGCGTCGAGGACTGCGGGTTCGCCGCCCGGCTCGGTGCTCACCAGCGTCCCGCCGAGTTTCGCGAGTCCGCGGGTGACCAGCGGGGCGAGGGCGTGCACGGCGGCGGCATGCTTGTCGGCGGCCTTGCGCAGCCGCAGGAAGACGATCGGCGACTCCTCCTCCGGCTCGAACGCGACGAGCAGCACCGCGGGCGCCGCCTCCAGGTCGGCGTAGGTGACGCCGATGCCGCGCCCGGCGACCGCGTGGCCGAGGAACTGTTCCTCCTCGGCGGAGTGCGGCCGGGAGCGGAAGTCGATGTCGTTCGTGCCGAGCGCGACCCGGGCGAACTTGCCGTGGGCGTAGGCGTCCTCGCGGGTCAGCCGGCCGCCGGCGAGCACACCGACGCCGTTGCGGTCACGGCATTCCGCCAGCCCCCGGGCGGCGTACTCCAACGCCTCGGACCAGGTCGCCTCGACGAGCTGGCCGCTGTCGTCGTCGCGGATCAGCGGGGTGGTGAGCCGGTCGGCGGCGCGGGCGTAGGTGAACGCGAAGCGGCCCTTGTCGCAGTTCCACTCCTCGTTGACCGCCGGGTCGTCGCCGGCGAGGCGGCGCATCACCCTCCCGCGCCGGTGGTCGGTGCGCAGGCTGCACCCCGACGCGCAGTGCTCGCAGGCCGTCGGCGTGGAGACCAGGTCGAACGGCCGGGCCCGGAACCGGTAGGCGGCGCTGGTCAGCGCGCCGACCGGGCAGATCTGCACGGTGTTGCCGGAGAAGTAGGAGGAGAACGGCTGCCCGTCGCTGACCGCGACCTGCTCGGCGGCGCCGCGCTCGAACAGCTCGATGAACGGGTCGCCAGCGATCTGCGCGGAGAACCGGGTGCAGCGGGCGCACAGCACGCAGCGTTCCCGGTCGAGCAGGACCTCGGTGGAGATCGCGATCGGCTTCGGGTAGGCCCGCTTGGTCTCCTTGAACCGGGAGACCGCGCCGCCGTTGGCCATCGACTGGTTCTGCAGCGGGCACTCGCCGCCCTTGTCGCAGATCGGGCAGTCGAGCGGATGGTTCAGCAGCAGGAACTCGATGTTGCCGGCCTGCGCCTTGCGGGCCACCGGCGAGGTGAGCTGCGTCCCGACCACCATGTCGGCGGCCACCGTCGTCGTGCAGGCGGCGACCGGCTTGCGCTGGCCCTCCACCTCGACGATGCACTGGCGGCAGGCGCCGACGGGGTCGAGCAGCGGATGGTCGCAGAACCGCGGGATCTCGATGCCGAGCAGCTCGGCCGCCCGGATGATCAGTGTGCCCTTGGGGACACTGACGGACAGCCCGTCGATGGTGAGGCTGACCTGGTCGGGGGCGGCCGGCGCGGCCGGCTCGGGCGTGGGCGGGGTGGTTCGGGCTGGGGCGGTCATGGTTGTCAGTGCGCTCCCGCGTAGGCACCCGGTGCCGCGGCCGCGTCATCGCCGGCCGCAGCGCCGTCAGGGGTGGTCTTCGAGGACTCCGGCTTCGTGGTCACGGCGCTCACCGGGATGAACTCGTCCCGGAAGTACTTGATCCCTGACACGATCGGGGAGGTGGCCCCGTCGGCCAGCGCGCAGAACGCCCGGCCGAAGATGTTGTCGCAGGCGTCGACGAGGGTGTCCACGTCCTCGGCGTCGCCCTGGCCCCGCTCGATGCGGGAGAGGATCTGCACCATCCAGCTCGTGCCCTCGCGGCACGGGGTGCACTTGCCGCACGACTCGTGCGCGTAGAACTGGGTGAGGCGGCGGACGACCTTGAGCATGTCGGTCGTCTCATCCATGATCATGAGCGCCGCGGTGCCGAGCAGCGAGCCGGCCTCCTGCATGCCCTCGAAGTCGAGCGGGGCGTCGAGGTGGTCGGCGGTGAGCATCGGGGTGGACGAGCCGCCCGGGGTCCACGCCTTCAGCTTCCGCCCGCCGCGCACGCCGCCCGCCAGCTCCAGCAGCTCCCGCAGCGTCGTGCCCATCGGGGCCTCGTACTGGCCCGGCCTGGTCACGTGCCCGGACAGGCTGTAGATCTTCGGCCCCGGGGAGCGTTCCCGGCCCATCGAGCGGAACCAGTCCACCCCGTGGTTGACGATGAACGGGACGCTGGCGATCGTCTCGACGTTGTTCACGACGGTCGGCGACGCGTAGAGCCCGTGGGTCGCCGGGAACGGCGGGCGCAGCCGTGGCTGGCCGCGGCGCCCCTCCAGCGAGTCGAGCAGCGCCGTCTCCTCGCCGCAGATGTACGCCCCCGCGCCCGAGTGCACGACGAGGTCGAGGTCGAAGCCGCTGCCGAGGATGTTGCGGCCGAGGAAGCCGGCCTCGTACGCCTCGGCGACGGCGGCGCGCATGCGCCGGGCCGCGTGGATCAGCTCACCGCGCAGGTAGACGAACGCCCGGTTGGCCCGCACCGCGTAGGAGGCGATGATGATGCCCTCGACCAGCGAGTGCGGGTCGGCCTTCATCAGCGGGGCGTCCTTGCAGGTGCCGGGCTCGCCCTCGTCGGCGTTGATGACGAGGTAGTGCGGCTTGCCGTCGCCCTGCGGGATGAAGCCCCACTTCATCCCGGTGGGGAAGCCCGCGCCGCCGCGGCCACGCAGGCCGGAGTCCTTGATCAGTTTGATCAGGTCGTCGGGGTCGCCGGCGAGCGCGGTGCGCGCGGCGACGTAGCCGTCGAGGCGGCGGTACGTGTCGATCGTCCACGACTCCGGGGTGTTCCAACGCCGGGTGAGGACCGGGGTGACGGGCATCGTCAGTTCCCCTTCCGCTCAGTCGATCCCGTGACCAAGGCGCCGGCTGGCGCCGGCACCGGCGCGGAGGCGCCGGCCTCGGCCTGCGCGTCCTTGCTGGCCTGCGCGGCCGCCGGCACCAGGGGCGCCGGGGCCTGCTCCGCGGTCCAGCCGTCGGCCTCGGCGAGAAGCAGGCCGGCGACGGACGGCTCGCCGACGCCCGGGCCGGCGACCCCCTCCGGCCGCGGGTCGGCGAAACCGGCGAGCTGGCGGGACGTCTCGGCGAACGAGCACAGCGGGCCGCCACGGGTCGGCACGGGCCGCTCACCGGCCCGCAGCCCGGTGACGATCGCCTCGGCCGAATCCGGGTCGACCTGGTCGTAGAACTCGTAGTTCACCGTCATCACCGGCGCGTAGTCGCAGGCGGCCAGGCATTCGGCGTGCTCGAGGGTGATCGAGCCGTCGGCCGTGGTCTCGTCGTGGCCGACGCCAAGCTGCTCGGCGACCCGGGCGAAGACCTCGTCCCCGCCGAGCAGCGCGCAGGACAGGTTCGTGCAGACCGACACGAGGTAGTCCCCGACCGGCCGGCGCTTGTACATCGTGTAGAAGGTCGCGACGGCGCCGACCTCGGCCGCGGTCAGGCCGAGCTGCTCGGCGCAGAACTGCACGCCCTCGGTGGTCACGCAGTTCTGCTCGGCCTGCACCAGGTGCAGCAGCGGCAGCAGGGCCGAGCGGGACCGGCCCGCCGGGTAGCGGGCGATGATCTCGGCCGCGGCGGCGTGGGTCTCCGGCGAGAACGCCATCAGCGGTCAACTCCCCCGAGCACCGGGTCGACCGAGGCGACCCCGACGATGACGTCCGCCACCTGGCCGCCCTCGGTCAGCGCCGGCACGGCCTGCAGGTTCACGAAGCTTGGATCCCGCACGTGGACGCGGAACGGTCTGGTCCCGCCGTCGCTGACCACGTGGTAGCCGAGTTCGCCGCGAGGCGACTCGATCTGCGTGTAGACCTGGCCCGGCGGCACCCGGAAGCCCTCGGTGACGAGCTTGAAGTGGTGGATGAGGGCCTCCATCGAGGTCCCCATGATCTTGCGGATGTGGTCGAGGGAGTTGCCCATGCCGTCGGCGCCCACGGACAGCTGCGCCGGCCAGGCGATCTTCTTGTCCGCGACCATGACCGGGCCCGGCCGCAGCCGGTCCAGGCACTGCTCGACGATCTTCAGGGACTCGGTCATCTCCTCGAGCCGCACCAGGTAGCGCGCGAAGGAGTCGGCCTCGAGCGCGGTCGGCACGTCGAACTCGTACGTCTCGTAGCCGCAGTACGGCATGGTCTTGCGCAGGTCCCACGGCAGGCCCGCGGCCCGCAGCACCGGGCCGGTGACGCCCAGCGCGATGCAGCCGGCCGCGTCGAGCACGTTGACGTCGACCATCCGCGCCTTCCAGATCGGCTGGCCGGTCAGCAGCTTGTGGTACTCCTTGATCCGCTTCGGCATGTCGACGAGGAACTCGCGGATCGCCCGCTCGGTGCCGTCGGGGAGGTCCTGGGCGAGCCCGCCGGGGCGGACGTACGCGTGGTTCATCCGCAGGCCGGTGATGGTCTCCAGCAGGTCGAGGACCTTCTCGCGCTCCCGGAAGCCGAAGATCATCGCGGTGGTCGCGCCGAGCTCCATGCCGCCGGTCGCCAGCCACACCAGGTGGGAGGCGATGCGCTGCAGCTCCATCACCATCACCCGGATCACCGTCGCCCGCTCGGGGATCTGGTCGGTGATGCCGAGCAGTCGCTCGACCGACAGGCAGTACGCCGTCTCGTTGTACAGCGGCGAGAGGTAGTCGGCGCGGGTGAGGAAGGTGACGGCCTGGGTCCAGTTGCGGTATTCGCAGCTCTTCTCGATGCCGGTGTGCAGATAGCCGATGACGAGCCGGGTCTCGATGACCGTCTCGCCCTCGATCTCCAGCACGAGCCGGAGCACGCCGTGGGTGGAGGGGTGCTGCGGCCCCATGTTGACGACGATCCGCTGGTCGTCCTGCTCGCCGGCGCCGAGGATGTCCTCCCAGTCGCCACCGGTGACGGTGTAGACGCGGCCGCTGGCCGACTCGGCGTACCCGGCCTCGTACGGCTGGGCGCCCGGTGCCTGGTTGGCATCGAACTCGTCGTGCTGGTCGTTACTCGCCGGGTGTGGGCCCGACGGGTGCGGGGCTGACGTGCTGCTGGGCGTCATAGCGAACCTCGGATGTCGCCTCGGGGTTGCGGGCGGCCGGTGGCGGCCGGGCGCGGGATCACGAGTAGCTCCGGCGCTCGTCCGGCGGTGGGACCGTGGCGCCCTTGTATTCGACCGGGATGCCGCCGAGCGGGTAGTCCTTGCGCTGCGGGTGCCCGATCCAGTCGTCCGGCATCATGATCCGGGTCAGCCCCGGATGGCCGGTGTAGACGATGCCGAACAGGTCGTAGGCCTCGCGCTCGTGCCAGTCGGCCGTCGGCCACACCGAGGTCAGGCTCGGCATGGTCGGGTCGTCGTCGCCGACGGCGACCTCCACCCGCAACCGGCGGCGGTGGGTCATCGAGGTCAGGTGGACCACCGAGTGCAGCCGGCGGCCGGTGAGGTCGTCGGGGTAGTCCACGCCGGACAGCGAGGAAAACAACTCGAAGCGCAGGCCCGGGTCGTCGCGCAGGGTGCGGGAGAGCGCCAGCAGGTCCTCGCGCCGCACGTGCAGGGTGAGCTCGCCGCGGTCGAAGACGGTCCGCTCCACCGCGTCGCCGAACTGCGGGAAGACCCGTTCGAGCGTGTCGTGGACGGCGTCGGCGTCGGCGTCGCCGAACGGGCGCTCGCTGTCGGCGAGCACCGGGAGCGGGGCGACGAGCCGGCCGAACCCGGAGGTGTCGCCGGTGCCGCCGGCGCCGAACGCGTCGCGCTGCCGGTCGGGCCGGCGCGCCGCGGCCTCGGCGGCGACCAGCTCGCCGACTCCCCGGCCGTCGTCGCCGTGGCCGCCGTCGGGTCGGGCGCCGTTGGGGATCTGGGCGTCGCCGCTCACTGGTCCGCCTCCCGGTCACCGAGGTCGTCGGTGCTCGGGCCCTCGCCGTGCGCCCGTCGCTCGTCGAGCGGCTTGGCGTCGACCGGGACCTGCTTGCGCCGGCCGAACACCGACGGGGGTGCGATCGCGGCGGGCCGGCGGGTGTCGAACACCGGCTCGATGGCGCCGCGTCCGGTAGTGGCCGGCGCGTCCGCCGGCACGCGGAACCGCTTGCGGTCGTTGACCGACAGCGTGCGGGTGTCGAGCTCGCCGGCGGGCAGGCCGGCGCGGGCGCTGGCCACGTCGATCGGCTTCGGGTACGGCGCCGCGCCGAGCTCGGTGTACGCCGTCCTGCCGGTGACCGGGCCGGCGAGGATCTTCTCGTGCAACTTGAGGATCGCGTCCATCAGCATCTCCGGCCGCGGCGGGCAGCCGGGCAGGTACATGTCGACCGGGACGATGTGGTCCACGCCCTGCACGATCGCGTAGTTGTTGAACATCCCGCCGCTGCTGGCGCACACGCCCATCGCCAGCACCCACTTGGGCTCGGGCATCTGGTCGTAGATCTGCCGCAGCACCGGTGCCATCTTCTGGCTCACCCGGCCGGCGACGATCATCAGGTCGGCCTGCCGGGGGCTGGCCCGGAAGACCTCCATGCCGAACCGCGACAGGTCGTAACGGCCGGCGCCGGTCGACATCATCTCGATCGCGCAACAGGCCAGCCCGAACGTCGCCGGCCACAGCGAGGAGCGGCGCGACCAGTTGGCGAGCTTCTCGACGCTGGCGAGCAGGATGCCGCCAGGCAGCTTCTCCTCTAGTCCCATTCCAGACCTCCACGGCGCCATTCGTAGGCGTACGCAACGAAGATGGTGGCCATGAACAGCGCCATCGCGCCGAGACCGAACACCGCGAGACTGTCGAACGCGAGCGCCCACGGGAACAGAAAGATGATCTCGATGTCGAAGACGATGAAGAGCATCGCGGTGTTGTAGTACTTCACCGGGAAACGCTGCGGGCCGGCCGGCGCCGGAGAGGGCTCGATGCCGCACTCGTAGGCGTCGATCTTCGCGCGATTGAATCGCCGCGGGCCGACGAGCATGCCGGCCACGACCGAGCCGACCGCGAACAGTGTCGCGATCACCAGCAGAACGAGGATCGGCACGTAGTTCGAGAGCATGCCGAACTTCTCCCCTTCGAAAGAGTGTTACCGGACGTTACGACGGGCGGCGCTCCGCGCCACCTTTATGGGGGGCTCGACACCACCGCGGAAGTCCTGTTCGGAGGACACATCGATGGCCGTCTGACGACCGGATTCACTCTCTCGAGATCCGTCGACCCGGCGTGTACGGGAGACTGCCGGATCGACCCGGATAACATCTCAGGCCGCGGGGGCGAGACGGGTCATGGCATTGATAAGTCGGTCCATCGCATCCCCTCCCCGAGGATCGGTGAGATTCGCCATGATCTTGAGAACGAAGCGCATGAGAAGCGGCCGCGGCAGACCATACTTCGTCCCGAGCGCCATGACCGTCGGATTTCCGATAAGCTGGACGAAATAGCGTCCGAGGGTGTAGTAACCGCCGTACCGGGCGCGCATGATTTCCGGGTAGTGGCCGAGCGCGCGTTCTCGGGCCGGTCCCTCGGCCCGGGCCAGCGCCTGCACGGCGACCTCCGCCGCATGCCGGCCCGACTCCAGCGCGTACGCGATGCCCTCACCGTTGAACGGGTTCACCATGCCGCCGGAATCGCCGACGAGCAGCACGCCGTCGCGGTAGTGCGGGGTGCGGCTGAAACCCATCGGCAGGGCGCTGCCGCGCACCGGGCCGGTGGCGTTCTCCTCGGTGAAACCCCACTCCGGCGGGAGCGCGGCGAGCCAGCGGCGCAGCAGGTCCTGGTAGTTCGTGTTCTGGAAGGCGTCGGTCGTGTTCAGCAGGCCGAGACCCACGTTGGAGGTACCGTCGCCGACACCGAAGATCCAGCCGTAGCCGGGCAGCAGCCGGCTTTCGCCTGGCCGCCCCTCCCACAGCTCCAGGTGGGACTCGAGGTAGTCGTCGTGGGTGCGCGGGCTGCGGTAGTACCGGCGCACCGCGACACCGAGCGGACGGTCCTCCCGGCGGCGAATGCCCATGGACAGGGCGATCCGCGCGCTGTTGCCGTCCGCGGCAACGACCAGCGGGGCCCGGAAGGTGACCGGCTGCCGGTCGGGACCGGTGCGGGCCTGCACACCGATGACCCGGCCGGTGCGCTCGTCGAGCAGCGGCCCGGTGACCGCCGTGCCCTCGTGCAACCGGGCGCCGGCCTTGACCGCGTGCCGGGCAAGCAGGTCGTCGAAGTCGAGTCGCGGGCGGACCAGACCGTAGTCCGGCCAGCTGGCGAGATCCGGCCAGGGCAGTTCGAGGCGCGCCCCGCCACCGACGATGCGCAGCCCCCGGTTGCGCGCCCAGCCGGCGTCGGCCGAGGTGTCGATACCCATCTCGACGAGGCTGCGGACCGCCCGCGGGGTCAGCCCGTCGCCGCAGACCTTCTCCCGGGGGAAGGTCGTCTTCTCGATCAGCAACACGTCCAGCCCGGTGCTGGCCAGGTGATACGCGGCCGAGGAGCCACCAGGCCCGGCACCGACCACGACGACATCGGCGTCGGTCCTCGACCCACCGCCGCCGTCAGTCCCTGCCGTCGCCATCGTCACCAAACCGCTCCGGATCCGCTCGTTCCCCGGCCGGGTGCCGCCCCAGCCGGATCATCCGTTCGGGCCGCTCGTGAAATTGTTCACGAGCACCCTCGGCGAGTGTAGGCCCTACGCAGGCCAATCGCACCAACCAGGACGCGGAGAACACCTGACGAGTCGACTCCGTGCACCCTATCGACACCAGGAGTGACTAATCTCGGGCTTGCCCAAGCCCGCGCGGTTCGCGCGACCCAGGAACCACTCCGCGAGAAGCGTATAATCCACCGATCTTGCACCAGATGTCGCACGCGTCCACCAGCGCCGTGTCCGGCAGGGTGACGGCCGAAACCTCCGTGCACGTCCGCAGGGCCCCGCCAGCCCGGCCCGCCGGCAGCCACCACTGGCACCTTCTCGCAATGAGGTGACATCACCCCTCGTGCCGGGTATCACCGTGGTGGCCGGGCGGAAAACGGCACTGCGAATCGAGTGAGACGATGACCGAAGAGACCGTCATCCTGTCCACCTCCGACGGACCGGCGACCGCTGTGCTCGCCGAACCGGACGGCCCCGTCCGGGGCGGGGTCATCGTCCTGCACGAGGCGTTCGGACTGACCGAGCCGGTGGCCCGGCTGTGCACGCGTTTCGCCCACGCCGGCTGGCGAGCGATCGCGCCCGACCTGTTCCACCGGGTGGGCTCGCCGGTGTTCGACCGCGGCGAGGTCGACGCGGCGATGCGGATCGTCGCGGCCCTGAGCGGCACCGAGCTGCTCGACGACATCGACGCCGCCGAAGCCGTGCTGGCCGAGGAGGGCACGGCGCTGGACCGCTGTGCGGTCGTCGGTTTCTGTGTCGGCGGAACCGCGGCCTTCCACGCGGCGGTCGACCGACCGTTCGGCGCGGCCGTGACCTTCTACGGCGGCGGGATCCGGGCCCACCGATTCGGCGAACCGAGCCAGCTCGAGCTCGCCGACCAGCTCCAGACGCCGTGGCTCGGCCTCTACGGCGAGCAGGACGTCTCCATCACGGACGACGACATCGAGGCCCTGCGGGCCGCGACGGCCAAGGCCCCGGTGCCGGTCGAGATCATCCAGTACCCCGGCGCCGGGCACTCCTTCTACGACGACTCCCGACCCGACACCTACCGGCCCGAGGACGCCCGTGACGCCTGGTCACGCACCCTGACCTGGTGCGACTCGCACGTACCGAACTGAGCGCGGACCCGGCGGGCCGCGCGCTCAGTCGGGGTTGTGCGCCCGGTGCAGCGCGACGACGCCGCCGGTGAGGTTGCGCCAGGTGACGCGGGTCCAGCCGGCGGCGCGCAGCAGGTCGGCGAGTTCCGCCTGCGCGGGCCACGCCCGGATCGACTCGGCGAGGTAGACGTACGAATCGGGGCTGCTGCTGACCGCGCGGGCCACCCGCGGCAGCGCCCGCATCAGGTACTCGAGGTAGACCGTCCGCCACGGCGACCACACCGGGCGGGAGAACTCGCAGACGACCAGCGTGCCCCCCGGGCGGGTCACCCGGCGCAGCTCGGCGAGACAACGGTCTGTGTCGGCGACGTTGCGCAGCCCGAACGAAATCGTGGTCCGGTCGAACGTCGCGTCCGGGAAGGGCAGGTTCAGCCCGTCCCCGGCGGTCAGCAGCACCCGCCCGGCGCCCGCCGGCGCCGCCGGCTGCTCGGCGAGGCGCCGCTGCCCCGCGCGCAGCATGCCGAGGGAGAAATCGCAGGCCACGACGTCGGCGCCGGCCTGCGCGAAGGCGCGCGACGACGTCGCGGTACCCGCCGCGAGGTCGAGCACCCGATCCCCGGCCCGCAGGTCCAGGGCCGCCGCCGTCGCCTGTCGCCAGGTGCGGTCGAGACCACCGCTGAGCACCGCGTTCGTCAGGTCGTACCGCCCGGCGACGCCATCGAACATCGCCGCGACCTCCCGCGGCCGCTTGTCCAGCCCGGCCCGGCTCACCGCAGGCTCCCCTCACCGTCGAGCGCCGTCACGTCGAGACGGGCGAGGGCGGCAGGCGCGGCGGCATGGGCCGCGCGTTCGGCCGCGTCCCAGTCTGTGTCCGCGCCGATGCGGCGCAGCTCGGCGCGGGTCGCCTCATCGCACAGCGCTCCCGCGACGCCGGCGGCGTACAGATCGCGGGCGTGGGCACCGAGCCCGGCGGCGACGGCGTGTTCCGTGGCCAGGTCGGTGCCGAACATCGCCGGGTCGTCGGTGGCCAACGAGCAGGCCACCCCGGCGGCGCGCAGCGCGGCCAGCGGATGCGCGGTAAGCGTGGGCACCGACCGGATACGCAGGTTCGACACCGGGCACACGTCGAGAACGATCCCCTCGTCGACGAGCCGGCGGACCAGCGCCGGGTCCTCCCCCGCGCGGATCCCGTGCCGGATCCGCCGGGCGCCGAGCGCGTCGAGGGCGCCGCGCACCGATTCCGGCCCGGCCGTCTCGCCCGCGTGCGGCACGGCGGCGAGCCCCGCGTCGGCGGCGAGCGCGAAGGCGGGCGCGTACGGCTCGGGCGGATGCCCGACCTCGGGGCCGCCCAGCCCGAGGCCGACGATCCCACCGTCGTCGGCGAACCGCGCCGCCCAGCCGGCCACCTCCGCGGCCTGCTCCGGGGGCAGGACACGATCGATGTCCGGGGTGAGGCGCACCTCGACGCCGAACCGTTCCCGGGCCTCGAGCGCGCCGTCGGCGTAACCGTGGAAGATCTCCTCCACCCGCACGCCGCGGTGCACCCTGTACCACGGCGAGAAGATGCCCTCGACGTAGACGGCGCCGTGCGCGGCCGCCTCGGCGGCGTACTCGACCACCACCTGGCGGAAGTCGGCCTCGGTCCGCATCACGTTCGTCGTCATGATCCAGACCTGCAGGAAGTGGTTGAAGTCGCGGAAACGGTAGAGCTCCGCGAGGCCCTCCACCGTGTTCGACGGCAGCGCCTCGCCGTTGCGGCGGGCCATCGCCAGCAGCGTCGCCGGCCGCACGGTGCCTTCCAGGTGGACGTGCAGCTCGATCTTCGGACCGGTGGGATGCGCTGCCGGCCGGGCCCCCGAGCGGGTGGCGGGCTCGCTCACCTGGTGACGAGCGGCAGGGCCGTGGAGGAGAAGTGGGAGGCGACGCGGTCGTCCACCGGGTCGAGCGCCGGGTCACGGTGCACGACGAGGTGGCGGTAGAGGGTGTCGCGCTGCGCCGGGATGCGCCCGGCGGTGCGGATCAGGGAGATCAGCTCGGCACGGTTGGTGCGGTGGCGGGCCCCGGCCGAGGACACGACGTTCTCCTCCAGCATCACCGAGCCGAGGTCGTCGGCGCCCATGTGCAGGGTGAGCTGGCCGACCTCCTTGCCCGTGGTGAGCCACGAGCCCTGCAGGTGGGCGATGTTGTCGAAGAACAGCCGGGCGACCGCGACGAGGCGCAGGTACTCCAGGGTGGTCGCCTGCGTGCGCCCGCCGAGGTGGTTGTTCTCCGGCTGATAGGTCCACGGGATGAACGAGCGGAAACCACCGGTCCGGTCCTGCACGTCCCGGATCAGCCGCAGGTGCTCGATGCGCTCGGCGTTCGTCTCGCCGGTGCCCATCATGAACGTCGCGGTCGACTCCAGGCCGAGGGTGTGGGCGGTCTCCATCACCGACAGCCAGACGTGGCCCGGCTCCTTCAGCGGGGCGATGGCGTGCCGCGGCCGCTCGGTGAGGATCTCCGCGCCGGCGCCGGCGAAGCTGTCCAGACCGGCGTCGCGAAGGCGGGTGATGACCTCCGGGAAGGCCAGCCCGGAGGTGCGAGCGATGTGCACGACCTCGCTGGCACCGAGCGAGTGCAGCGCGAGCTGGGGATACGCCGCCTTGATCGCCGCGAACACCCGCTCGTACCACTCGATGCCGAAGTCGGGATGGTGCCCGCCCTGCAACATGATCTGGGTGGCCCCGAGCTCGACCGCCTCACCACACTTCACGACGATGTCGTCGACGTCGCGGACCCAGCCCTCCGCGTGCTTCGGCGGCCGGAAGAACGCGCAGAACCGGCAGGCGGTGACGCAGACGTTGGTGTAGTTGATGTTGCGGTCGATGATGTAGGTGGCGATGCCCTCCGGGTACCGGCGGCGACGCACCGCGTCCGCCGCGCTGCCAAGCGCGTGCAGGGGCGCCCGGGTGTAGAGCAGCAGGGCCTCGTCGGGCGAGATGCGCCCACCCGACGCGGCCCGGTCGAGCACCGCCCGGATCTCGCCGTCAGCAACTACAGGGCCGGCATCCACGTGGCTCACCCCGCGATCGTACGACCTGGGCCCCGCCCGCCGCGTCGCGTCGGCGCGCAGACCACCTCGCACCGACCTCGCAGGTCACCCAGCCGACACGAGCCGCCGGCCCGGACGGCCGTCCAGCCGGGCGACGCTCCGCCCGGCCGGACCACGGGTGCACGAAGCATCAGTAGCCGGGGCGCGCGCCCGGGTCAGCCGGGTCGACCCGGGGGGCGACATCCTGGTCGTAGCCGCTGGCGGACGGGGTTCCGCCGGCCGGCGGGGCGGCACCCGGCTGGTGGCCGCCGCCGGACGACGAGCCGAACCCGCGGTCGGTGTCGGGCGCGTGCTCCGGCCCGGGCTCGCGCGTGGTCCCGGTCCCGGTGCCGGTCGGCGGCGGGGCACCTGGGGTGTGGCCGTGGCCGTGGCCGTGGCCGTGGCCGTGGCCGCGGGTTCGGCTGGTCACCTTCTCCTGCATCTGCTTGATCTTGGCCCGGTTCTCCGGCTTGTTCGCGGCAGCCTTCGCCTTGTCGACCATCTCGCGGGTCTTCGGGCTGTGCAGGAATTCGTTGATCTTCGTGGTTATGCTCGCCATGAGGTTGGTGTACCTACCCGACGGGGGGTTTACCCCTGCCGCCGCGTCGTTTCGGCTAACCGCCGCTCGAGGAACCGCTAAAGGTGTCCTTCGCCTGGTTCCACCAGCTGTCCAGATTGTCGTTTACGTCGTTCCTGACCGACGTCGTCGCCTTGTCCCACAACCGGGTGCGCTGCTCGTCCACCATCGAGGCGATCTGGTCGGCGGCCGAGAGCAGCAGCAGGACCAGCACCACGAAGATGATCGTCCGCTTGAACGGAATCCGCAGCCGGCGACGGCGACGGCGCGGTCGGGCCGCCGGCTCGTCGTACGGCGCGGCCTCCCGGCCACGACGTTCCGGGCGCTCGATGACCTGTCGCGGGGCGGGCTCCCGGCGCGCACCGGCGGCACCATCCGGCCGCCGCCTGGGTTCGGCGGGCCGCTCGCCGCCCGCCGGATACGGACGCCCCTGCGGCGGATACTGCTCGGGCTGCGGCGGATACGGCTGGCCCTGCGGGCGAGGCTGTGCCTGCTGCGGGTACGGCTGGCCCTGCGGATACGGCTGTCGGCGCTCGTCCGGGCGCGGCCGGGCCGACGGGGCCGGGCCGGCGGGCCCG
>NZ_JALKFX010000054.1:0-9291 GCF_023243045.1 Frankia sp. AgB32
CCCCCGGGCGGTGGGGCCGCCGCCCCGGGGGGGGGGCGGGGGGGGGGCCCCCCCCGGGGCCCCCCCACGGCGTAGGCGGAACCGGGGCCGACCGTGTTGGTGGCGCGGTGGTGGGCGATCTGTTGCATCCAGCTCGCCGGCCTGGCGAGGTAGTCGGCCGGGGAGGACAGCAGCGCGTCGCACCGGCCGCACGCCATCGGCAGGATGAACCCGCCGATGAGTCCCATGTCATGGGACAGCGGCAGCCAGGACAGCATCGCGCCGTGCACGGCCTCGTGGCTGGTCGCGACCCGGATGCCCTCGACGTTCGCGGCGAGGTTGCCGTGGCTGATCCGCACGATCCGGGGACTGGCGGTGGTACCGCTGGTCAGCTGGAGGATCGCGGGATCGTCCGCGGTCAGGGCAGGTGGGCGCCACCCGCTGGTGGGCCGGTCGCCGACCACGTCGGCCAGTGCCACCACCCGGCCGGCTCCGCCGCTCAGCGCGGGCAGCGCGTCCTCCCAGGGCGCGCCGACGAGCACGAGCGGATTGCCGAGCGAGTCGAACCGGTGTCGGGTGTCGGTGAGGTAGCGGGCGAGGTCGACCGTTCTCGCCGGGGTTGGCGCCATGGTGAGGCTGCCGCCGGCGAGCCAGGCCGCCATCGCGGCGGTGACGGTTGCCCGGGAGGTCGCCGCCAGGATCACGACCGGCCGGCCCGGGCCGACTCCGCGCGCCTGCAGTCCGGCGGCGGTCCGGCGGGCGTCGTCGTACAGCTCGGCCCAGCCGACGCGCTCGCCTCCGTCCGGCGCCAGGAACGTCACCGCGTTCGGCCCGGCGCTCGCGCGTCTCATGCGATCCAGCAGATAGACCATGGTCGACGGCTTTCTTCCGGCGGTGGTCGGCGTGGGCGCCATGTTCGAGATGGTGAATCAGGCCGTGCTGCCCTCACCGTCCCGGTAGACAGCGAGGATGAGTCGGTCCCAGTAGCGGCCGCGATAGAAGTCGTGCCGCCGCAGGCGGCCTTCGAGTTCGAGCGAGCCACCTGCGGAATTCGCTCGGTCGGCCGCCGCGAACTGCGGATAATTGAATTCCGGGACCTCGAAGTAAAGTTTTCGGAACGGCCAGATGTCGAAGACGTACCGCACGAACAGGTCGAGCGCCTCGACCGCCAGGCCGGAGCCGGTGTAGTCCGCCGAGACCGCCGCGCCGACGTACGCGTGGCCGAGCGCGAACTCCGGGTTGTAGCAGATCGCGTGCCCGACCGGCCGGCCCGCCTCGACCGACTCGATCAGGAACTGGGTCAGCACCCCCTGCCACAGCTCCTGCTCGAACTGGTGGTAGGCCGGCACCGAGCCCCGGTATCGCCAGCGGAAGCCGATATCCGGCGTGACGGCCAGCTCGTACAGGAACGGCGTCGACGACGGCAGCACCGGCATCAGCCGTAGGTACCGCCCGGCGAAGCGGGGCGGCGGGACGGACTGGTCCGGCGGGTTCCCGACGCCTGGCGGGTTTGCGACGCTCGTCCGCGCCTCGGCGCCCGGGGTGCGGGCGGGCGCGTCCGCCGGTAGCCGCCCGGCCCGATAACGGCCGTACAGTTCTCCGACGGTCGTGACCTCCAGCCAGTTCTGCTCGGTAAGGTCGGCGCCGAGATCCGTCACGAAGAGACAGAGGTCGAGAAGGCGGAAGGAATCGAGACCGAGGTCCTCGTGAAGCCGGCTTCCGGCGGCCACCGTTGTGTCCGGTAGGCCAAGTCTGCGGGCGACAAGCTGCTCGAATTCGTCTTGTTGGAGCATGTTACCTGTTCTGCGTAGCGCGAACGGCTCGGCGTTTTCCGGGAAGAGAAAACGTGCTTAACGACTTCGGGCAGGTAGGGACATTGGTGACCGTAGCAAGCGAGCCGAAGGACCGCAAAACAGATAACCCGTTCTGGCTAACGCCAGGTGGTCAGGTCCGGGCCGGGAGAACCGCCCCGGACCGCGAGGTTCGCCGCCCGGGGCGCCGAACGGCTCAGTAGGAGCGGGCGACGAGGCCGACCAGTTCGGCCGGATCGTCGCCGGGGGCGGGCACGGCACCGTCCGGCGTCTGTAGGCACCGCACGGTCAGCGCGTCCTCGGCGAGGCGCGACTCACCGTCCTCGCCGACAAGGCGCCACGGGATGCGGGCGAAGCCGTCCTGCGCGGCGGCGGCCGCGTCCGCCAGCGTGGTGACGTCCGCGGTGCGGCTCTCGCGCAGTGCCAGCGCCTCCGCGTACAGGCTGGCCTGCACCTCGTCGAGCAGCGCGGGCACGCGTCCGGCCGCCTCGGTCAGCGGGACCTGCGCCTTCACCGAGGTGTCCCGCCGGGCCAGGGTGACCGTGCCGGCGGCGAGGTCGCGGGGCCCGACCTCGACCCGGACCGGGATGCCCTTGATCTCGGCGTCGGTGACCCGCCGGCCGAAGGAGAGCCCCGGCCGGGCGTCGAGCTGGGTACGCACCCCGGCGGCGGTCAGCGCGGCCGCGATCTCCCGCGCCGCGGTCACCACGGCCTCGTCGTCGCGCACCGGCAGCACCACCGCCTGCGTCGGCGCGAGCCTCGGCGGGACACGCAGGCCGTTGTCGTCGCCGTGGGCCATGATCAGGCCGCCGACCATCCGGGTCGAGCAGCCCCACGAGGTCGTCCACGCGAGGTGCTTGGCGCCGTCGGCGCCGAGGAAGTCGATGTCGAAGGCGCGGGCGAAGTTCTGCCCCAGCTCGTGGCTGGTGGCCAACTGCAGCGCCTTGCCGTCGCCCATCATGCCCTCGCAGGTCATGGTGTTCGTGGCACCCGCGAAGCGTTCCCGGCGGGTCTTCGCCCCGATGAACACCGGGATGGCGAGGACGTCGGTGAGGAAGTCGCGATAGACGTCGTGCGCGATGCGGCGGGCGTAGGCGGCGGCGTCCGCCTCGTCGGCGTGCGCGGTGTGGCCCTCCTGCCAGAGGAACTCGCTGCTGCGCAGGAACAGCCGGGGCCGCAGCTCCCAGCGGACCACGTTGGCCCACTGGTTGAGCAGCAGCGGCAGGTCACGGTAGCTCTGGGTCCACTTGGCCAGGTACTCGCCGATGACGGTCTCGCTGGTCGGCCGGACGACGATCGGCTCCTCCAGCTCCTTGCCGCCACCGATGGTGACGACGGCGAGCTCGGGGCTGAAGCCCTCGACGTGCTCGGCCTCGCGGCGCAGGTAGCTCTCCGGGATGAACAGCGGGAAGTACGCGTTGGCCGCGCCCGCGGCCTTGATCCTCGCGTCGACGTCCGCCTGCATGCGTTCCCAGAGGGCGTAGCCATACGGTCGGATGACCATGGTCCCGCGGACCGGGCCGTTGTCGGCGAGCTCGGCCTTGGCGAGCACGTCCTGGTACCAGCGCGGGAAGTCGGTCGCACGAGCGGTGAGTACAGCCACCCCGCCACGATATTGCCTGCGACCGGTCGGATCCGCGTCGGGCCGCCCGCCCGGGGGGCGCGTCGGGCGGGCGGCCCGGGATCGGTCGCCTCCGGGTGGTTGGCCGGCGCGGGTCAGGAGTGACCGCCGCCCTGCCGAGGCACCGCTTCGCCGCGGAGCCCGCGCTCGGAGTCGCGCGGGACCTCCCGGAAGACGAGCGAGACATCGACGTCGCCGTGGTGGCTGACCAGGCTGGCGGTGGGCGGGACGAGGATCATCGCGGTCGTCAGGTCGGCCGCGGTGGCGCCCGGCGCCAGGATCAGCTCGTGCCGGACGCGCTGCCCGTCGTGGACCGTGACCACCTCGGCCAGGGACGGGGGGCGCCCTCCGGTGACCGGACGGGGTTCCGGCAGGAGATCGCCGCTGTCGACGGTGCTCATCATCTCGCCGTCCTCCTGTACGTGGGTGCGAGGTTCGGGGGCGGGCGCCCGCCGCGTGGTCGGCGGCGGCCAGCATCTTCGGTACGGGCCGCGGGACCACCTGGCGGCGGCATCTCCCCACGGTGCGTGAGATCCAGGCAGGCATGTCCACCGAGACGGACTGCCAGGCGTTGCCCCGATACTCTCAGCTACTTCGATGTTGCTGTCTAGCAAATCATGGCGGCCGACTGATGGCCAGTGGAGATCTCCGGGCAGAGCGGACGTCGGGTAACTCCGCCGGCACGTCCTGATCATCTGCGTAGCGCCGCGCGCGGCTTCGGCCGCTTCGGCGCACTTCGCCCCGCTGCGTCGCGGGGCACAGTGGGGTGGGCGCGACATGGGGAGCGCCGATGAACATTCGGAATCAGCGGGACATCATCGCCGACCGGCCGGGTGGTGTTCCGGTGACCGCGAAGCGGCGGAATCCGGACGCGAGCCCGTGATCATTCCGAATCGGTCCAGCGCCCCGCGGGCCAACGTTCGCTGTCCGTAGCTTCGCGGTGACTTGTCAGCCTCTTGTCCGTGCATTGTCCTGTGCGCGACCCTCGTTCGACCGCCCCACGCTGGTCGGCGGGTTGCGGGGCCCGGTCGGCGGCGAGTGTTCCGAACCGCTGGGCGGCGGTCGTTCGGTGTTGTGCGTCAGATCAAAATTACTATGAGCTATGAACTCATTGCTGTCCGATATACAACCTTGGTGCCAACGCCGGTCAACCGGACGTAAATCATCCGACATGGATGTGTTCCGGTTGGTGACGGGTTGGCGTATGCGGTTGTTCATCTTTCGTTCACTCGGGATCGCTTCGATTCTCGCCGGCACCCCGTCCGGGGGGCGGACAAAATTCAGGCGCCGAGGTCGGCGTTGGGACGAAGGGCTGCTAGTGAAGCTAGGCAAGCGTCAGGCCGCGGTCGGGGCAGCCGTGGTGGCGCTGCTCACCGTGGCAGCGTGTGGAACGGACAACAACAGCGACACCGGGACCACCTCGGCTTCGGCCAGCGCGAGCACGATCTCGTGCGCGAAGGGGTCGATCACCGGCTCCGGTTCGTCCGCGCAGAAGAACGCCGTTGACGAGTGGGTGAAGGCGTACCAGGCCGCGTGCTCGGGTGCGACGATCAACTACCAGTCGACAGGCTCGTCGACCGGTCGTCAGCAGTTCATCAGCAAGCAGGTCTCGTTCGCCGGTTCCGACTCGGCGCTGAAGGAGCAGCAGAAGACCGACGCCGACAAGCGCTGCGCGCCCGGCACCGCGGTCGACCTGCCGATGGCGGCCGGTCCGGTCACGCTCATGTACAACATCTCGGGCGTCAAGGACCTGCAGCTCTCCGCGTCGACCCTCGCGAAGATCTTCTCGGGCAAGATCACCAAGTGGGATGACGCCGCGATCAAGGCGGAGAACAGCGGCGCCTCGCTGCCGTCCGCGACGATCGCCACGGTGCACCGGTCCGACGGCTCCGGCACGACGGACAACTTCACCAAGTTCCTGATCGGCGCCGCGGCCGCCGACTGGACCTACAAGGGCGGCTCCGACTGGACCGCCCCGGGCGGCCAGGGCGCCAAGGGCAGCGACGGCGTCACCTCGACGGTGAAGTCCACCGAGAACTCCATCGGATACGCCGAGCTCTCCTACGCGGAGAACGCCGGGCTCTCGACCGTCAAGGTCAAGAACGCGGCCGGCGAGTACATCGCGCCGAGCACGGACGCTGCCTCTCTCGGGCTGAGCACCGCGAAGATCGCCGCGGGTGAGGACCTCAAGCTCACCTTCGACTACACCACGGCGACCAAGGGGGCCTACCCGGTCTACCTGGTCACCTACGAGATCGCCTGCACCTCCGGCCTGCCGGCGGACCAGGCGGCGCTGGTCAAGTCGTTCCTGACCTACACGGCTTCGGCTGACGCCCAGAACAAGATCGCCGCCCTCGGCTACTCGCCGCTGCCGGACTCGGTCGCCACGGCGGTCCGGACCCAGATCGGCAAGCTGAGCTAGTCACCGGCACCTTCGGTACCCGCGGCGGGGAGCGCTTCCCCGCCGCGGGTTCGTCGATGTACCGCGGCCGCGGCCTCGGCGCCGCGACTCGAAACACGCTGCACCCGGGACCATGATCGGGCGTCCCGTTCGGGTAGCAAGGAGAGGACGATGACGACGGAGCCGGACAGCTCGGCAGAGAACGCCGAGCCGCGGGGGGCCGCTTCGGCGACGGACCCGCCAGTGGGCGAACCGCCCACGACCGGGTCGGCGGAGGACAAGCCGCTGACCGACGAGACGGCGAAGGCGGCGACCGAGACGCCGGCGACCGAGACGCCGGCGACCGAGACGCCGGCGACCGAGACGCCGGCGACCGAGACGCCGGCGACCGAGACGGCCACGCCGGCGACCGAGACGGCGACTCCCGCCACGATCATGACGCCGAAGGCGGCGCCGCCGCCGGTCGCGTCAGCAGGCAAGTCCGCGATCGGCACGGCGGACCTGGTCTTCAAGAACATCACCCGGACGGCGGGCATCGGCCTGCTGGTTCTGATCGCCGCGATCGCCATCTTCCTGGTGTTGCGCGCCACCCACGCGCTGAGTGCCAACACCGGGCACTTCCTCACGACCCAGGAGTGGTTCCCCAACGAGACCCCGCCGAAGTTCGGCGTGGCCGCCACCCTGTTCGGCACAGTCGTCACCGCCGCCATCGCGATGATCATCGCGGTGCCGGTCGCCGTCGGGATCGCGCTGTTCATCACCGTGTACGCGCCCCGGCAGCTCGCCTCGATCCTTGGCTACATCGTCGACCTGCTGGCCGCCGTGCCCAGCGTCGTCTACGGCCTGTGGGGCCTGATCGTGCTCGCGCCGAACATGAAGGGCGTCCAGCTCTGGCTGAACGACTACCTCGGCTGGATCCCGCTGTTCAACGCGGACTCGGTGGGACGGTCCTTCCTCGTCGCCGGGGTGGTGCTCGCGATCATGATTCTGCCGATCGTCGCCGCCCTGTCGCGTGAGGTGTTCCTGCAGGTCCCGATCGCGCACCGGGAGGCCGCACTGGCGCTCGGCGCGACCCGCTGGGAGATGATCCGCACCGCGGTGCTGCCCTACGGCAAGCCCGGCGTGATCAGCGCGTCGATGCTCGGCCTCGGCCGGGCGATGGGCGAGACGATCGCGGTCGCGCTGGTCCTGCCGGCGTCGTTCAAGATCTCCTGGCACTGGCTCGAACCCGCCGGCAACACCATCGCCGCGAACGTGGCGAACGGCTGGGGCGAGGCGAACAGCATCGGCCAGGGGGCGCTCATCGCGTCCGGTCTTGTGCTGTTCATCGTCACCATGATCGTCAACATCATCGCGCGGGCCATCATCGCGCGCCGTCGTGACTTCTCGGGGAGCTCCGCATGAGCACCGCGACCGCGCCAGAGCCGGCCGTCGCCGACGACGACCGGCTGAACCTGCGGGGCGCGACCCTGCCGCGCTGGACCCCGTTCGCCGTCGCCGCCGGCGCCCTCGTGGTGTCCCTGCTGATCTACCTGCTGACATCGGTCGACAGCGAGATCCAGATCGTGCTGATGGCCGCGGTGCTCTTCCTGATCGCGATCACGGTGATCTCCGCCGTCGTCGAGGGCTCCCGCCGGGCGCGGGACCGCTTCGCCACGACGCTGGTCTACACGGCGTTCCTGCTCGCGGTCATTCCGCTGGTCGCGGTCCTGGCCAGCGTGATCAGCAAGGGCGCCAGCCGGCTGGACATCGGCTTCCTCACGCACTCGATGAACGGCATCGGCGCCCGCGACGCTGGTGGCGGTATCTACCACGCGATCATCGGGACGGTCGAGCAGGTCCTGATCGCCAGCCTGATCGCCGTGCCGTTCGGCCTGCTGGTCGCGATCTACCTGGTGGAGTACGGCCGCGGCCGGGTCAGCCGGGTGATCAGCTTCTTCGTCGACGTTCTCACCGGCCTGCCGTCGATCGTCGCCGGCCTGTTCATCCTCGCGTTCTGGGTGCTGGCCCTGCACCAGGGCTTCTCCGGATTCGCCGGTTCGCTGGCGCTGGTCGTGCTGATGATCCCGACCGTCGTCCGTTCCTCGGAGGAGATGCTCAAGCTCGTACCGAACGAGCTGCGCGAGGCCGGTTACGCGCTGGGTATCGCCAAGTGGAAGACGATCCTGCGGGTCGTCGTACCGACCGCCATACCGGGCATCGTGACCGGCGTCATGCTGGCGATCGCCCGGGTGTCCGGCGAGACGGCCCCGGTGCTGCTTACCGTCTTCGGGACGAACCTCATCAACGCGAACCCGTTCTCCGGCGAGCAGAGCTCCCTGCCCCTGTACATCTACTCGCAGGCCGGGGCGCCCCAGCAGGTCGCGGTCGACCGGGCGTGGGCGGCAGCGCTGGTTCTGATCATCATCATCATGGTTCTCAACCTCGTCGCGCGGCTGTTCGCGAGCCGTAACCAGCTGAAGTGACCCGCGCCACCCCACCAACTCCGCACGAGCAGCGAACCGCGTCCCAGACAGATCGTGAGTCGAGGTTGTCATGGCCACCCGCATCGACGTAACCGGGCTGACGGCGTACTACGGCAAGTTCAAGGCCGTGTCCGACGTGAACCTGACCATCGAACCGAAGAACGTCACCGCATTCATCGGGCCGTCCGGGTGCGGAAAGTCCACGGTGCTGCGCACGCTGAACCGCATGCACGAGGTGCTGCCCGGTGCGCGGGTCGAAGGAAGCGTGCTGCTCGACGGTGAGGACCTGTACGGGCCCGGAATGGACCCGGTGAACGTCCGGCGCACCGTCGGCATGGTGTTCCAGCGGCCGAACCCGTTCCCGACGATGTCCATCTACGAGAACGTCATCGCCGGGCTCAAGCTCAACGGGGTGCGCAAGAAGGCGCTGCTCGACGAGCGGGTCGAGGAGTCCCTGCGCGGCGCGAACCTCTGGGACGAGGTCAAGGACCGGCTGAACCGCCCCGGCGCCGGGCTGTCCGGCGGCCAGCAGCAGCGGCTGTGCATCGCCCGCGCGATCGCGGTCGAGCCGCAGGTGCTGCTCATGGACGAGCCCTGCTCGGCGCTCGACCCGATCTCGACCCTGGCGATCGAGGACCTCATCACGAAGCTGAAGTCGAGCTTCACGATCGTCATCGTCACGCACAACATGCAGCAGGCGTCCCGGGTCAGCGACGCCACCGCCTTCTTCTCGCTGGAGAAGACCGGTGACCCCGGCCGCCTCGTCGAGTTCGACAAGACCACGAAGATCTTCACCAGCCCGTCCCAGAAGCGAACCGAGGACTATGTCTCCGGACGGTTCGGCTGACCGCGTCCGGAGCGCGTGAACAGGACGGGCGCATGGCCCCGGCACAGGAGTGGCAAGACCTGCCGGGGGGCGGGGAGGAAGACCGGCCGGCGCGGCCAGGTCCGGCCGCCGGGCTGACCGCCGCCCGGGGCGCGCCGCCCCCCCCCGGCGCCCCCCGCCGGGGACGC
>NZ_JALKFX010000054.1:9301-24000 GCF_023243045.1 Frankia sp. AgB32
GGGGGGGGGGGGGGGGGGGGGGGGGGGCCCCCCGGGGGGGGGGGGGGGCCCGCGGCCCCGCGGCCCCGCGCTGCTGATCGCCGACGCCGACGTCGAGGATGGCATGCTCGAGGCCATCATCGGCGGCGGCGTCGAGATCAGTGTGGTCTCCGACGGGGCGATGGCTCTGCTGGAGATCGGTCGGCAACAGCCGGACGCGGTGCTCATCGGCGCCCGGCTCCCGGTCGTCGACGGCGTGACGGTGGTCCGCACCGTCCGCAGTGTCCCCGGCCACGACAACATGCCGATCCTGCTCGCGGGCGGCCCCGACGACCGGTCCGCCGCCGCGGCGGGGCTCGACGCGGGCGCGAGTGCCTGCGTCGGCAAGCCGTACCGGGTCGCCGAGGTCCTCGCGATGGTGGGCGGCCTGGGCACAGGCCGGCTCGGCTCGGCCGCCGCCGGCCTGGCCGGGGCGGAGATCCTGCGTGGCGGGCCGGTGCTGCTGGACCGGGCCGCGCACGAGGTCCGCCTCGACGGCGCCCTGGTGCCCGTCCCGCCGCGGGAGTTCCGGCTGCTCGCCCTGCTGCTCGAACAGGCCGGCCGGGTGGTGCCCCGGGAGACCCTGCTGCGCGAGGTCTGGGGCTCCGCGCACACCGAGACGAACACCCTGGCCGTGCACGTCCGCCGGCTGCGCCGCCGCCTCGGCGAGGCCGCCGGCGGCCCGACGGTCATCGAGAGCATCCGCGGCGTCGGCTACCGCTTCCGCGCGGCGCCGGAGACAGGCTGACTCGGTCCTTCTGGTGAGAATCCGGGCCGGCGGTGTTCGAGGAGGTCGCCGCGCCGGATCCAGCCCGTGTGATCACGTGCGCTCAGGCTGGATCAGATAGCGTGCAATCATGATCACGGTCACTGCCATTCAGGCGGCGCGGAGCTTCGCGAACATCCTCGATGCCGTCGAGCGCGGTGAGACTGTCGTCATCACTCGGGACGGCGTGCCGGTCGGCCGGCTCGTTCCCGAACGGCAGACGTCCGCGGACCGGCTCAAGGCCGCGCTACGTGACAACCCGGCCGATGCCGGGTTCGCCGACGAGCTGGCGCGGATCCACGCCGAGCTGGACTCGGCCTTTGGCAACGAAGTGCGCGGATGGCCAGGCGGGTAATCCTCGACGTCGACGCCATCCTCGGGCTCGACGACCCAGCCGCGTGCTGCTCACGACCGACGCCAAAGCCGGCCTCGATGAGTTCGTAGGCGTCCGCGACGGCGCGGTCGATCACAACCTTGACCTCAGGCCCGAATGCGCCGCTGGTGCATCATTGGAGGCGGCACCGCCTGTCGAAATTCGGAAGGTGATCGGGTAGGTCCCCCCGCTCCTCTCGAACAGCGGGTGATCTCTCCCCGTCGCGGCAGGCCCGGCTGGCCCGGAACTGGACGCTGAAGCGCCTGGCAGGCGACATCGATCTTCGTACGGTTGGTGGTCATTTCGGGGTGACGCCAAGCATGGTCTCGGGGTGGGAGCTGGGTCGTCACATGACCAGCGTGGGCCATCGGGCGATGCTGTCCGCAGCGCCGAGGAGTGTCTGGTGGTGATGGGGTCACGTTCCCGAGACAGCAGGTACGTGGAGGCGACCGAAGCGGTACTCGCTGAGCGTCCCGCCCTGGTCTACTACCGGGTTCTGTTCGGCCCTCCGCACCACCAGGTGCTTAAGGATCATCTACTTGCGCTCCTGCGGCTGCGCGATCCGCGTGATCGAAGCCTGGGGGTGAAGACGCCGCATCGGGGCATGGTGGAGAACACCGCGACAGCACCCGAGCGGTTCTTCTGCTCGAGTGAGCAGATGGCGGTCGTTCCGATCCCCTCTTTGACCTCGCATGAAGGATTCGACTCCGGTGTGCTGCTCGGCGCGGATGCCGCCGCCCGTCTTTTGGATCATGGTCGGCAGGCTTACGCTGCCAAGATGATCAATAGCAACGGATTCGGAGGCTGTCTGTGGTGATGTAGGCGTGACGCAGATCGACGAGCAGTCAGCCCAGCCCACGGAGCGGCCCATGACGGGAGTCCTCGCGGGCGGCGATCGAAAACCCACCGCGGCCGAAGGATCAGGGCCCGCTTGCTGGGAGCGGACCCAGCTCATTCCATCGAGGCCCCACAACTGCCGCAGCGCGATGGGATGAACTGGCGCCTTCAGGCTGGAACACCGCACCGGCACGGAGCCTCCGAGCGTCAGGCTCGGAGGCTCCGCTCACGCCGGCCACCGGAATTTCTCACTCGCCCCGGGCGGCAGCCAGCGGGTCGGCCCGCCCTACTGGCACGCGGGCAGGTGCGATGCCTGGATGTACCCCCAGCGACCGGACTCGGGTGCATATCCGAGTATCCACTTCTGCGTGGAGTGCTTTCCGCAGTGCGCCGCGGTGATGTAGAAGGGGTCACCGGCACGCGCGTTCCCGACGACGAAAGACTGGGGTGCGCTGCGCAGAGTGCCGACCGAGTCCAGGTGAATCAGGCCCGCCTTCTGCTTGCCCGCGTGGTCGGCGCTGATCGGCACCGTCTTGGGCTTACCATGCCCGCCGACCCCTTGCAGATCCGGCAGGACATGCCGCTGCGCGTCGTAAGCCTTCGGGTCCGTCAGGCAGCTCTGCGCGATGAACCCCCAGGTAGGATCGCCCTGCTTGGCGTAGTCGAGAATCAGCGCATAACCCTTGTAGGTGTAACGCACTCCCACGTGGAAGGCTGAACCGCTCGAGGACTTTCTGGTCTTGTTCCACGACCTGGTCGGAACCTCGGCCTTCGGAAAGTTCTCGAAGACCGGGCACTCGCTTGTACTGAGCGTCGTCGAATGCGTGTAGTTAACGGAGCCGTTGCCGGCAGACGCCGACCCCTCCGCGACCGCCAGCACTGCGGCCACCATGGCGAGCGCCAGCAGTGGCGGCATCAACCATCGACGTATCATCGTTAGCCTCGTTCTTATCGGAGAGTGAATTATTTCGTGGCCGCGTGATCAAGAAACGAAACGCGTGTGGGAGCGTGGCACTGTGCACGCCTCCGTTCCCGGGAGCGTGAGGACTCCGCTCTGGAGACCCGGTCGAAAGGCGCGGTTCCTCGACCTGGGACCATCGTTGACAGCTCTTCGGGCGCTGACAAGGGCGCGGCCGAGAGACGAGACGAACGATCCCTGTCCCAGGTCTCTGACCTGGGGAAAGAGACGAAAGACGGGACAGTTGAGACAGTGAGCGCGCGCCGCGGGTCGACACGGGAACTCTCGCCGGAGCTGCCCGAGCCAGTTCAACTTTTCACTACGGAACTCCGCCGCGTCGTCGAGTCAGCCGAGCTGAGCCAGCGGGAACTCGCCGCGAAGCTGCATGTGAGCCGGGCGCAGGCCAACCGCTACCTGTGCGGTAAGGCGAAGATTCCAGCCACGCAGCTCGACAGAGTGGCGGAGCTCGGTAGCCTCGGCGCAGACCAGCGGGATCGGATAGCACACCTGTGGCAGCAGGCGTGGCAGCCTGGAAAGGCCGAGCTGGCATCGCCCCCGCGGGTGGACCAGTCGGACGACGGCAGCGAGTTCCACGGCACCGGCGAAACGGCGATTACGGCCGCGACGACGGCAGCTGCGATAGCGTCGCCGTCGCCCGATCTTCCACATGGTCAGCACGCAGCTGCCGCTGTCAGCGATCCAGCCAGCGCACAGGGCGGCGAGCGGCTGCCAGCAAGCGATAAGACAGCAAGCCGCCGGCAGTACGGCCTGCTAGCTGCGATCTGCTGTGTCCTCGCTGTGGGCTTTTTGATCTGTGTCTACTTCCTGGCCGACAATCCGTCGAAGGCTGGCGCAGAGGCCATCGACAGACCGTCCGTGACGGCGAAACCGGTGGCGGACGGAAATCCGGTCTCAGGCGCACCCGCACCCGCTTCTCCACATCCAGCCACGACGGCGTCCAACGAGACCAGTCCGCCTGGCACCGAGAACTGTGGAACATGGCAGTATCGCGTCACCGCCGGGGCGGACGTGGTTGACGCGATGAAGACGCCCATCGCGCGCGCTTCTGCCGGCCAGACCTTCTATCGCGCCCTCGACCCCACGATCCCAAAGGTTTCGTACCGCTATTACGGAACTCTTGGCGACGGCGGCTCAGCAGGTTACATACTCCAGAAGAAGCTGCAGTTCGTCCAGAAGATCTGCGGCCAGAGATGAGCGTGCGCGGGTGGCGATCAGCGAGAATGGATGCCACGCTACGCAACGCCCTGGACGGCCTCAGCGATCTGGAGGTCACCGGCCGCCGCCTAGCCCACAATGGCCGCTCGCGACTGTGAACCCGAGGGACGCGACAGGCTCAGCTACTGATAGTGGTAGCGGCAGGAGATGATCGTGACCTGGCCGGGCTCGACCGCGTAGACCAAGCGGTGTTCATCGTCGATTCGTCGTGAGCGCAGCCCGGCGAGGTTGTTGCGCAGCAGCTCGGGCTTGCCGATCCCCTGCCCTTCTGGATCGCGTTTGATGTCCGCGATCAGGGCGTTGATGCGCTTCAGGGTCCTGCGGTCCTGACTCTGCCAGTACAGGTAATCGTCCCAGGCATGGTCGGTCCAGGTCAGTTTCACTCGTCAGGGCCCACCGGACGCTCGACCGCGCCGCCCGCACGCCACTGCTCCACGCTTTCCATCAACCGCCGGGCGTTCGCGGGCGAGCGCAGCAGGTAGCTGGTTTCCACTATGGCATCCCAGTCCTCTTTGCTCACCAGGACCGCGTTTCCCCGCTTCGAGACGATCTCCACCGGCGTGTGATCGGTGTTGACCTTTTCGATCAACGGAAACAGCGTCTTACGTGCCTCACTGGCACTGATCGCCGCAACCATGCTGCCAACCTCCCGAGCATCTAGTCGTACCAAATATGGTACAGCCTCGGGTGGCGTTCGTCGGCCACTCGTCGAGCCCACGGGTCACGACTCGGTAAGGCCGGTCAGGGAGATCAACGAGGTCCGGGGTCGGTCGAGCCGAAAATCTCCCGTTGGTTACCGTTGGTGCCTAGTTGCTCCAAGATCCCGGCACTGTGCGAACCGAACGATCGCGCCCGACTACATATGGTGATAAGAAAGCTAGTTGGTCCCAATCTGTAGGTTAAACCTATTTGTCCAGGTCGGATGCTCTTTACCACTGCGTGGTGGGCCGTCGGGGGCTCGAACCCTGAACCCGCCGGTCAGAGGCCGGGTAGTGCGTAGACACCCGGGGAGAGCTGGACGACCAGGCCGTCGGCGAGCAGGCCGGCGAGCGCCCGGGCGCGCTGGACCGGCTCGTCCCAGACCTGGTCGAGCAGGTCCGCGCCGACCGCGTGGTGGGCGTCGCGCAGGACGGCGAGCAGCCGGCCGCGGACCTGGCGGTCGGTGCCCGCGTAGCCCTGCGGGCGCCGCGCCGGTCCCGTGCCGGGGGGGCTGCCCGCGGCCACCCAGGTACAGCGTTCCCACAGCGGGCAGGCGGGGCAGCGCGGCGCCCGGGCCACGCACACCAGCGCGCCGAGCTCCATCAGCGCGGCGCTGGTCATGGCGGCGGCTTCAGGCTCGGCCGGCAGCAGCTCGGCGACGCCGGCGAGGTCCCGGCGGCTGACGGTCGCCGGTGGATCGGCCAGGCCCTCCACGGCGCGGGCGTACAGCCGGCGGACGTTGACGTCGACGACCGGGTGGCGCTGGCGGAAGGCGAACGCGGCGACCGCGCGGGCGGTGTACGTGCCGATCCCGGGCAGGGCGAGCAGCTCGTCAAGGTCGGCCGGGATCTCCCCGCCGTGCCGCTCGACGACGGCGCCCGCCGCCTGGTGCAGGCGCAGGGCGCGCCGGGGGTAGCCGAGGCGCCCCCAGGCCCGCACGGCCTCGCCAGCGGGCTCGCTGGCCAGCGCGGCCGGCGTCGGCCAGCGCGCCAGCCACGCCTCCCACACGGGCAGCACCCGGGCGACCGGGGTCTGCTGCAGCATGACCTCGCTGACCAGGACGGCCCACGGCGTCGTCCCGGGGCGCCGCCACGGCAGGTCGCGGGCGGCGGCGGCGAACCACTCGAGGGTCAGCCGGCCGAGCTCCTGGTGGCCGGCCGCCGGCGCGGTGGCCGAGGCGGCTGTGGTGACGCTGCTCATTCCGCTCATCGTGCCAGCCGCCCGGCGTCGGCCGGGAACGGGCCGGGCCTACCGACGCCCGCTCAGACGTAGCGCTCGAGGATGCTCGACTCGGCCAGCCGGGACAGGCCCTCGCGCACGGCGCGGGCGCGGGCCTCGCCGATGCCGTCGACGGTCTGCAGGTCGTCGACGCCCGCGGCGAGCAGCTTCTGCAGGGTGCCGAAGTGATCCACCAGGCGGTCGACCACCAGCCGGGGCAGTCGCGGCACTTTGGCGAGCATGCGGTAGCCGCGTGGGCTGATCTGCCGGTCGAGGATGTCGGCACCGCCGGAGAACCCGATCACCCGGGCGAGCACGGTGAGGTCGAGCAGGTCGGTGGGCGACATCGCCGAGAGCTCGCCGAGCACCTGCGAGGCCGGCCCGGCCTTCGAGCCGGCCGGGAGGTAGTCACGCACGGTGAGTTCGCGCTCCGTCTCGACGCCGGCCATCAGTTCCTCGAGCTGAAGTGACAGCAGGCGCCCGTCCGTGCCGAGCTCGACGACGTAGCCCTCGATCTCGTCGGCGATCCGGCGCACCATCTCCAGGCGCTGGCTGACCGAGATCGCGTCCCGGACCGTGACGAGATCCTCGATCTCCAGCGCGGACAGGGTGCCCGCGACCTCGTCGAGGCGCTGCTTGTAACGCTCCAGCGTGGCCAGCGCCTGGTTCGCGCGGGAGAGGATCGCCGCCGAGCCGTCCAGGACGTACCGCCGGCCCGCGACGTAGAGGGCGATGATGTGCATCGACTGGCTGACGGAGATGATCGGGTACTCCGTCTGCTTGGCCACCCGCTCCGCGGTGCGGTGCCGGGTGCCCGACTCCTCGGTGGGCACCGTCGGGTCCGGGACGAGGTGCACCGCCGCGCGCACGATCCGCTGCAGGTCCGAGGACAGCACGATCGCGCCGTCCATCTTCGCCAGTTCCCGCAGCCGGGTGGCCGAGAACTCGACGTCGAGTTCGAACCCGCCGGTGCAGATGCCCTCGACGACCTTGTCGTGGCCGAGCACGATCAGCGCTCCCGTGTGGCCCCGCAGGATCCGTTCCAGGCCGTCGCGAAAGGGGGTTCCGGGGGCGACCGCGGCCAGTGTCGCCCGGAATATGTCGTCTCCGGGTGGTCCTGCCATCAGGCTCCCTCAGCTCCTCGGCTCCCTGCTGCCTGCGCCTCTGTCGCGATGCTATCGGGGGCGACCGGCGCTGGGGGCCCCGCCAATCATGGGGTTACGAAATTTCCAAAACGTACATATCCGATTTTACGTTTCATACATTTGGGCAATGGCACCGACCAGGTCGGGTACCTCGGCGATCGTCATGCCCTCCACCACCGTCCCCGAGCCGGTTGGTACCAGCGCCCGGCGGAATCCCAACCGGGCCGCGGCAGCGAGCCGCCGGGGGACCCCGCCGACCGCCCGCACCTCGCCCGCCAGCCCGACCTCGCCGATGGCCACCAGACCGGCGGGCAGTGGCCGGTCCCGCGCCGCGCTGACGACGGCGAGGGCCGTGGCCAGATCCGCCGCCGGCTCGGCGAGGCGTACCCCGCCGACCGTCGCCGCGTAGACGTCCGACCGGCCGTAGCGGATCCCCGCCCGGCGCTCGGCGACCGCCAGGATCATCGCGACCCGGGCCGGGTCGAGGCCGGAGACCGCTCGGCGGGGCACCTGGGCGGACGACTCGGCGACGAGCGCCTGCACCTCGGCGACCAGCGGGCGGCGCCCCTCCATCGTCACCGTGACGCAGGTGCCCGGCACGGCCGCCACGCCGCCGCCGCCCGAGCGGGACAGGAACAGGCCGCTGGGATCGGCGATGCCGTGAATGCCGCCGTCGTCCATCTCGAAACAGCCGACCTCGGCGGCGGGACCGTAACGGTTCTTGCCGGCCCGCAGCAGGCGCAGGGTGGAATGCCGCTCGCCCTCGAAATGGAGCACCACGTCGACCAGGTGCTCCAACAGGCGCGGCCCGGCGACGAGACCGTCCTTCGTCACGTGGCCGACCAGCACGATCGCGAGTCCGAGCGCCTTCGCCGTCCGGATCAGCGCGGCGGTGACCTCCCGGACCTGGGTGACGCCGCCGGCCGCGCCGTCGACTCCGGCAGCGGAGATCGTCTGCACGGAGTCGACCACGAGCAGGGCCGGGCGGACCTCCTCGACGTGCCGCAGCACGGCGGCCAGGTCCGTTTCGGCGGCGATCCAGAGGTCCTCCTGCAGCGCGCCCGTCCGCTCGGCGCGCAGGCGGACCTGGGCGGCGGACTCCTCGCCGGTGACGACCAGCGCGCGGGCGCCGCCGGCGGCGCTGCGGGCCGCGACCTCGAGCAGCAGGGTGGACTTGCCGATGCCCGGCTCGCCGGCGAGCAGGATCACCGCGCCGGGGACGAGGCCGCCGCCGAGTACCCGGTCGAGCTCGTCGATGCCGGTGGGTCGGCGCCGGGCCGCCGTCACGTCCACGGCGACGACCGACTGCGCGGGCGCGGTGACCACGGCGGCGGCCGCGGTCCGGGCGCCGCCCAGGGCCGAGCCGCGCCGCGGCGCCGGCGCCTGGGCCTCGAGCGTGCCCCACTCGTGGCAGCGCATGCAGCGCCCGGCCCACCGGACCGACTCCGCTCCGCATCCGCTGCAGCGGAACCCGGCGGAGCCGGTGCGACCGCTGGCCGTCGCCCGACCTGATGTCATGGGCGCCACGGTAACCGGGCGGTCCGACAGGATTCGGGAGCCGGCGGAGCGCAGCGCCCACCGGGCCCCGCCCGCCCGCCTTCCGGCGGGCCGGCGAGGGGCGTCAGCCGGTGGCCGTCGGGCTGGCGGTAGCCGCCGCGGCCGAACCGCTCACCGACGGGGTGGCCGAGCCGGGAGAGGGGGCGCCCGAGGGGGTGACCGCCTGGCGGTTCGGGGTCTGCCCGGTGGCCGTCGGGCTGGCGGACGGCGAGCTCTCGGCACTCGGGCTGGCGGTGGCGGTCGAGGAGGCACCCGACGCCGGCGGCTCGACGGGCACGTCGAGAGTCACGCTGCCAGCCTTGGCGAAGGTGAACGTGATCGGCAGCTCGGAGCCGATCAGCAGGTTCTGGTTGATTCCCTGCAGGCTCGGTGCGCTGCCGTCGGCGATGAACACCTGCCCGCCGCCGGCCGGAATCTGGGCGGGTGTCGACGGGCGACCGCCGGCCGCGTCGGGCGAGGACACCGAGACGAGCGTGTCGGGATCGCCGCTGGCGTTGAAGAACGCGGAGACGATCGGCGCCGATCCGCCCTTCGCGACCGGGCCGGCGAGGTAGACATTGCGCAGCGTGATGGCGCCGACGGAACCCGCGGTGCTGTTGGTCGTCGTCCGCGCGAGGTTGGTCAGCGCGTCGGTGCCGGCGGCGCAGCCGGCGACGCCCGCGGTGGTGATCGTGGAGGCGAGCAGGGCCACGCCTACCCGGCGGGAGGCCATCCGGCGCCGGAATCCGCCGCGCCTGGCGGCGTCGTCGGGAGAGTTTGCGGGGCCGCGGCGGACCGCTGGCCCGGCCGGCGCGCCGCCGGCGATGACTGACGAGAAACGGGCACCCGGACGGCGGCTCACAGCTCGGTGGCTCCTCCTGCACAAGACCGGCGCCTGGCGGGGCCGGTGCTGGTTCGTCGGCCGTCGCGAGGACGGCCCACCCGGCGGCTGCCGCGGCGCCGGCCCTCGGGCCGGCCCGCAGGGTCACCCCCGGGTACCCGGATGGCTCGCCGCCGACAGGCTGGTGCTGACAGGCTGGTGCTGCCAGGCCGCCGCCGGGAGTCTCCGTGCGGGGCTAACACTAGTCATCCGGCACCTGCCCGTGCGCCAGGCCGAGGGCTGCTCCCGGCCCGCGTGGGTAACTGCCCGGGGCCCCCGCGCCGGGCCCGGTCCCGAGGGCACGGCGCTGACCGGGCCGACCGGCCCCGACGTGCCGGTCGGGGCCGTGTGCAGAGTCACGCCGCCGGGGATGGCCCGGGCTGTGGCCTGGCGCGCCGGCGAGGCGGTCCTGGGCGGTGCCGCGGTTGCCCACACGGCCCGCCCACACGCGGGCGGTGGCCGCCGTGTCGACGGGCGCGGCGGGGGCACTCGCGCTAGGTTTGCCGCACCGTTCCGGCCCAACGTCCGACCAACATCTCGGGTCTTCGGAGGTCCGTTTTACCTGGTCGGAGTGTTTCGGTGCGGTTGCGTGCCGATGTGCCCCGTGGGTGGGCGTCCGGCGTCAGGTGGCCCCCACCTCGGCGAACGGGGAGGAAGGGCCACAGGCGGTCTCGTCGGAGCGTTGCGGGCGTCTGCCCATGCAGCGCGCGTCTGACCTGCGGCGATGCGTGCGTGTTACGCTGGTAGAGGCGGAAGGGGCACGTGACACATGGCGTTCCAAGTCGGCGAGACCGTTGTTTACCCGCATCATGGTGCTGCTCTGATTGACGCGATTGAAACCCGTGTCATCAAGGGCGAGGAAAGACTCTATCTCGTGCTGAAGGTCGCTCAGGGCGATCTGACGGTTCGGGTTCCGGCCGACAACGTCGGCATGGTCGGGGTGCGCGACGTCGTCGGGCAGGATGGGCTGGAACGGGTGTTCGAGGTGCTCCGTGCGCCGCACACCGAGGAGCCCACAAACTGGTCCCGGCGTTACAAGGCAAATCTCGAGAAGCTCGCGTCCGGTGACGTGAACAAGGTCGCCGAGGTCGTCCGTGACCTGTGGAGGCGGGATCGTGAACGCGGTCTTTCCGCGGGTGAGAAGCGGATGTTGAGTAAGGCTCGGCAAATCCTGGTGAGTGAACTCGCTCTTGCGGAGGGCACCAACGAGGACAAGGCCGAGGCGATGCTCGACGAGGTTCTTGCCGGCTGATCTCCGAACCCGTCGTTCCGGAAGTGGCGGCGCTGCCTGCCGCTTGATCTGACCGGTCGGGACGGGATAAGCCTGAATTGTTGTTTCGGTCGGTCGACCAGGCCGCGCCGGGCGCCCCGGGATCACCGGTGGCCCCCGGGCGGCCGGCTCGCCGGCCAGCGTGGCCTGGCGGCGACGCTCGCAGCCGCTCCGCCAGGCGCGCCCAGGAGGCGTCCGGGTCGGCCGGCTCGCGTTCGGTCTACCGGATAGGCCATGCTCTCGTGCGTGGATGGCTCACGGGAGGTCTGGTGATGGGCGAAGGTCCCCAGCCGCGGGCGATGGGTGTCCGGGTCGCGGCGATCGTGCCGGCGGCCGGCAAGGGGGAACGGCTCGGCGGTGGCACCCCGAAGGCGCTGCGGTCGCTGGGTGGTCGGCCCATGCTGGTGCGGTCGGTCGAGGCACTGCGGCGGGCGGAGTCCGTCAGCCAGATCGTCGTGGCCGCGCCGCCCACCCTGGTGGAGGTCGTGGCCCAGATGCTCGGCCGGGACGTACAGGTCATCGCCGGCGGCGCGGAGCGGGTCGACTCGGTCCGCCGGGCGCTCGCCGCGGTGGATGATGATGTTTCGGTCGTGCTCGTCCACGACGCGGCCCGGCCGCTGACGCCGCCGGCGCTCGTCGACGCGATCGCGGCGGCGGTCATCGCAGGCCATCCGGCGGTGATTCCCGTGCTCGCGCTCGCGGACACCGTCAAGGAGGTCGGCCCCGACGGCCGGGTGATCCGTACCCCGCCGCGGGATGGTCTGCGCGCGGTGCAGACCCCGCAGGGATTCCGGCGGGACGTGCTGGCCGCGGCCTATGCCCTCACCGACGTTCCGGCGACGGATGATGCCGGCCTCGTCGAGGCGCTCGGCGTCCCGGTGACGACTGTCCCCGGCGCCCAGGAGGCGTTCAAGGTGACGCAGCCGCCCGATCTGGTGCTCGCGGAGGCACTGCTGGCCCGTGCGGCGGCGAGTGACGGCCGTGGCGATGCGGACGGGTGCGCCCCGGATGCCCGCAGGGGCACGGAAGCGCGGAGGTCCGGATGAGTCAGCGCACACCGCCGGCGGACACTGGCGGCGTTGCGCCGACCGACCGTCCGGCTCCCGCGTCCGCCACGGTGACCACCGTGCTGCTGCCGCGGGTCGGGGTCGGGGTCGACGTGCATCCGTTCGAGGCCGGCCGGCCCTGCTGGGTCGCCTGCCTGGAGTGGCCGGGGGAGACCGGTCTGGCCGGGCACTCGGACGGTGACGTGGCCGCGCACGCCACCTGCGACGCCCTGCTCACCGCATCCGGCCTGGGCGATCTCGGCAAGGTCTTCGGGACCGACCGGCCGGAGTACGCCGGCGCCTCCGGCGCGGTGCTGCTCGGTGAGACCGCGCGGCTACTCGCCGTCGCTGGCTGGGTGATCGGGAACGTCTCGGTCCAGGTGATCGGGAACCGGCCGCGGATGGCGAAGCGCCGCGAGCAGGCGCAGGACGCGATGTCGGCGGCCCTCGGCGCGTCGGTGAGCCTGTCGGCGACCACCACGGACGGCCTCGGGCTGACCGGCCGCGGCGAGGGGCTCGCGGCCATCGCCACCGCGCTCGTCGTGCGGGCCTGACGAGAGACTCGCCCGACGGTATATGCCGATCCGGCATCGGGTGGTTGCGTTCCGGATCCACGGTGAAAGGCTGGGTAGTCACTGGCCGCTCCCTGAGGAGTCTGATGGCTGATCGCCTACCCGAGCCGGTGCGGGCCCTCGCCGATACGCCGACATACGTCGTGCTGGCGACAGTCCAGGCCGACGGCTCACCGAGGCTGACCGTGCTGTGGGTGGACCGCGACGAGGATGAACTGTTGCTGTCCACCGTCCGCGGCCGCGCCAAGGAGCGGGATATCGCCCGTGACCCGCGGGTCGGACTGATATTCCTGGACCAGAACGACCCTTACGGTTACGTGGAGGTGCGGGGCACCGCCACGCTGACCGAGGAGGGTGGCCAGGAGCTGATCGACCGGCTTTCCCTGAAGTACACCGGTGACATCTATCGGTGGGACGATCCGGAGGAGATCCGGGTTGTGATCCGCGTCAAGGCCGGCAGGATCCTGACCGTCGGCTGAACCGCCCTGACTGCCCGCGCCGGCAGTCGGGGCCGTACCCTTGACAGATGGGTCTCCACCTCTACGACACGCGCTCGCGGCGTGTGCGGCCATTCGAGCCGCTGCGCCCCGCTCACGTGGGCGTCTACGTGTGTGGGCCCACCGTGCAGTCGGCGCCGCACGTCGGGCACCTGCGCACGGCGCTGCCGTTCGATCTGCTGCGCCGCTGGCTGGTCCAGTCCGGATACGAGGTGACGCTCGTCCAGAACGTCACCGACATCGACGACAAGATCATTTCCAATGCCGGCCGGGACGGCACCTCCGTCTGGGAGCTCGCCACCCGACAGACCCGCGCGTTCGACGACGCCTACCGCGCGGTCGGCATCCTGCCGCCCACCATCCAGCCCCGCGCGACCGGCCACATCCCGGAGATGATCGCGCTGATCTCCGCGCTCGTGGACGCCGGCTACGCCTACCCCGGCGGTGGGTCGGTGTGGTTCCGGGTGGACCGCTTCGCCGACTACGGCGCACTGTCCCATCAGCGGCCGGAGGCGATGCTGCCGTCGGCGGAGGCGGAGTCGGGCAAGCTCGACCCGAGGGACTTCGCGCTGTGGAAGGGCGCCCGGCCCGGCGAACCGTACTGGGAGTCGCCGTGGGGCGACGGCCGTCCCGGCTGGCACCTGGAATGCTCGGCGATGGCCGGCAAGTACCTGGGGTCCACGTTCGACATCCACGGCGGCGGGCTCGACCTGGTCTTCCCGCACCACGAGAACGAACGGGCGCAGACGCTGTGCGGGGTGGCTGCCGGGGCCGAGGCCGACGAGATGGCCCGGTACTGGATGCACGTCGGGCTGCTGACCACCGGCGGGACGAAGATGTCCAAGTCGCTCGGCAACTCGGTGTTCGTCAGCGACGCGCTCGACCTGGTGCGTCCTCAGGTGCTGCGCTATCACCTGCTCTCCGCGCACTATCGGTCATCGCTGGAGTACACCCCTGAGGCGCTGGCGGAGTCGACCGCGGCCCACGACCGGATCGAGACCTTCGTCCGCAACGCCCTGGACATCCTCGGCGGGCCGGGCGAGGCGGCGGCCCTCGGGGCCGACGACGGGCCGGTCGCCGCTGGCCGGAAGGCCGCCCGGCCGGCCGGTGCGCAGGCAGAGGCGGTGGCCGCCGAGTCCGAGGTGACCCCGGCGCGGATGTGGGCGGACTTCGCCGCGGCCCTGGACGACGATCTTTCTGTCGGCCGGGCGCTCGCCGCGATCTTCGGGGCGGTCGGGCAGGGTAACCAGGTGCTGTCCAAGGCGCACAGCCGGCAACTGGCCGGCTGGGTGAACGTGACGCGCCGGATGCTCGGCGTCTTCGGGCTCGATCCGCTCGAGCAGTGGCCGACGGCCGGCGCCGAACTACGCCCGGCACTCGACGGGGTCGTGCAGATCGCGCTGGACCTGCGGGCGGCGGCGCGGGCGCGGGGCGACTACGCCGAGGCCGACTCGATCCGGTCTCGGCTCAAGGCCGCCGGCCTGATCATCGAGGACACGCCTGAAGGTCGGCGCTGGCACCTGGCCTGACCGGTCCCAGCCTGGCGGCCGTCCCTGATCCGAGAGCGGGGGACGGCCGCCAGCTCTGGTTTCACGGGCGCCAGGTGTTGCGTACCCGCCGTAACGGCAGCGGCCGGCCAAGCGTGAAG
>NZ_JALKFX010000055.1 GCF_023243045.1 Frankia sp. AgB32
AAGAGCCCGGTGACGCGAGAGTGTCACGCCGGGATCTGCGGGAGCCCGGGGGTGCGATTCCCCCGGGCCACCCGACCCCGGACTGTTCGCTCACTGGGCGTGGATGCCTAAGTTCTGACGGATCAGGTGAGAAGGGCGGAGTGACGAGAGATCGTCACGTTCCGTTCTGTGGGAGCCCGGGGGTGAAATTCCCCCGGGCTACCCGGCGCTCTTGGCTGATCCTGGCATCGAGTCGTGGGCTCCGCAGGGTCACGATGCGCTGCTCGTGGAGCGGCGCCGATTGCCACTCTCCGTAGTTGCTGGCGAGTGGATCTCGCTCGTGGCCTGGCTGGCAGGCAGGTCAGATATTGCGCATACACAGTGCCTTCTCGCGCGGCCTTCTCGCGCGCCTTCGGCCGGTGGCGCCGTGCGGCGGTGGCGCCGGCTACTGCCAAGGGTGACTGTTTGTCCCGGGTTCGAACGGCAAGATCAGGGCCGCTGCCGGCCTGTCGACGCTGGGCATGCGGGTCCGCTCGGTGATCGAGATGGATTCTTGACGGTTGGTGAGGGAGGTTCTAGTCCGGCGGCCCGAATCGAGGAACTGGTCGTGGCCCGCCTGCCGCCGTTCCTCTCGACGTCCGAGCGAGATCTGTCCGTCTCTCGGGAACTGTCGCTGGGCGGGTCCGCCGGCGCCGGAGGGCAGGAGTCGTCGTGTCCTGGTCGTCGCGTGGCGGACCTGGGACGTCACGTGCGGACAGCTGCTTTCGGCGGTGGTTCGACCAGCGACGAGACGAGGTCCGGCGCGCGCGGTGTGGAGAACGCCTTCCGCCTCGGCGGCCGATCGACGACAAGATCGAAGAGCGGGTTGACGGGTGCACGGAAAGCGGCCAAACTCAAATCTGACATCGATTTTAATTTTCATCGAGAGTGATGTCGATCTTCTGTGTCAACCATCCACGCGAAGCACGATTCTCACTGGGAGGCGCTGCGTATGACTGCGATCCTGCAAGGGGTCCGCGTCCTCGAGGTGGCCGAGCACACCTTCGTTCCCGCGGCCTCCGCCATGCTCGCGGATCTCGGCGCCGAGGTGATCAAGATTGAGCACGTCGAGCGCGGTGACGCGATGCGGGGCCTGGAGTCCACCGGGATGGCGGCCATCGAGGGCAACGTCCACGCCCTGCTCGAGCACTCCAACCGAGGCAAGCGCAGCCTGGGTCTCGACCTGACCTCGCCCGACGGCCGGGAGATCCTTTACAAGCTGGCGGCGACGGCCGACGTCTTCCTGACCAACAAGCTGCCGCGGGTCCGGACCAAGCTGCGGATCGAGGTGGAACAGCTCCGTGCGGCCAATCCGAAGATCATCTATGCGGCCGGGACGGGGCAGGGCGAACGCGGGCCGGACGCGGACAAGGGCGCCTACGACTCGCTTGCCTTCTGGATGCGCGCCGGGACGGCGATGGGGGTCATGCGACCCGAGTACGACCTGATCCCGAACCCGCCCGGCCCCGGCTGGGGGGACTCGGTCGGCGCCATCACCATCGCCGGTGGCGTCATGGGGGCGCTGTTCCACCGGGAGCGCACCGGGGAGCCGACGACGGTCGACATCTCGCTGTTCGGCACCGGGCTGTGGGCGATGGGCCAGGCCATGGCGCTGTCCCTGCTGCGGAAGGAGCCATGGCTGGCGCCACCGGCGGACAAGGCCACGGCCAATCCGCTGGTGGGCAGCTACGCGACCAGCGACGGTCGCAACATCATGCTCACCTGCCTGCAGGCCGGCGCGTACTGGCCGGCGCTGTGCGAGATCCTCCAACGGCCGGACCTCGTCACGGACCCCCGCTTCGCCGACCACGCCTCGCTGATCGCCCACGCGCGGGAGGCGAAGGCGATCCTCGAGGAGCTCTTCGCCCAGGCGCCCCTCGACGAGTGGCGACGTCGCCTGGAGCCCTTCATCGGGCAGTGGGCGGTCGTCCAGCACACCCTGGAGGCCGCTGCCGACCCGCAGACCATCGCCAACGGCTACATCCAGGACTGCGTGACGGCACAGGGCACACCGTTCCAACTCGTGGCGGTACCTATCCAGTACGACGGCGAGCCGGCCGTCCCGACGCGGGCACCGGAGTTCAACGAGCACGGCGACGAGATCCTCGCCGAACTCGGCCTGGACTGGGACACCGTCGTCGACCTGAAGGTCCGCGGCGTCGTCGCCTGATCCACCCACCGGGCCCCTGTCGCCGCGGGGCCCGGTGGCCAGGTCCGCATGTCAGCCTCGACGTACCTCGCGGAACGGGATCTGGCGGTCCAGGGCTGGCTCGCGGGGCATGCCGAGCACCCGTTCGCTGATCACGTTGCGGGCCATCTCGGACGTGCCGCCCCCGATCGACCCGACCTGGCGGATGAGGAAGCCCGTGCCGATGTCCGCCGTCGCCGGGTCCCCGGCGTCCCAGGCGGCGCCGTCCGGGCCCACGAGCTCGAAGGCGATCGAGGTGGTCCGCTCGTTGGCGACGGCGTGGAACAGCCGGCCGACCGCCGCGGACTGGTCCGACACCCGCCCGCTGGCCATCGCCGCCGCGAGCCGGTCCGCCAGCGCGCGGCCGGTGACCGCGAGGGTGTAGGCCTCCCCGACGAGGTCGCGGGCCAGCGGGTCGTCACCGCGGCCGGTCGCCTGGGCCAGCGCGAGCAGGCTGCCGGTGTCGCTGCCGTGGCCGCCGCCGCCATGGGTCGCGTAGGGCGAGCTCATGCCGAGCCGCTCGTGGTACAGCCAGCGGACACCGACGGACCAGCCGCCGTCGACCTCGCCGATCCGGTAGGTGTCGGGAATCCGCACGTCGGTCAGGAACTCCTGGCAGAACTCCCGCGAGCCGCTGACCAGTTCGATACGGTGGACATCGATCCCGGGAAGATCGATGGGGAACATGAAGACGGTCAGCCCGCGGTGCTTCGGGACATCCCAGTTCGTGCGGGCGAGGCAGAGCGCCCAGTTGGACCACCACGCGCCGGTGGTCCAGATCTTCGAGCCGTTGAGGACCCACTCGTCGCCCTCGCGCACGGCTGTCGTGACGGCCCCGGCGACGTCCGAGCCACCGCTGGGCTCGGACAGGAACTGCATCCAGAGCTCGTCGCCGCGCAGGATCGCCGGCAGATGCTGCTTCTTCTGCTCCTCGGTGCCGAACTCGAGCAGCACCGCCGCGCACTGGGCGATCGACGGCGACTGCAGGCGCATCGGGTGCTCGTAGCCGCGCAGCTCCTCGTTCAGTACGGCCTGGTGCTCCGGGGTGAGGCCCTGACCGCCGTACTCCCGGGGGAAGCAGATCCCGGCCAGCCCCGCATCGGCCAGGAGACGCTGGATCTCCTGGTCGCGGGCCACGGCGGCGAGTTCGTCGGCGTCGCTGCGCCCACCGCGCAGGCCGCTCGCCATGCTCTCACGGGCCGGGCCGAGGTGCGCGCGCACGAACGCCCGGGCACGCTCGCGGAAGTGGGCAAGGCTCTCGGTTCCGGTCGTACTCATGCTTCCCCATCCCACGCTTCGGCGGCTGGTCGGTGCGGCCGGCGGGTCTCGGACCGACCCGAGGTGGTCCTGATCGACCGTTGCACGCGCGACATCCGGTCGCTACTGTCAAGCTAGATTGAAGTTGACATCGATGTAGATACTAGCAGTGGCCGCGGCCAGCGGTGGTGGCGAACCACAGCACTGCCTCAGGACCAACAGGGAGCCGTACATGACCGAAACCAGCGAGCCGGCTCCGGGCGTTGTCGCGATCTCGGGAGCGGGGACCGGGATCGGACAGGTCACCGCGCGCAGGTTCGGCGAGCTGGGTTGGCGGGTCGTCATCGGCGGACGCCGCGCCGAGAAGCTCGCGCGGACCGCGACGCTGGTCGAGGAGGCGGGCGGCTCCTGCCTCGCCCACGACCTCGATGTGACCGACGCGGAGTCCGTGGACCGCTTCTTCACCGCGGCCGAGGACAAGTTCGGCACCGTGACCGCGGTCATCAACAACGCCGCGACCGGCCGGTTCGGCCCGCTGGAGGACTTCACCCCCGCCGAGATCGACGCCGAGATCGCCACCAAGCTCACCGGTGGGCTCTACATGGCCCAACGCGGTGTCCGAGCACTGCGGGCCGCCGGCCGCGGCGGCGACATCCTGTTCATGACCTCGCTGAGCGCGGCGAAGGAATGGCTGCACCACATTCCCTACGCGGCCGCCAACGCCGGGGTGGAACACGCCGCCCGGATGCTGCGCCTGGAACTCGAGGGCACCGGTATCCGCGTCACGGCGCTGCGCTGTGGCGAGACGATCGGCACCGACTTCGGCACCCGCGAGGGGGAGAACGGTCGCGGGCTGGCCGCCTACCAGCTGTGGTTCCGCCGCGGTCTGCTCCGCCACGCCGGCATGATGACGCCCGACGTCGTGGCGGGCGCCATCGTCGCGGCGGTCACGCTGCCGGCCGGATACCAGTACGAGACCCTGACCGTCACCCCGACCGCGCCAGCCGGCGAGCTGCCCGTCACCTTCGAGTCGTGGGGTGCGGACGTGTTCGGCCGCCACGGCTACTTCTGACCGTCCGCGGGCCGCCCGGCACGCCGTCGGCACGCGGGCCCGCTTCGTGAGGAGAGGTTTCTTGTCCCGGTTCATCGACTATCCCGTGTTCGACGCCGACAACCACATGTACGAGACCACCGACGCGTTCACGAAGTACCTCCCGCAAAGCCACGCCGGCCTCGTGAAGTACGTGGAGGTCAACGGCCGGACCAAGATCGCGCTACGTAACCAGATCAGCGAGTACATCCCGAACCCGACCTTCAGCGTCGTCGCTCCGCCCGGCGCGCAGGAGATCGAGTTCCGGCTGAAGAACCCGTCGTCGAAGACGAAGCCCGGTGACATCGAGGCGGCTCCGCCGCCGAGGTACATCCGTTCCGTCCCGGCGTACTTCAACCCGGCCGATCGACTGGAGCTCATGAACGAGCTGAGCATCGACCGGGCGATGATGTGGCCGACCCTGGCCAGCCTGCTCGAGGAGCGCCTCGCGGACGATCCCGACGCCACCGCTGTCGTCGTCCACGCGCTCAACGAGTGGATGCACGAGCACTGGACGTACAACTACGAGAACCGGATCTTCCCGACTCCGGTGATCACCCTGCCGATCGTCGACGAGGCGCTGCGCGAGCTCGACTACGTCGTCGAGCGCGGCGCCCGGGCGATCCTGGTCCGCCCGGCCCCCGTGCCGGGGTACAGCGGGCGGCGCCGGTCGTTCGCCCTGCCGGAGTTCGACCCGTTCTGGAAGCGGGTGGAGGAGGCCGGCATCGCCGTCGGCATGCACGCCTCGGACGACGGCTCCCAGCGCTACCTCAACGACTGGGAGGGCGCCAGCGGCGAGGAGTACCTGCCGTTCAAGAGCCGGCACTCGATCTTCCACACCATCGTGGCCAGCGAGCACCGCTGCATCAAGGACCAGATCACCTCGATCATCGGCCACGGCCTGGCCCTGCGGTTCCCGAAGCTGCGCTTCCTGCCGATCGAGAACGGCAGCTCCTGGGCCCGGCCACTGGTGGCCCAGTTCGAGAAGCTCTACGAGCGCAACCCGGGCCTGTTCGACGAGGACCCGATGGTGACCTGGCGGCGCAGCATCTTCGTCCACCCGTTCCACGAGGAGGACGTCGTCGGCCTCGTCGAGCTGCTCGGCGCGGACAACGTGCTCTTCGGCTCGGACTATCCGCACCCGGAGGGCCTGTTCGACCCGGTGACCTTCATCGACGAGCTGGACGGGCTCAGCGGCGAGGAGAAGCGCAAGGTGATGGGGGCCAACCTGGCCCAGGTCATGGGCGTCGACCCCGCCGAGAAGCTCCTCGTCCCGGCCTGATCCCGGCCCGTCGCACCGAGAATCGGAAAGTGAGGCCTGATGGGTGACACGGTGCTCTACGAGCGGCGCGATGAGATCGGTTTCATCACGCTCAACCGCCCGGAGGCGGCGAACGCGCAGAACCGGCGGCTGACCTACGACCTGGACGAGGCGTTCACCGCCTTCGCCCGGGACGACGAGGCCAGGGTGGCGGTGCTGCGCGGCGCCGGGAAGCACTTCTCCGCGGGGCATGACACCAGGCCGTCGGGCGACGACGGCGGCGAGCGTCGACCGGTCACCCTGTGGTGGGACCACCGGGGCAAGGAAATCACCGGTGAGGGGCTACTGGCCTTCGAGGAGGAGCTCTACCTCGGGATGTGCCGCCGCTGGCGGGAGCTGCCCAAGCCGACGATCGCGGCGGTGGCCGGGGCCTGCATCGGCGGCGGCCTCTCGCTGGCCTGGTCCTGCGATCTGATCCTGGCCAGCGACGACGCGTTCTTCGCCGACCCGGTCGTGTCGATGGGCTGCCCGGGCATCGAGTTCTTCTGCCACCCGTGGGTGCTCGGGCCGCGCCTGGCCAAGGAGTTCCTGTACACCGGGGAGCGCATGCCGGCCCAGCGGGCCTACGAGATCGGCATGGTGAACCGGGTGGTGCCACGCGCCGAGCTGGACGCGGCCGCCACCGCGCTGGCGACGCGCATCGCCGAACGCCCCCGCTACGCGCTGGCGTTGACGAAGAAGGCGGTGAACGCCTGCGAGGACGAGATGGGGCTGCGGTCGGGGATGGAGACCTCGTTCGCCCTGCACCAGCTGTCGCACGCGCACAACACGAACATCTCGGGCTTCCCGGTGCTCGTCACCGACCCGGCGAAGCTCAAGACCGCCTCCCAGTAGCGGCGCGGCGCGGCCGTCGTGGTCGCTCCCGGGGCAGGGAAACACCGGACCCGTGTGTCGGGACCGCTTGATCGGAGGCATGGGTGAAGTTGGGGTTGACCGCCGACCAGGACCTGTTGGTCGGCACGACACGCAAGTTCCTGCAGAACACCGTCCCGACCGCGGTGCTGCGCGCGCTGCGCGACGATCCGTCCGGCTACCCGGGCGACTACTGGACGGCGGGCGCCGAGCTGGGCTGGACGTCGCTTCTGGTCGCCGAGGAACACGGCGGCGGCAGCGTGAGCGACGACGGCCTGGGCGATCTGGCGCTGGTGGCCCACGAGTTCGGGCGGCACGCCGCGCCGGGACCGCTCCTGGCGACCAATGTGGTGGCCTCGGCGCTCTCCCGGATCGCCGGCGCCTCGGTGGACGACGCGCTGCCCCGGATCTGCGCCGGGGAGATGGTCGCCGCCTGGTGCCTCGGCGAGCCGGTTCCGCACGCCGGCCTGGGCGAGGTCGCGACGACCGCCGTGGCGGACGGCGGCGACTGGGTGCTGTCCGGGACCAAGGGGCCGGTCGAGCACGCGGCGCAGGCGGAGCTCCTCCTTGTCACGGCCCGCACCGGTGACGGCCTGACCCAGTTCCTGGTCCCGGCCGAGTGCCCGGGCGTCACGGTCACGCCGCTTTCGTCGCTGGACACCGTCCGCCGGTTCGCCCGCGTCCACTTCGACGACGTGCGGGTCCCGTCGACGGCGGTGCTCGGCGAGGTCGGCCAGGCCGCGGACGAGGTCGAACGGCAGCTGCGCGAGGCGCTGGTCATCCAGACCGCGGAGATGGTCGGGGCGATGGACCGGGCGTTCGAGCTCACGGTCGCCTGGGCCGGCGACCGTTACTCGTTCGGCCGGCCGCTGTCGTCCTACCAGGCCCTCAAGCACCGGTTCGCGGACATGAAGATGTGGCTGGAGGCGAGCCACGCGGTGGCGGACGCGGCCGCGGCGGCCGTCGGCGGCGGTGGGGACCAGGCGGGCGAGCTCGTCAGCGTCGCCAAGTCGTACATCGGCCAGTACGGTCCCGCGCTGTGCCAGGACTGTGTCCAGCTCCACGGTGGTATCGGCCTGACGTTCGAGCACGACCTGCACCTGTACCTGCGCCGGGTGTCGGTGGGCAGTGCGCTGCTGGGCACCGCGCGGGAGCACCGGCTGCGGATCGCCGGCCTGCTCGAGGCCCGGGAGCGGGCGGCGGTCGTCGCGGCGTGAGGGCGGTTCGGCTGGTCGGATCGGCGGGGTCGAGGCGAGGGCGATGAAGGTGAGCGGGACGAGCGTGGCGCACGACGAGCGGGAGATTCTGACCGAGACTCGGGGCCGGGTCCGCATCGTCACGCTCCACCGCCCGAAGTCCCGCAACGCGCTGACGCCGACGATGGCCGTGTCCTACGCGGCGGCGCTGCGCGCGGCGGACGACGATCCCCGGGTTCGCGTGATCGTGGTGACCGGTGCGGGAGCGGGCTTCTGCTCGGGTGCCGACCTCACCGTGCTGGATCAGGGCGCCACGGGGAGCAGGGGGTTCCGGCCGCCCCGCGAGGACCTGCCCGACCTCGCGCTGCGGCTGCGCAAACCGGTGATCGCCGCGGTCAACGGCGCGGCGGTGGGCCTTGGCTTCGCCTACATGCTGGGCAGCGACCTCCGCTTCGCCGCCGAGTCCGCGAAGTTCGTCACCGCGTTCTCCCGGCTGGGCCTGGCCGCCGAGTACGGCGTGTCCTGGCTGCTGCCGCGCCTGGTCGGCCTTCAGCCGGCGCTGGACCTGCTGTTGTCCGGGCGCGCGGTGAGCGCGGGGGAGGCCCTGTCGATGGGGCTCGTCCACCGCGTCGTCCCGGACGAGGAGCTGCTGGCGACCACGGTCGCGTACGCCGCAGACCTGGCGGACAACTGCGCGCCGTCCTCCCTGGCGACCATCAAGCACCAGGTCTACGGCGATCTCGACCGGACGCGGGCGGACGCGCTGTCCGACACGCTCGCGCGGATGGATGAGGCCTTCGCCGGACCCGCGCTGCGGGAGGCCATGACCGCCCGCGCGGAGAAACGCGCCCCGGCGTTCGACCCACTGCCGCCCCGGCGCGACTGACGGACCGTTTCGCCGAGCCTCGCCGGGCAGCTCAGCCCCCCGGCGAGGCTTCGCGCCTGCGCCGGGGGTCAGGTGCTGAGGATGGAGACGCCGGCCGTGCCGGGGGCGCCGTAGAGCTGGGCGTAGCCGACGCGTGGGGTGCCGGGGACCTGGCGGTCGCCGGCCTGGCCGCGCAGCTGGCGGACGAGTTCGTGGATCTGGCGCAGGCCGGAGGCGCCGATCGGCTCGCCGTTGGCGATGAGGCCGCCGTCGGTGTTGACGGGCAGGCGCCCGCTGATCTCGGTGGCGCCTTCGGCGAGAAGCTTCTCCTGGTCGCCGTCGGCGCAGAAGCCGTTCTCGGCCATGTGGATGATCTCGGCACCGGCGTCGGTGTCCTGGAGCTGGATGACGTCGACGTCCTCGGGCCCGATCCCGGCCGTCTCGTAGGCGGCGCGCGAGGCGTACACCGTCGGCGCCGGGGTGTGTTCCACCGCGGCCCAGGTGGCGTGCACCTCGTGGGCGCCGTAGCTGCGGGTGCGCAGCGCGGTGGCCCGCAGCAGGATCGGGTGGGAGGTGTAGCGGTGGGCGATGTCGGCGCGGCAGAGCACGACCGCGGCGGCGCCCTCGTCGGGGCTGCAGAACATGTAGTTCGTCAGCGGGTAGTTGAGCATCTTCGAGTCGAGGATCTGCTGTTCGGTGAGCGGCTTGCGGCGAAACGCGTTGGGGTTCAGCCCGCCGTTGCGGTAGTTCTTCGCGGCGACCCGGGCGAGGGTCTGGGCGGAGATCCCGTGGTCGTGCATGTAGCGGTTGATCTTCATGCCGAAGAACTTGGTGGTCAGGAAGTGGCCGATGTCGCCATACCAGCTGGGCGCGCTGTAGTGCACCGGGTCGGCGGTGAAGGCGCCGTGGCTGTGCTTGTCCATGCCGACCGCGACGCCGAGGTCGTACTTGCCGTAGCGGATGGCGTCGGCGGTCAGTTCCAGGGCGGTCGCGGCGGTCGCGCAGCCGTTGTAGACGTCCATGAAGGGGATGCCGGTCAGGCCGAGCAGGCCGACGACGGCGTCGGGGTTGTCGACCTCGCGGCTGCCGCCGAAGGCGAACTGGACCTGCTTCCACTCGACGCCGGCATCCGCGAGCGCGGCGCGGATCGCCTCGGCGCCCATCTGGATCGCCGACTTGTCGCCGAACCGTCCGAACGGGTGGATGCCCACCCCGATGATCGCGACGTCGGTCATCTCAGCGGTTCCCTTCAACGGGCTCGACGGGCGTGAAGGCGTAGGACATCACCTGGGTGCCGTCCTCGTCGGTGCGAAACGGGAAAATCACCAGCCGCAGCCGCATGCCGAAGCTGATCCGCGCCGGGTCGGCCACGGTGAGGCGGCCCTCGACGCGCACCTCGTCGCCCAGCTGGACGAGGCCCACGGCGAACGGAGTGAACGTCTCCGGCGTCTCGCCGCTGGCGTAGGGCTCCTTGGGCAGGAACGCCTGCGTCGTCCAGGTCCACAGCGTCCCCTCGCGGGGCAGCAGGTGGCGCGCCATCTCCACCGAGCCGCAGCGCGGGCAGGACGGCTGCTCCGGGAAGGTCACCGCCGCGCACTGCTGGCAGCGCGACCCGATCAGCGCGGGATCGTCCGCCGGCCAGGTGAACACGTCGGGCGCGAACGCGATCTGTGTCATCTGCGCACTCCTCGCATGTCCGCGCGTGCGCGGACCCGTCACCACGACCAACCAGACCGGGCCGTCCAACGCCGAACCTGCTGCCCGTCCGGCGTGGCGCTGTGCCCGCGGCCGACTGTAGCAAAGTGTCGATATCGACGTCGACTTTGGCGGCGGCGTGGGGTTCAGTCCGCTCGGCGCAGGTCGTCCACCAGGCGCAGGATCTTCTCGGCGAGGTCGTCAAGTTCCTCCGGCTGCCAGTCCCGCAGCTGCCGGGCGAGCATCTCGTCGTTCGCCTCGTGGAGGCGCTGGGACGCCTCCCGGCCGCGCGGGGTCGCTTCGATGATCGTCACCCGCGCGTCGGCACGGTCCAGCCGGCGGTCGATGTAGCCGCCGTCCTCGAGCAGACGCAGTTGGCGGCTGAGCGCGTTCGGCGCCATGTGGGTCTGGCTGGCGAGCCTGGAGGCGGGCATCGGGCCGTGCTCCACCGCCTTGTCGAGCACGTCGAGCGCGGCGAAGTTCAGGTCGAACCCGGCGCGTTCGACATGCAGCGCGACCAGCTTGCGGCTGCGGGCGAAGCGGGTGAGCGCGCTGATCGCCTCGTTGAGGTGGCGTCGACTGGCTTCGGTGGACATCGACGTCTATGGTAACACTTCACTAGGTGAAGTTATCACCCAGTGAACGATCTTGTCTGGTGAGGTGGGCGCGACGATGGCGTGGGACTTTCAGACGGACCCCGAGTTCCAGCAGCAGCTGGACTGGATCCGCGAGCTGGTGATCGGTGAGATCGAGCCGCTCGAACTCATCCGGCCGCGGTTGAACCGGCAGGAGTGGGCCGACGCCACCGAACCGATCAAGCAGCGGGTGAAGGAGCGGGGCCTGTGGGCGGCGCACCTCGACCGTGAGCTCGGCGGTCAGGGGCTGGGGCAGGTGCGTCTCGCGCTCATGCACGAGATCCTCGGCCGCACGCCGTCGGCGCCGAGCCTGTTCGGCAACCAGGCGCCGGACTCCGGCAACAGCGAGCTGCTGGCCGTCGGGGCCAACGAGGAGCAGAAGGAGCGGTGGCTGTGGCCGCTGCTCGACGGTCGGCTCAGCTCGTCGTTCTCGCTCACCGAACCGGACACCGCCGGCTCCGACCCGACGCAGATCCGCACGACCGGCATCCTCGACGGGGACGCGTACGTCCTCAACGGTCGCAAGTGGTTCGCCTCGAACGCGGCCGACGCCGACTTCATCCTGGCGATGGTGGTGACGAACCCCGACGCCAAACCGCACGAGCGGGCGTCCATGATCTGCGTCGAGAAGGGGACGCCGGGCCTGAACATCGTCCGGGACGTCGGCACGATGAGCCACCCCTGGCCGCACCACAACGACGTGCATTCCGCCGGGCACGCCGAAATCCTCTTCGAGAACTGCCGGGTTCCGAAGGAGAACCTCATCGGCGCGCCGGGCAGCGGGTTCCTGCTGGCCCAGAAGCGGCTCTCCGGCGGGCGGATCCACCACGCGATGCGGTGGATCGGCCAGAGCCAGCGGGCGTTCGACATGATGTGCGAACGCGCGGTGAGCCGCACGCTGCACGGCCGCCCGCTGGGCGAGAAGCAGTTCATCCAGGACTTCGTCACCGAGTCCCGCACGGAGATCGACGCGGCCCGGCTGCTCACTCTGCACGCGGCCTGGCACTGGGACGCCTACGGCGCGTCGGCCAGCCGGGTGCAGATCGCCCAGATCAAGTACTGGGGCGCCCGGATCCTCTACAACGTCATCGACCGGGCGATCCAGACGCACGGGGCGCTGGGATTCTCCACCGACCTGCCGCTGGAGGCCATGTACCGCAGCGCCCGCAACTTCCGCATCAGCGACGGCGCCGACGAGGTGCACAAGAGCTTCATCGCCCGCCAGGTCCTCAAGGGCTACACCCCGGTGGAGGGCTATCCGACCGACCATGTTCCGACGCGCCGCGCCGCGGCCGAAGAGCGCTTCGCTCACCTGCTCACCGCGGCGAGCGCCAATGCGTGACGAACTGGCGAGGTGGCTGGACCGCGACGACCTGGTGATCGAGCAGGTCTCCGGGGGAGCGTCGAACCTGACCTTCCGGGTCCGCACCGGGGACGACGACTGGATTCTGCGCCGCCCGCCGCTGCGGGCCGTGCTGGCCACGGCGAACGACATGCGCCGCGAATGGACCGCCCAGCAGGCGTTGCACGGGTCGGCGGTGCCGGTGCCCCGGATCATCCGGACGTGCGAGGACGAATCGGTGATCGGCGCACCGTTCTACCTGATGGAGCGCCTCGACGGCATCGTGTTCAGCGACGCGGGTGCCGTCGGGCACCTCACCCAGGCCGACGCGCGGGCCTGTTCGTTCGAGCTCGTCGACGTTCTCGTCCGGCTGCACGGCGTCGATCCCGCCGCGGTCGGACTCGCCGAGTTCGGCCGGCCGGCCGGCTTCATGCGGCGTCAGCTGTCCCGATGGCTGACGCAGTGGGAGAGGTCGAAGCGGCGGGAGCGTCCGGCGATCGACGAGATCGCCCGGCGCCTGGCCGCGGCCCTGCCCGCGGAAGGGCCGGCGGCGATCGTGCACGGGGACTACTCGTTCAACAACACGATGTTCTTCCGTGAACCACCGACCCGGATGCAGGCGCTGCTGGACTGGGAGCTGTCGACCCTCGGCGACCCGTTCACCGATGTCGGCACCCTCGCCGTCTACTGGGGTCGCGCCGGCGAGCTGATGTGGCGCTCGCGGCCGAACCCGCAGCCACACCGGGCGAACGCGGGCTTCCCGTCGACCGACGAGATCCTCGAGCGCTACGCCGCCACGAGCGGGCGCGACCTCGCCACCATCGGCTTCTACCAGGCCTTCGCGATGTACAAGCTGGCGGTGATCACGGAGGGGGTGCGGGCCCGCCAGGAGGCGACGCCCGGTCAGGTCGTGGACGACGACACGATCATCGGCGAACTCGCGGACCTGGCGCTCGAGACACTGCCGGGATGAAGGACCCCCTGCCCGCACGCGCGTCGTGACCGCCCGGACGTCGTGCGGGCTCAGAGGGGAGCAGGCGCCCCGGGCGCCGCGAGGGCCGCGCTGATCCATTCCTGGCAGGCCTCCCGCGCCCGGGGTCTGCTGATCAGGTTCGCGTCGACGAGCAGGCTCGCGGCGAGGCCGCGCAGCAGGCTCTGCAGCAGGATCGCCGCGGTCGCCGGGTCGGTGTCCGCCCGGACCGAGCCGTCGAGCTGGCCCGCCGCGATCAGGTCGGCCCAGCCGTCGTGGCTGCGCCGGTCGGCCTCGACCATGCCCTCCACGGACGCCTCCGCCGGAAAGGTCGCCCCCCACATGACGATCAGCGCGCGGTCGTCTGTGGCGGGGTCCGCGAACCGTTCGAGATAGGTGTCGACGGCCGATCGCAGGCAGTCCAGGCCGAGGATGTCCTCGACCCGGCGCCCGCCGCGCTCCGCGGCGGCGACCATGGCGTCGTTGATCCTGTTCTGGGCTCGTTGCGCGAGCCGGGCCAGGAGCATGTCCTTCGACCCGAAGTGGTGGTTGGGCAGGCCGCGGCTCGCTCCGGCGCGGGTGCCGATGCTCGCCAGCGACGCCCGTTCGACGCCGCGTTCCGCCACCAGCTCGGCCGCCGCGTCCAGCAGGGCCTCCTCGGACTCCTGCCGCCGATCGATCTGCCTACGGCGCCGGGTGGCGGTCGAATCCATGACGGCAGAGTACTTCTCCGCTCACCAGATGCCGTCGTTTCCCCGCTAACTTGTTGAACGCTTAACAAGTATGTTAGTTTGCTCGCACCGCAACACCTGGATCCGAGGGGACTCCCCGGGAACGACCGGAGGACGAGCAGATGGCCCTGTACGACATCGTGATCAAAGGTGGCACCGTCATCGACGGGCTCCGCACGCCTCGCTACAAGGCCGACGTGGCCATCAGGGACGGTCGGATCGTCCAGATCGGGGTCGTGGACGCCGCGGACGGCGCCGAGGTGGTCGACGCGACCGGCAGGATCGTCGCGCCCGGCGTCGTGGACATCCACACCCACTACGACAGCCAGCTCTTCTGGGACCCGTGGTGCACGATGTCGGGCTGGCACGGCGTCACCACCGTGCTCATCGGCAACTGCGGCTTCGGTTTCGCGCCGTGCCGGCCCGAGGACCAGGACCGCACGATGCTCAGCCTGTCCCGCAACGAGGCGGTGCCGGTCAAGACGATGCGCGCCGGCATGCCCTGGGACTGGGTCACCTACCCCGAGTTCCTCGACAGCGTCGAGCGCACGCCCAAGGGCGTGAACGTCATGTCGCTCGTCCCGCTGGCGCCGCTGTACGCCTACGTCGTCGGTGTCGACAAGGCCAAGCGGGACCGGGCGTCGGACGAGGAACTCGCGCGGATGTGCGCGCTGCTCGTCGAAAGCATGGAGGCCGGCGGGGCGGGGTGGAGCTCGCAGATCTCGGGCGACGCCTTCAACGTGCAGCTCGACTTCGACGGCACGCCGATGGTCACGGACATGATGACCGAACGTGAGATCACCGCGTTCTCCCGGGCGCTGCGCCAGGTCGGCCGCGGCACCACCCAGATGACCGGGCAGATCGAGACCGCGGCGCTCATCGCCCGCGAGAGCGGCCGCCCGACCATCTGGAACGCCCTCGCCCCCACCGGCTCGGTCAACCAGCACGGCGAGTCGCAGCTACCCCACCGGGCGATCATCGAACGCCTCGACGAGCTCAACGAGAAGGACGGCCTGCGGGTCTTCGCCTCCGCCCAGATCGTGCGCTTCCAGTCCGAGATCGTCCTGGAGAACTACAACCTCATGGACATCTCCCCGGCCTGGAAGGAGGCCGGCCTCGGCACGCTGGAGGAGAAGATCGCCAAGTTCGCCGACCCCGAGCGCCGCCCGGCGCTGCGGGCGGCGGTCGACCAGCTGGGCGGCGGTTTCGGTGCCGCCAGCTACCCGCTCGCCGAGATCACGGTCAACTGGATCACCAGCGACGCCCGCGACGCGCTGGCGCTCAAGGAGCGCTACGAGGGATTCACCATCGGCGAGATCGCCGCCCGCGAGGGCAAGCACCTGGTCGACGCGATGCTCGACATCGCCGTCGCCGGCGATCTCAACGTCGGGTTCGGCACGACGATGATCGACATGGACCCCGGGGCGGTCAGGGAGGTCGCGTCCGCCGCGGTGGCGTTGCCCGGCATCAGCGACGGCGGCGCGCACACCAAGTTCATCACCACCGGTCGCTTCGCCACCGAACTGCTCGGCCACTGGGTCCGCGAGCACGAGATCATGTCGCTCGAGGAGGCGCACTGGCGGCTGTCCGCCTACCCCGCGATGGCGGTCGGGCTGCGCGACCGGGGTTCCATCGCCGAGGGCCGACCCGCCGACATCATCGTCTACGACCCCGACACCGTCGACGCGCTGCCCCAGGAGCGGCTGTTCGACTATCCGGCCGGCGAATGGCGCCTCGTCCAGAAGGCCGTCGGCTACGACCGGATCATCGTGAACGGAAAGACCACCTTTGTTGACGGCGTCTGCACGGACGAGACGCCGGGCAAGCTGCTGCGCCACGGCACCGCCTGAGGGGGGAGACGACGACATGAGCGAGTTGGCCACGGCCACGGAAATCCACCGATTGTTCGACGCGGACAACCACTACTGGGAGACCTCCGACGCGTTCACCCGGCACCGCGATCCGAAGTTCGCCGAGCGCGGGGTCCAGCTTCGGGAGATCGACGGCCTGCTGCGGTATGTCGTCGACGGCGTGCCGATCGAGGTACTGCCCGGACCGGCCGATGTGCATCCGCGGCCGCTGCCCGGTGCCTTTCTCGACTTCTTCCAGGGCGGCACCAGCCGGGATGTGTTCGAGTCACGGTTCACCGAGCGGCCGGCCGACCATCCGGACTGGTTCGAACGCGACGCCCGGCTGCGCGTGATGGACACCCAGGGGCTCGACTACACCTGGCTGTTCCCGTCGCAGGGCGTGGTGGTCGAGCCCTACCTGCACAGTGACCTCGACGCGACGATCGAGTGCTACCGGGCCTTCAACCGGTGGCTCGAGGAGCAGTGGGGGTTCGCCTACCAGGACCGCATCTTCGCCGTCCCCTACATCACGATGTGCGATCCGGATGCGACGTTGCGCGAGCTCACATGGTGTCTCGACCGCGGCGCCCGGGTGGTGAACATCCGCTGCGGCGCGGCCGTCACGCGCGCCGGCAACCGGTCACCCGCCGACCCGATGTTCGACCGCTTCTGGGGCCTCGCGGCGGAATCGGGCATCGTCGTCGCCGTGCACGACGGCGAGGACAGCACCTACACGAAGATCTACGAGCTGATGGGCGAGGCCTGGGGCGAGCCGCACATGGGTGGCATCGCGCCCGGCGACACCGACACCATGGGTCAGTCCTCGACCTTCTCCGGTCTCATCAAGAACCGCGTCGTCCACGACTTCGCCTACGTCCTCGTCGCCCACCGGCTCTTCGAACGATTCCCGACGCTGAAGGTCTCCTTCGTGGAGTTCGGTGGCGCCTGGGTGCCGTCGCTGCTGCGGAGCCTGGACTACCTGGCGCACGGCGGAGGTTTCACGAGCAGTCCCCGCGATCAGTTCATCGAGCACTGCTGGGTTGCGCCGTTCGTCGAGGAGAACATCCAGGAGCTGGCCCGTCTCCTGCCCGTCGAACGCATTCTCTTCGGCTCCGACTGGCCCCACGGTGAGGGCTTTCCCGTTCCGAAGGACTTCCTTGCCAACGTCGCCGGATTCACACCGGACGAACAGCGGCGCATCATGTACGACAACGCCCGGGAGCTCACCTTTCCGCGCTGAGGCGGCACCGGGCACGGCCTTCGCGGGCCGTGCCCGGCCCGGCCGTGTCCACACCGGCCGGGCCGCGGTGTCGGTTGCGGGTGGTGAGGAAGTCGCTACGTCAAGCGGCCTTTCTGGCCTCGTCGCACCCCCCAGGGAGCGCCATCGCCGGTCGGCGGGTCTGGATCGGCCCTGGCGCCACATGGTCTTCGTCTGTATATTGACGCCGACGTCAATGTCTAACTTCGCCGATAGTGCCCGCGTTGACCGGGTGGCGTTGGTGGGGTCGGGCGGGACCTGGGGGTGCGGCCGCAGCCATGGAAAAAGTCGTTGTCGTCGGCTATCGGGCGGCCGGTGCGCCCGCGCTCGAACGCGCCGACATCGTCGCGCTCAACCACCGCCTGCTCGCGGAGCTCGACGTCGACCGGTATCCGGGGATCGCCCTGCAGGTCGAGGACCACGAGACGAGTCGGCGCTGGCAGGGGGAGCGGTTCACGGCCTCCCGTCGGGTCGCCGCGCTGCTCGGGGTGTGGGCCGAGTCGGCTGACGACCCGAGCGACGTGACGCGCCTGGTCGGCGAGGTGTGGCCGGACCACGCGGCAAGCGTGGTGACGGAGACCGTCATCCGGTGGCGGACCGGGCGCGCGACGAACCCGACGGAGCCACAGCCCGGCTGGACGGTGACCTCCCCGCTGTACCGCGCACCGTCGATGACCCGCGATGAGTTCGTGCGGCACTGGATCGACGTGCACCAGCCCATGTCGCTGCGGATCCACCCGCAGGACACCTACGTCCGCAACATCGTCACCCGGGTCCTGAGCCCCGCGGCCCCCCAGTTCGACGCCATCGCCGAGGAGGGCTTCGTCGCGGCCGAGGACATCCTGGAGCCGGCCCGGTTCTTCGGGGCCGACCTGCGCGGGACCACCTGGCGGGACAACGCCGCCGTGATCGGCGACGACGTGCGCCTCTTCCTCGACGCCCAGCACACGGCGGCGACGGCGATGCGCGAGTACCGGCTGCGGGAGATCAGGCGGCCGCGCGCCGGCGACGTGGCCGCACCGGAGCAGCTCTCAGCCCGGACCAGGACATGAAGGAGCACCCATGAGACTCGGCATGTCGCTGGCCAGCGGTAACCGCCCGCTGTCCGCCTTCCTCGACCAGATCTCCCACCACGAGGAGGCTGGCCTGGACACCGTGTGGTGCAGTCAGCTCTTCGGGATCGACGCCCTCACCGTCTTCGCGCTCGCCGGCGCGCGGACGACCCGCATCTCGTTCGGCACGGCCATCATCCCGACCTACTCCCGCCATCCGCTGCAGCTCGCCTCGGCGGCCCTCACCACCCAGGCCGCGACCGGCAACCGGCTGACCCTCGGCATCGGGTCCTCGCACCGCGCGCTCGTCACCGACGCGCTCGGCCTCGACTACCAGCGTCCCGCCGCCTACCTGCGGGAGTACCTCAGCGTCCTGCCCGGTCTGCTGCGCGGTGAACGCCTGTCCCACCGCGGTGAGCTGCTCAACGTCGACACCACCGGTACCTTCGGCCCGCCCCAGGTCGTGGGGGCCGAAGCGCCGCCCGTCCTCGTCGGCACGATGTTCCCGATCTCCCTGAAGATCGCCGGGACGTTCGCCGACGGCATCGTCACGTGGCTCGTCGGCCCGCGCGCCCTGGCCGACGAGGTGATTCCGACGGTCCGTGCCGCCGCGGCCGCGGCGGGTCGACCTCAGCCGCGCGTCGTCGCCGGCATACCCGCCGCCGTCTGCGCGTCAGCCGACGCCGCGGGGCACCGGGATCTGATCAACCGACGGCTCGCCGGCTTCACCGCGCTTCCCGTCTACCAGCAGGTACTCGCCCGTGAGCAGGTCACCGAGCCCGCGGACCTCGCCGCCGTCGGCGACGAGGAGGCGGTGGCCGCCCGGCTGGCGGCCTACGCCGAGGTGGGTGTCGACGAGGTGCACGGCATCTGCTTCGGCGACGACGCCACGCTTTTCCGCACGGCCGAGTTCTTCGGTGACCGCGCCCGCGCGAACGCCAGGACGGCATCGCCGGTGTGATCCAGCGTGTCGGTCGGGGGCGGCCGCGGCCATCCCCGTGGCGACGCCGACCGTGCCATCCGCGGTCGGGTCCAGATTGATGAGCCGAGAGACACCATCACAAGGAGTGCGGTTCATGAGCCAGCTGACAGATGAGGTCGCGCTTGTCACGGGTGCCGGGCGCGGCATCGGGCGCGCGATCGCGCTCCGCTTCGCCGAGGAGGGCGCGGCCGTCGTGGTGACGGCCCGGTCCAGCGATCAGATCGACGAGACAGTGGCTCTTATCAAGGCCGCCGGCGGCCGGGCCGCGGCGATCCCCGCCAACGTGACCGACCTGGACGCGGTGCAGGCGGTGCTGGACTTCACCAGGAAGGAGTTCGGCCCGGTCTCCCTGCTGGTGAACAACGCGGGCGGTGGCGTCCGCGGCTCGGCCGGCAAGTTCGAGACCATGGAGCCGTCGGCCGTCGTTCGTGGCCTGAACGTGAACCTCGTCGCGGCGATGCTGACGACCCGGCTGGCGTTGCCGGACATGATCGCGGCCAGCCATGGGCGCATCATCAACATGGCCAGCGGTGCGGGCATGCTCGCCATGCCCTACGTGGTTCCCTACGGTGTCGCCAAGACCGGTGTCATCCGGTTCTCCGAGATGCTCGCCCTCGAAATGGAAGGGCGCGGCATCTCGGTCTTCTCGATCACCCCGGGCAATGTGCTCAGCAAACTGACCGACCCGATCTGGCCGCAGCGCGAGACGCTCGCGGCGAACCCGCCCGAGGGCTTCTCGTGGATCTTCCCGCCGGGCCACGAGCTGGAGGACAAGGGCTGGTACCCGCCGGAGCGGGCGGCGGAGCTCTGCGCCTTCCTCGCCTCCGGCCGGGCAGACGCGGTGTCCGGACGCTTCTTCTCCGTCCACTACGACGAGGTCGAGATCGCCGCCCAGGCGGAACGCGTCGTCAGCGACGAGCTCTACACACTGCGCCTCCAGACGCTCGCCGGCCCGGAGCCGGCCATCATCTACGGCGACCGAGCGAAGAAGTAGTCCCGACGCCCGGCAGGGAACGGGCACACCGGTGTCCCCTGGTGGCGCGCGACCAGGGGACACCGTCCTGGGGCCACCAGGGGATCCGGCGGCGCAGGTGGCGTCGGGACGCCCGGTGGCCCCCGCAGGGTGGGTCAGCCCGGCCGCCGGGACCGTGCGGGCCTTGATCTTCCGGTGGTCGGGGGTAGCGACAAGGGCCCTGTCCGACCGTGTAACATCTGCTGTGTGCGGGTGAGACACCCCGCGCTCACCTGTCCGGGTGGCGGAATGGCAGACGCGCTAGCTTGAGGTGCTAGTGCCCTTTATCGGGCGTGGGGGTTCAAGTCCCCCCTCGGACACTCTCTTTCGTACATGACCGTCGACGGCTTGGCCTCGGCGATCACTCTGTTACCTCCTGGCTCGTAGGTGAGTTCCAGTCCGAGTTAAGTGTAGATCTCGGCCTTGTCGGCTGGGTCGGCGTCGGCGAGGACGGCCACGATGTCGCCGGCGGCGGAGACCATGTCGCTGATCTCCTGCTCGGTCATGCGTCTGCGGCCGGTGGCGGTGCGTAGGCGGGCCTGGGCTGCGGCGCGTCCGGTGTTGGCCTTGGCGGTCCAGCGGGCGACGAGGGTGGGGGGTCGGTGCCGGCTTCGAGGGCGAGTCGGTAGCGCTCCAGTCTGGCGCCGCAGGCGGTGATGGTCCGCCGGGCCTGGGCGCGATCGGCGTCCCCCTGTCTGTCAGAGTCCCATGAGGCAGATGGATCTTTGAGACCTCTGTAGCGGTAGGGCGAGACGGGATCTTCGGACCAGTGACGTTGACCAATGGCAGACATCGCCTCCTCGAAGCAGGAGGATGGCGGGGTGAGCGGGTCTGTTGCCTGAGCGAGGTCTGGCGGTCTGGGTGCCTGACGAGTCATGATCGGATGGTGCCTCGACGTGCTGCCCGTCCGCCGGTTCCGATGTCCGAGTTCACCGGGTTCCGGTTCCCACCCGAGGTGATCGTGCTGGCAGCGCGCTGGTACCTGCGGTACGCGCTGTCGTACCGGGACGTCGATGAGACCTACGTCAAGGTCGCCAGCCGCTGGACGTACCTGTACGGGGCGGTTGACCAGCACGGGCAGGTCATCGACGTCCTCGCCAGCACACGACGCGACCAGGCTGCGGCACGCCGGTTCCTCACCGCGGCGCTGTCCCACGGCCGCTGGCCGGTCGAGGTCACCACCGACAAGGCACCCGTCTACCCGCGGATCCTCGACGAGCTGGTACCTGAGGCCTGTCACGTGGATGCCGCGCGGGAGAACAACCGGATCGAAGCCGATCACAGCCGGTTGAAAGCACGGCTCCGGCCGATGCGCGGACTGAAACGGCTGCGGTCCGTCCAGACGATCAGCGCAGGCATGCGTTGGTCCAGAACATCCGCCGCGGCCACTACGAACTCGGAATCGACACCGCCCCGCACGCACGGCTGACAGCAGCATTCACCGAACTCACCCTCGCGATCTGATCACCCACTCGACAGGGCCAGCCATGCCCTGCCCTCCCCCAATGCAACAGACCCCTCCGGCCGAAACCGAGCATATCTGCGCGTATCGGGCGCGCATTACCGATGCCGATCTCGCTGACGAAAAGCAACCGTTACCAGCAGTTCTCGAGTCCGGAGCGTTCATGCGCAGTGGCATGACCGGCAAATCGTGGTCATCACCCCTCGTCAGCCGCGCACCGACGTCCAGCCCGCCATCACGGCGTTGGTTCGGGGGACTGCACGTCAGCGACGAGCCTGGCCATCGTCGTGACTCGACGAGAGACGGGTCCATACCGTCAGGCCGCCGGGGACAACGAGAAGCGGCCGGTCGCCCTGCTTTTCCGCGCGGCCCTCTGCAGTGATCATTTGCCGGTGAGGTCGGGAAAGAACACGGCCCTGACCTCGTCGAGGAGGCCGCGATGGTCACCGCCGAAGGTGTCCGCCGCAATGTGCAGGGCGGCCGCGGCGGCGAGCAGCGGATCGGCTTCGGTGGCGTGGAACAGCGTCGGGATCGCCACCGCCTGCCGTGAGATGCCCATGAACATCGGTCCGCCGTCGAGCATCGTCGCCTCGGTCAGCGCGATCCGCCCGTCCTGGGCGAAGCGGTCCCAGACCCGGGCGGGTCCGTCGAACGGCGCAGGCAGCGGACGTCCCGCGTCCAGGGCATCCAGCGCCGGCGCGACCCAGTCCACCTGGTCCAGGCCGGCGTGGGCGTAGGCGCGTCGGGCCGCCCACCGGGCGATCGCCCGCTGCACCTGTGGCGTGGCCCCGGCGATCTGATCGAGAAGGTCCCGGTCCATCCGCGCCAGAGGGATCGCGTAGCCACCGACCTCGCGAAGCCGCGGCGTGGGCAGCCTGCCGCCCCACCGCTGCTCCTCCTCGCGTACCGCGGCCCGCTCCCGTCCCTCCTGCGCGGCCAGCTCGGCCTGGCGAACGGCCTCGGTCTCCGCGGCCTTCTGCGCCGCGGTCGGCGGCGGCGGAAGCGCGCGGGCCCAGTCATGGTGGTAGGCAGCACTGTCGTTGGTCTGGCGGATCACCCGGTCGGGCGCGGGCGGAGCGGGCCACAGCTGCAGCAGGTAGCGGTCCACCGGCTCCGCGACCTCGTCGAAGTCGACCTGCTCGGCCTCCGCGATCCGGGCGGCGTCCATCCCGGCGGCGCTGTACCGGGCCCGATAGACCCCGACCGCCGGCAGGTCGGCAACCTCATAGCCCTCGCCCATGCAGCTGGCCAGCCACAGCTCGGGTGACGCCGGGGTGAAGGAGACCTCGGCGACGTCCTCCCAGCTGTCGTCGGCCGGTGGGGGCTCGTCGTGCGCCTCGATACGCATCGGGACCTCGACAGTGTGCGGCCCGATCATCAGGAACAGTTCCCCGGGGCACCCCGCCCCGCACAGACCGTTGGACTGGCCGGCGAATGCCGCGATCATCTCCGGGCCCGACCCGTCGTCGCCGCTGCGCAGGTAGAACTGGCCATAGCTCGTCCACACCACGGCGTCGAACAGAATCCGCATCGGTGATCTCCGCATCGATCGGGTCTTCTTCGTACCAGCCGGTACCGACAATTCCGGCTGCCGCGGGTCCGCCGGCTCCGCCCCGAGCGGCGGGCGCTTTCCGGCATCATCGCGAGCGGCGGGGGACTGGACGCCGGCGGCGCGGCCTGGGCGGCATAGCTTTCGGCCTGCTCCTGGTCGCCGGCGGCGGCGTGGCGGTGAGATACGCCCGCACCGCCGTCGCCAACGTCAAGAGCTCGCATGGCACCCAGCAGTACGAAAAAATGGCATCCCCGCACCACCGCCAGTGATGCCGGCCACCCTGGTGGTAACCCATTCCATGCCCCGGGCAATCACCGACGGAGGTAGTTCGTCGTGAACAGCATGACAGCCGCGGAGATCCAAGACACTTTTCTCCTCAGCCGGGCGGACTGGCGGCGAATCGCCACCGACCCCGGAATGATCGACCCGATGGACCCGCAGGTGTCCATTCACGGGTGACGGTTCCAGTAGCCCAGTGTTGATGTTGGTTTAGGTGGCGGGGGCGGGTGTCCTGGGT
>NZ_JALKFX010000056.1 GCF_023243045.1 Frankia sp. AgB32
CGGCCCCGCCCGGGGGGGGGGGCCGGCCCGGGGCCCGCGCCCGAGGGCGGGCCGGCGCCCGCGGTGCCGCCGGTGGTCGAGCCGGCGCTGTTCCCGGAGCTGCACACCGGTCCGGTGCAACCCGTGACGACGAGTGTCGTGACCCTGCCCGCGCCGGAGCAGGCGCGGGTCGCGCCGGTGCTCGCCTCGCTCGCGACGGTTTTCGGCAATGGTCCGAGCACGACCGCCGACTGCATGGTGCGACTGGTGACCGCCGCCCAGGCCTGGTTCGAGTCCGTACCGGTGCGGCCCGGTGGCCGCCCGGGCCGGTGGGTCGACGACGCGACCGGGCCGGTGCAACAGCTCGCCGCGATGATCGACGGTTCCTGGCAGCGCATCCCGACCTGGCACGGCGTCCTCGACCAGGTGCGTGAGCTCGGCCCCGGCGCGGCGGCGTTCCTCGTCGCCGGTCCGCCGGACACGGCCCGCCACGGAGTGATGCTTCTCAACGTCGGGGACCGTCTGGTCTGGGTGGAGACCCAGCTCGACGGCGAGCGCCGGGTGCTGCCGCTGCACCGCCCGCCGCTGCGCCCGGTGGACCTGCGGGTCCTGGTCGCCGGCCCGGACGGCCGCGCGGTGCCGGCCGACCTCGGCGGGGGACGGTTCGCGTCCCTGCCGCCGGTGAGCACCGTGAGCGCCTCGACGTTCGCGGCGACGACCCGCGAGCCGGGCATGGCCGGGCCCGGACCCGCCGCCGTGCCCGATCCCGATCCCGATCCCGCCACGCGACCGCAGGCACCTGCCGTCGAGAACATCGCCCCCGTGGACGACGCTGTCGACCTCGGCGACGCCGCCCCGCTCGGCGGGGAGCCGCAGCCACTGGCCGACGACGACGGTCTGGTCCGGCTTGACCTCGATGTCGCCGACGGGACGCGGACCATCCGGCCGGGTGGGCTGACCGACGGCCAGCGGGCCGCGCTGGACCGCTTCGCCCACCGGATCGCCGACGAGGTGACCCGGCGCGAGCCGGACGGGCTGCCGGTCACGGTGCATCTGGAGGGCGGTGGCAACGGCCGCCCGTTCGACGCGTCGCTGTTCGGCGGTGCGTCGCGGGCGGACGTCAGCGGCCGGCAGCGCGCGGAGTCGACCGGTGAGGTGCTGGAGAACCAGCTGCGGCTGCACGGCGTACCGCCCGCGGCGGTCGCGATCGTCACTCACAGCCGGGGCGCCGGGGTCTCCCAGGCGCCTGCGGCGCTGACCTCGACCCGAGGTCCCGGGCAGGACAGCGCCGCCCGCCGTCAGGTTCTCGGCTGGGTCGAGCCGGGGCCACCGTCCGGTGGCGACGGCCCGGTGGTGGACCTGGACCACGCGTTCGGCGAGTCGCTGGGGCCGAAGGAGGTCAAGGCGCCCGAGCGGGACGCCGACGGCCAGCTACGGGCCAACCCGCTGCTGACGGCGCTCACCGACTTCTCGCCGAAGCACGTGGAGGGCGCCTCGAAGGACATGGTGTGGCAGTACGCCGTGACCGACGACGGCAGGATCTACCTCGGCAGCGAGGAACCGTTCACGGTCCACCCGGAGTCGGAGCTGCGCACGCTGCACGGGTTCGTCACCGCGATGCGCCTCGAACGGAACCAGCCGACGGAGTCGTTCGCGGACTTCCGCGCGTCGCTGGAGGACCTCGGCCATCCGACGATCGCCGTCGGCTTCGACGCGACGGGGGCGACGGTGGTGCGCCCGGCGCGGATGAGCGGCGAGCTGCGGTTCGGGCCGGACGGTGAGCTGGTCCTCAACGACAAGTCCGGCCGGTACATGAGCAAGAAGGTCCGCATCGAACCGGACCCGGCGGATGTGCGACGCTGGATCGACGAGGTCGCCCGGCAGATCTCCGATCGCCTCGGCCGTCCGGTGCGCGCCGAGGTCCTCAAACACGCCGCCCAGCCCGTCCCGCCGGCGGTGGATCCCGCGCTGGTCCCGGCGGTGAACGCCGGCCCGGTTCCGGCGGTGGACGGGGGGCTGCCGCTGTCCGAACCGCCGCCCTACGCCGCGGTGGAGGCCGTGGTCGAACCCCCGGCCGAGCCCCCCACGGCGCCGGCGGAGCGGACCTCGGCGCCGCGGGAGGCCGCGGCCCCCACCTGGGTGTCCCGGTTGACGCTGCCCGCGGACGTGCGGGCGCCGGCGGTGGAAACGGCGTGGACACCCGTGCACACCGCGCTGGGCGACCTGCGCACGGCCCGCGACGCGTTCGAGGCGGCCTTCCCGGCGGAGGAGCGGGACGGCGCGTCGACGCGGCCGTCCGCCGAACTCACCCCGGGTCAGCGCCAGGCGCTTGCCGATCTGACCACCGCCCGCGACGCCCTGGCCCGCGCCGTCGTCGGCCTGGAGAACCTGGGCCTGGACGTCGCCACCGTGCGCGCGGCCCATGAGTCGGGGCCACCGCCCGACCCGGCGCGCGACTTCGGCCCGGCGGTACGGCCCAAGCAGATCAAGGACGGGGAGCTCGACGCGGCGAAGCTGCTGCGGGTGAACCCGCTGTGGACGCGGCTGGCGGACTTCTCCCCGAAGCACGTCGAGGGCGCGTCGCCGGACATGCTGTGGCAGTACGCCGCGGGCGAGGACGGCACGATCTACCTGGGCAGCGAGGAACCGCTGACCGTCGTCCCCGCCGACCAGCTGCACGACCTGCACCGCGACATCACGGCCCGGCGCGGGGAGCTGGCAGGCGCGGCGGGCGCCGTCCAGACGTTCCTCGACGCGGAGAGCACCGCACCGGAGAGCACCGCACCGGAGGGCACCGCGGCCGGCACCGTGTCGCTCACCCCCGAACAGCTCGCGTCGGTGCGCGAGGTGCTCGGGGCGCGGCGGGTGGAATCGCCGCACGGCACGGCGGCCGCGTCGCTGGAGAGCCATCTCGACGGCATCGCCGGGCCGCCCGCGACCGTCGACGGCGGTGCGCCGGCGGGGAGGCCGGCCGCGGTGGAACTCGCCCCGGAGCGGGTCGAGGAGCTGCGCCAGGTCGTCGCCGGGCTGCGCGACGAGTTCGCCGGCGAGGCCGCCGAGCCGTACGACGCCTTCACCGCGGGCCTGACGATGCTGGGCCATCCCACGGTCGCGGTCGGCTTCGACGAGCACGGCCGCACGGTGGCGCCACGGGCGCGGGTCAGCGGTGAGCTGCGGTTCGGGCCGAACGGCGAGCTCGTCATCAACGACCAGTCCGGCCGGTACATGAGCAAGAAGGTCCGCGGCGAGCCGTCCGTCGAGGACCTGACCCGGTGGATCAACGAGGTGGCCCGGCAGCTGTCCGTGCGTCTCGGCCGGCCGGTGCGCACCGAACTGCTCAAACACGCCTCCGCCGCGGCGGCCGCGGCCCCGGTCCCCGTGGTGCCCACCCAGCAGGTTCCGCCGGCCCGGGGGGTACCCGCCCTCGAACAGGCGCCGTTGATCATGGCCGGAACGATGCCGCCGTCGGCGTGGGTGTCCCGGCTCGGCGTGACCGACCCGGCGACGGTCCACGCCGTCAGCACGGCGTGGACGCGGGTGCAGGAGGCCGAGCGGGACCTGCGTACCGCGCGGGCGACGCACACCGGCCTCTTTCCGCGCCCCGGCGCGGCCGGCGCGTCCACCTCCCGGGCCGCCGGGCCCGGCAAGCAGCCCCTCAGCGTGGCACAACAGCAGGCCGAGGCTGACCTGACGGCGGCCGGCGAGGCGCTGACCACAGCGGCGGCCGGCGTCGAAAGCCTCGGCTTCGGCGTCGACGAGGTACGCCGGGCCTACGACGAGGGCGGTCGGGAGTGGCGCGGCGGCGGCCGCGGCGGCCTGTTCGGCGCGGGACCGCCCCCTCTCCTCGACGATGTCGAGCTGCCCGCGGACGACGTCGGCCCTTCCGCGGCGGAGGCCGGGCTGCCCGTCGGGGATGTCGGGCTGCCCGCCGACGGTGCCGAGCCGTTCGCCGCCGATGATCAGCCGTCCGCCGACGATGCCGAGACCGCGGTCGAAGCGCCGTCCGGGCCGGTGCCCGCCACCGTGGCCGCGCCGGCTACCACTGCGACGTCCCCGACGCCGATCGACGACGGCATCGAGGCGCCGTTCCCCGCGGCGTCGCCCGCCTGGGGGGCCCGCACGGTCTCCCCGGACGGCACCGTCCGGCTGCGGGGGCCCGGTCAACGGGAGTGGTTCCTCACTGCCACCGGCGACATGTCCGGCGTCGACCGGGCCCGCGCCCCCCCCCTCGACCTGCCCCCCGGCGTCGACATCGGCGAGCTGGGAACGCCGGACCACCACGACAACCATGAACAGACCCCCGCCACCGAACCGACCGGCCCCGCGCCCTCGCGGGACACCCCGCCGCAGCGGACCGTCGCCGTCGCCCGCGACCGGCTGACCGGGCTGCCGCGGCCCGCCGGCGCCCGGCAGCTCCTCGACGTGGACGGAATCCCGCGGGAGTCCACCGCCGCGATTTCCGTGCCCGTGAACCCCCCGCCGCCGCCGGCACCGCCATCGCCGACGGACGAGATCACCCTTGCCCCGGCGCAACCCGTCGCCCCGGCCGTCCCGGACGTCGCGCCGCTGGACCCGCGGACCCTGCCCGAGGCCGAACGTGACCTGCCGCGCTGGGTCCGCCAGAACCTGACCGCTCGGCCCGGCCCCACCGCCCCGTCGACCGCCGAGACGTCGACTACCGCCCCGTCGACCGCCGAGACGTCGATCACCGACGAGCGGATCCTCGACGCCTACCACCAGCTGCGCGCCGACCCGCGCTACCGCTCCACGCTGACCCGAAGCCTGGCGGACATCGTGAGCGCCACCGTCCGCGGGCTCGAACCCGGCGGCCTGCGCGGCGGCTCCGGGCGGCCCACCGCCTCCGCGGAGAACATCCAGCAGTCCACCTCCGAACCCGCGGACGCCACCAGCGAACCCGAGCCCGAGCCCACCGCCGAGCCCGAGCCCACCGTCGAGCCCGAGTCCACCGTCGAGCCCGAGCCCGAGTCCACCGTCGAGCCCGAGTCCGCGGCTGATGTCGAGCCGCCGGCTGGGGCCGAGTCCTCCGCCGCCCCCGCGCGGGCGGCGTCCGGATCCGGGACCGTCACGCCGGGGCCGGCGCTACGAGCAGGCGGCCCCGGGGCGCGATCATGGTTCCTCACCCTGGTCGGCGGGCGGCCCGCCCGCTCCGCGAACTCCGCCGTCACCCCGGCGACAACGTCCGCGGCCGTCCCGCTCGGCGGCGCCACACCGACGACCGCCATCCGGATCGATGGCACGACGACCACGACCACCGCCGCGACGAGCACGGCGCCGCCGGACAACGCCGAGACCTCGACCGCCGCGGTCGTGCGCGAGGCGCCGGCGCCCGTCACGCTGCGGCGGGAACTCGCCGGCGGCGCGCGGCTCTCGGCCGTCCTGCCCCCATCCGGCCAGGACGGGCCCGGCGAGGGCGGCATCACCGACGCCCAGGGTCGGCCCGGGCTGCGCGGCGCCGTCTCGCTGCTGCCCGACGGCGGCGTCCGTGTCGAGGCGGCACCCGGCCTGTTCCAGGTCTACGACGGTGCCGGCGAGCCGCGGGCCTCCGGTCAGCCGGTCACCGGGCCGGCCGGACCCTGGGGCCAGCTGACCCTCGACCACGGCACGGGCGCCGCGGTCCTGAGCACACCCGACGGCCGGTCCGTGGACCTGCGGCACGAACCGCGCGACGGCGGCGGCCTGCGCCTTGTCGGCGCCCACGGCTACGAGGCCCAGGTCGGGCCGGACGGCACCCTGCGCACCGAGCGGCGCCCGCTCACCGAACCGCGCCCGCCCGCCTCGCCCGCGCCGGGCGGTCCCGGTCCCGCGACGGCAGCGACGGCGGCGCGGCCGGCTGGTCATGTCGAGATCGACTGGACCGCGGGCACCGCGCGCACGGTCGACCCGTCCGGCGCCCGCCAGGACTGGGCCGTCACCGCCACCGACGACGGCGGGTTCCACCTCGACAGCCCCGACGGGCGCCGCGAGTTCGCCGCCGACGGCAGCCTGCAGGTCCGGGAGGTGACGCTGCGCGGGGCGGACGGCCGCCCGCTCGGCGACACCCGGCTGCGCGTCGACGTCCGTCCCGGCGCGCCGACGCCGGCCGGGCTGCTCGCGAACGGCGTTCCGGACACCACCCGGTCGGTGGCCCCACACCCGGACGGCTACCGGGTCACCGACCCCGCCGTCCCGGGAGCCTTCCGCCTCCACAACGCCGCCGGGCAGCTTCTCGGCGAGCAGGTCCCGCTCTCGGCCAGCGGGCCGGCCGCGACCGGCCCGCGCCCGCTCGGCCGGGTCGCGATCGACTGGTCGGCGAACACGGCGAGCACCTTCGCCCCCGACGGCACCAGCCACGACTGGACGGTCGCGGCGACCACCGGCGGCGGCTTCCGGCTGACCGACGGGCCGCGGTGGCAGACCTTCGACGCCATCGGCGGCCTGATCTCCGAACGGCGCTCACTCACCCCGGCGAACACCGGCCATCCCAGCCCGGCGGCCCAGGCGCTGACCAGCATCGACATCGACTGGTCGGCGGGCACCGCGCGGATCGCGGGAACGCCGAACGACGCCGTGGTGAGCCCCCTGACCGGCGGCGGTTTCCGCGTCGACGGCCCCGGCGGTCGGTTCCAGGAGTTCGGCGGCGACGGCCGGCTGACCCGGGAGGGGATGGACCTGTCCCATCCGAGGCGCCCGGCGCCGCTGCGCGGCCTGGGCACGGTCGACATCGACTGGTCGACGGGGACCGCGGCGCTCACCGCCCCGCTGGCCGCCGTCCAGACCGTGGCGGTGCGCGGCGACGCCGGCGGCGGGTTCCGGCTCGGCGACGGCATCGCGCACCAGGTGTTCTCCGCCGCCGGCGAACTGCGCCAGCAGGTCCTCCAGCCCCGCGACCCGACCGGTGCGCCGGTGGCGGGCGAGACGATCGTCGTCGACCTGACCACCGGCCCGGCCGGCAGCTACCACCTGCACGTCGGCGGCCGGCCCGACCCGGGCCGCACCGTTGTGCCCGTCGGCGGCGGCTACGAGGTGCGCGACACCGCGCCCGGCCGCCCGGGCGAGCGCCGCCGCTATGCCGAGGACGGCGCCCTGACCTGGCAGCACCTCCTCGTCACCGACCCGGCGCCGGCCGCCAGCGCGCGCCCGATCGGCCGCGCCTCAGGCCACATAGAGATCGACTGGTCCGCCCCCACCGCTACCCAGCCCCCCGCCCCCGCCCCGGCCCCGGCCGCCCCCACGCCCGCGCCGGCGGCGCCGGCCGCACCTCTGGTCACCTATGCCGTGACCCGGACGGCCACCGGCGACATCGCGCTGCGCGACCCCAGCGGCGACGGGCCGACCTTCGCCGCCGACGGCACGCTGCGCGCCGAGCGGATCCGGCTGAGCGACCCGCGCGACCCGAACGTGGCGCGGCGCGACCTCGGCCACGCCGACGTCGACTGGACGGCCCGGACGGCCACCACCACCGATCCGCTGGGCAACACCCGGACCTGGACCGTCCGCCCGACCACCAACGGCGGCTTCCGGCTCGTCCAGGCCGCCACCGTGGAGGCGCGCGAACACGACGCCGGCGGCGCGCTGCTGGAGCGGCAGATCCCACTGCGCACCGCCGGGGGAGCGCTGCTCCCCGGCCACCATCTGAGCAGCGACCACCGCACGGGCGCCGCACCGACGATCACCGTGCGCGAACGCGGCGGCGCACTGGTGAGCATCACCGTGACCCGGACGGCCGCGGGGCTGCGCCTCACCGACGCCGGCGGCGGGCGCCACGACGGCGACTGGCGCGAGGTCGGCGACGACGGCCGCCTGCTGCGCGAGAAGATCACCTTCCTGGACGCCAAGGGCCGCCCCGACGGCACGCACCTGCTCGTCGACCTGACCGGCGCCGCCCCGACGTGGACCCGCAACAACGCGGGCGGCGCGCGCCTGACCGCCGCCGTCCGGCCCGGCGCGGGAGCCGGCGCCGCCCGGCCCGCGTACAACTCCGGTGGCGCGGTCACCACCTGGCAGGACGGCAGCCTGCGGCTCAACGGCGTCGACGGCACCCCGTTCCACGCCCGCGACCTGCTCGGTTCCGGCAACGTCCTGGAGGTGCAACGGGCCAGCGACGGCCAGCGCTACTGGCACGAGTGGGACGCCGGCGCCACCGGCCTGTACGGCGACCCGGTCGCCCGGGGGACGCGGACGTTCGGCGTCGAGTCCGACGGGGCGACCTGGTCGGACCACGCGCACGGCACGATCCGCGACGTCCTGGTCCGCGAGGGACGCACGGCCCTGAACAAGAGTCTGGTGCGCGGGGAGCGCCAGGAGGACGGGTCCTGGCGCTGGTACCGGTACAACCCCGACGGCCGGCTGATAGCGCAGGGCATCCGCACCCGCGACCTGCGCGCGCTGACCGACCTGACGCCGGCGGGCAACCCGGGGCCCGCGCCGTATGCCCAGCGGCAGTACCGGTCGGTGAACTCCTTCAAACACGCCCTGCACTACCGCGAGCACAGCCTCGTGCCCGACGGCACCGGCGGCCACCAGGTCGACCACACCTACCAGGAGATCTCCACCCAGGCGAAGGACGTCGGCCGCCTGGAACCGGTCACCGGCGGCCACACCCTGAAGATCACCCGTTGGGCGGAGCAGCGCCCGCCGCAGTTCCTCTGGCAGGACCCCGACGCCATCTCCAACGTCGCCTACCGGCAGATCGCCCGCTTCTTCGGCTCGAAATGGGGCCAGGTCGACTTCGCACGGTCCGGCGCGACCTTCGCCGACAGCCGCTACCAGGTCTACCGGTGGAAGGAGAAGGCCGGCCTGAACCATCGCACCGCCGCCAACGTGGCTCGCGGCGTGCGGGTGATGACACCTGACGGGTCGTTCGCCGACTTCACCCACGACGGTCACTTCGTCCGCGGCGAGATGAAGCTCGAAAACGGCAATACCGTCAGGATCGGCGCCGCGGTGGCCGGCGGCTGGCAGTCCCTCCAGGGCAACCTCCCCACCGCCGCCCCCCGGACGCTGACCTGGACGGAATCGGGCACCCCCCCGGCGCTCACCGGGGAACGGCACCTGCTCGGCGGCGGCCCCGCCTGGATCGACACCCTCCAGCCCGGCGGTCCGCTCACCCCGCGGATCGTCGTGCGTCACACCGACACCGACGGCAACGTCGTGTCCTACCTGGGCGCCAACCAGCCCCAGTACACCCCGACCGCCGCGACGCCCTTCACCCCCACCGGCACCGAGACGACGATCACCCGCAACACGATGGGCGAGATCGTCGCCCGCACCGACACCTTCCCCGCCCCCACCGGCCCCGCCCCCACCGGCCCCGCCGGCCCCGCCGGCCCCGCCACCGTCACGGGCACCGGCGCCCCCACCCGGGGCACGTCGTGGACCTGGACCGACGGGACGAACACCGGCACCCGCGTCAGCAGCCGCAACCACCAGTGGACCGGCAGCTGGGACGACTCCTACCGCGACTACCAGAACGTCGGCGGCGTGCGGACCCGCATCCGCGACGTGCGTTCCCTGAAGAAGGGCAGCGGCCTGTTCGCCTGGCGCGATCCCGCGACCGGCACCTGGCAGTCGGAGCTGCGCAAGGCCGACGGCGTCCCGACCGGCGGGCAGGCCCAGCGCGAGTGGCGCTCCGCCGACGGCCGGACCTGGCAGCCCGACATCCCCACGGGCACCGCGATGACCGACTGGCGCGACCTCGACGCGGCCGGCCACATCCTGCGCGAACAGGCCGGCGGCCGGGTCCGCGAGTACACCACCCCCCGGCCGACCCACCGGCCCGGCGGCTATGGCAGCTGGCGGGAGTACGACCAGGGCGACGTGTTCCGCGAGCGCACCGAGACCGCGCCCGGCTCCGGGGTCTTCCGGGAGACCGAGAAGTTCCACAAGCAGTGGCGGGAGACCGACACGAACGGTCGGCTGCTGCGCTACCGCACCCTGTCCGGCAACGTCTGGGAACGCGGCCCGCTCGGGCGCCTGCGGCTGCTGCCCGGCACCCCGAGGACACTCGTCGGCCGCGAGTTCGAATACCGCGGCACGCTCAACCAGTTCCGCGGCTACGACCGGATGTGGCGGGAGTCGAACCGGCTGCAGTACACGGCGACCGACGGCCTCGCCGGCACGTTCGTCTCCCGCTCCCGCGTCGTCTTCCAGAAGGCCGCCATCGAGTACGGCATCGAGTTCGGCATCGACTCCGTGGCCCGCCTGCTCGCGACCACCGGCGTCAACCGCGCCCAGGTGGCGGGCCTGGACTTTGCCCGCGTCTTCACCGCCGCCGCGATCACCGCGCTGGTCAAGACCGCCAACAGCGTGCTGCACGACGTCCAGGGCACGCCGCTGAAGTCCTGGAAGGACGGCCTGGCCAACGTCGACGGCGGCAAGCACTACACCCGCAACCCCTACAACCACGACAAGCACTGGGACAACGAGTGGGCCGGCCCGGAGAACCCGCCCCGCTGGCGCGGCACGGTCTACGACTACGTCCAGGGCACGCTGATGATCGGCATGCTGGCCTCGTTCGTCGCGACCTCCTCCACCTCGGCGATCTACGGCATCCCCAAGGACTTCATCCCACTGCGCGGCCGGGACGCCGCGACCGCCGGCGGGGTGGCGCTCGCCGGCAGCCTCGTCTCCGGCCTCGTCCTGGGCCTGGTCCGCACACTCGCCATCTACCTGAGCTCCGGCCGTTTCTTCCACCGCGCCGGAACGGCCGACCTCGGGCTCACCTTCGCCATCCGGGTCGCCGAACGATCTCTGGCCCTGCTGATGCTGCGCGCCGCCGGCCTGCGCCCCGCCACCCCGCCCAGCCTCTCCGGCGGCGGCCAGTCGGCGGGGGGCGCGCGGCGGGCGGGCGGACGACGCGCGTCGAACGCCGCCGGAGGTGAACTCCGCCGGCCGTCCGGCGCGTGCACCTGACAGAGCGGGCCGCGTGCGGCGCCGGCCGTCGTGCCCGCCAGGTGGAGGGAGAACGCGATGGTCGACGTTCCCGACGCGGACGCGGATGACGCCTGGGCGCCGCGCTGGCACCAGTTGCTGCTCAGCCTCGCCGGGCGGCTGCCCGACGATCTGGTCAGCGAAGCCCGGGCGTGGCTCGCCGCCGGGCTGCGCCTCGACGTCGCGCAGGCGATCGCCTTTGCCGTCACCGCCGGGAACGTCAGCGTCGGCGCCGCCGAGCTGCTGCTGGTCCGCGCCGAACTGGCCACCGCGGGTCACGACACCGACATCGCCGCCGCGCTCGACGCCCTGGCACCGGACGCCCCGGAGTCGGGCGCCCCGGAGCCGGCCGTCGACGCCGGGCCGCTGGCCTGGGAGTTCCACTCCACCGAACCCGCCGCCGGCGCGACCGGCACCGTGCTGCCGCTGGACCTGACCGGCCGCGCGGCAGCCGCCGCCGTCCCCGACCCGCCGGCCGCGGACCCGGACGCGGCGATGGTAGCCGCCGTCGAGAGTGAGCTGACCGTGGTGGGCCTGTGGCGTGCGTGGCGACTGCCGGCGGGCGGCGCGCCCTGGCCGGCGCCGAAACGGGTCTATGTCGTCACGGTCGACCGCGACACCTCCGGCTACCGGCCGGACGTGTGGCCGCTGGCCGTCGCCGACCGGCTGGGCGCCGCGCTGGAGACCGCCGGCGAACCCAGCCCGCAGGTTGAGGTGTGCCTCGCCGGGCGCGAACCGCCGCCCTACCAGGTGCTCGCCCGCTCCTGCGGCGCCCTGCTGTGGGCCCGCCAGCCGGCCACCCGGGTGACGATCGCCCGCGTCTTCGACGAGGTCGACCCGGTCGCGGGCCCACGGTTCGCCGCCGCCCGCCCGCGGCTGGCCGACCCGGCGGCCCGCGCCGACCTGCTGGCCCGACTCGAGGCCGGCACGCCTGTCCTCGGCACGTCCAGCCGGATGGTCGACGTCGTCGACCCCGCCCGCGGCGAGGTCGTGCCGATGACGTTTCGCACCGACGGCCACTGGATCTGGACGGACACCTGCGCCTACTACCTCGACCAGCACGGCGTGCTGCCAGATCCGGACCTGGTGCGCCACCTCGCGTTCGGCCCGGCCGGCCTGCTCGCCGACGAGGTGGCCCAGCACCGGGTCCTCGCCCACCTGCTGGGCCAGCACACCGAGGAGCCGGTGTGGGTCGTCCCGCAGATGGGCGCACCGCTCGACGCGGACCGCCCATGACCCTCGTCCTCCCCGCGACCGTGTACGCCGCAGCCCCCGCCTCCGCCGAACCACCCCCCGCCGAACCACCCCCCGCAGTCGGCCCCGCCGGCGCTTCCGACCCGGGGTGCTCCGCGGCCTTCGCCGCGCCGCCCCCCGTCCGCGCACCCGGTGTTCGCGAGGCCGCCAGCCCAGGGCAGCGCGGACCATGGGCGTGGTGCGCGGCGGTGCGCGGGCAGCCTGACGGCCGGCCGGTTCCGGGGCCGGGCGGGCGCCCGGCGCCGACGGGTCAGGCACCTCAACCGCCGCGTCGGCGGGCGATGCCGATCCGGCGACGGCCCCCGGGCAGGCCTGACGCGATCGTGCGCCGGTTGCTCGCCGAGGGCACGACGAGTGCCGCCGGACTGTTCCTCATCGAACCCTGGACCGATCCCGCGCGGCTCGCGGCGGCCCCGCCCGGACTGTTCGCGGTGCACCTCGGCGTCGGCCCCGCCGGCTTCCAGGCCGGTGGTCGCCCCGTCCCACCGACGTCGCTGGCCCGCCTGATCCGGGCCTGTCCCGGCTGGCAGCGCCGCCCCCTGCTGGTCCTGCCCCGCCACCAGCCGCCCGCCGGCCGCCTCGCCCAGCTCGCCACCGCGCTCGCCGCCGACCTGCGCGTACCCGTGTACGCGGCGGACGCCGGCGTGTGGCTGCTGCCCGGTGTCGCGTTCACCGCCGGCACGTTCCACCGCTGGTCGATGCCGCAGGCCACCAGCGAATCCGCCGTCGCGACGGACGTCGGCCCCTGGCTGCCCCGCCCCCAACCCGCCCGGCGCCCCCCATCGGCCCGCCGCCGACACGAGACCCCCCGGTCCGACTCCGTCCGTCCGCACCGGCCGCCGCCGCGGCCTGCGGCTTCGCCCCGCCGCTCGCCGGATCCTGTCGTGCCGGCGGACCACGTGCCGGCCACTCCTCGACCGGCCAGCGCGGAGCCGGGCTCGAACGAACCCGCCCCGCATCCCGTGCCCGCCCCACACCCCGTGCACGAGCCCGCGCCACACCGCGCGGACGCGCCCCCGCCCGGCCCGCCTCGCCTGGACGAACGCCAGCCGGACGGGCCCGCACCGGATCCGCCTCCGTGGGAGGAGCCCGCCGACGCCGGGTGCGCCGTCACGGCGGTCCTGGTGCCACTGGGTCCGTTGCCGGCACCGGTCGATCACGACTCGCTGCCGCCGGTGCTGCGCCGGGGCCTGCCCTCAGCCCCCCGGTGGGCGCCGCCTCCGGGCATGTCCAGGTTCGCCCTGCCCCCGGGCTCGACCGTCGTCTACGGTGTCCCCGACGACAACGTGGACGACGTCGAGGACGAGGACGCAGGGGACACCGCGGATGCCGGGCCGGGCGCGGGCGGGCGTCGGCGTTTCGGCGCGGCGACGTGGCTGCGGCGAGGTCGGCGGGCTCGCCCGGCCCGCCGGTCCCGACACCGCGCCGACGCCGATGCTGCCGACGTCGACCCCGCCCGGACCGACCCCGCCCGGACCGACCCCGCCCGGACCGACCCCGCCGGCCGACGGCCCCGGGCGCCGGCCGCGCCCGAGGCGGCGGCGATGCCCGCGGAGCTGGCCGCGATGTTCGAGGCGTCCGGCCCCGGATCCGACGGGACCGCGCCGACATCCGGCGACACCGGCGACCTGTCGCCGCCGCGTCCGGCGGGTTGGCCGCCGGCACCGACGTGGCCCGCACCGTCCGGGCCAGCGCGCGTGGCGACGGACGTCGTCCTGCCTGGCGCCGCCGTCCCGGACGGACCCCGCATCCCGGACGGACCCGCCATCCCGTACGGACCCGCCATCCCGCACGGACCCGGCGGCCCTGGCGGACCCGGTGGCGGTGCGCCGCGACCGGTCGCGCCGGAACCCGCCGGCGTGCCGGTGCTGCGGCACCCGCCGCCGGAGCGGTGTGCCACGCCCGTTCCCGTCGTCTCCGCGAGCTGGACCGCTCCCGGAGAGGTCCCCGTCGCGGTCCCGGTGACTCCCCGGGACCGGCCTGCGCTCCGGTTCGGGGACGCGTCCCTCCACCGAGACGTCCCTCCCGCCGCTGCCCCCGCCCGGCGTGCCGAGCGCCGCGGCGGCCATGCCGGCGGCATCGGGGGCGCCGCGGCGCACCTGCCGCCGTCCGCGGCCCGGCCGTGGTGGGCGGTGCGGCCGGGGGCGTTGCCGGACGATCGCGACCGGTTGCGGCGACTACTCGGGTGGCGCTACGAAAGCCACGCCCGCGCGGTGCTCTCGGCCCTCGCGCTGCATCCTGGTCTGCGGTCGGCCGCCGGTGGGCCGGACGTCGTCGCCGACCTGGTCTGCGTTCGTGCCTACCTGGCCGCCCGCGTCCGGCCCGCCGACCGGATCGGCTCCGGTCGAGACGGCTCCGGTCGGGAGCGGGACAACCGGGACGCCGGCGGATCCGATGGTCCTGGGGCAGCCGAGCGGCTGGTGGACGCGGTGCTGCGCGGCGACGGACCCGGGCCGGCGGAAGCCGCGCTGATCGCCCGCCGCACCTGCGCGGGCCTGGGCCGACTGCCCGCGGTCGTCGGCCCGGTGTTTCACGACGCCGCTGTCGACCCGGCCGTCATCGGCCGGTACCGCAGCGGGGATCTGGTCGTCGAACCCGGTTTCCTGACGGCGTCGACACAGCCACGGCCGCTGTCCGCGGCGCCGGTGCGGTACGTCATCTGGTCGTCCACGGCGCGGCGGACCGGCCTGCTCATCCCCGATCTCGCCAGCCGCGGTGAGGGCCCGCCCGACGTCCTGCTCGCCGCCGGCACCAGGTTCGTCGTCCTCGCCGTCGACCCCGCGACCAGCCCGCCGGACGTCGCCGGCGCGGACACCGGCGCGCGGGATGTGGACGGGCCCGGGCGGGCGAGTGCCCACCCGGCCCTGGTGCTGCTGCGCGAGGTCGTCGCCGGCCGGACCGACCAGGCGCTGGACGAGCGCGCGCTGCCGCGCCTGCGCGGCGCTCTCGCCGCCCGCCCGTCCCGCACCGGCACGCCCGGACCGACCGGCACGCCGGGACGCGGCCCGGGACACCCGGACCAGGGGGAACCTGGCTGGCCGCTGCCGCGCACGGCCATCGGGTTCGGCGGTGACGGCCGGCCCTTCGACCCGGACGGCGCCCGTCCCGCCCCCGACGCCGAACCAGGCCCCACGACGTGTTGAACCCCCCGATGTGGCCAGCGGGCCGAGGTGGCCAGCGGGCCGAGGTGGTCAGCGGCCACCGAGCCATCACCAGGGCACGACCAGGGAGACAACGGCGATGAGCGCATCCGTCCTGTCCGTGTCCGCCACGGACGCCGACTGCCTCACCGGGATCGGCCGGGCGCTCGTCGCTGCTGCGCCCGGGGACACCGTCGCCGTCCGCCCGGGGCGTTATCGCGAGTCGCTGGTGTTCACCCGCGACGTGGTCCTCGTCGCCGAGGAGGGGCCCGGCAGCGTGGTGGTCGCGGCCCCGCCGGGGGCGGCGATGCTGGTCGCGGGCGGCCAGGTGTGGCTGCGGGACCTGGTCCTGCACGGCGGTGACGACGAGCTTCCTCTGCTACAGGTGGCCGGCGGCGAGCTGTGGCTGGACGGCTGCGAGCTGCGTGCCGGGGGAGCCGCCGCGGTGCACCTGCGCGGCGGATCGACGACGGTGCGCGGCGGGCGGATCGTGAACACCGCGGGCGCCGGGGTCGTCGTCGACGCCGGGCACGGCGAGTTCACCGACGTGGAGATCGAAGCCAGCGGCGGCCCCGGACTGGTTCTGGCGGGCGCGGTGGCGCCGGTGCTGCGTGGCTGCGGGATCCGCGGCGTCGACGGGATCGGGGTGCTGGCCGCGGGAAGCGGATCGCCGTTGCTGGAAGGCTGCCGGATCGGGCCGGTCGGCGGCGTCGGCATCCTCGCCCAGCAGGAAAGCCGGCTGCGCCTGGTCGGCACGGAGATCCGCGGTGGCCAGGCAGGGCTGCTCACCGCCGACGCGGCGGCGCCGACGGCGGACCGCTGTCTGCTGCGGGAGGCCTCCGGCCACGGCATCATCACCCGCGACCGGTCCACGCCGCGGCTCACCGGCTGCGTCGTGGAGGCGCCCGGCGGCCACGGGCTGCACGCGGCGGGCCGCTCCGCACCCGCGCTGGAACGGTGCGAGATCCGTGGCAGCGGCGCGGCGGGGATCGTCGCCGACGAGCACGCCCGCCCACAGGTACGTGGCGGCGGCGTCCTCGGCTGCGGCGACGTCGGCGTGCTGCTCGTCGGGGAGTCGGCGGCGAGCCTCGACGACGTGCGGGTGCGGGCCAGCCCGATCGGCGTGGCGATCGAGGGTGCCGCGGCGCCGCAGCTCGCCGGCGTGAACGTCGACGACGTCAGCTACGGGGGGCACGCCACCGGGGGGGCCGGCCGGATCCCCGGCGGTGGGGTGCACGGCGCCCGGCGGGCGGGGATCCGGCTGGCGGGGGAGGCCACCACGGCGCTCGACAACGTCCGGATCAGCGCCGGCCGGATCGGCATCGAGATCGTCGGCCAGGCCGCCCCCGATCTGCGGGCCGTCGAGGTCGACGGCGCCCGCGACGTCGGCGTGCTCGTCCGCGACCGGGCCCGTCCGCGCCTCGCCGGCATCCGCGCGCACGGCACGGACGGCCCCGGCATCGTGCTCGCCGCCGGCGTCCGCGCGCACATCACCGACGTGGAGGTCGTCGGCAACCACGGCGCCGGGGTCGTCGTCGAGACGGCCGAGGAGGTCACGATCACCGGCGGGATCGTGCGCGGCAACGGCGGCGACGCGGTGCGGCTGGGCGCGGCGACGAACCGGCTGCGGATGACCGGCGTCGACACCGGCCACAACAACCTCCCGCTCGACGCGGACCCCGCCCCGGCCTCGCGGGACCGCACCCTGGCCGGCGTCACCCGCGCGGACCGGACCAGCGCCGAAGCGGGGGGCAGTACCGACCTCGGCGGTGCCAGCCCGCGCAGCGCGATCGTGGGAACCGCCGTCCCGTACGACACCTTCCCGCACGACACCGCTCCGCACGGTGCATTCCCGCACGGTGCTTTCCAGGACCGTGCCTTCACGGACCGTGCTTTCCGGGATGGTGCCGTCGCGAACGGTGGCGTCCCGGACGGTGCCGCTGCGGCCGGCGCGACGCCGAGGCCGGGCGACACGCGCGGCGGCCAGGTCGTGCCCGGCCCCGCCGCGGCTGGCCGCGGCGGGTCCGCGGGGGGCGCCGGTACGGCCGCGTCCGAACCGCAGCCCGGCGTGTCCGCCTGGCCCGCCTCCGACCGCCGGCCCGAGCAGGACCGCCGGGAGTCGGCGGCAGCACCGCCCGTGCAACCGGAACACGCCCCCGCCGACCCGGCCGGGCCGAACCCACCGGCGCCCGCGGACCCCGCGGCCCCGGACGCGGTGGCCAGGCTGCTCGCCGAACTCGACGCGCTCGTCGGGTTGGAACCGGTGAAACGGGAGGTCGCCACCCTCGTCGGCCTGCACCAGGTCGCCCGGCGGCGCCGCCAGGCCCGCCTGGCCGTCCCGCCGATGTCACGCCACCTGGTCTTCGCCGGCCCGCCGGGCACCGGCAAGACGACGGTCGCGCGACTGTTCGGCCAGATCCTCGCCGCGCTCGGCGTGCTCACCGGCGGGAAGATCGTCGAGGTGGCGCGCGCCGACCTCGTCGCCGAACACGTGGGCGGCACCGCGGTGAAGACGACCGCCCGGTTCGAGGAGGCCCTCGGCGGCGTGCTGTTCATCGACGAGGCGTACACGCTCACCCCGGAGGGATCACACGACTTCGGCCGCGAGGCCATCGACACGCTGGTCAAGCTGATGGAGGACCACCGCGACGACGTCGTGGTCGTCGTCGCCGGCTACTCGGCGCAGATGCGCGCGTTCCTGTCCGCGAACCCGGGGCTGGCGTCCCGGTTCTCGAGGACCATCGAGTTCGACAGCTACTCCAGCGCCGAACTCGTCACGATCGTGGAGCGGCTCTGCCGCAGCCATCGCTACGCGTTGGAGTACGAGACCCAGCAGGCCCTGCTGCACCACTTCGAGAAGGTGCCCCGCACCGAGACCTTCGGCAACGCCCGGGTGGCCCGGCAGGTGTTCGAGGAGATGCTCGGCCGCCAGGCGTACCGGCTGGCCGCCACCCCCGACGTCCCCGAACTCGAACTGGCCCGGCTGCTGCCCGAGGACATCGGCGCGGCCGAGACCGGCGCCCGGGGCGCCGGGGAGCAGAACGTCGGCGTCGACGCGCTGCTGCGCCAGCTCGAGGAGATGATCGGCCTGGCCGAGGTGAAACGGGAGGTCTGCGACCTCGTCGACCTCATCGCGTCGACGAGGGCCAGGCTGCTGGCCGGCCTGCCCGCGCCGTCCCTGGCCCGCCACCTCGTCTTCGCCGGGCCGCCCGGCACCGGCAAGACGTCGGTGGCCCGCCTGTACGGGCAGCTGCTCGGCGCACTCGGTGTGCTGCGGTCCGGACAGCTCGTCGAGGTCGCCCGCGCCGACCTCGTCGGCCAGTACGTCGGGCACACCGCGGCGCGCACCACCGAGGTGTTCGAGCAGGCCCGCGGCGGGGTGCTGTTCATCGACGAGGCCTACACCCTCACCGCGCACGGCGAGGGCAACGACTTCGGCCGGGAAGCCATCGACACGCTGGTGAAGCTGATGGAGGACCACCGCGACGACGTCGTGGTCATCGCCGCCGGCTACACCGCCGACATGGCCCGGTTCCTGGCCGCCAACGCCGGTCTCGCCTCCCGGTTCAGCCACCAGATCACCTTCGCCTCCTACAGCCCCGACGAACTCGTGGCGATCTTCGAGTGGCTCGCCCGGTCGTCCGGCTACGAGCCGCACCTCGGCGCGCTGGAACTGCTCGCCCGCCACTTCGCCGCCGTGGACCGCGGCGAGACGTTCGGCAACGGCCGCTACGCCCGCCAGATGCTCGACCGGGTGATCGTGCGCCAGGCCGGCCGGCTGCGCTCGATCCCCGCCCCGACCACCGCCGACCTGCAGCAGCTTCTCCCCGGCGACGTCACCGCCGCGCTCACGCCCCGCTGAGCGCGGCCACCGCCCGCTAACCGGCGCGGCGCAGCTCGGCGCACTCGGCCTGCCGGCGCAGCGAGCGCAGCGCGTAGTGGACGCGGCTCTTGACCGTCCCCTCGGGGACACCGAGCACCGCCGCCGCCTGCGCGCAGGTCAGATCGCGCAGATAGATCTCCGTGACGGCGGTGCGGTGCTCCAGCCAGATCCGGCCGAGCAGCCCCTGCACGGCCGTGGACATCGCCACCCCCTCGGCGTGGTCCGGAGTGGTCGCGACGTCGGTGTGCTCTGCGGCGAGCTCCAGCTCCGCCGGCCGGGAACGACGGGCGCGGTGCCCGTCGACGGCGAGGTTGTGCGCGACCCGGCGCAGCCAGCCGTGCACGGAGCCCTGCTCCGGGGTGAGCCGGTCGAGGTGGTGCCAGGCCCGCAGCAGCGTCTCCTGGACGACGTCCTCGGCCCGGCCGCGGTCACCGCCGGTGAGCCGGGTGGTGTAGGCGAGCAGGCCGGCGCGGTGCACGCGGACCAGTTCGGTGAAGGCGGCGTCGTCGGTCCGTCGCGGCGGGGCCGGCGGGCGCGGTGCACGGGTCGGGGCGGCGTCGATGGGGGCGTACGTCATATGTCGACCGTCGCCGTCGCGCGGGGGGTGCCGCCACGGAGCGTGCCCCCGACCCGGGTGGGCCCCCCCTCGACTCCGGGAGGGCTGTCCCTACCTCACCACCGGACCCCGGAGCCCGCACCGCCCGCCGCCGGCACCGCCGCCAGGTTCGGCGACGGCCACGGCGGCGCGGCGGCGTCCGACCGGTGCGCGTAGCCGTACAGGCCGCCGGCGAGCGCGGCGAGCAGCAGCCCGAGGACCGCCGCCGCCGTCACCAGGAGCACCGGATGGCGCCGCCAGGCCCGCCGGGCCGCGCCCGGGAGCCCGTCGGTGGCCTCGGGGCGGTCGGGACGCGGGGCGGGCACCGCGGCGGTCGGCCCCGTCGGGACGCCGCCGGTGGCCGACCCGGCTCGGCCCGGGTCGCCGGCGGCCACCCGGCCGCCGCCCGGGGCTCGCACGGCGGGGGTGGGCCCGGCCAGGCAGGCGGCGAGACGGGCGGCGCCCAGGGCCACCACGTGCTTGGGATGGGTGTCGACGAGCGTCGGGCGCCCGAACGCGGCCTGCACACTCCGGGCCACCAGCGGAATGCGCGACGAACCACCGGCCAGCAGCACCGCCCGCAGATCGGCCGGGGCGACCTCGGCGGAGCGCAGCGCCCGGCGCAGCGCCTCCACGGTGGTGTCGATCGCCGGCCGGACCATGTCCTCGAACTGGGCGCGGGTCAGGCGCACCGCGTGCCGCGCGGTCGGGAGGAACACCGGGATCGACGTCTCCTCGTCGAACGACAGCGCCTCCTTTGCCAGCACGACATCCTGCCGCAGCCGGGCGAGTCCCACCGCCGCCTCCCCGTCGGCGGGGTCGAGCGCGCTCAGAGCGCCGTCGAGTTCCTGGTCGACGTGGTGCAGCACAGCCTCGTCGAAGTCGAGGCCGCCGAGCCACTCGACCCCCTCCGGCATCCCGAGGATCCGGGCCTGGCCGCCCTCGGCGCGCAGCACCGCCGTGTCGAACGTGCCGCCGCCGAGGTCGTACACGGCGACGACGTCACCGTCGGCGAGCGGGCGGGCGGCCGTGTAGTGGGTCACCGCGGCCTCCGGCTCGGTGACCAGGCCGACCGGGCCGATGCCGGCGAGGCGGGGCACCGCGTCGAACTGCTCCATCCGGTACGGCCCCCAGACCGCCGGCCGGGTCAGCACCACCCCGGCCGGCGGCGTCCCGCGCACCGCGGTCACCACCCGCACGGCGTCCGCCAGCGTCGCCGCGAGCAACGCCGCGGGGGAGTAGGGGGCGTCGCCGAGCACCAGCGGGGTGGGGTCACCCAGGCTGCGCTTGAAGCCCCGGGCGGCCCGGGTGGGCTCGGACACCGCCCGGCGGGACGCGGCCTCGCCGGTCAGCACCCGGCCGTCCCGGTCGGCGAAGGCGACTGTCGGGGTGACGACGCTCTGGTTGCCCCGGCTCACCATCTCGACGGGCGGCCGGCCGGCCCCGCCAGGGGGGCGGGCGGTGCCGGCCGCCTCGTCGGCTGCCGGCCAGGCGGAGGTGGAGGTGAGGTCGGCGGGCAGGCCGACGGCGACCGCGGTGAAGGTTGTCCCGAGATCGACTCCGAGGCCGTACGGCACCGCGCTCCCTCCCGGCGGGCCTACCCCGATGGGGGTGACCCGTCCGTCTGTGTGCCGTCAGTCTATGGCGGCGGCTCGGGCGTCTGGCCCGGCCGGCCTCGACGGACGGGCGCGCGCCGAGCGGCGTTGTTCGAACGCATGTTTGATAGGGTCGGGTGGTGGGAATCGCCCCCTTCCAGGCCTCGCTGCTCGACGCGGCCGCGGCGGTCGAGCTCGGGTCGCTCGGCGCGGCCGTGCGGCGCCAGCCGCTGTCGCCGGGGGCCTGGGTCGATGTGCGGCGGCGCTGGGTCGACGGGGCCGACGCGCTGTTCGAGCGGCTGCGCACCGAGGTGCCGTGGCGCGCCGAGCAGCGCCCGATGTACGACCGGGTGGTCGCCGTGCCGCGGCTGCTGGCCTGGTACGGCGAGGGCGCCCCGCTGCCGGATCCGGCGCTCGGCGCGGCGCGCCGTGCCCTCGACGAGCACTATGCGGCCGAGCTCGGCGAGCCGCTGGCCACCGCCGGGCTGTGCCTGTACCGCGACGGGCGGGACAGCGTCGCCTGGCATGGTGACCGGATCGGGCGCGGCGCGCGGGTCGACACGATGGTCGCGATCGTCGTGCTGGGCAGTCCGCGGCCGCTGCTGCTGCGCCCGCGCGGCGGTGGCCCGGCCGCCCGGTTCGACCTCGGTCACGGTGACCTGCTGGTCATGGGCGGGAGCTGCCAGCGCACCTGGGATCATGCCGTGCCGAAGACGGCCCGCCCGGGCGGGCCGCGGATCAGCGTGCAGTTCCGCCCGCGCGACGTCCGATGACCGCCCGTCGGCCCGGGCCCGGGCGCCCGGGCACCGGCGCGGGCGCCCGGTCAGGGCTGGTAGGGGCGCACCGCTCGGGCGTCGCGCAGCGCGAGTGCCCACCAGGTGAGCTGGCCGACCATGTGTCGGGCGGACGCGCCCGCCCGCGGATCGGTCGCCACCCCGCCGCCGACGAAGTCCGCCGGGCCGACCCCGTGCAGGCTCACCCCGTCGCGGATGCACACCGCGTGCTGCTCGGCGAACACGCCCCGCAGGTGTTCGACGGCGCGCAGGCCGCCGCCCTGACCGCCATAGGAGACGAATCCGACCGGCTTGGCGTACCACTCCTGCCGGTAGGAGTCGATGAGCTGCTTCAGCGCCGCCGGGTAGCTGTGGTTGTACTCCGGCGTCACGACGACGAAGCCGTCGGCGGCCGCCAGGCGGCGACCGATCGCGCGGTTCGCGTCCTCGGCCGCCGGGTCGCTCGGGCCGCCGGCGCCGGTGTCCAGCGCCGTGCCGGCGTGGTCGACGACGTCGAGGAGCACGTCGTCCTGGCCGGCCAGCTCCTCGGTGAACCATCTGGTCACGGTCGGACCAAGCCGGCCGGACCGGACGCTGCCGATCAGCACGGCGAGCGTGACCGTCTCGGCCGAGGCTGGCCGCCCGGCGTCGGGAGTCGGCGCCGCGGCTGTCTCGGTGCCGGTGGTCGAGGTCGTGGGCCGGGATGTCGTCGGCTGGGTCGTCGGCGTCAAGGCCGGGCTCCTTCGGGATGCGGGCGTCAAGGTCGGCCGCCGGGGGCGGGGGGCGCCCCCGGGGGGCCAGCCGGGGGGGGGGGGCCCC
>NZ_JALKFX010000057.1 GCF_023243045.1 Frankia sp. AgB32
CTGCTGTTTGTCTTGCGCGGCCCGCTAGGCCCGGCCGACCTGCCGGGGGGGGGCCCGGCGGGGCGCCGCGGCAGCCTCGCAGTAGAAGAGCAGCCTGGACGGCCAGCGAGCGGCGTAGGACATCTCGTTGTGCATGGAGATCACGTACTCATGTGGGTACTCCGTCGACGTGTAGATGTCCCGCCCCACCCTCGTCCGGAGCGAGTTCCCGTGAACGTAGGCGAGCCGGTTCGGCAGCAACGCGCCGACCACCCGGTCGAAGTCCGAGAGCCGGACGTCGAATCCTCGGAAGACCAGGGCCTTCTCGCGGATGAGGAGCTCATCCAGATCGATGGACGCCAGGTGGCCGAGAAGCCCGGCGGCTCCCGTCCGCCCACCATCTGGCGGCCGGACGGAGTGCGGCCGCCAGCGTGGAAGCCCGGTCACGGCTGCCTCCTTCGGTCCCGCGCGACGACTACTTCTCGATCAGATAGCGGTCGGTATCGAGAACGTGCTGGGACAGGTACTTCATAAACGGGGTACCACCGGTGCCGACCTGCACGGGGTTGGCGCCGGAGGTCTGCACCTGACCGCGAATGTAGGTACCTGCGTACTCCAGGTGCTGTCTACGAAAGTCACCGGTCAGCTGCACGTCACGGTTGTAGGCCGCCACGAGAATTTTGTGGTCGGCGTTGCGGGCTACGTAGTCACGAACAGAGAACCGCTCCTCGAGCGCCTCGACGAAGACCCGATGCCTGGGCGGCATGTACGCACGCAGCTCCACCATGTGTTTTCCGAGGACGTCTCCGCTGTAGTCGAGGCCGAGCACCGCGTCGAAGGCCGGGATCACCGAACTCTGCGCACCGGTCTCGCCGCGGAACTTCTGCGGCCGGTCCGCATACTCCTTGACGCCCTCATACAGCACGCCGTTCGGCAGCGCCGGGTTGTCCAGCCAGCCGAAGATGTACCTCCGCACCCGGTTGTAGTAGATGTACGGATCGCAGTGCTCGGGCATTCGACGGAGGGTGCCGAGCATCCGTTCCATGACGTCGCCGAGGGCGTCGAGGTGCTTCGCGAGCCCTTCGAGGTCGTCGTGTTCGGCAGCGTCCTGCGCCTGAACCGCTGCGGCCACGCCCGCGCCCGCAGCGGATTCGATGGCGACGTGGACGAGGACGAACCAATCGTCGTCCATGCCACCAACTATGTTTTCTAGCCGCGCGATGTTACCGAGTTCGATCGGTAGGCCGCGGTCAAACCGCCGCCAGTTCACAAGGCTGTGCGAAGCATAGGACAGGACCGGCGGGCGGCCCAGGCGGGCGGCGACCTGGTACCAGGGACGTGCCAGGTTCGCGGGGATCGTGGAGCGAGGCTCGTCGTCCCCGAAGACGTAGGTGTGCCCGAAATAGGACAGCAGAAGCATTGCCCGATCCAGCTCGGGGCCGTCCGCCAGGTCGGTCGGGCTCAGCTCCGGCAGAGCGGCGATCGCCGAGTGAATCCGTCCGGCGCACACGACTTTCGGCAGATCCGCGGCAAGTTCCTCCCAGCACTCGAATCCGGCGGGGAGACGCTCAAGAGGGTCAGCGCTCGGCAGGAATCCGCGCACCGGGTCGACCGAGTGACTCGCCAAGAATTCATCCACTGTCTGAGTCGACACTTCACTCCACTCGCCGAGTTGGTTCGATGGCCTCCGGGACGACATTGGGCCCGTCAGCGCATCTTCTCGATAAGACTCTTTGGCCGCATGTCGGTCCAGTGCTCCTCGACATAGCTGAGGCAGGCATCCCGGCCGTCCGCCCCGAAGGCCACGCGCCAGCCCGCCGGCACCTCCGCGAAGGTCGGCCACAGGGAGTGCTGATCCTCGTCGTTGACCAGCACGAAGAAATCACCTTCAGGGTCGTCGAACGGATTCACCATCTTCACCCTTTCCTCTCGAGGTCCGTCACAGCGACTTCAATCCCGGTTCGGGCGCATTGACCAGGACGGCCGCGTTGCCATGCAGATGCCGGTTCTCATAGACACGTTGGTGCGCCTCGGCGATGTCGGCGAAGGGATAGGCCTCGCTCAGGCACGGATCAAGGCGGCCGGCCGCGACGAGGTCGATGACGGCGGCGGTCTGCCGGACATTGGCGGCGTGCGACCCCTGCAGCCGCTTCTGGAACATCCACAGGAAACGTAGATCGAGATCTCCGTTGTAGCCGCTCGTCCCCGCACAGGTGACGACCATTCCGCCGTTGTCACACACGTACACCGATGTCGGCAGCGTGTCCCGGCCAGGATGCTCCAAGACGATCTTGGGTGACCTCCGGTCCCCGAGGACGTCCCAGATCTTCCGACCGAAGGACCGCACCCCGCCGAGCCAGGCCCGATAGGCGTCCAGGTCGGCCGGGTCCGGCATCCGACCCCAGTGATCGAATTCTCGCCGGTTGATGACTCCTTCGGCGCCGAGCCGAAGGCAGTAGTCCGTCTTGGCGTCGTCGGAGACGACCGCGATCGGCCGCCCCCCGAAGCACCTGGTGATCTGGATGGCCATGGAGCCCAGGCCTCCGGCGCCGCCCCAGATCAGCACAGGATCCCCCGGCTGGACCGTGTGCGGATGCCAGCCGAGTAGTTGCCGGTAGGAGGTCGAGCCGCCCGCGAGGAAGCACCCGGCCTCCTCCCAGGTCAGCCGGTCAGGCTTGCGGTGGCACTGGTATTCGGCGGCCACCGTGAACTGGGCGAACGAACCGTGGTTCAGCTCGTAGCCCCATGCTTTCTGCGAGGTGGACGTCGTGGGGTCGGCCCCCATCCGGATGTCAGCAGCCGATTCGTCCCAGCAGACGCCACCGACGATGACATGATCACCCACGCGGAGTCCACGCACTCCCTCACCGACTGCCCATACGACACCCGAGCCCTCCGATCCTGCGATATGGAAATCCAGCGGATCACCATTTCTCCGCCTGGCGGCAATAACATCCGCGGGAGTTCCGAGTCCGGCCCAGACGCCGTTGTAATTTATTCCAGCGGCCATCACCATGATGAGGACCTGACCTCGACCGACCGGTGGAACCTCGACCGTCTCGAGCCGAAAGGACTTGACCGGAGGACCATAGAGTTCCGACCGGATGACGGATGCGTGCATGTAACGTGGAACCGCCCCCAACGGCGGGATCTCGCCAAGATCGTAAATCTCTCTTACGGCCACAAGTCAAGAGTAGGGAACTCGCCGAAACGACACTGGACATCCCCCATACAGGAAACTGCCGCCACCGGCCGCCAACCTGACGATCGGTCAGCTTGACCAGCGAAAGCGCGGCTCGCGCTTCTGCTGGAAGGCGTCGATGGCCTCGTGGAGATCAGGCGACTTCACCGCGACCACCTGAAGGGCGCTCTCCCGCCGCAGCGCAGCCTCGAGTGACGGCGCATCGAGGTTCTCGTGGAGAATGCCCTTGGTGAACGCCAACGCGGCCGCGCTGCAACCAGTGATGTCACTGGCTAGGCCGAGAGCGGCGGCCATGAGCTCCCCGGAAGGTACAACACGGCTGACCACACGGTGTAGCAGCGCCTCCTCGGCTTCCATGAAGCGGGCGCTGAGCATCAGCTCGGACGCCAGGGCCAGTCCCGCCACCCGCGGCAGGAGCCAGGAAAGACCGAGGTCCCCGCCCGACAGCCCCAACCGGACGAACGGCGCGCGGAACCGGGCCCGGTCCGAGGCGAGACGAACATCCGCGGCGAGCGCCAGCGAGAGGCCCGCGCCCACACAGGCACCGTCAATCGCCGCAACAACCGGCAGCGGCATGGTGCGCAGGACCGTAATGATCGCCGACTGCCGGTCCAGATGGGCGTGCAACTGAGCGGCGTCGAGATTGGACAACCGCCTAAGCTCGTCCAGATCGAACCCGGCGCAGAAGGCGCCGGCTGCTCCCGTCAGCACCAGCGCACGGGCGTCGCCGCCGGCGCCGAGGTCAACGCACAGCTCCCGCAGTGCGTCGAGCATCTCATCATTGATGGCGTTTCGACGATCCGGCCGGTTGAGCCGCACGACGACAACGCCACCGTCGCTCCAGTCAACGTCGACGTATGCACTTTTCACAAAATTCCCCCAACAGGATCCGGCATTCTGGACTTACCATACTGCCAAAGTTTCCACATCCCACCGACAGGCAGGTTTGAATACAGAATGCATCAAGCGCGATACCTGCGCACGAACATTACAATTTGAATCCATGGAGCTTCCCTCGCTGCAGCACATTTATATCGGCGGGCGGTGGGTCACACCGGCCACGACGGCGACGATCGAGGTGGAGAACCCGGCCACCGGAAGAATCATCCGCCAAGTCCCTGCGGGCCACACCGAAGACGTCGACAGGGCGGTCGCCGCGGCGAGATCAATATCTACAGAATGGAGCGCGAGCAGCATCGAAGAACGGATCAGCAGCCTGGCCCGCCTGCGCACCATGCTAGTCGAGAGCCTCGAGGAGATGGCATTGATCATCACCCGAGATGTGGGCTCTCCGCTGAATTTCTCCCGGCGCGCGCAAGCGGGCCTGCCTCTTCTGGTCCTCGACGGCTATCTCGACGCGCTCCGGTCCGACAGCGGCGAAGAGCGCATTGGGAATTCCCTCGTCCTGCGCGAGCCGGCCGGCGTCGTCGCCGCCATCACGCCTTGGAACTATCCTCTGCACCAGGCCATTGCCAAGATCGGCGCGGCGCTCGCCTCAGGCTGCACCATCGTACTGAAACCGAGCGAGCGCGCCCCGTTGTCCGCATACCTCCTGACGGCCCTGATCGACCGGCTCGACCTACCAGACGGTGTTTTCAATCTCGTGCCAGGCGACGGTCGGGGAGCCGGCGCGCCTCTCGTCGTCCATCCCGACGTCGACGTCGTATCGTTCACCGGCTCGGTCACGGTGGGCGGTGCGGTGGCCGCGGCCGCCGCACGCACGGGGAAGAAGGTCTGCCTGGAGCTGGGTGGCGCGTCGACAACGCTGGTCCTGCCGGACGCCGACCTAGCCGACGCCGTCGAGGACGCGGTCGGCAGCGCCCTGCGAAACGCGGGGCAGAGCTGCACCGCTCGGCGCCGTCTGCTGGTCCCGGCATCCCGCCTGAGCGATGTCGTCGAGGCTGCCGGAGCCATGATGGCGCGGTATACACCGGGCGACCCGGAAGATCCGAACTGCCGTCTCGGTCCCCTGGCGTCCGCGGCGCAGAAGGAGCGGGTGCTCGGGTTCCTGCGCTGCGCCCAAGCCTCCGGCGCCCAACAGGTTCTGCCGGCGATGGACGTCCCGTCATCCGGCCATTTCGTCGCTCCGACTCTGTGGACCGGAGTCCGGCCGGACTCCGAACTCGTCCAGGAGGAGATCTTCGGGCCGGTCCTGTCCGTGCTGACCTACACCAGCGAGGACGAGGCGGTCGAGATCACGAACGACACGTCCTACGGGCTGGACGTGGCCGTGTGGTCTGCTGACACCGACCGGGCGATCGCGGTCGGTCGAAGGCTACGCGTCGGTCAGGTCGAGGTGAACGGGGGCGGCTTCAACCCGGCGGCCCCGTTTGGCGGCTACAAGCGGTCCGGGGTGGGTCGCGAGCTCGGGCTGTACGGCATCCGGGAGTTCCAAGAGGTCAAGTCCTTGCAGCTGCCGGTCTGAGCTGCGCTCTCCACCGAAAGGCGGCTTCGTGGCCTTCGAGATCCCCCCCCTTGATCCGCGACGTCTGGCGGAGCTCAGCCCATTCACCGATGAGGCCGAACAGAGCACCCGCGAGTTCGTGCGCCGGTTCCGCCTGGCCCCCGACGAAGCAGCGCGCCACCATCACGAGCGCTCGCTGCTGGGCACGCTGATGGGCCGTGCCTACCCGCACGCGGGTCCAGTCGAGCTGTGCCTCGTCACCGACTGGATCAGCTGCATGCTTGTGCTCGACGACCAGTTCGACGAGACCGAGCTCGGCCGCGACCCCGACCTGCTCCGCCGGGCCTGCGCGGAGATCCTCGGCTGGCTGCCAGTCGAGGGCCCGGGGGCCGATGCCCCCCCGCACGAACCGGTCCGGTTCGTCCCCGAGGTGTTCCGGTCGGCCTTTTCCGACCTGTGGAATCGCCTAGGCCTCCGTACCACCCCTGCCTGGCGTGCACGTATGACTGCCCATCTCTCGGCCTTCTTCGACACCTGCGTCTGGGAGTCGGAGAACCGCCGGTCCGGCAGGGTCCCAGGGATTGACGAGTACCTGCGGATGCGCCGCAGCGCGCTCATGCCCTACCTCGATCTCATCGAGGTCACCACCCGGTGGGAGGTGCCGCTGGACCTCTACCGCCTGCCGGACCTCACCGAGCTCAACGCCGCACTGTCCGACGCCGACCTGTGGACCAACGACCTCTTCTCCTGCGAGAAGGAGATACTACTCGGCGATCAGCACAATCTTGTCCTCGTCCATCTTAACGCCCACGGCGGCTCTTTACAGGAATCGGCCCGAGAAGTTGCCCGCATGACGCAGGAACGGATCGACTACTTTAACGAACTCAGCGGCAGATTCGTCGCGCGGAACCTTCGCGATCAGGCTGACCATGCGCTTGTCCAGCGAATGGAGGCACACCTGCGCGGACTGGCCAGCTGGCTGAGCGGCCAGAACCGCTGGCGGCACGAGACCCGCCGCTTCGATCCCGGCCGCCCGGAGGTCCAAGACGCCTCTGGCACCACCGCCCTGTAGACGGCTCCTCCATCCGACGACCGCACGCGAGCGAGGAAGAAATGCGGGACCGCTACAAAACGCTCGACTATCTGAAGACCCTGGACCCCAAGAAGGATGATCAGGAGATCCATCAGATCTCCTCCGATCACGAGTTCCCCTGGGACTACGGTAGGGGACTTGAGATCGCCATCTGGCGGACCTGCTGCGTACCGCGAATCTCCAAGATGCTCGACCAGACCGGCGAGTTCGGTCTGCGCGCCCAGAAACGTTATGACGACACGCGCATCCTGCTCGGCGAGATCGTACGCGGCGGATACGACTCGAAACGAGGACGGCAGGCAATCTCACAGATCAACCTCGCTCATCGACGGTTCGACATAGACAACGACGACATGCGGTACGTGCTGTCGACCTTCATATTCGAACCGATACGATGGATCAACCGCTGGGCCTGGCGCCCGATCAGCGAGACCGAGAAACTCGCTGCCTTCTACTTCTACATCAGCGTCGGCCAGCGGATGAACATCCAGTCGCTACCAGCCGACCGCGACGAATTCGAACAGTTCAACCTGGACTACGAACGCGCGAACTTCGCCGGGGCTGAATGCAATGGACGGGTGGGCCGGGCCCTGCTCGAGCTTTACTCGTCCTGGTATCCGTGGCCGACGAGCACGTTCGTGGCGACCATGTTGCCGTGCCGGCTCGATCGTCCGGCCCGCGAAGCGCTCGGAATGAGCGAACCATCTCCATGGATCCGCGGTCTGAACCGGCTGGCCCTACGCGGTCACGGCCTGGCTGAGCGGGCAATGCCCACGACGATGGCCAGGATCATGACCAGGCCGACGGCCAGGACCTACCCTGGATATCCGCACGGCTACGATCTCGCGGACATCGGCCCCGCGCACTGAGCCTGCCGGCCACGTCGTGAGTGCTCACCCGACAGGCGCCGTCAGTCTGCTGCCAGTTCAGCCAAGATCTCGGCCGTGTGCTCACCGTGCGCCGGGGCCGCGCTCCTCAGCGATTCCAGCCCGGAGCCGAACAGGACCGGGAAGCGGACCTGGTCGCTCGGACCCGTCGTGGCAGAGCCCGGCACGGTGCCGATCAGCTGGCGTTCCCGGACATGTTCGTCGTGAAGGAGCTCCGTGACGTCCTCGTAGACGGGCGCCCACGGGATATCCATCCGGGACAGACAGTCGCTCCACCAGGCCAGGTCGTGCCGCGCGAAGATCTCCTCCAGCAGGGTCCGCACCCGCGCCTTGGCCCGGGTGCGATCCCGCCGGCGGTCAAGGCTGTCCTCGGCGAGGGCTGGGAACTCCCCGGCAAAGGCGCGGCGGAAGCGGAGCCAGAACTTGTCCTCGAAGGTGGACAGCGTGATCCGACGGCCGTCCGAGGTGCGGAAGACATCGTTGTCGCCGGTCACCAGCGGGCTCTCACCTGGCAGGTCCCGTGACCTCGGCGGCAGGACCAGCGGACCGCACCAGCTGGTCGCCGCCTCGTGCAGGGAAACATCCAGATGCTGACCCTGACCGGTCGCCGCGGCGCTGTTGAGCGCCACCGTGAGGGAGAGCGCCGCGTACATCGCACCCGCCATGTCGGCGATCCGGACACCGACCCGATCGACGACGCCGCCGGGGCGATTCGGCACCGCGAAGAAGCCGGACAGCGCCAGGAAGTTGAGATCATGCCCGGGCCGCCGGGCGTAGGGACCAGACTGGCCGAATCCGGTGATCGAGCACAGGACCAGCCCGGGATTGGCCTTCCGCAGTCGATCAAAGCCCAGCCCCATCCCGTCGAGCACACCGGGACGGTAACTCTCCACCACCGCGTGGGATCCCGCGGCCAGCCGGAGAAACGTGTCCCGCCCGTCCCGATCGCGCAGGTCGAGCACGATCGACCGCTTGTTGCGGTTGAGTGCCGCGAAGGTGTCCGGATCGGCCAGCCGACCATAGTCACCGCCGTCAGGGCTCTCCACCTTGACCACGTCTGCGCCCAGGTCGGCCAGCAGCAGTGTCGTGAATCCCCCGGGCAGCAGGCGAGAGAGATCGAGTATCCGGAGGCCGCGCAGTGTGGACCAGTCCGACGTGACGTTCCCCTGGGCGTTCACGCGTCGTGGCTCCGCAGGACACGCCAGCCACCGAAGACCGCCACCGCCGTCCAGGCCGCCATGATCGGCAGGCCCAGCCATGCGGTGTAGGAGACGTCCGCGTCCGGCCGAAGGGTCATGGCCGCGTACTGCCCGGCCCGATCAGGCAGGAACTGGACGACCTCGCGCAGGCCGGGAACCTGCATGCTCAGCGGAGACAGCAGGAAGAGGACCGGCAGGAGCAGTCCCATCGCCGGAACCAGACTACGGAACATCGCGGTGATTCCCATGAACAGGAGGCTCAGCAGCGGGAAATAGAGAGCCAGGCAGATCACCGCCCGTACCGTGCCAGGATCGCCGAAGGAAACCCCGTGCTCGTCCAACAGGCGCTGGGACAGGAAGAACGTCAGCAGCGCGGTCGGGATCGCGACGGCCAGCGACAGGCCCGCGGCAACCAGGAGCTTGTGGACGTAGAAACGCCCCCGCTGAGGAACGGCGGCGAGCGAGGTCCTGATCGTACCTGTCTCGTATTCGCCGCCGATGGAGAGCATCGCGAAGACCGCGACCGCCACCTGGGCGAAGTTCAGCCCCCAGAAGCCCAGCTTCACCGGGTCGAAATCCGCTGAGGCAGCCTCGCCATCGCCATGCGCCCCGCACACGACTGGGCCGAGTACAACGAGCATAGCGACGCCAGCGACCAGCGACCAGACAAGAGAACGGACGGACCGGATCTTGGTCCACTCGGAATACAGAACCGGTTGCGAGATCATCTCAGGGCACCCGCTGTCCAGTGGCGGCGAATTCGACGGATTGCGCGGTCATGCGCAGGAAGGTCTCCTCCAGGGAGTCCTCACGCAGGGAGAGTTCCTGGAGCGGCACGCCCTCGCGTGCCGCGACCGCGCCGACCTGGTCCGCCGGCGCGTCGGGCACTTCCCACGTTCCGCCCCCCACCGGAGTGAGGGTCAGTCCCTCGGCGGCCAGGGCCTTTTCCAGCCGCTCGGGCCGCGACGTGCGAATCCGTACCCGAGCCCGCCCGTACTGTACGCCGAACTCCACCATGCCGATGTCCGCCAGCAGACGCCCCTTGCCGATAATGATCAGATGGTCGGCCGTCACCGCCATCTCGTTCATGAGGTGACTGGAGACCAGGACCACCCGGCCGTCCGCGGCAAGCTCCTTGAGCAGACTTCTGATCCACTGGATGCCCTCCGGGTCGAGACCGTTGAGCGGCTCATCGAGGATCAGCACCCGCGGATCTCCGAGCAGCGCGGCCGCGAGCCCGAGCCGCTGCCGCATGCCCAGGGAGAATCCGCTGATCCGACGCCGGGCCGCGGAAGCGAGACCGACCTGCTCGAGCAGCTCGTCGACTCGCGCGTCCGGAATCCGGTTGCTCCTGGCCAGGACCAACAGCTGGTCCCGCGCTCTGCGTCCGGGGTGCACGGCGGACGGATCGAGGAGCGCTCCGACATACCGCAGAGGCTGCTCGATCTGCGCGTAACGACGGCCGCCAATGACCACCTCGCCGCCGGTCGGCTGGTCGAGGCCGATCATCACCCGCATTGTCGTCGACTTTCCAGCCCCGTTGGGCCCGAGGAAACCGGTCACCCGTCCCGGCTCGACCCGAAAGGTGAGCTGGTCCACCGCGACGGTCGACCCGTAACGTTTGGTGAGATTCCGCACATCGATGAGCGACGTAGGGGGCGATTCTGCCCTGGTTGTCATGGTCCCAGGAAACCGCCTGGAGCACCCGGAGCAGATCCCCCAATCGTCTCCGATCCGCTCCCTCCCACGGGGGAGCGATAGGCATGATGTGACAGTGCCGATCGTCATCTCCGCTCTGCTACGGGCCTCTGTCTACACTCGCTGGCTGCATCTGATCACGGGTGGGGTCTTCGCTGGCATATGTGTCATGGTGGCCCCTGGTTTCAGCACATCATTGCCGCGCACCCTGCTCATGTGCCTGATCTCCCCGCTGCCAGTGCTCGCGCTCGCCGCGCTCCTGCCAGGAACCCGCCACGCCGAGGGCATCCAGGCCCGGTGGCTCCTGCGGCCACGGGACGGCGCCGAGATCAGCGTCGACTCCTCGCGCACGCTGTCCGACCGGCGGCGGACCGGACTATGGTTGCTCTTTCGCGTCTGGTTCGGAGCCGTCGTTCTGGCGCTGACCGTCAACGCCTTCTCCCTCGCCGGTGAACTCGCCCTCGCCCCGTTCCGGGAAGGGCCGCTGCGGGTCTCCGGGATACGGCTTCTGGACAGCGACAGCCATCTCCTGGGCCCACTCCTGGTGCCGCCGCTCGTCCTTGCCCTGATGTGGACAGTCGTGGCAGCCGGAGCACTCGACCTGCGAGCGGCCCGGATGTTCCTCAGCCCGTCGCCAGCCGAGCAGCTCGCGGAGGTCGAGCGCCGGGCCGAGCAGCTCCTAGAACGCAACCGGCTGGCCGCCGAGCTGCATGACTCCATCGGCCACGCCCTCACCCTGGCCGTCCTACAGGCCGGCGCGGCCAGGCAACTCGCGGCCACCGATCCCGCGTTCGTCGAACGTGCCCTGACCGTCATCGAGGAGACTGGACGACGAGCCATGGACGACCTGGAGCGGACCGTCGGGATACTCCGTGACGCCCCGGAGGGCCCGCGGGCCCGTCCCACACTGGCCGAACTCGACAGCCTGCTGGACAACGCCCGGATCGCGGGCGCACCGATCATCGCCGACATCACGCCGCGGGTCGAAGACATCCCCAGCGTGGTTTCACGGGAGGCATACCGGATCCTGCAGGAGGCGGTGACCAATGCGCTGCGGCACGCTCCGGGCTGCGCGGTGGCGATCGACCTCAACGTTGACGATGCCTGCCTGGAGCTACGGGTCGCCAACCCGCTGCTCGCCAGGACGCCCGTCTCCTCACGGCCGGGTGGCAAGGGTCTACAGGGCGTGAAGGAACGCGCAGTCCTCCTCGGTGGAGAGATCAACGCGAGGCCTCAGGGTGGTCACTGGATCGTCGAGGCCAGACTTCCCCTTAGGCTCACCTTGTGACTATCTCAGTACTCCTCGTGGAGGATGACGAACTGGTGCGTGTGGGGCTGCGGGCCATTCTGGAGGCGAGCGGTGAGATCGATGTCGTCGGGGAGGCCTCCGACGGATCGCGGGTCGTGTCTCTGATTCGGGAGACGACCCCCGACGCCGTGGTCATGGACATCCGGATGCCGAAGGTCGACGGCCTGGCCGCCATTCGCGAGATCCTCACGAGAGTGACCAACCCCCCGAAGATCCTCGTTCTCACCACCTTCGAGCGGGACGACTACGTCTACGAAGCACTCCGCGGCGGGGCGAATGGCTTCCTGCTCAAACGGTCCCGACCTACGGAGATCGTCCAAGCCATCCGCATGGTCGTCTCAGGTCACACGTTGCTCTTCCCCGAGACGATCCGGTCCATGGCGAGCCGGCGGCCGAACGGGGAGGCCCACGAGACGATGCGGCGAGCGGCCCTCACCGCGAGGGAAGCGGACGTGCTCCGGCTGATCGCCCAAGGATTGTCCAACAACGAGATCGCCGACCGCCTGTACCTCGGCGTCCAGACCATCAAGACCTACGTGAGCAGCGTGCTGGCCAAGCTCGGCGCACGCGACCGCACCCAGGCGGTCATCCTCGCCTACGAGTCGGGGTTCATCGAGGCCGGCGAGCCCTGACAGGCGGAGCGCCATAGCAGCGTGATACTCACGTGGATGCCCCCTCGGGGTCCAGCCGCACCAGACCACCTTGGGCGATAAGCTCCTTGAGGCGGAATCGTTGGATCTTCCCAGCCGGCGTCATGGGCCAGGACTTCGCCTCGTACCACCGGACCGGAATCTTGAACGGCGCGAACTTCTCCCGACAGAGCGCATGGGCGGCCACAACGTCGACAGCCCGGTCCGATGCCGGACACACCACGGCGACCACGACCTCGCCCCGGACGTCATCCGGAACCCCGAGGACAAGCGCCTCGCGCACGTCCGGCAGCCCGGCCAGGAGCCGCTCGATCTCCTCCGGCGCGATGTTCTCGCCGCCACAGATGATCAGATCGTCGACCCGGCCCTCAAGCCGAAGCGTGCCGTCGGGACCCAACGAGCCCAGGTCTCCGGTATGTAGCCAGCCCTCGGCGTCAACCTTGCGCGCGGTCGCCGCTGGATCAGCGTGGTAGCCGAGCATCTGTTGGTAGCCGCGGACACAGATCTCGCCAGTCGCGCCGAATGGCAGAACCGTGCTGGTTCCAGGACGGACGATCCGGCAGGAGACTCGAGGCAGTGGTCGCCCAACCGTGGTGCTCCTGGTCTCCAGACTGTCTCCTGGACGGGTGAGAGTCACAACCGACGCCAACTCGGTCTGCCCGTAGAGATTGACGACCGTGGTGGCGAAGAGCTTCTCGATGCCGGCGATGAGACGTGAGCGGACCGGGGCCGCACCGGTCAACACGCACCCCAGCCGGGGCGGTGGCGTCTGCTGCTTCCCAGCGACATCCGCCAGCATCGTGAGGACAGCGGGGACGCTGGACAGCACTGACCCGGGGCGGCGGCGCAGCACGTCGAGCAGCAGGACGGGTTCGAAGCGTTCGAGGAGTACGAACGTCCCGCCCAGGGTGGCCGGCCCGAGGCAGGAAATCACACAGCCCGCGGTATGGAACATCGGCAACGGTGAGACAACCGTCGTGCGGTCCGCCAGGCCGAGCTCCAGGAACGTGAACCGGGCGACGTTGACGACCGCGCGGTGCGACAGCAGGACCGCCTTGGGCGGGCCTGTGGTTCCCGAGGTGAACTGGATCTGGGCGGCATCCTCGGAGGCTGTCGCGGCGACCCGCGATGCGGGCACGCCACCGGGCTCCCGCAGGTCCTCCCAGTCGGTGAGCGACGCGACGTGCTCCAGTGATGGCAGCCCCACGACGACGTCCCGGACGGCGGCCGCCATGTCGTACCCGCGGACCTTGTCCGCGTGCATGAGCATCGTCGCCTCGGACAACGAGAGCGCGTGGTGCAGTTCCCCGGCGCGGAGCGTGGGATTCAACGCCACGAGAACGACTCCGGCCAGCGCGGCTGCGTATTCGAAGATCGGCCAGTGCTGGACGTTCGGCGCCCAGAGTGCGACCCGTCCCCCCGCCGGGACCCGGCGAGCGATCCCGCCAGCGATCTGTTCGGCCTCGGTGAGAAGCTCGCTGTACGTCCACGTGCGGGGCTCTCTGGTGCCGTCGGGGACAGCTTCCAGGGCCAGCGCGTCGGGACAGGCGGCGGCGGTGTCCCGCAGAAGACCGCCCACGGTCTGATCGGACAGGTGCGGGCTGGCCTGCTCCAGTACGACGGCGGGATGGTCAACGACCACGTGTATCTCCTCGCAGCACAGATGGCACGGTCAGACTCGGACCGTCGTGGACGCGGTGGGGTCGCCGCACAGTTCCGCGAGTGGCAGGTCGGTCTGGGCCGCGAGGCGCAGTCCGACGCTACGGAGGGACTTTGGATCGGCGTCGTGACGTTCAATGATCATTTGCGCCGCCGTGGGTTCCGCCGCCACTCGGCTGATGCCGATCATCCGGCAGAGCAGCTCGTATGCCTGGTCGGCGGTGAAGGCCGGGATCAGGAAGTGCCGCACGCCTTCGGCATAGAACCGTTCCCGCCCCGTGATCAGCATCCCGGTGTGAAATCCAGTCGGAACCAGAGCCCGGACGACGTCCTCCCGCTCCATGTTGTCGACCACGACAAGAACCCGCCGATGGGTCAGCAACGCACGGAAGAGCCGGATACGTTCGGCCAGGCTCGTCGGTACATCCTGGGCCTGCACCCCAAGTTCGCGAAGGAAGCAGCCCAGTACCGGGTGGGCGTCGACGGGTCCGTCCACGTAAAGGACCCCGTCGGGGTAACGGGACAGGCAACGGCTGGCCACCCGAATCGCGAGCGCGGACTTGCCCACGCCTGGCCCGCCATGCAGTGAGGCGATCGGCGCGGCGCCGAACGGGGTAGCGGATCTGGCCCCGACGAGGTAGCGCAGCACCGGATACAACTCCTCGCGTCCCACGAAGTCGCCGAGACTGTGCGGAATCGCAGCCGGAGCGGGCGCTCCGAGCGACAGCGACTCCCGCGCCGCGTTCTGTCGTAGCACGGACATGTGTGCCGCGCGTAGATCGGGGCTGGGTTCGAGGCCGAACTGGGTCCGCAACCGGGAGACGAGGCCGTTGTAAAGGTCCAGCGCGGCGACCTGCTGGCCAGAGGCCGCGAATGCCAGCATCAGAGCGGCATGCAACCCCTCATGCAGGCGATACTGCGGAACGAGTGGCCTCAGTATCGCGATCGCTTCCTCGTAGTGGCCGAGGCTGCTCTCCATCTGGGCGAAACGTAGCACTGCGACAAGGTGGCCGCGGCGGTGCTCCTCAGCGAATCGGTGCTCACGCAGACCCGACGCGGCTCCCTCCAGAAGCGGACCGGCCGGCAGGGCGAGGGCCTGGGCGAGGATGTCGTACTCGGCTGTCAGGTCACCACACCGGCGGGCGTCCGCGGCTTCCTGGATCAGATCATTGAAGACACCCAGGTCAAGCCGCTCGCTCACGATCCGCAGCTCGTAGCCGCCCCTGTGGTAGCCGACCTGCGGCCTCTGCGTAAGCGTGTCGGACTGGCGGTTGAAAAGTGAACGCAAACGCGAGACGTAGGTATGAATGAGCTGGGTGAACGTGTTCGGCGGGTCATCCCCCCAGAGGACCTCGACTATCTCTTCGCAGGCGACCACCTGGTTGGCATGAATCGCCAACAAGCCCAACAGGGTCCGCTGCATGGGGGTGCCGAGACCGAGCTCGACGGGGCCTAGCTTGAGAGTGAGGTGGCCGAATACCTGGAGGTTCAGCGAGTGATGACCGTCTCCAAGTGCAGTCCGATCGCCGACCTGTCCGGCGAGGGCATCGGACAGCCGTGGATCATCCAGTACCAACGCGACCCGCTGCAACGAACTCGGGTGTGGTCGGCGCACCCTTCCGTGTTCGATCTCCCGAAGAGTCCGCAGGCTGATGCCCGATCTCTCGGCCAGTGTCCGCTGACTCAGTCGTGCTTCACGACGCAGATCACAAATGATCTTTCCGAGCGAGTTCTCCATCCTTGCCCTCCAATGAACTCCCCGCCATGACGATGATCTATCACGGAGCGACACCCGGGGCAAGGAACAGTTGAACAGCATCCGGGGAAGCGTTCGACTGATGACTTGACATCCAGGGAGCAGCACTCTTAAGCCAGACACAGCCGATCCAGCCGGCCACCTTACAGGGCAAATACCAGACCGTGTCTGAACGGAGATCTGCTGCAACAGACGGAGTGACATTTTCATCGGGGTGGGGCTATGATCTTCTGATTCAAGAAGTGGACCGAGATCCGAGCAACCCGCATGAGTGCGTTGACGGAGCACAGAGACGATGCCGGAGACAGCAAAAGATCGCGCCACTCCCCGATCCCCCTCGCCTCCCGCCAGGCCTTCGCCCTAGCGGAGGTGTTTGACGTCGGCGTCGAGGAGGTTGACATCATGGCGGCGACCGGAGCCCTGCGATCAAGCACCCGCGCGCTCGCTGCCATTGCCCGGCCGCTACACATCCGAAGTGAGGACCCGCATGATCGGCGCGGATGATCTCGTACCGTCGCTCTTCCAGACTCAGGTCATACGTACGCCCCGCGCGCCGGCAATCGCACACAGGACCACGACACTGACCTATGCAGAACTCAATGCACGCGTCAACCAGCTTGCCCATCTGTTGATCCGACGGGGCGCGGGTCCAGAGCGGATCGTGGCACTCATGGTGCCACGCTCGATTGATATGGTTGTCGCCGTACTTGCCGTTCTCAAGACCGGCGCGGCCTACTTGCCCATAGACACCGAATACCCCAGAGAGCGGATCTCCTATCTCTTTCTGGACGCCCGTCCATTCCTGGCGCTGACCACCGAGGCGGCGGCCGGAAGTCTTGTGCCCCGCGCTGTCGATGTTATCTCTCTGGACCATCCGGCGACCCAGATCGAGCTGGATCACGAGTCCACCGCCGACCCTGCCGATACTCAACGGACGAGCCCGCTTACTGCACGATCACCCGCATATGTCATCTACACATCCGGCTCCACCGGCCGCCCCAAGGGCGTGGTCGTTGAGCACCGCGGCATCGCCAACCTCGTCTTGACGCGGGTGGGGTTCCACGCGGTCGACGCCGGCAGTCGCCTGCTCCAATTCGCGTCGCTCAGCTTCGACGCGGCCGTCTCCGAGATCTGTACCACACTCACCTCCGGCGCCTGCCTGATTCTCGGCCCAAGCGACATGCTCGACCAGGTCGCGCAGCTGCCGGAGCTGATACGGCGCCATCGCGTGACACATACGACCCTCCCACCCGCCGTTCTCAGTCGTCTGCCCCTCGGCAGCCTGCCCACCGTGCGAACTCTGGTGATCGCCGGCGAGAGTCCCCCCGCCGGATTGGTTGCCAAGTGGGCCCCCGGGCGCGAGATGTTCAATGCCTACGGTCCGACCGAGACGACAGTCTGCTGCACGATGGCGGGCCCGCTCACGGCGGCGAAGGGTGTGCCAGGAATTGGCCGGCCGTTGCCCAACGTGCAGGTCCATGTCCTCGACGACCGACTGCGACCGTTGCCGTCCGGCAACATCGGCGAGCTCTATGTGGCTGGAGTCGGGGTCGCGCGCTGCTATCTGAATCGCCCCGCCCTCACGGTCGGGCGATTCGTGGCCGATCCATTCGGCGGCCGCGGCGAGCGGATGTATCGCACCGGAGACCTCGCCCGGTCCCGTCCGGATGGCTCCCTGGAGTTCATCGGCCGTGAGGACCGGCAGGTGAAGATTCACGGGCTACGCATTGAACTCGGTGAGATCGAGGCTGCGCTCACCCGGGTCCCAGGAGTGGCGAACGCTGTTGTCACCGTCGGCGCAACCGCGGCAGGAGATCCACGACTGGTCGGCTATCTGGCCTCCGGCTCACGCATCGCGTTGGACGTGGCCACGGTGCGGGCGCATCTGCTCGAGGTCCTGCCAAGTCACTTGGTACCGGGAACGCTGATCACACTGGACAAGATGCCACTGACAGCGAACGGCAAGGTGGACCTGAGCGATCTACCCAGGCCGGAACGGCTACACAGTGATTCGGGTATCCATGCTTCGGACGGCCTCGGCACGACCCTCAGCGCCCCCGATGTTCGCCGTCTTCTCCGGCCGGGCAGCACGGCCAGAGGACTCAGCGAGTCCAGAGCGCTGCGTGTTCCGCCGAATCTGGACCAGGAGAGGCTCGCCGCTGCCGTTCAGACCGTCCTCGACCATCACGACATGCTGCGGGCCCGGCAGGTGGGCCTGGACCTCACGCTGCCCTGGAGTCTGGAGGTCGACGCGCCGGGCACCGTGGACGCCCGCCATGTCATCACCCGGATCGCGCTGCCGCCACATGTCACGGCCGAGGTCGGTCGACAGGCCGCGGCAGCCGCCCACCGGCTGGATCCGGAGCGGGGGAAGCTGCTCCAGATGGTGTGGTTGGACGCAGGTCCAGAGGCCTCCGGCCTGCTACTGATCGTCGCGCACCCTCTCGTGATCGACGACGCGTCCTGGCGGATACTCGCCTTCGATCTCGCTACCGCCTGGGCGGGCGATGCGTTGGCCCCGGTGCGGACCAGCTACCGAAGCTGGGCGCGTTCACTTGCGGTCGAGGCGCAGACGACCGAACGGCTCGCCGAACTTCCGCTGTGGCAGCGGATACTCGAAGGTGGCGACCCCCCATTGGGTACACGCCGGTCCGCCCCCGCCCCGGACACTCGCTCGACCACGGGACGACTGGCCGTCACCCTGACCGCCGACCATACGACCTCGATTCTCACTGATCTCCCGGCCCGGTTAGCGGCGGGAGCCGAGGCAATCCTCCTTACCGGGCTCGTCCACGCTGTGGCACGGTGGCGGTCGACACCCGCGGAGCGGTCCGTGCTGATCGAGCTGGAGGGTTCCGGACGTGCCACGCCGGCCGAGTCCGGGAGCCTTTCCCGGACCGTGGGCCGCTTCAGCCACCGCTTCCCGGTCCGACTGGACCCCGGACCCGACGGCACCGGGCTCAACGCCATCAGCACCCAGCTACGGGAGCTCCCTGACCGCGGAATCGGTTACGGAATGCTCCGCTACATGAACCCCGACGCCGCGATGCTGCTGGCCGATTTTCCAGACCCACAGATCTTTTTTAGATACACAGCGTGCAGCGACAGCCCGCCTGCGGACTGGGTCGCCGTGCCGCGATTCTCCTCCGCCCTGCCTGCCACCGGAACTGATCTGCCGCGTGGCCGTGCCCTCGACCTGTCTGCGGAGGTTCACGAGCATCAGCTTCACCTCACCCTTCGATGGCCGGACGACGTGTTGGGCCGCACCGAGGCGCGCAGGCTGGTGGAACTGTGGGTCGACGAGTTGCGCCACCTGGCTCACGACCTCTGACAAGGAACAACCCATGTGCATCGACGTGGACCACAGGGCCCGGCTGGTACGGCTGTCGCGGCATCGCGAGCACGGTCCAGCGCCGCCAGGATGTCCACGCGTGTGATCTGCCGATTTGATCGATGACCCAGGTGGAGAAGCAGGGAATCACGATCGGATCATCGAGTACCGGTCGCCGACGGCTAGCGGTTACGCTTCGTAGGACTTGATGTCCGTAAGATCTCCACGCACTTTCCGCTCCACTACACACCGACCTGCTCACCGTTGCCATCATTCCAGCTCCGGAATCATTTCGATCTCATCACCACAAGATCACCACCGCACCGAAGCCTTGAATGGATGCCTACGGAGGGTAGTTCGCGTCCACCGTGGCTACTAAGACCCATCTTCGGGCGCCGGATGTGATACGCTTTTCGAGGTTAGCCTGAAAGTGCTATGTGCCCTTCCCGCCACTTCCACCCTCAAGGAGGAGCCGACGCATCCTGTTTAGAGCCAGGAGGTAATAGCCAGCACGATCGGCTTGCCGGTTCCATGTTCGGATGACAGTTCGACCATGCTCGGGTCCTCGGATAAGCAGGGGTCCGAGTGCACCAAGGTCACCCTTCCTGGTTCCGCCGAGAGGGGCCGGGTGGACATGTGAGCTCGTAGCCATTTTCGGCACCCTGCCTGAAACCTGTTTCGAGAGATGGCGGCGTGTCACACCGGAAGTCCCCTGGTTCCAACGGACTCATTTTCCCGTAGAGCGCCCAGGTGGTCTCCGTGGCATTTCTGGCGCATGATTGCGAAACGTAATGATCACTCGTTTTCCATGAGGATTTCCGGCGGATCAAAGTCCAGCTATTCGTCGGGGAGACCACAGAATACCAGAACGAAGTCACGACCCGTTCGAGGTTGACACAGCACGGTCGCCATTCATTCATCATGCGCACATCTCCCATGTCTGAGGCCGCCTTTCGGTTGTGAAGATCAGCGAGAGAAAGGGAGAACGTCCATGGCGGATCGCTTTTCCTCGTACGCCCAGATTTTTCGTCATCGCGGCAGCAGTCGCCTGCGGAGCGACGACCTACGAAGCGGATACCCTTTCCACTTTGCGCGGCTACCGAAGGCTATAGCAGATGGCAACTAGAGTTTTCCCAAACGGGAAGGAAGATGTAATAGTCTCTATTTTTCTTCTCCGCGAGGCTGATTCACCACGACTTCTGGGCGAAGATGAGGAGTATGTGCGCAGGCTGGCCGCCCTGGATTCCGAGCCTCCGCCGATCCTGGTGCACCGCCAGACCATGCGGGTGGTGGACGGTATGCACCGCCTGCGGGCCGCAGCCCTGAGGGGGCGCCGAACGGTCCGAATTGTCTACTTCGATGGCACCGCAGACGAGGCTTTTCTCCATGCGGTCGAGATCAACACCGTCCACGGTCTGCCTCTCTCCTTACCGGACCGCAAGGCGGCGGTGACGCGAATCATTGAGAGCCATCCCGAGCTGTCTGATCGCAGGATCGCAAAATGTGTTGGCCTCAGCGCGAAGACCGTGGCAGCCGTCCGACGTTCCCGGACCGAGCTTCCACAGCCGCCGATCCGGAAGGGCCTGGACGGAAGGATCCGTCCAGTGGACCCGAGCCGGGGGCGCAGGATCGCGGGCGAGGTGATCGCCTCTCGCCCGGGCGCCAGCCTTCGGGAGATCGCTCGGGAAGCCGGCGTTTCGGTGGCTACCGCAAAAGATGTCAAGGACCGGGTAAGAAGGGGCGAGAATCCGGCGAAACACGCCCGGACGGCGGTCAACGACGGGCCCGTACCACTGGACTGGCTACGTCGCGATCCGTCGATCAAGCTCAGCGAATCCGGCCGAAGACTACTTGGTTTACTCAGTGTGCACTCCGCCGCCCTTGACCGGTGGTCGGACATCATCGCCGCGGTTCCGCCTCATTGGAATGAGATTCTGGCCCGGCTGGCCGCACACTATTCGGCCGCGTGGAAATCGATCGAGCTTGACCTCAGGAGCCGAAGTCTTGCGGAAGACGAGATCTCCTGAGGCCGGCCAGTCGTGCCGCATGAAAGCCATCGAAAGAGGCACCTTCTATCAGAAGACCGGTGGCTGCCAGCACAAAGCAGATCGGAGGTTGGTGTGCCCGACCACATCCGCTACCTTGACACTGCCACTGTAGTTGATCTCTTAGAGCGCATAGACGTCGTGGAGGTCGTTGAAGCAGCACTGAAACTACACGCTTCTGGTCGGGCGGTGCTGCCAGAGGAAGCCTACCTGCGATGGACCGCCGGAGACGGATGGGCCCGAAGCCTCACCCTACCGGCCGCGCTCGGTGCGCCGCCCTACGCTGCCGGTGTGAAGGTGATAAACGGCAATACCTCGAATCCAGGCCGGGGTATTGACCGGGCCAGCGGGCTAGTCCTACTGTTCGACGTGCTCACCGGCCAGGTGTCGACCATTATGGCAGCAGCGCCCCTGTCAGCCATCCGGACGGCGGCCGTCAGCATCGCCGGATTGCGCCGCCTGACGGCCCGCCCGATCGAACAAGCCGTCGTTATCGGTGCTGGGCCAATCGGGGAGGCCCATGTACAATTGCTGGGAACGACTATTCCCACAGTGCGGATCATCTGGATACACGATAGTGACATCAACCGCGCTGCAGGCATTGCAGAACGGGCTCGAGTTGGTGACGTCGAGGTTAGGGTCGTTTCAGACCGGGCTGCGGCGCTCCGTACTTCCGAGGTCGTCATCGCAGCGACAACCAGTGCGAAGGCCCACCTCGGAGTCACCGACGTTGCCCCCGGCACGGTCGTCGTCAATGTCGGCCTCGATGATTGCGACCGCAACCTTCTGCTGAAGGCCGATCATTTGGTGGTGGACAGCTGGGACCTGGTTGCCGGAGACACCAACCGGCTGCTCGGACAGCTCATCAAAGATGGCCTGGTGGTCCACTCGGGCAATCCGACGCCGGCAGCATCGCCGCAGCGGGTCTGTGCTGAGCTCGGCCATCTCGTTGCTGGCACCGTGACCATCCGGCCAGGATGGAACGACCGGGTGGTCCTCAACCCGTTCGGTATGGCCGTCAATGACATCGCGGTGGCGACCGTCGTCGAGCAGATGGCGAAGAGCGCTGACTGCGGTCAGCACCTGCGTCCGTAATCGATTGTCATGGCTGCCGGCCAGAATGGAACAGCGAACCCAGTGCCGCCGTTCGCAGGCTCCGCCCTGGACCTGTCCGGGGAGTCGCTTCCACGCCCTACTGGCGGCCCCCGCCGTCGGCTGGCGGAGCCTGTGATCACTGCGACAGTCGTGCGGTCGCCCTGCGCGAACAGCCCCCGTCGATCACTCACAGGGCATCAGCATGCCCCACCTCCGCGGCCACCGCGACAGGATTTCACAGGAATCTCGCATCGGCCCCGACGACAGCGAGGACCAGGGGACCAAGGCACGGCCACGCGCCGGAGCGATGTCCGTGGTGGGCGAGGCGACCCGGACGACCCCCGGTAACCCACGCCACCGCAGACAGGCCCCCGGCGACGACGTCGGGAGCTTTCGTCGCGTCCGCCCGTTATGGCGTTGAGAACAACGCTGGCGGATGGAACCGCCTCTTCTGACGGTCTGGGGGGTCGGGTGGCTGTGCGTGGCGAAGAGCCAATGCCACTCGGTTAAGGAGGAGGGGTGTTCGTCCATCCCGACACGCCAACACCCGATCCCTTTCCGGTCAACTT
>NZ_JALKFX010000058.1:0-13912 GCF_023243045.1 Frankia sp. AgB32
CCCCGCCCGCGCGCGGCCGGGGGGGGGGGCGGGGGGCGGGGGGGCGTCCGCGGGGGGGGCCGGGGGCGCCGGGCGGCGCCCCGCGGGGAAGGGCGGCGGTGGTGGGCCGGGGTGGGCCTGCGGCCACACGCGTGGGTGTTCGGTGCCGGGCGGTGGCGCTGCGGCGGGCGAGCGCCGCGGGCGGGACGTCCGGACCGGTTCGGTCGCGCGATCCTCGCCGCCGGTGCCTCCCCCGGCAGGCGTCTGCCAGCCGCCGACACCGGGCCGGCCAACACCGGGCCGGCCAACACCGGGCTGGCCGGCGCCGGGTTGGGTGACACCGGGTTGGGTGACACCGGGCGCGCCGATACCGGGCTGGCTGCTGTCAGCCCTGCCGTCGGGCGGCACCCGGCGACCGGAGTCCGGCCGACGATGGCCGGGCCGGCGGCCCGCGTCGGACACCCCACCCACCTCCGCCGCCGATCATGATCGTCGTGGACAGGCCAGCCGTGCCAAGGGCGCGTCGCCGTCTCCGACGGGCCCGGCCGCACGGCAGGACGGTGCAGCGACACCATCCAACCAGCACGTCACTGGCCGGCCAGCATGGCCCTGTCCCACCAGCATGACCCTGCTCGCGAACAGGCGGTAGACCGCCGGTCGTCCCGGTGACGACGTCGCGGCCCGCGCGGTGCGGCCCGCGCGCACCGCGCAGTTCGTCCCCAGGTCGGGTGTTACTGGGCCACGGCAGGGGACCATCGCCCAAAGGCAACCCCCCACGAGCAAAGGGGACTGTTCCGGCGGCGTGGCCGACCGGATGTCGGATGGACGAAAGCGAGGTCGACGACAGTGGACAGGGCGAGTCTGCGGATCGAGATCACCGGCGAGGTCTTCCTCCTGCGTTCGGAGGTCACCACGGTGGGTCGCGGACCAGGGGTCGACGTACCACTTGCCGATCCCAGCGTTTCCCGCCTGCACGCCGAGATCGTGCGTAGGGGCCCGTACCTCTATGTGTGGGACCAGGGACTGTCCCGCAACGGCACACGGGTCAACGGCCGCCCGGTCGGACGACGGATCCTCCATCACGGCGACGTCATCCGGTTCGGTGCCGCGGGCGTCCGGCTCCATGACACCCGGCCGCTCATCGAGCTCACCATCTCCCCCGCGGCGCCGCACCTGCCCGAGCGGGACCTCACCGCCGAGCTGCGGATGCCGGATCCCCCCGACCTCACCCGCCGGGAGTGGGATGTGCTGCGGGCACTGTCCCGACCCGCCGGGGCACCCGGGACCTTCGTCATCCCGCTGTCGACCCGGCAGCTGGCGCAGGATCTGGTCGTCACCGAGGGTGCGGTGAAGCAGCACCTGCTTCGCCTCTACCGCAAGTTCGACATCCCGCCGGGGCCGAACCGGCGCGGCCGGCTGGCGAACGAGGTGCTGCGGCTGGGAATCGTGCGCGCGGACCCCGTGGAGTCAGTCCAGCCGTCCTGATTCTCGCGCTGTTCCGGGGCGGCGCCGAGCCTGCCCACCTGCGGACGGGGACCTATATCACATGCCGATCCGGCATCGGGGACCTGACCTGTTCGGGCACACCGGGAACACAATCCACAACACCCCCAACTGTGCACGTCGTGCACCCTTAGGGCAGACTTCCGGCCGCGGTGCCCAAAGAGAGGAAGCTCGACGTGGCAGACGATTCGCCTCACAGCAAGAAGCTCCAGGAACTGATGTTCAGGGCCTGGGAAACCTTCGGTGACGCCCGACACCTGGACAGCGATGACCGCGTCTTCGTCCAGGCACTGGCTCGCCAGACGGCCGACCGTATCTCGGTCCTTTACGGCGAGAGCTGGCGTGACGCCCTCGACTGGGTTGCGCAGCGGTACGTGCCCACGACCGACACGCCCGGCGGTCAGGCCCCGGCTCCCGCCCCGGCGACGACCGCGAACGGCAGCTCCGGAAGCCGGCGCGGCTCAGCGGCCGCGGAGGCGAGCGCAAACGCCTGAGTTCGGGCACCGGGCCGGAAACCGATCGGCAGGTCCGGCCCGGTGCGCCCAACTCAGTGCGCGAAGTGGCGAACTCCGCTGAAGTAGAGCGTCACCCCGGCCTCCCGGGCGGCGGCGATGACGAGTTCGTCGCGCACGGACCCGCCCGGTTCGACGACTGCCCGCACCCCGGCCTCCGCGAGCACCTCGAAACCGTCGGGGAAGGGGAAGTAGGCGTCGCTCGCCGCGACCGCGCCCTTCGCCCGATCGGCCGCGCGGGTCACCGCGAGACGCGCCGCGTCGACCCGGTTGACCTGCCCCATGCCGACGCCGACGGTCGCGCCGTCGCTGGCGAGAAGTATCGCGTTGGACTTGACCGACCGCACCGCACGCCAGGCGAAGCGCAGGTCCGCCAGCAGCGCGTCGTCGGCGGGCGCGCCCGCCTCCAGGGTCCAACCGGTCGGCTCGTCGCCCGGTTCCTCGACCGCGTCCCGCGACTGGAGCAGCAGGCCGCCGCTGATCTGCCGCAGTTCCACCCCCCGCTGGTGCGGCGGCGCCGGGCACTCCAGCAGCCGGATGGAGGGCTTGCGGGAGAGGATCTCGACGGCGCCGGGCTCGTACGCCGGCGCCACGACGACCTCGGTGAAGATCTCGGCGATCTGCTCGGCGAGCTCCACGGTGACCGGCCGGTTCGTCGCGATCACCCCGCCGAACGCCGAGACCGGGTCGCAGGCATGCGCCTTGCGGTGGGCCTCGGCGATCGTCGTGCCGACCGCGATGCCGCAGGGGTTCGCGTGCTTGATCACCGCGACGGCCGGCTCGCTGAAGTCGTAGACGGCCCGCCGGGCCGCGTCGGTGTCGGTGTAGTTGTTGTACGACATCTGCTTGCCGTGCAGCTGGTGCGCGGTGGCGAGGCCCGCGGTCCGGTCCGCGCCGGTCTCGACGTACAGGGCGGCCCGCTGGTGCGGGTTCTCGCCGTAGCGCAGCACGTCGGCCCGGTGCCACTGGGCGGAGAGCACATCGGGCCAGCCGGTCTCCCGGGCGATCTCGTCGGGGGCGACGGCGCTGGCGAACCACGAGGACACCGCCACGTCGTAGGCGGCGGTGTGCGCGAACGCCTTCGCCGCGAGACGGCGCCGGGCTGACAGGTCGTAGCCCGGGCCGCGGACGGCCTCCGCCAGCCCGGCGTAGTCCTCCGGCGAGACCACGACGGCGACCGACGCGTGGTTCTTCGCGGCCGCGCGGATCATCGTGGGGCCGCCGATGTCGATCTGCTCGACCGCCTCGTCCTCGCTGGCGCCCGCGGCGACCGTGGCGGCGAACGGGTACAGGTTCACCACGACCAGGTCGAACGGCGCGATGTCGAGATCGGCCAGCACCGCGGCGTGCTCGGCGTTGCGCAGGTCGGCGAGCAGGCCGGCGTGCACCCTGGGGTGCAGCGTCTTCACCCGGCCGCCGAGCACCTCCGGGAAGCCGGTCACCGTGCTGACCGGCGTCACCGGCAGGCCATGCCGGGCCAGCACCTCGGCGGTGGAGCCGGTCGAGACCACCTCGACCCCGGCCGCCAGGAACGCCTCGGCGAGCACGTCCAGACCGCTCTTGTCGTAGACACTGACCAGTGCCCGGCGCAGCGGCCGCCGGCCGGTGGGGATCACCTCCGCCGGATCGGCTCCGTGGGCGGCTTCGCCCTGGCTGGCCACGGCTTCGCCCGATGACGTCATGCTTCCTCCTGGACGTGAACATCTGCCGGTACCTGTTGCTCGCCCGGCGCGCCCCCCGAACGAACGATCTGGGCGATCGTCGCGACGAACAGCCCGCGCTCGACCGCCTGGATCCGCGCCCGCAGCGCCTGCTCGGTGTCGCCCGTCTCGACCGGGACCGCCGCCTGAGCGATGATCGGCCCCGTGTCGACCCCCTCGTCGACCCAGTGCACCGTCACGCCGCTGACCTTCACGCCGGCCGCCAGCGCGTCGCGCACCGCGGTCGCCCCCGGGAAGGCGGGCAGCAGCGACGGATGGGTGTTGATGGTCGGGAAGCGGCCGATGACGCGCGCGCTGAGGATCTTCATGTAGCCCGCGAGCACGAGCAGGTCGGGCTCGAACGCGGCGACCCGCGCCGCGGTCGCGACGTTGAAGGCGTCGCGGTCGGGATGGTCCTCGAGCCGCTCGGTGAAGACCGGGATGCCGGCAGCCGCCGCCCGCTGCCCCGCGCCGGTGCCGTCCCGATCGGTTCCGACCGCCACGACGGTCGCGCCGAACCCGGGATCTCCGGCGGCGTCGAGGATCGCCTGCAGGGTGGTTCCCGCCCCGGAGGCGAGAACTACGATGCGAGCAGACACAACCACACTCCGTAACCAAAACTGGGCGTAACCGCACCGGACGACGCCCGCGGCCCGCGAACATCGAAGATCCGTCGGCGGGCGCCGACCGACGGCGACCCGCAACCGCCGACGCGCCCGAGGCCACGGGCGCAGGCCAGCGATGGTGACGGGTCCGACTGTACTGGCAACGCCCGCCCTGTACGCCCCTGTCCGCCAGGCTCCACCGTCCCACGCCGACCCGGGTGCATGCACGGTTCGCGGTCCGGGAGGTCACCGGGCGGCTCACGCCGCCGGCACCCAGCCGGCAACCAGCCCGGCCAGCCGTTCCTCGATCTCCGCCGCGGACGGCCGGTCGGGCGTCCAGGGCGAGGCCAGCGCCGCCGCCACCGACAGCAGACCGGCGCATCCGTCCTCGTCGCCGGACGGGCATCGGCAGGCCGCCGGCTGCCCGCCCTCGACGCCGCCGTCCACGCCAGGATCGAGCTCGCCGAAATCGGGTCCGTCCAGCAGATCACCCGGTCGACACAGATACAGCTCGGCGAGCCGCGACAGCACGGCCGCCGACGGAGCCCGCCCGCCCTTCGCCGGCCAGCTCTCCCAGTACGACCAGGTCTTGCCGGTCTTGGCCGAGCCGGCCGCCGGCCAACGCTCGTTCCACTGACGGGCCGCCTCCTCCTGCGTCCAGCCGTGCGCGAGCCGGAACGCCACCAGCGCGCCGAGACGATGCCGCCGCTGCAACCGGCGGGCGATGCGGCGGTAGGACCAGCCCAGCTCGCGCAGGTGGCTGGCCTCGACTCGGATATGGGCGACCGCGACCGGCACGACGACCTCCGTGAGGATGATCCGCTACGGGGTCACCGTAATCGCCGGCTCCGACAGTTTCCGTCGCCGGCCGCGCCGCGCCTGCCGGGCCGCTGCCAGCCCGGGCAGCCTCAGTCGGTCCGGCGGGAGGTCCACGCCGTCCGTCGGGAAGCGGGCAGTGACATCCGGCGACGCCAGAAGGACGGCTCCGCGTCCTGGGCCAGAAACGGCCGTTCGGCCCGTCTCGTCGCCAGGTCGATCCCACCGACCAGCAACAGCCCGACCAGCGTGACCTCACCGCCGGCCAACAGCCCGCACTGCCACGCGGCCGCCGGCCCGTAGTGCCCCTCGACGCCGCCGACCCGGCCGAGGGACTCCTGGCAGGCGAGACACACCAGAATCCCGCAGGTGGCGCCCGCGACCAGCACGGCGGTCAGCCGATCGCGCGACCGGCCACCCGCCGCCGCCCGATGCACCATGAATCCGCACACGATGCCCGCGACGATCGGCACCACCAGGAGCAGCGGCCAGCCGGGCCGCGGCAGCGCGTTCGGGGGCAGGGCGGCGAGGATCGGCAGATCCGGCACCGTCCCAGGATGGACGACGTCAGCCCGGACCAGCCCGGGGCCGGTGCGGAATCCTGGGCCGAGGGCGTAGGAGAGCGCCCACAGCACCAGGTTGGGCACCAGGGCCAGCTGCGTCGCGGCGAGCCCCAACCCACCGAGGACGCCGACGTCGAGCGCCCGTTCGGCCCCGGCGACCTCGGGCAGCGTCGCGGCGATGACCAGCGCGACCCCGAAGGAGGCAGCGGCGACGAGGGCGGCGAAAGCACCCGCCCCGCACAACAGAGGGGTGCGTAGCCACCCCGGCAGTGTGCGCCAGGCGGCCCGCAGCCGATGCCGGCCGGCGAGGGCGCCGAGCAGCGCCGCGGGCAGGCCGAACGCGACCGTACCGATCGCGGCCGACAGCGGCGCCGGCTGGGCCGGCCCGGAACGCACCACCAGGGCGATCAGCACCACGAACGACGTCTGGGCAACGACGACCTCGACGACGTCCAGCGCCACCGCACGCCAGGGAACACCGGTCGGTGGACCCGGCCGCCGGCCGCCAGCCGCGCCCTCGCCCGGCCGCTCGGGGCCGGCGCGAACCGCGGAGTCCGCGGCATCGGCGCCGTCCCGCGCGGACGGGCCGGTCCGGCCAAGCAGGACACCGCCGGGGCGCCCCGGCAGCGGGCCGGTCCAGGCGGGCACCGCGGTGGCCCGCCGGTGCGCCGCGCTCATCGCCGCGGCCAGCGGAAACAACGCGAGACCCAGGGGCCGCAGGGAGATCACCCCGGCAGAAAGCCGCAGGGTGGTGCCGTGCGCGACAAGCCACAGATCGGCACCTACCCGCATCGCGGCGCCGGGCCCGGTCGAGGAGCCGGTGTCCGCGCCCCACACGATCAGGACGACGACCTCGATGAACACCAGGCCGGCGGCCGACGCGGCGATCGCCGCCACCGCCGGCCGGCCAGCCCGGGCCCACACGCGGTCGAGCAACGGTCCGGCGGACCCGGGACGGTGGAAGGCGGGCACGGTAGGACGCTCGCACGCGGTCACCCGCCATCCGGGACAACACGCCGTCCGAAGCCCGAGAAATCACTCGCGTCCGAAACGTCCCTCTCGGGGGGCGCGTGGATCAGGCAGTCGGACGGCGAGCGGAACCCGCGGGCGAGGCAGGCTCCGCCAGGCGGCTGACCCGACCGGGAGAGCCGACCTGGCCAAGAGAGCCGACCCCGACCGGAGATCAGTGGAGATCAGCCGCGAAACCGCTTTCCGGAACGGCTACTGGCCATACCCGGGCGGGGGCTGCTGGCCGTAGCCCGGCTGCTGCTGGCCATAGCCTCCGCCCTGCGGCGGCTGACCGTAACCCGGCTGCGGCTGGCCGTAGCCACCCCCGGTGGGCGGCTGGCCATAGCCACCGCCCTGCGGCGGCTGACCCTGACCCGGCTGACCCTGACCCGGCTGCTGGCCGTACCCACCCCCGGTGGGCGGCTGGCCGTAGCCACCGCCCTGCGGCGGCTGGCCGTACCCCGGCTGCGGCTGGCCGTAGCCCTGCGGCGGCTGGCCGCCGTAACCGGGCTGCTGCCCGTATCCACCCGGGTTGCCCGGCGTCGGCTGCTGGCCGTAGGGCTGGCCGTAGGGCGCCTGGCCGGGCTGCCAGCCGGTTGGGGTGCCGGGACCGCCGGGACGGCCGCGGCCGGGGATGGGCGCTCCGGCCGCCAGCGCGGCGAGCACCCCGAAGACCGTCTGCACGATCGCGGCGATCAGCGCGAGGTAGAACCCGACGCTCGGGCCGGCGTCGACGCCGGACGGCACGCTCGGGAACCGGTACCACCGGATGAGCAGGAGAACTGTGGCGAGCGCCGAGACCCCCGGCAGCGCCCACAACCACGAGACCGGACCGATGTCCGGGATGGTGAAGTTCGCAAAAATCCGCGCGGCGAGCAGACCGGCGACCACGAGGACCAACAACACCGGGAACCAGGAGTTGAAGCCGAGCCCCCAGCCGTTACGGTGCAGACTCGAGCTACGCCCGAAAAACGAGATGCTCACCGAGTACCACGGCAGGAAGCTCACGATGAACATGACCGCACCGGATGCGATCACCCCGATGTCATTGGTCGCAACGTTACGACCGCCGATCTGTGCCACGACGGTAACCCCACTTCGTCAGGTCGGTCGGCGATCGACATCACGCGCCGACACGCCGGGGCAGGAGTCTGACAGTTGACGGGAGATGAGGGAAGACATCCGCATCCCTCATTCCCGACAACCCATGACCCCTGCGCCATCCGCCTGACGAGCCGCCGCAGTCCTCGGAGCCCATCAGGCGGACAGGTCTACAACGACCGCATAATGTCAGCCATCAGCCGGGCGGTCTCCGACGGGGTCTTGCCAACCCGCACGCCCGCCTTCTCCAGAGCCTCCTTCTTCGCCTGCGCGGTGCCGGAGGATCCCGACACGATCGCGCCCGCGTGGCCCATCGTCTTGCCCTCCGGCGCGGTGAAGCCGGCGACGTAGCCGACGACCGGCTTCGAGACGTGCGCCTCGATGTGCGCCGCTGCCCGTTCCTCCGCGTCGCCGCCGATCTCACCGATCATCACGATCGCGTCGGTGCCCGGGTCGGCCTGGAAGGCGTCCAGCGCATCGATGTGGGTGGTGCCGATGACCGGGTCACCGCCGATGCCGACGCAGGTGGAGAAGCCGAACTCGCGCAGCTCGTACATCATCTGGTAGGTCAGCGTGCCGCTCTTGCTGACCAGGCCGATGCGGCCGCCGGGGGTGATGTCCGCGGGGATGATGCCGGCGTTGGACACGCCCGGGCTCGCGATGCCGGGACAGTTCGGCCCGATGATCCGGGTCGTGCCCTTGGACTGGCTGTACGCGAAGAACTCGGTCGTGTCGTGGACCGGCACGCCCTCGGTGATGACCACCGCGAGCCCGATGGCCGCGTCGATCGCCTCGATCGCCGCGTCCTTCGTGAACTTCGGCGGTACGAAGATCACCGAAACGTTCGCGCCGGCCTGCGCCATCGCGTCGGCGACGGAGCCGAACACCGGCACGCCCTCGACCTGCTGGCCGACCTTGCGCGGGTTGACCCCGGCGACGACGTTCGTGCCCGCCGCCAGCATCCGCTTCGTGTGCTTCGCGCCTTCGGAGCCGGTGATGCCCTGCACCACCACCCGGCTGTTCTCGTCAAGCCAGATAGCCATCGGTCTGTTTTCCCTTCGCCCTGGTCAGGCCGCAGCCGCGGCGAGCTCGGCAGCGAGCTTCGCCGCGCCGTCCATCGTGTCGACCGGCTTGACCACCGGGAGGTTCGCCTCCGCGAGGATGCGACGACCTTCCTCGGCGTTGTTGCCGTCAAGGCGCACCACCAGCGGGGTGGTGACGTCCCCGACGATCTTCAGGGCCTGGATGATGCCGTTGGCCACGGCGTCACACGAGGTGATGCCACCGAAGATGTTGACGAAGACGCTCTTGACCGACGGGTCACCGAGGATGATCGACAGGCCGTTCGCCATCACCTCGGCGGACGCGCCGCCGCCGATGTCGAGGAAGTTCGCCGGGCGCTTGCCGCCGAACTCCTCACCCGCGTAGGTCACCACGTCCAGCGTCGACATGACCAGGCCGGCACCGTTTCCGATGATCCCGACCTCGCCCTCGAGCTTGACGTAGTTGAGGCCCTTCTCCTTGGCCCTCTGCTCCAGCGGGTCCACCATGGAGACGTCGACGAACGCCTCGTTCTCGGGGTGGCGGAAGTCGGCGTTCTCGTCGAGGCTGACCTTGCCGTCGAGGGCGATGACGCGGCCGTCGGCGGTCAGGATGAGCGGGTTGACCTCGACCAGGGTGGCGTCCGACTTCACGAAGACGGTCCACAGCTTGGCCAGCAGCTCGCTGGCACCGTCGAGCGCCGACTCGGGAAGCTTCGCGGCGATCGCGATCTCGCGGGCCTTGGCGGCGTCGACACCGGTCAGCGGGTCGATCGGGATGCGGGCCAGCGCCTCCGGGTTGGTGGCGGCCACTTCCTCGATCTCCATGCCGCCCTCCCGGGAGGCCATGGCGAGGAAGGTGCGGTTGGCCCGGTCCAGCAGGAAGGAGGCGTAGTACTCCTCGGCGATGTTGCTCGCCTCTTCGACGAGCACCGAGTGGACCGTGTGGCCCTTGATGTCCATCCCGAGGATCGCCGTCGCCTTCGCGAAGGCGTCGTCCGGTCCGTCAGCCACCTTCACGCCGCCGGCCTTGCCTCGGCCGCCGGCCTTGACCTGAGCCTTGACGACCACCTTGCCGCCGAGTTCGGTGGCGATCGCTCGCGCCTCCTCGGGAGTGGTCGCGGTCTTCCCGGTGGGTACCGGAACGCCATGTTCGGCGAACAACTTCTTCGCCTGGTATTCGAAGAGATCCACGGTCCGTCCAGTCGGATGCGATCGTAACGGGGATGGGTTTGAGTAGGGCTGCACAGAACGCCTGAGAGCCTACTGACGAGCTGGTTACGGCGCGCGTCACGCGCAGCGCCGAGGCGGTCGGCCAGCGACGCCGGCGGCGGCCGCCCACGGAGCTGGCAGGACCCACCAAAGGTGCCATCCGCAGTGCACGGAAGATCTGACACCCTCGGCAGACCCATCGATACGGGACAAATGAGGTGGCAGATCGCTCGGGTCGACCTGTCGACCGCCCGGGTACGGCACGCCCCCGCGTACGAGATACAACGCTGAGCGTGACCACGGTCGACGCTTTCGGAAATCCGCGTGTCCGAAGTCACGGCATCAGCCGGCGAAGGTATGCCGGAAATCACAGGGCAACAACACCGATCGTGGTCGGCCTTCCGGCTGTTTCACGGGACGTACGGCATTCAGCGTAGGGCCAGAACGACCAGCAGACTGGTGGCCGTCAGCCCGATACCGGTCCAGCCCAGCCCGATCCCGATCGTGGCGAGGCGCCTCCCCCGCTGGTTGTGCTGCCGGATCTGCGCCCGCGCCACCGAGCCGACGACCACGGCGGCCACGCTACCCACTCCGAACAGCCAACCCAGGGCCAGGACGACCGACAGCAGTGCGCGGCCGTTGAGCGCCCGCTCCGGTGGCGTGGTGGGCGGGAAGCGCCCCGCCCGCCCGCCTTCCACCCGCAGCAGTCCGGCCGGCCCGCCCGGCCGCGCGGGCGGCGGCGCCCCCGGCGGGCCCGGCGCGGGCCGCGGGGCGGTGTCCGACGCCGAGCGGTGCACCGTCCTGCCCGCCGCGACGGGGGCCGGTGCCGCCGGCCTGGACGGCGCGGGCGGCAACGCGGCCCGCGTCGGCGGAGACGGCAGCCGCCGGGCCGCCGGCATGGGTACCGAGGTGGCCCGCGGAACCGGCGTCGGCGGGCGAACCTCCGCCGCCGGCGGCACCCGGGTCGCCGGAGTGATCCGGGCCACGGTCGTGTTCCGGGTCGGCGGGGGCCGCCGGGCGGGCGTCCGGGCTCGTGCGGGCACTGGCGGGTGCGACAGCGACGTCGGCCCGCCGGCCTGGCCCGCCGCTGCCGGGGCCTCTCTCCCGGTGGGTCCGCCCGCGGCGGCCCGCTCGGCCGTGGCGCCCGGCTGGCCCGATCCCTCGGCCGGGCCGGAGCCGGCGGTGGCGGCGGGCCGGACCCGCGCCGCAAACGCCGACGGAAGCGGCGGCCTCGACTGCGGCGCCCGGTCCGGCGGCCGGATCGTCGCCTCGCCCGGGTTGTCCCGGCCGGCAGCCTCCTCCCCGGGCCGGCTTCCCGCGGACGTCGTACTTCCCGTGGTCGTTCGCTCGGTGGGGCGGCGCTCCCGCTCCTCCACCCAGCCGTCGTCCGCCCAGCCGTCGTCCACCCAGCCGTCGTCCGCCGGCTGGGGGCCGGGGCGGGGCGCGGGGCGATGTCGGACCGGGGCCCGCGGGTCCGGGTCGTCGGTGTCGTAGCTCCAGCGCGACACCACCGAGTCCGACGCCGGCGGGTTCGTGGGGCGGGCGGCGTCCGGCTCTTCCGGCGCCCGGACGGGCCGGGGTGGCTGCGAAGGGTGCGGCGGCAACGGCGTCAGCCGGGAGTTCGGCAGGGGCGGCGGGGGCGGAATCGGGGTGGGTGGCGGCAGCGTGGGCCGGAAGGCGGCCGCGGGCGGCGGCGTCCCGACCGGCCATGGCGCCCGGGCTGGACCGGGCCCGTGCACGACCGGTGACCAGCCATCCGCGGCGGCGGCGTCGCGGCCACCATCGCCGGGGCCGGGGCCGTACGACTCGGATCCGGGCAGCATGGTCACGCTCTCGGCGGCCGCCTGCCCGGCGCCGGTCCAGGTCTGTTCGAGCACGTTGCCGGCGGCGGCGTCGGCCTCGGTGACGCCCTCGACCTCCCGTCCGACCAGGGCGGCGAGCAGAGCGGCGGCGGTCGGCCGCTGCCAGGGTGTCTTGGACAGCGCCCGCGACACCGCCGTCAGCAGGTACGCGGGCAGCGCGTTCAGGTCAGGGGTGTCCCGCTGCACGCGGAGCGCGAGCTGGTCGGGGGTGTCGGCGTGGAACGGGTGGCGGCCGGTAGCCGCGTAGGTCACGCAGTTGGCCCAGGCGAAGACGTCCGCGGAGGAGTCGGAGGTCTCCCCGCGCATCTGCTCGGGCGACATCCAGGCCAGTGTCCCGATCACGTGGCCGGTGCGGGTCAGGGTGCTGCTGTCGGTGAGGTGGGCGACACCGAAGTCGATGACCTTGGGTCCGTCCCAGGCCAACAGGATGTTGGACGGCTTGAGGTCGCGGTGCACCACACCAGCGGCATGGATGGCGACGAGCGCGTCGGCCAGCCCGACCGCGAGTCCCCGGACGAGGTGTCGCTCGAGGCGGCCGCGGGCCCGGACGGCCTCGGCCAGGCTGATGCCCTCGACGTACTCGGTGACCATCCAGGGCGCCGGCGCGTCGGTGTCGGCATCGAGCACGGCGGCCACCGCGTGGCCCCGCACCCGCAGCGCGGCGTGGACCTCCCGTTCGAAGCGCCGACGGAACTCGGCGTCCTCGGCGAGTTCCTCGGCGGCCACCTTGACGGCGACGGCGCGCTGGTCCGGAGCGAAGCCGAGGTACACGGTGCCCATGCCGCCGGCGCCGATCCGGTTCTGCAGCCGATACGGGCCGACCTGGCGGGGATCGTCCTCCAGCAGCGGTGTGAGCATCACTCTCCTCACTCCGCTGTTCTCGCGGGTGCGGCGTCCGCACCCACCCACACAGCGAGATGTGAACAAAAGGGTATGTCGCTCGCTACCCGGAGGCAGTCCGCACAATACGTCACATAATTGCCTCTCCATCGGTGACGACGGATCGTTTGAGCATCACCCGCGAGGCGTCGCGTGAGCCCTTCGACGCGGCGTGTCCTGTGCCACCGCAGCGGGTGGCACAGCCACACCGGCGCCCGCGGACCGCAAGATGCGGACATGAACAGTGACAGCCGATCCGGCGCCGACACGGCCGCTGACTGGCGCACGCCGCTGCTCGCCGGCATCACGCTGCGCCCGGCCGCCGACCGGACCACCAACCGCCTGGGCTGGCCGGACTACGACGGACGGTCGGCTCTTAGGTGGGGCGACGGCGTGATCGTGGGGGTTCCGGCCGTCGCGGCGGTGTGGGACTTCGCGGTACACGGCGGCAGCTTCGGTGAGGAGGACGCCGCGGCCTTCGCGGCCGCCGCCGCCGCGGCGCTCGCGACCCGGCGCCCGCTCGTCTCCCTGCTACGCAGCGGCGGCACCCGACTGCAGGAGGGCGTCGCCGGCCTGGTCGGGCTGCCCCGCGCAGCCCTGGCGCTGGCCGCGCTCGACGATGCCGGGATCGGCCATCTCGCCGTGGCCGACCAGCCGACCACCGGCGGCGTCTGGGTGACCATCGGCTCGCGCAGCGACCTGCGCTGCGCGGTCACCGGGGCGACGGTGGGCTTCACCGGCCCCCGCGTGGTCGAGGCGATGACGGGCACCCCGCCCCCCGCCGACAGCCACCACGCCGCCTCGGCGTTCGCGGCCGGGCTCGTGGACGCGATGCCCAGCCCGGCCACCGTCGCCGACTGGCTGCGCCGCGCCCTGACCGCGCTGGCGCTCTCCGGACCGGACCACCCGACCCGCGGGACCAGCCCCGCCCCTGCCGGCGACGCATCCCGCCCCCCGGCGCCGCCGCGGGGTGCCGCTCAGACCGGCACCACCCGGTCCGGCTGGGAGCAGGTCCAGACGGCCAGGACCGCCCCGCGGCCCGATGGCGCCACCCTGGTCCGGACGCTGCTGCCGGACGGCGTCGACCTCGTGGGCGCCGACCGCGGCGTCGCCGCGCGGGTCGGCGCGCTGC
>NZ_JALKFX010000058.1:13922-22355 GCF_023243045.1 Frankia sp. AgB32
GCCGGGGGCGGGCGGGGGGGGCCCCCGGGGGGGGCGGGGGCGGGGGGGGCGGGGGGGGGGGGGGCCCGCTGCTCGGAACCGGGCGGACCGTGGTGGTCGTGGCGGTGGGCGCGCGGCGCGGCGGCGCCCCGGGGCCGGACGGGTACCGGCTCCTCATCCGGGCCGCCCGGCTGGCCGGCAAGCTCGGCGCCGGGCTGGTCACCCTGGTCGACACCCCCGGCGCCGCCGCCGCCGCGCCGGCCGAGGCCGGCGGTATCGCGGCGGCCATCGGCGACGCCATGGCCGCGGTCGTGGCCTGCCCGGCTCCGACGGTGTCGATCGTGCACGGCGAGGGCGGCTCGGGCGGCGCGCTCGCCGCGGCCGTCACCGACGTGGTCGCGATGACGCCCGACAGCTATTTCACCGCGCTGTCCCCGGAAGGGGCCGCGGCGACGCTGCGGATTCCCGTCAGCCGGGCCGCCGACGGCGCGGGCCTGCGCCCGACGGATCTGCACCGGCTCGGCTTCGCCGACCGGCTGCTCACCAACGGCGACGCCGACACGATCGCCGAGGCCGTCCTCGTCCTGCTCGACGAGCTGTGCCGACAGGATCCGGACGCGCGCCGCCGGCACCGTCGGGCGCGCTGGTCGACAGAACTGCGTAACAGTCTGTAATCTTTTTGCGTTTCTCCGGCTGAGTCCGACGATGTCGGATGCACAGCGAAGTGTCCGCCCGATCACCGATCGCATACCCCCGCGGCCGGTTCACCGGCCGTTCGACCTGGGAGAGTGATCCGCCATCGACGACCTGCCCGCACAGCGGGTGCCACCGGCACCGGCACCCCGTCGCGTCGCCGGCGGCCACCCGCGTCCGCGCCGGTCACTTGCCGCCGGGCTGCGCGCCACTCCGGCGGGCGCCCGTGGGCTCGCCGTCGAGACCGCTGGCTTCGCGACCCACCTGGCCCTGTACCCGGCGGGCGCCCTGCCCCGCCGCCGAGCGCACCCCGACGGGAACTACTCCCTGGGCGGCCTGGCTCCGCGGCAGCGCGGGTTGCTGGTGCACGCACCCGCCGCGGCCACCACCCCGGTGCTCCTCGTCCACGGGCTGGTCGACAACCGGTCGGTGTTCGCCCGGTTGCGCTATCACCTGCGCCGCTGCGGGTTCCAGCGGGTTGTGCCGGTCGAGCTGCCGCTATGGACCCTGACCGTGCAGGACGGCGCCCGCCTGCTCGCCGACGCCGTGGCCGCCGCGGCCGGCGAACACGGCCACGTGTCGATCGTCGCGCACTCCCTGGGCGGGCTGGTGGCCCGCTACCACGTCCAGCGGACCGACGGTGACGCCCAGGTCGATCTCCTCATCACCCTGGCCACCCCGCATGGTGGCGCCCGGCTGGCCGAGCTGGTGCCACGGTCGCTGCCGTACCCGTTGCTGACGCAGCTGCGCCCAGGCTCGCCGCTGCTCGCGGAACTCGCCGAGCCCGCGCCGAGCTGCCACACCCGGTTCGTCGCGGTCGGGGGCGCCCTTGACACCGTGGTCCGCCCGGCGCAGGCGGCGCTGTCCCATCCCGACCTGGCCGCCGAGAACATCACCGTGCCCGGCGTCGGGCATCACTCCCTGGCGTTCAGCGGCGCCGCCGCCCGCCTGGTCGCCGGCCGGCTGGCCGGCGCGGCGGCGGAACGGTCAGAGCTTCTCGACCGGCGCGTAGCGCAGCAGGAGCCGCTTGGTGCCGGCGTCGGCCCCGAAGTCGATCGTCGCCTCGGCGGAGTCACCGACACCGCCGGCGGCGAGGACGACGCCGAGCCCGAAGCTGTCGTGCGTGACCCGGTCGCCCTGGCGCAGCTCGGGGACGGGCCGGGCCGACGGTCGGTTGCGAGCGAACGGCGAGTTCGGTAGCGCGCGGCGCCCGGCCGGCTCGCTGCTGGGCGGCGGCGCCGGCCGCTGGGGCGCCTCGGCGATGCGACGCCAGTCGATGAGGGCGTGGGGCACCTCGCCGAGGAACCGCGACGCCGGGTTGAACGCCGGCTGCCCCCAGGCGCTGCGCACCACCGACCGGGTCAGGTAGAGCCGCGCCCGGGCCCGGGTGACCCCGACATAGGCCAGCCGGCGCTCCTCCTCCAGCTGGGTGGGGTCGCCGAGGGTCCGCATGTGCGGGAAGACGCCGTCCTCCAGACCGGTGAGGAAGACGACCGGGAACTCCAGGCCCTTCGCGCTGTGCAGGGTCATCAGGGTGACGACGCCGTCCGAGCCGTCGTCGGTGGGCACCTGGTCCGCGTCGGCGACGAGCGAGACCTGCTCGAGGAACCCGGCCAGCGTCCCCTCGGGGCTGCGCTCGACGAACTCCTGCACGACGCCGACCAGCTCCTGCAGGTTCTCCACCCGCCCCTGGGACTCGACGGTGTCCTCGGTGAGCAGCTCGCTCAGATAGCCGGTGCGTTCCAGCACCGCCTCGATGACCGCGACCGGACCCTTCGGCTCGACCGCGCGCAGTTCGGTGAGCAGGTCGGCGAACTCGCGCACGGCCTTCGCCGACCGCATCGCGATGCCCGGGATCTCCTCGACCCGCGCCATCGCCGCGTCGAAGCCGATCCGCTCGGCCTCCGCGAAGCCGGCGAGGGACGCCTCGGCCCGGTCGCCGATACCGCGGCGCGGCACGTTGAGGATGCGCCGCAGGTTCACCGTGTCGGTCGGGTTGACCAGCACCCGAAGGTAGGCCAGCAGGTCGCGGACCTCCTTGCGCTCGTAGAACCGCACCCCGCCGACGACCCGGTAGGGCAGCCCGACCCGGATGAAGATCTCCTCGAAGACCCGGCTCTGGGCATTGGTCCGGTAGAAGACCGCCACGTCCGCGGGGCGGGCGAGCTTGGCGTCGGTGAGCCGGTCGACCTCCTCCGCGACGAACGCGGCCTCGTCGTGCTCGTTGTCGGCGACGAAACCGACGATCTTCTCGCCGTCGCCGGCGTCCGACCACAGCTGCTTGGCCTTGCGCTGGTTGTTCTTGGCGATCACCGCGTTCGCGGCGGACAGGATGATCTGCGTGGAGCGGTAGTTCTGCTCCAGCAGGATGACCGCGGCGTCCGGGAAGTCCTCCTCGAACTCCACGATGTTGCGGATGTTCGCCCCGCGGAAGGCATAGATCGACTGGTCGGCGTCGCCGACGACGCACAGCTCCGCCGGCGGCACCGCACCCGACGCCCAGGTCACGGTGTCCGGGGTCACGGAGTCCGGGGTCACGGAGTCCGGGGTCACGGAGTCCGGGGCCGGCTCGGCCGGGGAACGCTCCGGGACCGGCTCGCCGCCGCCCTGCGCCGGCTGACCGACCAGCTCGCGCACCAGCACGTACTGGGCGTGGTTGGTGTCCTGGTACTCGTCGACCAGGACGTGCCGGAAGCGGCGGCGGTAGTGCTCGGCGACGTCGGGGAACGCCTGCAGCAGATGCACCGTCGTCATGATGAGATCGTCGAAGTCGAGCGCGTTGGCCTGGGTCAGCCGCTGCTGGTAGGCGGCGTAGACCTCGGCGACCGTGCGCTCGAGGTGGCTCGTCGCCCGGCTCCGGGCCGTCTCCCAGTCGATCAGCTCGTTCTTCAGGTTGCTGATCTGCGCGGCGAGGCCGCGCGCCGGGTGCCTCTTCGGATCGAGATCGAGATCCCTGGTGACCAGGGTGATCAGCCGCTGCGCGTCCGCGGCGTCGTAGATCGTGAACGACGAGGCGAAGCCGAGCCGCTTGGCCTCCGAGCGCAGGATGCGCACGCAGGCCGAGTGGAACGTGCTCACCCACATCGACCGCGCCCGCGGACCGACCAGCGCGCTGACCCGCTCCCGCATCTCGGCCGCGGCCTTGTTCGTGAAGGTGATCGCCAGGATCTCCCCTGGCCGCACACCGCGGGCGGCGAGCAGGTAGGCGATCCGATGGGTCAGCACCCGGGTCTTTCCCGAGCCGGCACCGGCGACGACCAGCAGCGGCGCGCCGATGTGCACCACCGCCGCCCGCTGCTGCGGGTTGAGCCCGTCGAGCAGGCCGTCCGCGTCGAGCCGGGGCTGGCCACCGGCCGTGTCCGGCGCGGGTGCGAGGACCGCGGGGCCGAACAGGTCGTAGGGCACGCCGCCGCCACCTGCGCCGGCCGCGCTGGGTGACTGACCGAACAGTGTGCTCATAAGACCTCGATCGTACGTTCGACGCCGGACTTCACCGCTACCGCCAGCCTATGGGCATCGGGTCCGATGCCCCCCCGGCGGGCCGACTCAGACCGTGGTCCGAACCTCCCGCACCCCCGCCACGCCGGCCACTGACTGCCCGCCTCGCAGGTCATTGGCCTGCGGCTCACCGAGGCCCGCGGCGGGCAGCGCGGCGAGCGCCTTGACCCGAGCGGCCACGCCGGGATCGACGTTGCCGCCGGAGAGCACCGCCACGGTCGTCCCCACCGCCAGCCCGCCGTGGCGCAGCAGCGCGGCGACCGGCGCGGCACCCGCCGGTTCGACAACGAGCCCGGTCCGGCGCAGCAGGACCATCGCCGACCAGAAGGCGGCCTCGTCGACGGTCACCACCTCGTCGACCAGCCGGCTGGCCAGCTCGAAGGTCAGCTTCCCCGGCTCGCCGACCGCCATCCCGTCGGCGAGCGGGCGGGGCACCGCCGCGGGACGGGACAGGCTCGGGCGGTGGCAGGTTCGCCCGCCGCGGGCGGCGGCGGTGGCCCGCTCCCGGGCACCCGTCAGGTCCGTGCCCACCGGCACCGCCAGGCGCTGGCCGGCCCGCATGGACGCGGCGAACGCCGGCGCCAGGTCGGACTGCACGCCGATCACCCGCACATCGGGCCGGCGCGCCCGCAACGCCGCCGCGACCCCACCGATCAGCCCCCCGCCGCCCACGCCCACCAGCACCGTGCGCAGATCCGGGACCTGTTCGAGCAGCTCCAGGCCGAGGGTGCCCTGCCCGGCCACCACCGCCGGGTCGTCGAAGGGGTGCACGAGCAGCCGCCCGCCGGCGGCCGCGTACCGGGCGGCGGCGCCCAGCGCGGCGTCCACCCCGCCGGGAACCTCCTCGACCCGCGCGCCCAGCCGCCGGGTCCGCGCCACCTTGACCGGGTTCGCCCCCGCCGGCACGAAGATTGTCGCCGGTACGCCGAAGGCAGCCGCCGCGAACGCGACACCCTGGGCATGGTTGCCGGCACTGGCCGCGACGACGCCACGCTGCCGCCGCTGCGGGTCGGCGGTGGCCACCCGGTGGTAGGCGCCTCGGAGCTTGAACGAACCGGTGTACTGCTCGTGCTCGCACTTGAACCAGACCGGCGTGCCCAGCGACGCCGTCAGCCCCGCGTCGCGCACCACCCGGGTGCGCCGGGCGACCCCGTCGAGCACCGTCGCCGCCGCGACGATGTCGGGAAACCACCGGTCCGCGGCGGGGACCCTCGACGGGTCACCCGCCGCCGCAGCCGGGTCGGCGGGCGCCGGCACGTCATCCGTCGCTGGTGCGGTCATCTGGCTTCTCCCGATGGCTGTGCGGCCACCTCGCCGTGACCGCGGCAACAAAAAAGCCCTCCGCCGGGCAGGCAGAAGGCGTGGCGCGCGGCCCCGCGAGTCGGGCGCGCGCCTAGGTAATGGCCATCTCGTACGAGGTCACACTCTCCACAGTGCTCCGGATGCGCCGGAACGTCAAACGGGACCCGCGGCGGCCGCGCGAACGCGACCGCCACCCGTCGACGTCAGATCACCGTGGGCCAGGGGTCCACCCGGTTCCGAACCCGGGGAGGCCGGTCACTCCCACTCGATGGTGCCCGGCGGCTTGGAGGTGATGTCGTAGACGACCCGGTTGACCTGCGCGACCTCGTTGACGATCCGGTTGGAGATGCGCTCCATCAGGTCGTAGGGCAGCCGCGCCCAGTCGGCGGTCATCGCGTCCTCGCTGGTGACGGCGCGCAGGACCACCGGATGCCCGTAGGTGCGCTCGTCCCCCTGCACGCCGACCGACCGCACGTCCCCGAGCAGCACCGCGAAGACCTGCCAGATCTCCCGGTCCAGCCCGGCGCGGCGGATCTCCTCGCGGACCACCGCGTCCGCGGCCCGGACCACGTCGAGCCGCTCGGGCGTGACCTCGCCGATGATCCGCACGGCGAGCCCGGGGCCGGGGAACGGCTGGCGCCAGACGATGTCCTCGGGCAGGCCGAGCTCCTCGCCGAGCCGGCGGACCTCGTCCTTGAACAGCGTGCGCAGGGGCTCGACCAGGCCGAACTGGAGGTCCTCGGGCAGCCCGCCGACATTGTGATGCGATTTGATCTTGGCGGCGGTCGGCGAGCCGGACTCGATCACGTCCGGGTACAGGGTGCCCTGAACCAGGTAGTCGATGGTCGCGCCCTCGGCCTCGGCGCGGGCCTCGAGATCGCGGGCCGCCTCCTCGAAGACGCGGATGAACTCCCGCCCGATGATCTTACGCTTGCGCTCGGGATCGGTGACTCCCGCGAGCGCCGCGGCGAACCGGTCGGCCGCCTTCACGTGCACGAGCTCGACGCCGGTGGAGGCCACGAAATCCCGCTCGACCTGCTCGGCCTCCCCGGCCCGCAGCAGCCCGTGATCGACGAAGACGCACGTCAGCGCGTCCCCGACAGCGCGGTGCACGACCGCCGCAGCCACCGCCGAGTCGACCCCGCCGGACAGTCCGCAGATCAGCCGGCTCGTGCCGACCTGGGCCCGCACCGCGGCCACGGCCTCGTCGACGATGTTCACCATCGTCCAGGTCGGCCGACAACCGGCCCCGGTGAGCAGGAAGCGCCGCAGAACGTCGAGGCCGTACTCACTGTGCAGGACCTCCGGGTGGAACTGGACGCCGTAGAGCCGCCGGGACGGGTCCTCGAACGCGGCGACGGGCGTCGAGGGGGTCGTCGCCGTGACCCGGAAACCGGGCGGCGCGTCCGTCACCGAGTCGCCGTGGGACATCCACACCTGCTGGGCCACGGGCAGTCCGGCGAACAGGACACCGGACTCGATCACCGACAGACGGGTTGCTCCGTACTCTGCCGTTCCGGTCCGCGCGACGGCGCCGGCCAACGCCTGCGCCATCACCTGGTGGCCGTAGCAGATACCGAGAACGGGAAGCCCGGTGGCGAACAGCGCGGGATCGACCCGGGGAGCGCCCGGCGAGTACACCGACTTCGGGCCGCCGGAAAGGATGAGCGCGGACGGCCGGCGGGCGAGGATCTCCTCGACGGGCATGTCCCAGGGCACGATCTCCGAGTAGACGTGGCACTCGCGGATCCGCCGGGCAATGAGCTGCGCGTACTGGGCGCCAAAATCGATCACCAGGACGGTGTCGTAGCCGGGGTGCCCCGCCGCACCGGGGGCGGGGGGGGTCCCGGGGGTCGTCAGGGCGGCGGACGGCTGACCCGGATCCGGTGACTGCACGTCGTGATCAGCATCGCTGCGCTGCATGTCGCTCACCCCGCAAGCCTACGGACCGGTCGGCACGGAGGTGCCGTCCACGGGACGTTGCTCGCCGACGCGGGTTCACGCCCGTGGGTGTCCACCACCCGATCGGGCGACGCATCTCGGACGCCCCCCGAACACCGTAAGAGCAAGTGTCTCAGATGCCCTGAGATGCCGGGATTTACACCTTCAGTGCCACAGAGAGAGGTAGGTCTTGGGCAAGGATGTTGTACCTTGTCGCGCTGCGCGCCAGTTACCCGGATGGTGACTCCGCGCGCTCTCGTTACAACTGGCACATGGCGACGAACGTGCTTACGGCGGGCACCTTTCGGATGCCGACTTCGTACCGCTATGGTGCCTGACAAGGGACATCCGGGCCCGATACCGAGCCATCCTGGTACGACGTGTTCCGGGAGGCTGGCGGAGAGGTTGCGAAGGTACGTGCGCAGACAACCGATGGCCAGCAGCGCGGGCATCGCCGCCGACTCGGAGCCAACCATGGCGCCGAGCCTGCCCGTGGACGACGAAAACGGCAGGCAGCGCGACGACCGCCCCACGGCGCCACCGACCCCATCGGGGTCCGGTCTGCGCCGCCTTCGTGGCGCCGCCACCAAACCGACCAACTGGCGCGTTCGCACCAAACTGATCGCGATCCTTACGGTCCCGATCGTAGCGATCCTCGCCTACTCGTCGATCGCGGCCGCCTCGGTGCTGACCAGTACCCGGGACGTCAACCGGGTCTCCGACCTCACCAAGATCAGCAAAGCCGCGGTCGCGCTCGCGAACGGCCTGGCTTCGGAGCGGACCTACACCACCGGATTCGTCGCGAGCGGCCCGGTTGGCTCCCGCGAGGGCCAGGCGCTCCCGCCCCGCCAAACGGCGGTAAACGATGCCTATCAGGCATACAAGTCGACGACCAATGGGCGACGCGGATCCTTTGGGAGTAGCGTTCGCGACGCCTTGGACGGTGTCCATTCAGGGGTGGGCGGCTGTAGCCCGCTGACCTTGGGGTTTGTGTTGAGGGGACACGTCGTGGGTGTTGCT
>NZ_JALKFX010000059.1 GCF_023243045.1 Frankia sp. AgB32
GGACCGCCTCGCCGCGGCGAGGCGGTCCGGGCCCGAGGCGTCGGCGGGGGACTCGGCGAAGGACATCGGGCCGCGCCCGGGCGGCCCGCCCATCGGCGCGCCCGCCCCGCCGGGCGGCCGGGCGGGGCCGGCGGCGGTGACCATCGGCCACGGCCCCGCGCCGGCCGGCAGCCCCGGCCCCGTCGGTCGGGCGGTCCGCGCGGCTGTCCACGGCCGGCCGGCCCGCGCCGGGGTGGACGCGGCGTCGGCAGGGTCGGGCCAGGGCGGGATCACCGGCAGCGGCCGGGTGGCCGCCAGCATTCCCGACGACGGCGCGGGATCATCTCCGGTCGCGGCCGGCACCCGCAGCGGGACGACGTCCAGCCGGCTGGTGATGATGGTCTCGGCGGCCACGCCGGGCTGGATGAGCTGGCGCAGCAGCTCCTCGGCGCTGGGACGCCCGGCCGACTCGCGCCGCATTGCCGCGCGCACCGCATCGCGCAACGGGGCGTCGAGGCAGTCGAAGCTGGGATCGCTGTGCAGCAGGCGGCGGAGCTGGTCGACGGTCGGCCCGTCGCCGAACGGGGCGCGCCCGGTCGCGGCGAACAGCACCAGCCCACCCCAGGCGAAGATGTCCGCGGCACCGCTCACCCGGTGGCCGCGGGCCTGCTCCGGGGCCATGTACGCCAGCGTCCCCGCCACCCGCCCGCGCGGGCCGCTCGGGGCGTCGTCGGAGACCCGGGCGAGTCCGAAGTCGATGACCCGTGGGCCGAAGGTGGACAGCAGGACGTTCGACGGGCTCAGGTCTCGGTGCACCAGGCCGGCGCCGTGGATGGCGCTGAGCGCGGCCGCGACGCTGACCGCGACCCGCTCGACGTCCGCGCCGCCCAGCGGACCGTGCACGGCGACGGCCCGGGCCAGGGTGGGACCGTCGATGAACTCGGTGACCAGGTAGGGCTCGCCGTCCACCGGGTCGACGACGTCGAGGACCTCCGCGGTGCAGAACCGGGCGACCAGGCGGCCCGCGTCGGCCTCCCGGCGAAAACGCTCCCGGTAGCGCGGGAGGCGCGCGATGTCGGCGCGAATGACCTTCACGGCGACCAGGCCGGTGTCGCGCCCCCGACCGAGGTACACCGTGCCCATGCCGCCCTCGCCGAGGCGGCCGAGAACGCGGTACTCCCCCAGTTCGCGTGGATCCCCGGGGCGCAGCGGCTCCGGGCGGGTCGTCAGCCCGCCCGGCGGCTCCCCTGCCGCGGCCCGCTCATCGCCCCCGGTCGCGCCCCCGCGACCGGCCCCGTGACCGCCGGTCCGGTCGGGCCCGACCTTGTCCGCGCCCACCTCCCCGAGGTCGACCGCGCCGCCGTTCGGGCCGCCGTCGCCCGGTGTGCCATCGCCCGGCCTGCTGTCGACCGGCCCGCCATCGACCGACCCGCCATCGACCGACCCGCCGACGCCCGGCCTGGCCACGCCCGCCGTGCTGGTTCCTGCTTCGCCGGTTCCCGCAGCGTCGCCGGCTGCCTCCTCGACGCCCGCCGACTCCCGGTCGACACCTGTCTGCTCGACGTCGACCTGCTCGACTCCGTCGGCACCGCCGCGCGCGTCCACATTCCCTCCGTCCGGCCGACCAGAAACCGGGCCCGGCACCCCGCGCAATTTACGGCGGCCGTCCTCCTACTGGTCGTTCCTATCGCGAAGTCGACACGGGACACGCCCATGGAACCCCGCCAGGCCATACCGACATACGCCATTCCGGGCCATCGACTGAATCCGTCAGAGCACGATGGGAAGGCACATAAAGGCCGGGTCAGGAACCGCGACCCCGCTATTGTCGGCCCGCCGCCAGAATCGACACCGCGACCGCGCCCCGCTCACCGCCGGCCGATAGGGCGCTGACCTGGATGGTCGGCCGAGAGGACGGCGAGCAGCGCCCGCCGTACCGCGCCGCGGGCGTCGTGGCGCGCACCCGCGCGGGGAATCACACCGGCGACGACGGCGCGGCCGGCCGGGCGCCGTACCGACGCGGGGCGACCCACCACCACTTTCAGGCGGTGCCTGGCGTACCGGATGGTCGACACCGCCGCGGTGTCGCGGTCGCCACGGCGCCGGCGTGCCGTCGCGGCGACCGCGTGGTTCGTCCCCGCGGCACCCGACCGCCGCCAGCCCGGCGTCGGATGACGGCGAGGATAAATTCATCGACAGAAATATCCTTACCTTTTTCCCGGACACACCAGAACGCATTTTCCTCAAGGCTGTTCCGTCGGCCTGTTTGTTAACATGACTTTCACAGCGGAAGCGGTTTCGGCACCGCCGCGGCCATTACGATTCCCACCGGGTGAGCCGCACGGCGCCCCACCCGACCGGCACCCGCCGGAACGAAGTCGTAGGCCAGCCACGGGAAGACCGGCCACGCGGCCGCGGTCCCGTAAATGTCGATCGGAAGTGAGAGCTCTCATGCCATTCGTCGTTACCGCCGGGTGTATTGATGTCAAGGACGGCGCCTGCCTGGAAGGCTGCCCGGCCGACTGCATCTACGAGGGCGACCGCAAGATGTACATCCACCCGGACGAGTGCACCGACTGCGGCGCCTGCGCGGTCGCCTGCCCCGTCGGGGCGGTCCTCAGCGACGACCGGGTGAAGGACCAGACCTGGATCGACAGTGAGGTGGCGTTCTTCAACGATGTCCTGCCCGGCCGCGACGAGCCGCTCGGCGAGCCCGGCGGTGCCACCAGGCTGGGCAAGATCAAGGCGGACACCCCGTTCGTCGCCGCGTTCGAAAAGTGAGATCGCGCCCGCACCGGTAACACCGTGGCGGTGCGGTCCCGGCGCCGCCCTGCGCGCCGAGACCGCACCGTGCCCGCCGAGACCGCACCGTGCCCGCCGAGACCGCACCGTGCCCGCCGAGACCGCACCGTGCCCGCCGCCTGTGGCCGCCGTGGCGCAGCCGTGCGCCCTCAGCCGGTTGGCGCGCCGGAGTCGGCCGGCAGCGGCCCGACCAGGGCTGCCGCCACCGCGTACGGCAGGTGCCGCGGCCAGAGCAGCAGGCCGCGGGCCAGCGTGCGGATCTGCGGGCGCAGCGGCGTCAACCGCCCCACGCTGTACCGCCAGGCCGCCAGCTCGTCGCCGGCGAACCGGGTCCCGGCGAGTCCCGCCCGGAACCGCCGCGCGTCCCCGCCGTCGCGTCGCCAGGCGGCCAGCCACGCGCGCGCCTCGGAATCCGAGGACGGCAGCGTCCAGCACCGCAGCCCCTCGGCGACCTGGCCGCCGGCCTCGATCACGAACGCGTCCGCGCCGCCGCCGGTGATCGCGTGCACCCGCCCGGAACTGCGCCCACCGGCGCGGATGGACGCCGAGCTGAACCGGGCCGCGACGGCCAGCGCCGCCACCGCGTGCCCCGCCTCGTGCCAGGCCGTGACAACCGCCTGCGCGCGGGCCGGCGCGTACGACCCGGCGAAACCACCCTCGTAACGCTGCCGGAGCCAGTCATCGTGGACGAGCGAGGCGTCGTCGTGGCGGACCAGCCGCGCGAGTTCCGCGCGGACCGCGGCCAGCGTCCGCGCCTGCGCCTGCGTCACCTCCTGAAACTGTGGGACTGCGCGCCGGGGCGTTCGGACGGGATCCAGCGCAGCGGCTGGGTGCTGTCCGGATCGGCCGCCGACACGGCCCGGGCCACCCGGGCCCTGGGCAGCCACAGCGTGGTCTCGGCGTCCGCGATGGCCGCGGCGGCGGTGGCGTCGGTAACCCCACGGAGGAGTTCGGGGCGAACCGGGGCGTCCTTCGCCGGGAACCTGCCGTTGAACATCGTGCGCAGGAAGGGCGACCGCAGGATCAGGAAATGGTGGATGGCCAGGGTCACCCCGATGGCCAGCAGGGTGACCAGCAGCATCTGCGGCCAGCGCAGGGCCGGATTGAGCCGCAGCAGCGTCGCGATGATGTAGATCCAGAAGAAATGGAACAGGTAGACCGTGTACGAGGCGTCGGCCAGGTACCGGGCGCCGGCGCGCGGGCCGGGCACGAGCCGGGCGGCGAGGGCGAACAGCGTCGCGGTCAGCGCGAGGGAGACCACGGTCTGGCTCAGGACCATGCCGGTGCCCGACGCGAGCGCCGGCACCCATCCCCTGGTCCCGGCGAGCAGCGCGGCGCCGGAGACGGCGAGCAGCACCGGCGCGGGCCGTTGGAACAACGGCAGCAGCCGTCCCCGGTCCAGGTACAGCAGCACGCCGAGGGTGAAGTACGGCGCGAACTCCAGGGTGAACCGGGCCAGTTCGCCGGTGGTCCCGGTACCGAGAACGGGTTCGACGACCGCCCGGCGGGCCCCCCGCAGAACAATGGTGACCGCCACGACGAGAACGATGGTCGTGGTCATCATGGGCAGCCGTCGGGCCGTGGCCCGTTGGAACGGCCCCGCCGCGACGAGCCGGGACAGCAGGGCGACCGCGGCGGGCGCCCAGAGCACGTAGACGAGCAGCACGATGAGGAACCACAGGTGCAGCGTCCAGTGCAGTTCACCCTGGGGATGCGGGATGGTCCGCCCCCGGAGGAAGTCCTGGAACGAGACGTTCGGATCGTTGTGGAAGTTGTACGTCATCCAGAGCGTGGTCGGGTTGAACAGCACGAGGGTGCAGACCAGGGGGGTGGCCACGGCGGCGATCCGACGGCGGACGGCTCGCGCGGCGCCGTACTTCAGCACCAGCATGGCGGACAGGAACCCGGAGATCAGGAAGAAGCCCTGCATCCGGAAGAGCCCGGAGGCATAGGCGATGCCGTGGAAGATCGGGTCGTGGCCGAGGGTGGAGGCGTGCACGAAGACGCCGACGAGCATGAACGTGCCGCGCAGCGCGTCCAGATGGTGATAGTGCACGTCCGACTTCGACGCGGCGCGCGATTCCCCCAATGCCTTCTCCCCATCCGTTGCGGACCTGTCTCGGCCCCCTCGGCTCGGCCGCGAGTTCCACGACGCCGGGAATTGTGTCACCGTGTTTGCGCGATCCGCGCGGGACGTGGTGGCCGACCGTCGGCACGCGACTTTCCGTGACCAGCCCGCGGGCGCACCCGGATCCGACGCCGTCATCGGTGCGCTGGTGAAGCTGGGCAGTCCTCGCCCGCCCAGCCCGGATGTCCTTCCGATGCCAGGTCATGCCCTGGTCACGTCCAGCGCAGCGGCTGTGTCTGGTCGGCGTCCGCCATCGCGGGGCGACGGGCCCTGGGCAGCGGCAGCGTCATCTCCGCGTCCACGGCCCCGGTCACCGCCGGCACCAGCGCCGGCAGGTCGGACGGCGAGCCGCGTCGGCCACGGGCCGGGAACCTGCCGTTGAAGATCGTGCGCAGGAAGGCCGACGGCATGATCAGGAAGTGGTGGATGGCCAGCGTCATCGCGATGGTGAGCAGCGTGACCAGGAGCATCTGCGGCCAGCGCAGGGATGGGTGCAGCCGCAGCAGGGTCGCGAAGATGTAGATCCAGAAGAAGTGGAGAAGGTAGACCGTGTAGGAGGCGTCGGCGAGGTAGCGGACGCTGGCGCGCGGTCCCGGTACGAGCCGCGCCCCGACCGCGAACAGGGTTGCGGTGAGCGCGATGGAGACCACGGTCTCGCTCAGCACCAGTCCGGTGCCCGACGCGAGTCCGGGCACCCAGCCCTTGTTCGCGGCGAGCAGCGCGGCGCCGGAGACGGCGAGGAGCACCGGCGCGGGGCGTTGATAGAGGGGCAGCAGCCGGCGCCGGTCCAGGTAGAGCAGCACGCCGAGGGCGAAGAACGGCAGGAACTCCAGGGTGAAGCGGGCCAGCTCGCCGATGGAGCCGGTGCCGAGGACGGGTTCGACGACGGCCCGCCGCGCCCCGCGCAGCACGATGGTGATCGCCACGACGATGGAGATGATCGTGGTCATCATCCGCAGTCGCCCCTCGGTGGCTCGCTGAAACGCCGCGGTGGCGACGAGCCGGGACATCAGGGTGACTGTCACGGGCGTGCACAGCGCGTAGACGAGCAGGACGACAAGGAACCACAGGTGCAACGTCCAGTGCAGCTCGCCCTGGGGATGCGGGATGGTCCGCCCCCGCATGAAGTCCAGGAACGAGATGTTCGGATCGTTGTGGAAGTTGTACGTCATCCAGAGCGTGGCCGGGTTGAACAACACGAACGTACACAGGAACGGCGTTCCGACGGCGGCGAGCCGGCGGCGCACCGCCCGGCTTGCCCCGTACTTCTCGACCAGCATCACCGAGAGAAACCCGGAGATCAGGAAGAAGCCTTCCATCCGAAACAGGCTCGAGGCGTAGGCGATGCCGTGGAAGATCGGGTCATGACCCAGCGTGGACGCATGGACGAAGACACCGGTGAGCATGAACACGGCGCGCAGCGCGTCCAGATGATGATAGTGCACGCCCGATCCGGGCGGCTCCTTTAGCTCCTTCACGCTCTCCCCAGTCCCACCGGTCACTCTGACGTGCGACAACGCGCAGGAGATCCGCGGCGACTGGAAGCACTTTCGCCAGGCCAACAACGGGCTGCCGCCACCGTCCCCCGTTGGCGCAGCACCGTGTTCGCATTCACGTGGAAAGAGCTTGCCGGTTCATGGATCGCCTGCCCCGGATTTTCGGCCCCGCCGACCGGCACAGCACAGAGGCTAGACCGGCGGACCCACGCACACCCCCACGGCGCCACAACAGGTCCGAGCGCAGACGAGATTCACGGCACAAGGATCGCCGACATGCGATCCTGCACCAATCGAGGTTAGGGCCGAGGCCGACCTGCAATGCGGCCATGAACGCGCCGTCCGACCCGACGCCACTTTCTCTCCGATCCGTCCTTTCCCCGGTGCCCGTCGTTTCCGCGAATCGGCCGTCGAGTATGCGTCCCCCCCGCGGCTGTCGATCCGGCAGCTCCGTGCTCCGCGTTCGAACAACTCCGGCAACCAGGTTCGGGCGCGGCGGCGGTTCGAGGTCCGGCTGCGCGGCGGAGATCGTTGCGCGCTTACCGCTTCGACGGCGGCGATGCGCGCCCGGGGTCCCGTCGACGCACGGGCGGTCCCCGCCGTTACCGCATCCGATTCTGTTGCCGATCCTTGCCGTGGTCCTTGTTCTCGCCATGTTCACGGCCGCTCTGTTCGCCAGCAACAGCGCGTCGAGTACGAGCGTCCTCGTCGTCTTCCTGGGGAGCGGCCTTGCGCTGCTCGGCGACATCGTCCTGCTCCTCGTCCACGGGTTCCGCTCCGACGCCCAGCTCACCGCGACCATCAGCGTCTCCGGCCTGTTCGCAGGCGCGGCAGCGTGGGCTTTCAAGGCCATTCGGGAATCACTGTCGCGGCGGGCACAGGTGCTGATTCTCGAGTACCTCAGCGAGGGCGATCTGGACCGCGCGACCATTCGCTCGGGGATCTACGACGACGGAATCCTGTTCCGGCTCAACAGGTCCCTCTACGTCGATGCGCTGTCATACCTGCTGACCGGGGACAGGATCAGGATCGTGAACGGGCGTGACGCCGTCCCGTCGACCGGTCCCGGCGGGGCCGTCCGACAGCGCGGGCTGATCGCCGGATCCCGGCCGGGCGCCTGGCGTCAACGCCCGCGGGCGCCGTCAGGGACGAGCGGGGTCGGCGAGCAGGGCGCGGACGTCCCTGAGGGCGAACCCGAGGAGGTTCAGGCCGGGCCGGGCCGGGCCGGGCCGGGCCGGGCCAGGCGGCGGGCGCGGTCGTCGTCGGCGGCCAGGCCGATGGCCCAGACGTCGTCGACCGGGCTGGCCTCGACGAGGATGTCGGCGCCGGTGCCCAGCAGATAGTGACGCAGGCGGGCGCCCTGGGCGAACTCGCGGTGTTGCCGGCGACGACGATGGCGCGGCGGTGCTGCTGCCAGCGGATGTCGTCGTAGTCGCGCACGCGGCGGCCGAGGGCCTTGGCGCGGGCCCGGTCGGCGGTGGCCAGGATGTCGCGGGCGATGTCGGCGTCGCCGAACAGCGTCGCCTTGTGTTCCATCATGAACTGTCGGCGCTGGCGTGGTGGGGGCCGTCGGGTGAACTCCGCCGGCCACCACTGGCTCAGGCAGCTCGCGCCGATGGCACCACCCGCGGGAGGTCGGTGCCCCCAGAAGAACCGCATCACCAGGCGCTGTCCGCTCGCCTCGGCCTGGACCAGGTCGGCGACCGACCGCGGATGGTTTCCGACCGGTGCCGGTTCCGTCGTCGACAGGACAGGACTGTGCCGGCCCGTCGGCGGCGACCCAACCGGCTTTCCCGCGCCGAGGTGAGCGTCGGGTCTGGTCAGGTCGGCGGGTGGCTGCCGGGGGCGGCGGTGAGGATCGGGGTCAGCGCGTCGACGAGGGCGGCCTGCTGGTCGAGCAGGTAGAAGTGGGCGCCGGGAAAGTGGCGGACCTCGAAGGAGGCCGTGGTGTGGTTTCGCCACTGCTCCGCTTCGGCGGTGGTGACCCGCGGGTCGGATTCACCGATCATCGCGATGATGGGAGTGCTGATCACCGCGCCGGGATCGGGCCGATACGTCTCGATGGCCTGATAGTCGGCGCGGGTGGGCGACAGAATCATCTCGACGAGTTCGGGCTCGGCCAGAATCCGCGGATCGGTGCCGCCGAGGGTGCCCATCTCCGCGACGAAGGCGGGGTCGGGCAGGCGGTGGTACGCCTCGTCCCGCACCGTGGACGGGGCGCGGCGGCCGGACGCGATCAGTACGAACGGTGCCGGGCCGCCGGCCTTCTCCAGCCGGCGGATCACCTCGAAGCCGAGAATCGCGCCCATGCTGTGCCCGAACAGGGCCAGCGGGCGGTCGTCGAGGCCGAGGAGCACCTCGGCGAGGCTGTCGGCCAGCGGCGCGAGCTCGGTGAAGGCGGGTTCGAGGCGCCGGTCCTGGCGACCGGGGTACTGCACGGCGTGCACGTCGGCGGCCGGGGACAATGCCCGGGACAACGGCACGAAGAAACTCGCCGAACCACCGGCGTGCGGAAGCAGGATCAGCCGCGGTCCCGTCGCCGGGCCTGGCCGAAAACTCCGCAGCCACTGCCCGGTTTCAGTGGACAAAGGTGTCACCGCGCTCCGATCCCTGGGTGGGGGTGCCGCCGCTGGAAGGCGGTGCGCCCGCTGACTTCTCCGCTGTGCCGGCGAGGATTTCCCTGTCCGCATGATAGGCGATTTCCGGGTGCCGCCCGGCCCCGCTCCGGATATCTCCCGGGTGTGCCCGGGTTCCGGTCTCGGCTGTCGCCGCCCCCGCGGCCCCGCGTGCCTCCGTGGCCGGCGCGGCCCAGAGCCGGTGCGCCGCCCACGCCCCGAGCGCCGCGGCGGCGGAGATCAGTCCACCCGCGTACAGCCCGGCCCGCGCGTTCGAGACGTCGGCGAGCCAGCCGACGAACAGCGCGCCCAGGGGCGTGGTGCCCTGCAGGATGAGGCTGTAGAGGGCCATCACCCGGCCACGGTAGGCGGGGTCGCTGCCGAGCTGGATGCGGTGGTTCGCCGCCTGGGCGAAGTACAGCGTCGCGAAGCCGGTCAGGGCGAGCAGGCCGATCGCCGCCGGATAGCTCGGCGCGCCGCCGGCGGCGGCTTCCAGCAGCCCGAACGCGAACGCCGAGACGATGACCATCCGCGCCGAGGGGCGCGACCGGCGCCCCGTGGTCACCAGCGCGGAGGCCAGCGAGCCGACCGCGAGACCCGTGGTGAGCAGCCCGAACGTCGCCGCGTCGGCGTGGAACACGGTGCGGGCCAGCAGCGGGACGGTGAGCTGGAAGTTCATCCCGAACAGGCCGACGGCGGCGATCAGTCCGAAGACGACGACGAGGTCGGGGCGGCCGTGGACGTAGCGCAGGCCGTCGACGACCCGCGCGGGCCGGTCGGGTCGGCGGGCCCGCGCGATGTCCGCCGTGCGCATGAGCCGCAGGCCGACGACGGTGGCCAGGTAGCTGCCGGCGTTGAGGGCCATCGCCGGTCCGGTGCCGAAGGCGGCGATGAGCGGGCCGGCGGCGGCGGGGCCGACGACGCGGGCGACGTTGAAGTAGGCCGCGGACAGCGCGGAGGCGTTGGGCAGCAGCTCGGGACCGACGAGTTCGCTGACGAACGACATCCGCGTCGGCATCTCGACCGCGTTGACCAGGCCGATCCCCAGCGCGAACAGGCAGACCTGCCAGAGGCGGACGGCGCCGGTGAGCACGAGCAGCGCGAGGGCCGCGGACAGCACGCCGGCGGCCAGGTTGGCGCCGGTGAGCAGGGCCCGCTTGTCGTACCGGTCGGCGAGGCGCCCGCCGTAGAGGGTCAGCAGCATCATCGGGGTGAACTGCAGCGCGGTCACCAGCGCCAGGGCCGAGCCGGAGTCGTGGCTGAGGGAGAGCACGAGCCAGTCCTGCGCGGTGAACATCATCCAGGTGCCGGTGACCGAGAGGACCTGCCCGACCGCGAAGAGGCGGAAGTTGTAGACCCGCAGTGAGCGGAAGACGCCGTCGATGGTCCACTCCTCGCCACGTGGGTTGGTCGTTCTGTGACGGTGTCAGGCCGGCAGGCCGGCCACGCTGAGCACCATCGTCGCCGACCTGCGGGCCTGGAGTCCTTCGATCGCCCGATGCCCGACGCGGATTTACAGGGCGCGGCCGGGGTTGAGGATGCCGGCGGGGTCGAACACGGCGCGCAGCCGGTGTTGCAGGTCGTGGGCTCGGGGGCCGAGCTCGGCGGCCAGCCAGCGGCGTTTGAGCACACCGACACCGTGTTCCCCGGTGACGGTGCCGCCGAGGTCGAGGGCGAGAGCGAAGATCTCCTCGGCGGCGGCCCAGGCCCGCGGCGGGATCTCCGGTTCGGTCGGGTCGACGACGATGATCGGGTGCAGGTTGCCGTCGGCGGCATGCGCCATCGTGAAGATGTCGACGCCGTGGGCGGCGCCGATCTCGGTGACGCGGGCGGCGGCGCGGGCCAGGGCGCCGCGGGGCACGGCGATGTCCTCGATGAGGACCCGGCCGAGGCGTTGCAGTGCTGGCAGCGCCGCGCGCCGGGCGGCGAACAGCGCCTCGGCCTGCGCCGGATCCGTCGAGCGGCGCACGCGCCGGGCCCGGGCGGTGAGCACCGCCTCGGCGAGGTCGGCCTCGGCGGCGGCGCCGGGGCCGTCGGTCTGCACGAGCAGGAACACCTCGCCGTGGGCGGCGAGGTGCGAGCCGGTGGCGGCGTCGACGGCGCGCACGGTGCGGGCGTCGAGCAGTTCGGCGACGGCGGGCACGACCCCGGCGGCGCCGAGGGCGGTGACGGCGTCGACGGCGGCGCCGACGGTGTCGAAGAACCCGGCGAGGGTCACCGGGTCCCGGGCGAGCGGGCGTAGCCGCACGGTCGCGGCGACGACGACCCCGAGGGTGCCCTCGGAACCGACGAACAGGCTGGTCAGGTCGTAGCCGGCGACGCCCTTGACGGAACGCCGCCCGGTGCGCAGCACCTCGCCGTCGGCGAGCACGACGTCCAGGCCGAGCACCGACTCGCGGGTGACGCCGTACTTCGCGCAGTGCAGCCCGCCGGCGTTCGTCGCGATGTTCCCGCCGATGGTGGAGATCGCGGCGCTCGCCGGGTCCGGCGGGTAGCTCAGGCCGACCGCGCGGGCGGCGGCGTCGAGGTCGGCGGTGATGACCCCGGGTTCGACGACGGCGACGCCGTCCTCGACGGACAGCTCGCGGATCCTGTCCATGCCGGCCACGTCGAGCACGATGCCGCCGCCGGCCGCGGCGCCGCCGGCCAGGCCCGTGCCGGCGCCGCGGACCGTCACCGGCACCCGGCGGGCGGCGGCGACCCGCAGCACCGCCTGCACGTCGGCGACCTCCCGAGCGAAGGCGACACCGAGGGGCCGCCCGGTGGGAATCCAGCCGGAGCGATCGAGCCGATGCGCGTCGACGACCGCCGGATCGGTGCTCCAACGCCCGACGGGCAGCGCCACCGCGAACGCCTCGACCACCGCCGCCTCGACCACCGCCGCCTCGACCACCGCCGCCTCGACCACCGCCGCCTCGACCACCGCCGTTTTGGCCTCCGTGGCCTCGACGACTGCCGCCTCGGCAACTGCCGCCTCGGCCGGGTCGGCCGGTCCGGTGCCCTCCGGTGCCGCCGGCCCGGTCGTCGTCCTGGCGTGCACGGCGGCGGCCGGGTGTTCGAGGCTCATCGGGGCCCGGTGGCCACGGGACGGTTCGGGTCCGAGGACCAGGCCGACCATGAGCCGGGGTACAGAGCGGCGTCGAGGCCGGCGACGGCGAGCGCGGCGATCTCGTGGGCGGCGGTCACCCCGGAGCCGCAGTACACGGCGAGGGGCGCCGCGTCCGACGGCCCGTCGCCGTCGCCCGCGCCGTCGACGTTCGGCGTCGGGACACCGAGGGCGGCGAAGCGGGCCCGCAGCTCGTCGGCGGGCCGGAACCGGCCGGCGGCGTCGAGGTTGTCCCCGGTGGAGGCGCTGACCGCGCCGGGGATGTGGCCGGCGCGCGGGTCGACGGGCTCCACCTCGCCGCGGTAGCGCTCGGCGGCGCGGGCGTCGAGGAGCACGCCGTCGCGGGCGACGGCGGCGGCACCGTCGGCGTCGAGGACGGGCAGGTGCCCGGCCGTGAGCTCGACGTCGCCGGGCGCGGGGATGATCTCTCCGGTCTCCAGGGCCAGTCCGGCATCGCGCCAGGCGGCCAGCGCGCCGTCGAGGATGCGCACATCGGCGACGCCGGCCCAGCGCAGCAGCCACCAGGCGCGGGCGGCGGACAGCCCGCCGTTGTCGTCGTAGACGACGACGGGGCGTCCGGCGCGCAGCCCCCACCGGCGCGCGGCGGCCTGCAGGTCGGCGATGGCGGGCAGCGGGTGGCGTCCGGCGGTGCCGCCGGGGGCGGCGGCGAGTTCGATGTCGAGGTCGACGTGGACGGCGCCGGGCAGGTGCCCGTCGCGGTAGTGGTCGTGGCCGTGCGGGGCGCCGAGGGCCCAGCGGACGTCGAGCAGCAGCGGCGGGTGGGCGGAGGCCAGCTCGTCGTGCAGCGTCCTGGCCTCGACGAGCACGGCCGCGGGGCGGCCCGGGACGGCGGCGGCGGGGCGCGCGGGGTGGACGGTGGCGAGCAGCGCGTCGAGGTCGTCCTCGCCGAGGCCGCCCGGGGGGACCCCGAGGCGCGCGGCGGTGGCGACGCGCTGGGCGACGCCGGCGTTGACCGGGGCGGCCAGACCGTGCAGCCGGGCGAGCAGGACGATCTCGCCGTTGAGGTAGTCCGACTCGACCGACGCGCCGCGGGCCAGGCTCTGCCAGGTGGAGCTGCCGTGGCGGGGGTGGCCGGGGATGTCGTGGATGGTCAGGCCGGTGAGGTCCAGGCCGCGCTCGGCGAACAGGTCGGCGGTGGTGATGCCGGCGGCGTCGAACGCCCGGCGGGCCTCGGCGAGCAGTTCGGCGGCGACGGCGTCGCGGCGCGGGCCGGGCGGGTAGAGGGCGTCGAGGTTGTAGGCGAGGTTGCCGAGCAGCTTGCCGGCCTTCCACCGGCCGATGTCGCCGACGACCCGCACGGCGAACGCGGCGCGGTGCAGGTCGGCGGCGATGTCCTCGACGACGGTCTCGCCGGGGCCGCCGGTGGGCACCCGGCCGAGCAGGAACGCGGCGGCGACCGGCGCGGCCGGTGAGATGACCTCGCCGGGGCGCAGGTGCGACGAGGGGCTCATCACGACCGCGTCGACGACGGTGGCGAAGCGGCGCAGTGCCGCGCGGGCGCTGTCGAGGCCGTTCTGCAGGAGCACGACGGGCAGCGTCTCGGCGGCGGTGGTGGGTGCGGCGTCGGCGTCGGCGTCGACGGGCTGCCAGGCCCAGTCGGCGAGCAGCGCCTCGGAGTCCTGCGCCTTGGTCGCGAGGGCGAGCACGTCGCCGGCGCGCAGCGTGACCTCGCCGGGGCCGGCGGCGACGGTCAGCTCGACGCGGCGGACGTCCGCCGGTCCGCCGGGGGTGGCCGGCGGGCGGAGGTAGCGCAGCCCGCCGGCGCGCAGCGCGTCGAGGTTCGCCCCGCGGGCGACGACGACGACGTCGACGCCGACCTCGCGCAGCTGCGCGGCGACGGTCGCGCCGACGGCGCCCGCGCCGATGACGATCCACCGACGGGTCGCCGACGGGCGGTCCGGACGGTCGCCGGCCGGGCGGCCGGGGAGGACGGGGTCAGTGCGGCTCATGGCGCTCATCCTTCTTTCCGCGGGGCGCCGGGGGTGGCGCCGGGGGTGGCCGCGGCGGCGAGTTCCGCGGCGAAACGCTGGCCGGGGACGGCGCCGAGCAGCTCACGGGTGTGCTCCCGCGTCGGCGCGCTGAGCACGGCCGCGGCCGGGCCGCTCTCCACGATCCTCCCCGCGCGCAGCACGGCGACGTGGTGGGCGAGCTGGGCGACGACGGCGAGGTCGTGGGAGATGAAGAGGTAGCCGACGCCGAGTTCGTTCTGCAGCCGCAGCAGCAGCGACAGGATCTGGTCCTGCACGGACACGTCGAGCGCGGACACCGGCTCGTCGAGGAAGACCAGCTCGGGCGAGAGCGCCAGCGCCCGGGCGATCGCGACCCGCTGGCGCTGGCCACCGGAGAGTTCCGCGGGGCGCCGCCCGGCGTGGGCGGCGGGCAGCGCCACCTGGTCGAGCAGCTCGCGCACCCGGGCGGCCCGGCTGGCCCGGTCCCCGACCCGGTAGGACACCAGCGGTTCGGCGATGCTCTGGGCGACGGTGAACCGCGGGTCCAGCGACGAGTAGGGATTCTGGTGCACGAGCTGGAAGCGCCGCCGCAACGGGCGCAGCGTCGACCAGCCGGCGCCGGTGATGTCGGTGCCGTCGAGGAGCACCCGGCCGCGGGTGGGCTGTTCCAGACCCATCGCGATGCGCAGCGCCGTGGTCTTGCCGGAGCCGGACTCGCCGACGAGGCCGAGGGTCTGCCCGGCCCGCACCGACAGGCTGATCTCGTCGAGCGCGCGGAAGACCCGCTCGGCGCCACCGCGGGGCAGTCGGAAGTCCTTGCCGACGGCGTCGAGGCGCAGCACCTCCGGGGCCGGCGGTGCCTCGGCATGGGCGGGCACGACCCGGCCGGCGTGGGACAGCGCGGGCGCGACCTCGAGGAGGTGGCGGGTGTACTGCTCGCGCGGGCGCAGCAGGATCTGCGCCGGCGCGCCCTGCTCGACGATGCGCCCGCGGCGCATGACGACGACGCGGTCGGCCCGGTCGGCGGCGACCCCCAGGTCGTGGGTGATGATCAGCAGCGCGGTGCCGGAGTCGGCGACGAGGCCGGCGAGGTGGTCGAGGATGCGCCGCTGGACGGTGACGTCGAGGGCGCTGGTCGGCTCGTCGGCGACGAGGAGCCGGGGACGCCCGGCGATCGCGATGGCGATGAGCACCCGCTGGCGCAGCCCGCCGGACAGTTCGTGCGGGTACTGCCGGGCCCGCATCACCGGCTGGTCGACACCGGCACGCTCGAGGGCCTCGAGCGCCTCGGCGGGGGCGCGGCGGCGGTCGACGCCGCGGCGGCGCACCGCCTCGGCGACCTGGGTGCCGAGGCGCATCGTCGGGTTGAGGCCGACCATCGGGTCCTGCGGGACGAGGCCGACGACGGTGCCGCGCAGGGCGCGCAGCACCCGTTCGGGCGCGGCGGTGACGTCGGTGCCGGCGATCTCGATGTGGCCCGCGGTGACGACGCCGCCCGCGGGCAGCAGGCCGAGGATCGCGCTGGCGGTCGTCGTCTTGCCGGAGCCGGACTCCCCGACGACCGCGACGGTCTCGCCGGGGGCGACGGCGAGGTCGACGTCCTCGACGGCGGGCACGAGCTGCCCGCCCTGGCGGTAGGCGATGCTCAGGCCGGACAGCGCCACGATCGGTGTCGGGTCCGCCGCCGGGGGCCGCACCGTCGAATCAGCCGGGGCTGTGCTCAACGTTGCACCTCTTCCAGGGACCGGGCGACGTGGTTGAGGCTGAACACGACCAGGCCGACGAACAGGCCGGGCAGCAGCGCCAGCCACGGGCTGGTGATCAGGTAGTTGCGTCCGCCGGCGATCAGGGTGCCCCATTCCGCCGCGGGCGGCGGGGTGCCGAAGCCGAGGAAGCTCAGACTGGAGATGAGCAGCACCGCCGTACCGAAGTCGAGCACGGCGAGCACGCCGACGGGGCCCCACGAGTTCGGCAGCACGTGGCGCAGCAGCACCCGGCCCCAGGACGCGCCGCCGGTGCGCGCGGCCTCCACATAGGCCTGCGAGCGCACCCGCAGCACCTCCGCCCGGGTCGTGCGGGCGAATCCGGGGGCGATGCCGGTGGCCACCGCGACGGCCATCGGCACCAGGCCGAACCCGAGCGCGGTGACGATCGTGAGGGCCATCAGCAGGATCGGGATGGCGAGCAGAACGTCCACGACGCGCATGAGCAGCCCGTCGACCCAGCCGCCGCAGAACCCGGAGATCACGCCGATGGCCAGGCCGGCGACGATCGCGATCAGCACCGCACCGCCGGTCGCCTTGATCGTCAGGGTGGAACCGTGCAGGACCCGGCTGAACAGGTCCCGGCCCAGCTCGTCGGTGCCGAACAGGTGGGTCGTGCTCGGCCCGCGCAGCTTGTCCGCCGGCGAGGTCGCGGACGGGCCGTAGGAGGTGAACAGCGACGGCACCAGCCCCGACACGATCACGAACGCGACGAACACCGCGGCGAGCACGAACCCCGGCCGGCGCACCAGCCGCCCCAGCGGCGTTCCCGCGGCGAGGCGCCGGCGCGGCCCCCCGCCGCCGCTGATCGTCGAGGCGGAGGCGGGGGCGACCGGGGTGGTGACGGTGGTGACAGCGGCGGCGGACGCGGGGGCCCCGCGGCCGGGTGCCGCGCCCGCGGGCGGTGCCGCCAGGACGTCGAGGACCAGGTCGGGGTCGGCCGCGACGTCCGCGGAGACGAGGTTGTCGGGCATGGCGCGCCTTCCCTAGCCCGTCCCCGCCGCGTGTGCCACGCGGGGGTCGAGCAGCGAGTAGAGCAGGTCCACGAGCAGGTTCGCGAGGACGAATCCGGCCGCGGCGATCAGCACGATGGCCTGGACCACGGGAACGTCCTGGCCGAGCACGGCCTGCTGGGTGAGCTGGCCGATGCCGTTGCGGGAGAACACCGCCTCGACGACGACCGAGTTCGTCACCGTGTAGCCGAGCAGGATGCCGAGCAGGGTCAGCGCCGGCAGGCAGGCGTTGCGCAGCACGTGCCGGCGCTGCACCGTCCCCCGGGACAGGCCCTTGGCCTGCGCGGTCACGATGTAGGCCTCGCGCCAGGTGTCGTCGAAGCTGCGGGTGAGCAGCTGGGCGAGCATCGACGCGCCGATGAGCGACATCGTCACCGCCGGCAGCACGAGGCTGCGCCAGCCGCTGCTGCCGGTGGCGGGGAACCAGCTCAGCGAGAACGAGAAGAGCTGGATGAGCAGCAGTCCGACGAAGAACTGCGGCAGGGACACGCCCACCGCGGGCAGCCGGGCGAGCAGGGTGCGGGCCGGGCGCCACCGCACGAACACGGCGAGGTGGGCCAGCCCGAAGCCGCCGACGAGCATCAGCGGGAGGGACACGGCGGTCAGTTCCAGCGTCGAGGGCAGCTTGTCGGCGATGAGCGAGCCGACGGAGACGTTCTGCGTCAGCGACATCCCGAAGTCGCCGTGCAGCGCGTGCCACAGGGCGTGGACGTACTGCACTCCCACGGGGTCGTTCAGGCCGTAGCGGGCCTTGAGGTCGTGCAGTGCGGCCGGGGTGAGCTGGCTGATGTCGGCGCCGCCGGCGGAGAGCTGCAGCGTGATCGGGTCGCTGGGCAGCACGTGCAGGATGACGAAGACGACCGTGTAGGCCGCCCAGAGCACGAGCAGTGCCTGGGCGAACCTGCCGGCGAGATAGCGAGCCATGTCTACGTCGACAGCCAGATGTCGTTGGCGCGCAGGAACGCCTCGGAGGTCCAGGCGAACCCGTGCACCTTCTTCGACACCCCGGCGGTCTGCACGCGGTCGTAGAGCGGGAAGACGACCGCGTTGTCGACGAGGTAGTTCTGCAGGTCCTGGTAGGCCGACGCCCGCCGTTGCGGGTCGACGGTGGACTGCCCGGTGACGAACAGCCTGCTGACCTGCGCGGCGGTCGCCGGGTCCTGGCTGTACCTCGCCGTGTACTGCTTGGACACGGCCTGGTCGATGGCGGAGCCCAGCACGCTCGGGTCGGCCCTGGTCAGGTAGGTCGCGACCAGGTCGTAGCTGCCGGCGTTGGCCTGCGGGGTCAGCTGCGCGATGGTGAGAACCTTGATCTGCAGGTCGATGCCGACCTTCTTGAGCTGGTCCTGGATGAGCTGGTCACCGGGGCTGGGCGTCGGGGTGATGTAGGTCAGGGTGAGTTTCCTGCCGCCGGAGTGCCGGTACCCGTCGGAGCCGAGCGTCCAGCCGGCGCCGTCGAGGAGCTTCGCCGCGCCGGCCGGGTCGTGGGTGAGCTTCGCGCTCTCGTCGGTGAAGTACGGCGTGGTGGACGTCAGCGGGCTCCTCGCCACCGGGTAGTCGTCCCAGAAGACGGTCTTGGCGTAGCTGTCGAGGTCCAGGGCCTTCTGCACGGCCTTGCGGACGGCGACGTCGGCGAGCGGGCGCCCGGCGGTGACGTTCGGGGTGAGAATGCCGGCGATGCCGGGCAGGGCGCGGGTCTCGATGGTGGCGCCGGAGGCGGTGATGACCTGCTGGTCGGCCGAGGAGATCGGCTGGCGGGGCCAGGCGATGTCGATGGTGCCGTTGGTCAGGCTGCCGACCCGGACGCTGTCCTCGCCGATGTAGCTGACGTCGATGCCGTCGAGGTGGGCCGCACCCTTGTTGGTGACCAGCGAGCTCGGCCAGGCGTAGCCGGCGCGCCGGGTGATCTTCACGGACCTGCCGGCGCTGTAGGTGTCGAGGGTGAACGCACCCGAGCCGATGACCTTGCCGGCGCAGCGGGCCTCGGGCGTCTCCCGGTACGTCGCCGGCGACAGGATCGCGAGCGTCGTCGTGGAGGTGGCCTGGAGGAACCCGGCGTTGGGCTGGGAGAAGTCGACCTTGACGGTGGTGGGGTCGACGACGGTGGTCGCCTGGTAGCCGGCAAGGTAGGTGACGCCGAGGATGGAGCGGGCGCCCAGGTCATGGGTGCCGTCGAGGGCGGTCTTCACGGCGGCGGCGTCGAGCCTGGTGCCGTCGCTGAAGGTGACGCCGTCGCGGAGCCTGAAGGTGAACTCGGTGGCCTGCGGGTTCACCGTCCAGCTCGTCGCGAGCCACGGGACGATCTTCCCGGTCTTCGGGTCCTGGTCGGTGAGGGAGTCGGCGATGTTGCGGTCGATGCTGCGCGACTCGATCCAGTACACCTGGTTCGGGTCGATGCAGCCCTGCAGGTCCCCGTAGAAGGCGATCTTCAGCCGGCCGCCGGAGACCGGCGTGCCGCCCGGCGCCGCGCCGGCGCTGTCCGAGCCGGACCCACCGCCGCTCCCGCAGGCCGCGAGGGTGACAGCCGCGAGGACGGAGACGGCGGCTGCGGCCAGCCGTCTCCCTGGTCGGTGGCGGTACGACGTGCTCATGGCTTTGGTACTCCTTGTGATGCTGCTGGAAGCGACGGGGTGTGACAGGCGGGCGGAGAGCACGGGATGGGGCGCGGCGGGCCGCCGGGATCAGTGGGCGGTGGGGGACGCCGCGGGGCCTTCGGGTGCGAGGGGCGCGGGTGCGGGGGGAGCGGGTGCGGGGGGAGCGGCGGCGGCGAGGGTGCGCCGGCCGGCGAGCAGCAGGGCGGTGTCCTCCTGCGGCGGGTGCACGCGCACGCAGTGGACGTCGCGCAGGTGGCGTTCGAGCGGGTTGTGCCGGGTCAGCCCGGGGTTGCCGAGCGCGGCGACCGCGGTCTGCACGGCGCTGATCGCGGCGCGGGCGATCAGCGGCTTGGCGAGCAGCGCCCGCTCACCGGCCCGCGGATCACCTGTCTCGAAGCGGCGCGCGACCGCGAAGGCGATCTCCTCGGCGGCGACGAGCTGCGCCTCGATCTCGCCGGCGATGGTCTGGATGCGCTCGGTCGTGGCGATGGGGCGGCCCAGCGCCGTGGGCACCCGCTCGTGCGCGAAGCGCAGGAAGAACTCCTGCGCGGCGCGGGCGACGCCGACGTACAGGGCGCTCGCGCCGATCCCGATCGCGGCGATGGCGGCGTCGGCGGACTGGGCCGAGGCACGCACGCCCGTGAAGTGGTCGGCGGGCAGCCGAACGTCGTGGTAGAGGACGTCGTGGGTGCTGCTCGCCCGCAGCCCGAAGTGGTCCCAGGTGCGGACGATCTCGATGCCCGGGGTGTCGGCGGGGACCACCGCGTGCCCGAGGAGCGGGTCGTCCTCCTCGGTGGCCGCCCACACCAGGTGGTAGCTGAGCCCCTCGGAGCTAGTCGCGAAGCCCTTGTGGCCGGTGAGGACCCAGCCGTCGCCGTCGCGGCGGATCTTCGTCGCGGGCAGCCCGCCGCGGGCCGGCGCGCCGAGTTCGGGTTCGGCGCGGATCGCGTTGAGCAGCACCGGGCGGTGGCGCGAGTCGGCGACGACGCGGCGGTAGAGCTCCTCGGGCCAGAACGGGGCGCGGGCCTGCAGGACGTGCTGGAAGACCGTCATCGAGGTGATCAGCGCGACCGACGGGTCGCCCGTGCCGAGTGCCTGGAACACGCGGATGCTGTCCGTCGGCGTCAGGGGCTGGCCGCCGTAGCGCGGGTCGATGCCCAGGCGCAGCAGTCCGGCGTCGTGCACGGCGTGCACACCGGCCCAGGGGAACTCCCCGGTCCGGTCGTACTCCTCGGCGGTGATCGCGAGCTGGGCGCCGACCCGCGCGAGCGCCTCGTCGGAGATGTCGACGCCCTCCCCCCGGCCGGCCTCGGCGCCGGCTGGGGGGGCGCGGCCCGGCGGGGGCCGCGGCCGGGGGGGGGCCGCCCCCCCCCCCCCCC
>NZ_JALKFX010000060.1 GCF_023243045.1 Frankia sp. AgB32
CCTTCGCAACCAGCAACTCACCCAGATACAACCCGTCCTGCCCGGTAATCCCGGTAATCAACGCACGCGGCACGACGTCGTCCTTTCCCACACCGGCGACGCCGGTGGCGCGATAACGCGATGGTCGGTCAGGCCAGCACGGTCAGGCCAGCACGGTCAGGCCAGCACGGTCAGCAGGCTGCCCGGCCGGGTGGCGGACCGCCTCGACGCCGAGGGCGTCGGCGGCGGCGAGCGTGGCCCGGCTCGAGGCCAGCAGCTCCTCGGCGACGGCGCTGTCCCCGCCCCGGCAGATCCGCAGGAAGGCCGCCGCCGCGGCCAGATGACCCTTGTCCTGGGCGCCCCGCCACACCGAGCGGCCGTCGACGACGAGCTCGCGGTAGTCGTCAAGGTGGGCGTGGCGAGGCCCGGCGAGCGCCTCGACCTGCTCCTTGCGGGCCGCGCGGGGGCGCGCCGAGCTGTAGGCGATGGTCGAGAGCGAACCGTCGGCGTGCCGCAGGGACAGCGCCAGGTCCGGCGCCAGCAGCAGTTCCGCCTCCCGGCCGGCCAGCGCCGCGACCGCGTCGACCGGGCTGCCCGCGAGCGCCGTGCAGGTGTCGACGAAGTGGCAGACCTCGCCGAGCAGCCGGCCGCCCTGGACCCGGTCGTTGTACCAGTGCCCGGCCGGCACCGGGCCGGCCGCGACCCGGTAGACCAGCGTCAGCGGCCCGGGCCGCGGGTCCAGCGCGGCGCGGGCGGCGACGACCGCGGGTGAGAACCGCCGGTTGTACCCGACGACCAGGGCGCCGCCGCCCGTCGCCGCGGCCCGCTCCACCCGGTCGAGCTCGTCGAAGCCGAGCGCGAGCGGCTTCTCGCACCACACGTGCCGGCCGCGTTCGAGCGCGCGGGCGGCGAGCTCGGCATGGGTGGCGGGCGGAGTGGCGATGACGACGACGTCGATGTCGTCGTCATCGAGCACCGTGTCGGCGCCGGCCACCGCGCTGGCGAAGCCATACCGGTCGGCGAACGACCGCGCCGAGCGGCCGCCGGCCGAGGCGACGGTGACGAACTGGTCGAAGCCGGCGGCGCGGAACGCGGGCAGCAGCACCGAGCCGGAGAACGCCCCGGCCCCGATCCAGCCGACGCGGCTGCCGCGACGCGGCGCGGCGGCGCCGCGCTGGCGCGGCACCCAGGGCCGCGAGCGTCCCGCGGCGAGTGCACCGTTGCGGGACGAGCCCGCGCGGCCGGCGTCGGCGCTGCCGCCCGCGACTGCGCACTCGCCGACGTCCGGTCCCACCGGGTAGTCGAACCGGATGGCCAGGTACGGCTCGGTGCGTTCGGCGACGAGCTGATAGGCCTGGGGCGCGGCGTCGATCGGGAATGCGTGGGTGACGAGGTCGTCGACCCGCAGCCGACCCGCGGCGAGCAGGTCGAGCACCGCCTCCTGGTTACGTCCCTCCGTCCAGCGGACCTGGCCGGGCGGGTAGTCGACGCCCCAGTCCTCATAGCTGCGCTCGTAGCGACCCGGCCCGTAGGACCGGGCGAAGCGCAGGGTCAGTTCCTTGTCGTAGAACGGCGTGCGGACCAGGTCCAGGCCGACGTCACCGACGACGACGACGTGCGCCCGGTCGCGGGCGAGCGCGGTGGCCCGCATCACCGGCTCCGCGGACCGGCCGGACGCGCAGATGAGCACGGCGTCCGCGCCGCGCCCACGGCTCCACGCGCGCAGGGCCGCGGTGGTGGCCTCCCCGGCCTCCTCGAACGCCCGGACCCCGACCGCCCGCGCCGCACCCAGCGGCAGCTCGGCCAGGTCGATGCCGGCCACGTCGCAGCCGCTGGCCAGCGCGAGGCGGGCCGCGAGCTGGCCGACGAGCCCGAGGCCGACGACGGCCACCTTCGACCCCGGGCCGACCTCGGCGAGGCGCAGCCCGTGCAGCGCGATCGAGGCGATCGTCGCGAACGCGGCGGCGGCCGGGTCGACCCCGTCGGGCACCCGGGCACACAGCAGCCCGGGCACCGCCTGGAACTCGGCGTGGTTGGCCCGCCCGGCACCGCCGGTGGCGACGAGGTCGCCCGGCCGGATGCCCTCCACCGCCGCGCCCACCTCGACCACCCGACCGCAGCCGCTGTAGCCCAGGGGGACATCTTCGGCGAGCCGGTCACGCACCGTGCGTACGGCCGGCCCCAGGCCGTCCGTGCGGGCCTTGGTCGCGACCTTGCGCACCAGGTCGGGGCGGGCGCGGGCCTTGGCCACCAGGCCGGAGCGGGCCAGCGCGGTGACGGCCCGCTCGGTGCCGGCCGACACGATGGTGGCCTGTGTCGCAACCAGAACCTCGGTCGGCCCGATGGCCGGGACGGGCACGTCCACGACCCGCACCGCTCCCCCGGACGCGGCCTGCACCACCTGTTTCATCGCGCGAACCTCCGGGGGGTAGGCGGGGCCGGCGGCGACCCGGCGCCGCCGGGCGGGACACCCGCACCACACATCGTGACGCGGAGTGTAGTTGATGCATTACATTAAGCGATGAACGCCGCTCACTCTCCACCCGACGTGTCTGAGCCGGAGGAACGGCATGCTGTCAGCGCCGGCCGTCGCCTACCTCGCCACCATGGCGGCAACCCCGATCGTCATCGTCTCCATGCACCGCCTCGCCGCCATCGACGAGGTCACCGCCCGCTCCTCGCACCACGCGCCGACCCCGCGCGGGGGCGGCGTCGCCGTCGCCCTCGGCCTGTTCGCCGGCGTGCTCACCACCGTGCTGACCCAGGGCTCCGGCGACGTTCCCGACCCGCTTCCGCTGTCCGCGGCCACCGCGCTGTTCGGCCTGATCGGGTTGGCGGAGGACGTCGGCGGCGTCACCGCGATACGACGCCTGGCCCTGCACACCGCGGCGGCGTTCGCCGTCGCGGCGATGACCGTGCTCGGCGCCCTCCTCGGCCACCCCGCGCCGGGGCTGCTCGTCGTTCTGCTCGTCTGCGTGGCCGCCCCCGTCTGGATCACGGGCTACGTCAACGCCTTCAACTTCATGGACGGCATCAACGGCATCTCGGCCGTGACCGCGGTGCTGTCCGGTGCCACCCTGGCCGCGCTCGGCGCCGCCCGCGACGCGCCCACGGTCAGCGTCGGCGGTGTGATCGTCGCCGCCGCCGCGCTCGGCTTCCTGCCGTTCAACTTCCCGCGGGCCCGGGTGTTCCTCGGCGACGTCGGGAGCTACGTCCTCGGCGCCGTCATCGCCGTCCTCACTGCCCAGGCAGTGCTCGCCGGCGTCCCGCCCGAGGCCGCCCTCGCCCCGAGCGCCCTGTACCTGGCGGACACCACGGCGACGCTGATCCGGCGGATCCGCGCCGGCGAGCGCTGGCACACCGCCCACCGCTCCCACGCCTACCAGCGCCTCACCATCGTCGGCTGGTCCCACCCGAAGGTCACCGGCCTCGTCGGGGCCACCACGCTCGCCGTGGTCGCGCTCTCGCTCGCCGCCTTCGGCCCGCTGCCCGGCCGCCTCGTCGCGGACGCCGCGGCGCTGGCCGTGCTGGCCCTCTACCTGACCGCGCCGCGCCGGGCCGCCCGCCGGGCCGGCGTCGGCGGCGCACCCGGCGCCACCCGGCTGCCGGAACAGCGGCGCGCACCCGTGGCGCCCACCACGGCCACGACGACCACCACGGCCACCACGGCCACCACGGCCACGACGACCACCACGGCCACCACGGCCACCACGGCCACGACGACCGCAACGGCCACGACGCCGACCAGCACAGCCGGCGGGCCGGTGCGGCGGGACGCCTCATGAGCCGGGTCGCCGTGTTCGGCGCGAGCGGCTTCATCGGCACCGCCTGCGCGAACGCGCTGACCGAGGCAGGGCACGAGGTCGTGCGTCGGCCCGCGCGCCGGCTGCGCGCCGACCTCGACATGCTGTCCCACCCGGCTCGGAGCGCCCTCGCCCCGGAGCCGGCCGGGGCAGGCCTGGCAGCGCTGGTCGCCGACCTGGCGGGAATGGACGCGGTCGTGAACGCCGCCGGGGTGGCCACGTCGGCCGCGAGCCTCACCCCCGCGCTCGTCGGCGGCAACGCCGCCTGGCCGCAGCTGCTCGCCGACGCCTGTGCGCACGCCGGGGTGCCCCGCCTGCTCCACGTCAGCACCGCGGCGGTGCAGGGCCGGGCGCTGCGGCTCGACGAGAGCCTCGACTACGCGCCGGTGACGCCGTACGCGCGCGCCAAGATGCTCGGCGAGCAGCTGCTGCGCGACGCCGCCGCCCGCGGCCAGGTCGCCGTCACGCTGTACCGGCCGCCGTCGGTCCACGGCTGGGGTCGGCGGATGACCAGCGACTTCGCCGCCTTCTGCCGCCGGTGGCCACTGGTGGCGTGCGACAGTGGCGATCAACCGGTGCCGGTGGCACTCGTCGGCAACGTCGGGGCGGCCGTGGCCGCGATCCTGGCGGCCGAGCACGCACCCCTGGTCGTGGCGCACCCGTCCGAAGGCCACACCGTGCGCTCGCTCTACCAGACGTTCGCGCCGGGCCGGCCGCTGTGCTCCCTCCCGGCTCCGGCCGTGCGAGCCCTGCTGCACGCGGCCGAGCCGACCGGGCAGTGGCTGGCCCCGCTGGGGGCGTTGTGCCGCCGCGCCGAGCTGCTGCTGCTCGGGCAGGCCCAGGAGCCGGGCTGGCTGCCGTCCGTCGGCTTCGCGCCGCCGCTGGGCCGGGCGGCCTGGGACGAGCTGGCCGCCGCGGTCCGCGCCGAGGCCGACGCGGCCGTGGCGCCCCGCCCCACGCCCGGGGGACCCGCGGCGCAGGCCGCGCTGGTGGGCGACGAGTCCCGACACGCGCCCGACCGCGCGGCAATGTAGTCACTTTTTGCATTCAATTCACTACGATGAGCAATCGAATACCGAGGCCGACGGCTGGAGGTACCACTCCGTGTCCCCCGCTCCGGGCCGCCGCCGTGTCCTGGTGGTCACCCACTACTTCCCACCCGAGATCGGCGCGCCCCAGGCCCGGCTCTCGGAGACCGCGCGGGCCTGGGCCGCCGACGGTCTCGACGTCACCGTCCTCACCGGCCTGCCGAACCACCCCACCGGCGTGATCCCGCCCGCCTACCGCGGCGCCCTGACGCGCACGGAACGGACCGACGGCTACCGCGTGCTGCGTACCTGGCTCTACGCCACCCCCAACGAGGGCATCGTCCGCAAGACCCTGAGCCATCTGTCCTTCATGGTCACCAGCGTGGCGCTGGGCGGCTGGCGGACGGGGCCGAGCGACGTGATCGTCGTGTCCTCCCCGACGTTCTTCCCGCTCGGGTCCGCCTGGCTGCTCGCTCGGCTGCGCCGCGCCCGGCTGGTCGTGGAGGTCCGCGACCTGTGGCCGGCCATCTTCGAGCAGCTCGGCGTCCTGACCGACCGGCGGGTCCTCGGTGCCCTCGAACGGCTCGAACTCGCCGCCTACCGGACCGCCGACCTCGTGGTCACCGTGACCGAGGGGTTTCGCGACGACATCGTGCGCCGCGGCATCCCGGCGGCCAAGGTCCACGTGATCCGCAACGGGGTAGACCTCGACCGGTTCCGCCCCGCCCCCGCCCCGCCCGGCCTGCGCGCGCGGCTCGGCGCCGCGGACGGCGAGCTTCTCGTTCTCTACATCGGCGCGCACGGCATCTCGCACGGGCTGACCTCCGTGGCCGACGCGGCGGCCCGTCTCGCCGGCGCCCCGGTGCGTTTCGCCTTCGTCGGCGAGGGAGCCGAGAAGCGGCGTCTCGCCGAGCATGTGCGCGCCCTGGGCCTGACCAACACCGTCCTGCACGACGGGGTGCCCCGGGAGCAGGTCGCGGGCATGGTCGCCGCCGCCGACCTCTGCGTGGTGCCGCTGCGCGACGTGCCGATGTTCGACACGTTCATCCCGTCGAAGATGTTCGAGCTGCTCGCCGCGGGACGACCCGTGCTCGGCGCGGTCCGCGGCGAGGCCGCCGCGATCCTCACCGCCGCCGGCCAGACCGTGGTGGCACCGCAGGACCCCGAGGCGATGGCGGCGGCGATCACCCGGCTCGCCGCCGACCCGGCTCGGCGCGCCCGGATGGCCCGCGACGGCCGTGCCTACGTGGAGCGGCACTTCGACCGCGACGTCCTCGCCCGCACCTACCGCGACCTGCTCTTCGACACACCGGAAACCTCCCCCGACCGGTTCGACCCGCCCGGCGCGCCGCCCGCGACGTCCGGGCAGGTCCCTGACCAGCGCGAACCAGGCGCGCGGGAGAGCATCGACGCGGAGCGCGCCGCAGCGGCGGCGCGGGCGGGCGCCGCAGCGCCCGCGAGGCCGTCGGCGTGAGGATCCTCGTCACCGGAGGCACCGGATTTCTCGGCAGCCGGGTGGTCGACCGGGCCGTCGCGGCCGGCCATGACGTGGTGGGACTGGCGCGCAGCGAGACCGCCGCGGCCGCGCTGCGCCGCCGCGGCGCGCGGGTGGTGGCCGGCGACCTGGCCGATCCGGCGGGCCTGGCCGCCGCGTTCGTCGCGGCCGACGCGCGGGCGCTGCTCAACATCGCCTCCCTCGGCTTCGGCCACGCGGCGGCGATTCTCGCCGCGACCAGTACTGCCGGCATCCGCCGGGCGGTGTTCGTCTCGACCACCGGGATCTTCACGGCCCTCGACCCGCCGTCGAAACGGGTGCGGATCGAGGCCGAGCACGCGATCGAGGCCAGCGGGCTGGACTGGACGATCATCCGGCCCACGATGATCTATGGCGGCCCGGACGACCGCAACATGGCCCGCCTGCTCGCCCTGGTGCGCCGCACCCCGCTCGTGCCACTGCCGGGCGCGGCCTGCCTGCACCAGCCGGTCCACGTCGACGACCTGGCCGACACGGTGCTGCGGACACTGCACGCCGACGTCGCGATCGGCCGGGCCTACGACGTCGCCGGACCGCGACCGCTGCCGTTCCGGGACGTCGTCACCGCCGCCGGCACGGCGGTCGGTCGCCGAGTGCATGGCGTCGCCGTGCCGTCCCGGCCGATCCTCGCCCTGGCCTCGGCGTACGAGCGGCGCGCCCGGCGGCCCCGGCTGAAGGCCGAGCAGATCGCCCGGTTGGCCGAGGACAAGGCCTTCGACATCACCGCGGCCCGGCAGGACCTCGGCCATCGACCGCGACCGTTCGACCGCGGCATCGCCGAGCTGGCCGCCGCGACAACCCCGCCCGGCGGCGCGGCGCCGCCGCGGGCGTCCCGGTCCGGCCGTTACCTGCGCACCGTCGGACAGCTGCGGCCAGGCCAGATCGCGACCCGCGCCCGCCTGCGGGGCCAGCGGGCGGCGCTGGGCCACGCGCCGCGGCTCGCCGAGGCGATCCTCGCCGGCCCGCCGCTGCCCGGGCACTGGCCGGCGTCCTTCGTCCCCGTCGACGGCCGGTGCCCGCCGGAGCCGCTGCGTGTCGAGGACCTCGCCGCCGGCCGGATCACCCTGCTCGGCCACCCCCGGCCGCTGACCGACACCGGGGATCGGACCGCGACCCCCGACCCCGCGTGCTGGGACTGGGAGCAGGCCCAGGCCCCGCTGCTGTGGCGTTACCACCTGCACTACTGGGACTGGGCCTGGGCGCTGGTGGCCGAGGGCGAGCGGGGCCGCGACCTGGTCGCCCGCCTGTACCTGGGCTGGCGCGCGGCGGTGCCCGTCGGGCACCGGGTGGCCTGGTCGCCCTATGTGACGTCACTGCGCGCGTGGACGCTGTGCGCGCTGGCCCCGGCGTTGCCGCCCACCGGTCCGGCCGGCGGGGCGCGGCGCGCCGATCTGGCCGCCCACCGACGTTTCCTACGGCTGCACCGCGAGACCGACGTCGGCGGCAACCATCTGATCAAGAATCTCAAGGCGCAGGTCGCGCTGGCGGTGGCCGCGGGTGACCGGTCCGAGCTGGCGGGCCGGGTGCGGGCGCTGGCGCGCGAGGCCGACCGCCAGGTCCTCGCCGACGGCGGCCATTGCGAACGCGCCCCCGCCTACCACTGCCAGGTCCTCGCCGACCTGGACGACGTGGCCGGCCTGCTCGCCACCGTGGGCCAGCCGGTGCCGGCCGAGCTGTCCGACGCGACGGACCGGATGCGGGTCTGGCTCGCCGCGGTGCTCGCGCCGGACGGCACGGTACCGCTGCTCAACGACGGCTTCCCCGTCCGCGACGCGCTGGTCCGCCGGCTGCTGCCGGCCGTGCCTCCCCAGCCGAAGGCGACCGCGGCCCAGCCGAAGGCGACCGCGATGCCCGGGGCCAGCGGGCTGCTGCTGGCCGAGAGCGGGCTCGCGGTCCTCGCCGCGGGCGGCTGGCGACTGCTCGCCGACGTCGGGTTGCCCTGCCCCCCGACGCTGCCGGCGCACGCGCACGCCGACACCCTCGGGTTCCTGCTGTGGCGCGACGGCGAGGCGCTGCTCGTCGACACCGCGACCTCGACCTACGCGCCCGGCGCCCGCCGCGACCAGGAACGCGCCAGCGCCGCGCACTCGACCGTCACCGTCGACGACACCGACTCGACCGAGGTGTGGGGAGCCTTTCGCGCCGGCCGGCGCGCCCACCCGACCCTGGCGTCGATGCGCCACGACAGCGCCTGCGTCACCCTCGTCGCCGCGCACGACGGCTACCGTCACCTCGCCGGCGCGCCGGAGCACCGCCGCACCTGGCGGCTCGACCCGCGGGGCCTCGCCGTCGAGGACCGGATCAGCGGCCACGGCCGGCACCGGCTGGCGGTGCGCTTCCACTTCGCACCCGGTGTCGTGGTGACGGTGGGCGAACCGGACGTCGACGGCGCGGCGACCACCGGCCGCGCGACGGCCGACGCCGCGACGGCCCTGGTCGTCACCACCGCCGGCGGGCAGCGGTTCCGGCTCGTCGCCGACCCACCCGGCCGGTGGGACGTCCAGGACACGCCCCGGGCAACCGGCTGGGAGCGGACCGTCCAGGCGCCGACCGCCGAACTCCGGCTGGACGCCGACCTTCCCGTCACGCTGCGCACCAGGCTCACCGGCCAGGCCACAGTCCCGCGGGCCGGCAGGCGCAACCGGCGCACCACCGCCGGCAACGCCGGTCGCTAGGCGGGCCCGGCTGGCACCTCGGCGCATCGCCCGGGGATCAGCCGTCCTGGGCCGGCAGTCGCGCCGGACCGGGCTGGCGGGGAACCGGTGGCGGGGCCGCGGCGCGCAAGCGGAACCAGTCGATGGTGCGGGCGAGCCCGTCGGCGAGGGTGACCCGGGGACGCCAGTCGAGCTCCGCCAGGGCGAGCGAGACGTCCGGTCGCCGCATGCCGGGGTCGTCCGGGGGCCGGGACACGAAGGCGATGGGCGCCTGGTCCCCGCACAGCCGCGCGACGAGGCGCGCGAGGTCCAGCATCGACAGTTCCTCGGGGTTGCCCAGGTTCACCGGCCCGGGATGGTCACCGACGGTCATCCGGACCAGCCCGTCCACGAGGTCGTCGACGTAGCACAGCGACCGGGTCTGCGTTCCGTCGCCGGCGACGGTCAGCGGTTTCCCGGCCAGGGCCTGGGTCACGAACGTGGGGACGGCGCGCCCGTCGTCGGCCCGCATCCGCGGTCCGTAGGTGTTGAAGATGCGCACGATGCCGGTGCGGGTGCCGTGCGTCGCGCGGTGGGCCGTCGTCAGCGCCTCGGCGAACCGCTTGGCCTCGTCGTACATGCTGCGCGGGCCGACCGGGTTGACGTGGCCCCAGTAGCCCTCCGGCTGCGGGTGGACCTGCGGGTCGCCGTACACCTCGGAGGTGGAGGCCAGCACGAGGCGGGCCTTCTTGCGGCGGGCGAGCTCCAGCAGGCGGCCGGTGCCCCGGGCGCCCGCCGCGAGCGTCTCCAGCGGCAGCGCACGGTAGTCCACCGGCGACGCGGGCGAGGCCAGGTTGACGACGGCGTCGAGCGGGCCGGCGAGGTCGACGGGCCCGGTGACGTCCCGGCGCAGCAGGCGGAACGCGGGGTGGGCACGCAGTGCGTCGACGTTCTCCGGCCGGCCGGTGAGGAAGTTGTCGACGCAGATCACTTCGGCGCCGTCGGCCAGGAACCGTTCACACAGGTGGCTGCCGAGGAAACCCGCGCCACCCGCGACGACAACCCGCATGGCAGGCCATCCCTCCGTCTCGCGACACCCATGTACGGTGCGTTGATTAGCCAATACTCATGGTGAAGACTAGCCGACCGGGTGCCCCGTCTCGGGGCCGCCCCGACGGATCGGGAAGTCGGCGAGGAGGCGGGTCGCGGCCATGACGTGCACCGCGCCGCCGCGCACGCTGCCCGCGGCCCACCCCCCGGCCGGGCACCGCCCGCCACCGGCCTGCGCTCGATGACCCGTCGCGCTCTCCCGGCAGGCACAGCCACCGAGACGGTTGCCGGCGAGACGGCCGCCGGCGAGGTCGTCGGCGCGCCGGGCGGTCCCACCCCCGGTCCGGGAGCGGCGCTGTCCCGGGCCACGGCGGCGGTCCTCGTGGGCAACGCGGGCACCCTGCTGCTCGGCACGGCCACCGGAGCCCTCGCGGCCCGCGCCCTGGGCCCGACCGGCCGCGGCGACCTGCTCACCCTTCAGACCTGGGCGAGCATGCTGGCGATGGTGCTCAGCCTCGGGGTGTCCCAGGCGCTGGTCACCGACGAGGGAACGGACCACGGGCTGCTCGGTCCGCTGCTGGCGCAGGCCGGGCTGGTCGCCGCCGCCGGCCTCGCCCTGTTCACCCTGGCCGCGGGGGGGGGGGGGGGGCCCCCCCCCCCCCCGCGCCCGCCCCCCACGCCGAGCGGGCCGTTTCGCGCCGTCGACGACCTGTCGCTGGGTGTCCCCGTCGGCTCGGTGACCGCGCTGCTCGGGCCGAACGGTGCCGGCAAGACCACCACGGTGGAGATCTGCGAGGGTTTCCGCCGGGCCGATGCCGGTGAGGTGCGCGTTCTCGGCCTCGACCCGATCGCTGACGCGGTCGCTCTGCGGCCCCGGGTCGGCGTGATGCTGCAGTCCGGCGGGATGTACCCGGGCGCCCGGGTTGGGGAGATGCTGCGCCTGGTCGCGGCGCACCACCGCGAGCCGCTCGATCCCGGTGCGCTGCTCGACCGGCTCGGGCTGGCCGACTGCGCCGGCACCCCGTTCCGTCGCCTCTCCGGCGGCCAGCAGCAGCGGCTGTCGCTCGCGATGGCCGTCGTCGGGCGCCCGGAGCTGGTCTTCCTCGACGAGCCGACAGCCGGGCTCGACGTCGCCGGCCGCCGCACGACCTGGGAGCTGATCGAGGAACTGCGCTCCGCCGGTGTCACCGTCGTGCTCACCACCCACGCGATGGATGAGGCCGAACGCCTCGCCGACCAGGTGATCATCATCAATCACGGCCGGGTCGTCGCGGTCGGCTCGCCCGCGGAGCTGACCCGCGGCGGCGCCGAGGGCCAGCTCCGCTTCCGCGCCCCGGTCGGGCTGGAGCTCGGCAAGCTGCTGCTCGCCCTGCCCGACGGCACCACCGCCCATGAGGGGCCCGCCGGGCACTACCTCGTCCAGGGCACCGTCGACCCCCAGCTGCTCGCCGCCGTCACCGCCTGGTGCGCCGGCAACGGCGTGCTCGCCGAGGACCTCCGGGTCGAACAGCGCACGCTCGAGGACGTCTTCGTCGAGCTGACCGGAACGGAGCTGCACCCGTGACCACCGCCGACGCCCCTGGAACCACCGCACCGGGGGGCCGGCGCGGGCCGGCCGGGCGCGGGCTGCTCGATCTGCGGCCGGCGCCGGGCGCGGCGAGCCGCGCGCGGATGTTCGCCGCCCAGACCCGCCTCGAGCTCGTCCTCACCCTGCGGCGCGGCGAGTCCGTCCTACTCACCATGATCATTCCGGTGGGCCTGCTGGCCTTCTTCACGGCGGTCGACGTGCTGCCCAGCGGCTCCGAGAAGTCGGTCGACTTCCTCGTCCCGGGGGTGCTCGCGCTCGCGGTGATGTCGACGGCGTTCACCGGCCAGGCGATCGCGACCGGTTTCGAACGCTCCTACGGCGTGCTCAAGCGGCTCGGCGCGACACCCCTGCCGCGGTCGATCCTGCTCGCCGGCAAGACCGCGGCGGTGCTCGCCGTGGAGGTCGCCCAACTGGTCCTGCTGGTCGCCGTCGGCTTCGCCCTCGGCTGGGATCCCGCCGGCGGCCCGGCTGCCGTGCCCGCGGTGCTCGCGCTCGTCGTACTCGGCACGGCGGCGTTCTCCGGGCTTGGCCTGCTCATGGCCGGCACCCTGCGCGCCGAGGCGACCCTCGCCGCCGCCAATGGTGTCTACCTGCTGTTGCTGCTGATCGGCGGCGTGGTCTTCCCGTTGTCGGAACTGCCCGGCTGGCTGCGGACGATCGCCCAGGGGCTGCCGACGGCCGCGCTGTCCGACGGGCTTCGCCACGTCCTCGCCGACGGAACCGGGCCCGGCGTACGGCCGCTGATCGTGCTCGCCGTGTGGGCGGTCGCGAGCCTGGCGCTGGCGGCGCGCACCTTCCGCTGGGAGTGACGCCGCCGCCGACGGGTCCGGGTCCGGCGCGACACGCGGTGTGACCAGAGGCCCGGCCCGAGCGGGCGCGCGGGCGCCGAAACGAGGCGGGGCGGACGTTACTATGACTTCCGTGCCAGCTTCTACAGCGCGTCGGAGATTGCCGCTCGTCGGCCGCCGCGCGTTTCAGCTCGTCACCGCGCTCAACGTGGTCCTGCTGTCCCTGATCGTGGTCAGTGGGGGCGCGGTGCGGCTCACCGGTTCCGGACTGGGCTGCCCCACCTGGCCCCAGTGCGGCGACGGTTCGTTCACCCCGCACTCCGAGTACGCCCTGCACGGCGTGATCGAGTTCGGCAACCGGGTTGTCGGCCTGGTCGTCGGTGTCGTCGTGCTGATCACGCCGCTGATGGCGCTGCGGCTGCGCGGCGGCCGGCGCCGGGACCTCACCCGGCTGTCGTTCGGGCTGTGGATCGGTTACCTCGGCCAGGCGGTCCTCGGCGGCATCACCGTGCTGACGAAGCTGCACCCGGCGACCGTGGCCGCGCACTTCCTGCTGTCGATGGTCCTGCTCTGGAACGCGGTCGCCCTCGACCGCCGGGCCCGCCAGGGCGCCGGACCCGCCACCGCGGCCGTCGCGCCCCCCCTGCTGTGGCTCGCCCGACTGCTCGTCGTCGCCTCGGCGGCGGTGCTCGTCCTCGGCACCGTCGTCACCGGGACCGGCCCACACAGCGGCGACGCCACCCACGTCGCCCGGTTCGGCTTCGACATCACCACCGTCGCCCAGCTGCACGCCGACGGCGCGATGCTGCTCACCGGCCTCGTTGCCGCGATGGTCTTCGCGGTGCGGGTCAGCGCGGCGCCGCCTGCGGCCCGCCGCGCCTCGCTCATCCTGCTCGTCGTGATCGTCTCGCAGGCCGGCATCGGCTTCGCCCAGTACTTCCTCGGCATCCCGTCCGGCCTTGTCGCCCTGCACATGACCGGCGCCACCGTGATGTGGGTCGTGGCACTGTCCCTGTGGCTCGCGATGTCCACCCGCCCCGCGATCGAGACGGACACCCCGCTCGCACAGCCGACCCCGACCATCTCGTCGACCCCGGCCAAACAGCCCAGGACGACCGCACAGCCCATCCCTGCCACACAGTCCGCCCGAACCCAGCCACGGAGGACCACGGATGAGACAGCCGGCCGTCCGGGCCGGTCAGCGCGTGTAGGTCGCACCCAGCCGACGAGATGATCACCTAGGTCCGGTGCCGACCACGCACGGTCATCCCAACGGCCGGCGGCGGTCGCCGCGCGATTCCTGCCGAGGCCGGTCGCAGGACTTCGGGCTCGGCCGGCGAACCAGGCGAGCGCGGCGGCGATCTCGTCGAAGCGCGCCACGCGGGAGGCCTTGACGAGCACCACGTCGGCGGCGGCGAGGTGGTGGCGCAGCCCGTCGACGGCCGCGTCGTTGTCGGCCAGCGCCAGCGCGACGCGGGCGGAGTCGCCGGCGGTCCGCAGCGTGCAGGACGGCCCGCCGCGCCGGTCCAGCACCAGGTCGAGCACCCGAACGTCAGCGTCCTCCGCCCGGCCGAAGGTCAGGACCGGGCCGTCGGTGTGGGCACCCGTGTCCCGCCGGTGAGCGCGGCCAGCCGGTCGAGGGCCGCCGCGCGCAGCGGCGACCCGAACGGGAGCACCTGCAACGGGTACATCTCGACGACGAGATCGAACGGATCGGCGAGCCTGCCCGCGGGCGGGTCCAGCAGGTTCGCGACCGCGAGCGCACCGGGCTGGCCGGGAACCGGGCGTGGGCGGCGTCCATGGCCGTCGGCGCGAGGTCGAACGCGGTCACCTCATGACCGCTCTCCCACGCAGACCTGGTCGTCGCCGTCACCCACCGCGACCATCCTTGCCACAGCATCGCCGCCGCCGGCGAGCGCGGCCGGTCAGATCAGGGCGGTGATGGCAATCGCGACGAACAGCAGCGTGAGGTACGTGATCGACATGTGGAACAGCCGCATCGGGGACGGATCGTTGCCCTGCTCGGTGCGCCGGACGATGCGGTGCGCCTCGGCCACGAACCAGCCGCCCAACACGATCGCCGCGACCAGGTAGAACGGCCCGGTGTGGGCGACCGGCGCGAGCGCGAGCGACACGGCGACCATCGCGTAGGAGTAGAACAGAATCCGCCGCGTCACCGTCTCGGCCGATGCGACGACCGGCAGCATCGGGATCCCGGCGGCGGCGTAGTCGTCGCGGTACTTCATCGCCAGCGCCCAGAAATGCGGTGGCGTCCAGAAGAACACGATCGCGAACAGCAGCACCGCGGACCAGCTGACGGTCCCGGTCACGGCGGACCAGCCGATCAGCACGGGGAAGCAGCCCGCCGCGCCGCCGATGACGATGTTCGACGGGGTGCGACGCTTGAGCCCCAGGGTGTAGACGAAGACGTAGAAGGCGATCGCGCCGACCGACAGCAGCGCCGACGGCCAGTTGACCAGCAGGCCGAACAGCAGCGTCGAGGCGATGCCGGTGGCGATGCCGAACACGAGCGCCTCGGTCGGGGTGACGGCGGCGCGGACCAGGGGGCGGCGCTTGGTGCGGCCCATCACCTGGTCGATGTCCCGGTCGACGTAGCAGTTGATCGTGTTGGCGCTGCCCGCCGAGAGCGTGCCGGCGGTCAGCGTCACCACGATGAGCCAGAGCGACGGCATGCCGTCGCGGGCGAGCATCATCGCCGGCACAGTGGTCACGAGCAGCAGCTCGACCACGCGCAGCTTCATCAGCGCGACGTACGCCCGGGCCTTGGCACCCAGCGCGGCGAGGGCGGAGACGCCGACGCCGGTCGCGACCCGTTCGGTTCCCACAGCGCCGCCGGCCAGGGCGACCCCGTGGGAACCGGAGACCCCGTTCGACCCGGACACACCGTTCGACCCGGACACCCCGTTCGACACGGACACCCCGTTCGACCCGGACACACCGTTCGACCCGGACACACCGTTCGAGCCGGACACCGACACCCCGTTCGACACGGACACGGAAACCCCGTTCGAGGCTGCGGACACGCCATTCGACACGGACACGCCACTCGAACCGGACACGCCACTCGAACCGGACACACCACTCGAACCGGACACGCTGGGGGAACCGGACACGCCGTTCGAGGGCACCGCGTCCCGGGCGACGGTGACGCCGTTGGCGACGGCGGCGGGACCGGCCGCGGGGTTACTCTCCGGCCGGGTGGACGCGGAGACGTCCGACCGCACCGGTCCGCGTGTGGTGACGTGCCGGCGACGAAGGGCGGCCTCGGTAGACAGAGCGACCTCGCGATCGGCGGGACCGGTGGGCGACCCGCGCTGGACGGAGCCCCGTGGACGGAGCGGACAGTGTTCTACGACGTGTCGGAGTCTAGCCGCCGGATTGCGGCGCACGCGCGGCGGCCGCGCCCCGAACGTCCGGCGAGCCTGCGGTCTGGCTCACTCTGGCCCCGGCGGGGCTTTGCGGCCGGTCCGGTCCGCGGCCAGCGCGGTCCCGGCTCGGCGCCGCGGGCGGCCGCCCGCCGCCCGACGGGGTGGCCCCGCGGGTGGCCAAGGTCTCCCGTGGTGTGTCTCACGGCTGCTGTCCGGCCAGGTCCACACCGGCTGTTCTTCCAACTGCTACCTGGGTGTCACGGCGACGCGCAGACTTGGATCAGACTGGTACGAGACTGGGATGGAGACGGTGTGGGCAGGGTACGGCCCGAAGGGGGTCGGCGGTGGGTCGATATGTCGGCCGCGGGAGACGCGGCTGCGGGCCCCGCGCCGTTCCGACCGCCCCACCGGTTTCGTGGCACCCGTTCGGGCATCATCACCAGCGTCGGGAACGGCTCGCACGGAACAGTTTGACCACCGGGTGAACACCTGACCCGGGATGGATCGACGACCGCCCCGCGGAGAGGAAACACACCACCGATGAGCACCCCCCTGACCGAGCTCTCGGCCGCCGGCGTGGCGGTCTGGCTGGACGACATCAGCCGCCAGCGTCTGCGCACCGGCAATCTCGCCGACCTGGTCGCACAGCGCGGCGTGGTCGGCGTCACGAGCAACCCGACGATCTTCCAGAAGGCGATCGGCGCCGGCGACGACTACGCCGAGCAGCTGGGGGACCTCGCGCTGCGGGGCGTGGACCTCGGCGAGGCGGTCCGCGCGATCACCGCGGCGGATGTCCGCGAGGCCTGTGACGTGCTGCGCGGCGCCTACGACGCCTCCGGCGGCGTGGACGGACGGGTCTCCCTGGAGGTCGACCCGCGCCTCGCGCACGACACCGAGCGCACCGTCGCCGAGGCGCGGGCGCTGTGGTGGCTCGTCGACCGGCCCAACCTGTTCATCAAGATTCCGGCGACGAAGGCGGGCCTGCCGGCGATCACCCGCGCACTGGCCGGAGGCATCAGCGTCAACGTCACGTTGATCTTCGGGCTGGACCGCTACGACGCCGTGATCGAGGCGTTCCAGAGCGGCGTGGAGCAGGCGATCGCGGCCGGGCGGGACGTCTCCGACCTGGCATCGGTCGCGTCGTTCTTCGTCAGCCGGGTCGACACGGAGGTCGACGCCCGACTGGACAAGATCGGGACGCCCGCCGCCAAGGCGCTGCACGCGAAGACGGCGATCGCCAACGCGCGGCTGGCCTACGAGCGGTACGAGAAGGCGTTCGGGACACCCCGTTGGGCGGCCCTGGCCGCCCAGGGCGCGAAGGCGCAGCGTCCGCTGTGGGCGTCGACGTCGACGAAGGACCCGTCCCTGCCCGACACCATCTACGTGTCGGAGTTGATCGCGCCCAATACGGTGAACACCATGCCCGAAGCGACGTTGCAGGCGTTCGCGGACCACGGCGTGGTGGGTGGCGAGACCATCCGGCCGTTCTACGACGATGCCCGGGCGGTGTTCGCCGCGCTGGCGGGGGTCGGCGTCGACCTGGACGATGTGATCGAGACCCTGGAGGCCCAGGGTGTGCAGAAGTTCGAGGACTCGTGGAAGCAGCTGCTCGACACGATCGAGCGGCAGCTGTCCGCCCCGCCCGCGAACGACTGAGCCGGGGTCACGCCGATCACCGTGGACAGTCTCTTTGCCATGGACAAACAGCGGCGAACAGTAAAAACCTCGAAAGGACCAAGACGAGTGCGAAGGGGGAACGGGTGGCGCCCACGGTGAGTACCAACCCGCTGCGCGATCCGCGTGACCGCAGACTGCCACGCCTGCCGGACGCCAGCGCCCTCGTGGTGTTCGGCGCCACCGGCGACCTGGCCCGCAAGAAGCTGATCCCGGCGGTGTACGACCTGGCCAACCGTGGCCTGCTGCCGCCCGGTTTCGTGCTGCTCGGCTTCGCCCGGCGCGACTGGTCGGACGACGACTTCGCGCAGTTCGCCCGGGAGTCCGCCGAGAAGGGGGCGCGTACGCCCTTCCGCGAGGAGGTCTGGGACCGCCTCGCCAGCTCCGTGCGATTCGTCCAGGGTGCTTTCGACGACGACGCGGCCTTCGACCGGCTCGTCTCCACCTTGGAGGAGCTGGAGTCCTCGCACGGCATCGCCGGCAACGCCGCGTTCTACCTGTCCGTCCCGCCGTCGGCGTTCCCGGTGGTCCTCAAGCAGATGCAGCGGACGAACCTGGCCGCCAAGGGCGCGTCCGGCTGGCGCCGGGTGGTCATCGAGAAGCCGTTCGGGCACGACATCGCCTCGGCCCGGGAGCTCAACGCCCTGGTCGACGACGTGTTCACGCCGTCCGGCGTTTACCGGATCGACCACTACCTCGGCAAGGAGACGGTCCAGAACCTCTTCGCGCTGCGGTTCGCGAACACCCTGTTCGAGCCGATCTGGAACTCGCAGTTCGTCGACTCGGTGCAGATCACCATGGCCGAGGACGTCGGCATCGGCACCCGCGCGGGCTTCTACGACGAGACCGGCGCCGCCCGCGACGTCCTGCAGAACCACCTGCTGCAGCTGCTCGCGCTCACCGCGATGGAGGAGCCGGTCAGCTTCAGCGCCGAGACGATCCGCACCGAAAAGATCAAGGTGCTGCGGGCCGTGTCGCTTCCCGACGACCTGGACCGGTACGCGGTGCGCGGCCAGTACGAGCAGGGCTGGCTCGCCGGCGAGCGGGTCGCCGGCTACCTCGACGAGAAGGACATCCCGGCGGACTCGCACACCGAGACCTACGCGGCTGTCCGTTTCGGCATCGAGACCCGGCGCTGGGCCGGCGTGCCGTTCTACCTGCGGACCGGCAAGCGGCTGCCCCGGCGGGTCACCGAGATCGCGATCGTGTTCAAGAAGGCGCCGCACCTGCCGTTCGACCAGACCGACACCGCCGAGCTCGGCAACAACCAGCTCGTCATCCGGGTGCAGCCGGACGAGGGCGTGACGCTCAAGTTCGGCTCGAAGGTCCCGGGTTCGGCGATGGAGGTCCGCGACGTCGCGATGGACTTCCTGTTCGGCGAGGCGTTCACCGAGGCGCTGCCCGAGGCCTACGAGCGCCTCATCCTCGACGTGCTGCTCGGCGACGCGACGCTGTTCCCGAACAACGCCGAGGTCGAGGAGTCCTGGCGGATCATCGACCCGCTCGAGGAGCACTGGGCGAGCACGACACCGCATCGCTACCGGGCCGGTAGCTGGGGTCCCGCCGCCGCGGACGACATGCTCGGCGCCGACGGCCGACGGTGGCGGCGGCCATGAGCGCCGCCGCGCTTCCCCGGACGGACGGCCCACTTCCCCGGACGGAGAGGAGCCCGTCGTGACCACGCTGTGGGACACCACCGGTTCTGAGGTGGTCAAGGCGCTCGCCGCCGAGCGGCGTGCGGCCGGTGCCCTCGCCTTCGGCCTCGCGCTCACTCTCGTCGCCGTCGTCGACGAGAAGAACGTCAGCGAGGCGGAGGGCGCGGCGACACTGGCCGCCTCGGCGCATCCGTGCCGGCTGCTCATCGTCGTGCGCCGCCAGATCGACGCCCCGCACCCCCGCCTCGACGCCGAGGTGTCGATCGGCGGTCGGCTCGGGCCGGGCGAGGCGGTCGTCATGCGGATGTCCGGGCGCCTGGCCCTGCACGCCGAGTCGGTCGTGCTGCCCCTGCTCGCCCCGGACGCCCCCGTGGTCACCTGGTGGCACGACGAGCCGCCGACCCGGATCGCCTACGACCCGCTCGGCGTCTTCGCCGACCGGCGGGTCACCGACGTCACCGCCGCGGCGGACCCGCTGGCCGCGCTGCACCAGCGCGCCACCGACTTCGTCCCCGGCGACACCGACCTCGCCTGGACCAGGCTGACGCCGTGGCGGACCCTGCTCGCCGCAGCGTTCGACCAGCTGGGCGACCGGCCGGACACGGTGGTGGTCCAGGCCGGACCGGCCAACCCGAGCGCTCAGTTGTTCGCCGGCTGGCTGCGCAACCGGCTCGGCGTGCCGGTCACCGTCGAGGAGAGCGGGCGGCGGCCCGACATCACCGGCGTCGTCGTCCACCTCGGCGGCGAGCAGCTCGCGATCACGCGCACCGACGCCCGCTCGGCGACGATCTCCCGCTCCGGCTTCCCGGACCGGGTCCTGCCGCTCGCCGCCCGCGGCCTCGGTGACCTGCTCGCCGAGGAGCTGCGCCGGATCGACGACGACGACGTGTTCGCCGAGGCGCTCGGCACCTGGAGCGACCTGCCGGACCTCGGCACCCGCCCGCCGCACCGGGAGCACGTCTGGCACGACCCGATGAACATCTCGACCACCGTCGCGGGCGGCCCGGTTTCGGTCCCGGCCGGTGCGCCGAGCGCCGCGGCCGACTCAGGCGCACCGCCGGTCACCCTGCCCGGCGCACCGGACGCGGGCAGCGCCGGCCCGTCCGGCGCCGCGCCGGGCCTCGGGTCGGCGACCGGTCTGGGTGCGACACGGCCGACCGGCGCCACCAGGGAGCACGAGGCGGACGGCAGATGAGCGCCGAGCCGCGGATCGTGGCGCACCGCGACGCGGGCGTGCTCGCCCGCGCCGTCGCCGCCCGGCTGATCACCAGCCTGGTCGACGGTCAGGCGGCCCGGGGCGAGGCGTCCGTGGTGCTCACCGGCGGCGGCATCGGCATCGCGCTGCTGCGGGCGGTGCGGACCAGCCCCGCGGCCGACGCGGTGGACTGGTCGACGGTGGACGTGTGGTGGGGGGGCGCGCGCGTGGGGGCCCCCCCCGCCCCCGCCCCCCCCCCCCCGCCCGCCCCCGCCGGGCGGGGCGGCCCCCCCCCCCCCCCCCCCCCCCCGGGG
>NZ_JALKFX010000010.1 GCF_023243045.1 Frankia sp. AgB32
GGTCAGACCGGGAGCGCCGTCCTGTCGACGACGGCTGCGAGGCAGAGGCTTACTCATGCTTCATGACTCGCAACGGTTACGGATCGCCGTGACACTGACAACGTCGACGGCACGCCCTAGCAGCCGCTCAAGTCCTTCCTTTAGAGCAAAATAATTGCCGAAATAATCGAATTCAGCACGGTCGGTGTCGAACTCCACGAGGACGTCCACATCGCTGTTGTCGAAGCCCGGCCGGGTAGGTGCGGTGCTGACGGAGCACGAGAAACTCAGGTCCAGCAGTGACGCGCCACGGTCGGACCCCGACGTGGCGGAGCTCTCGGGCTGGAGGAAGCGGCATGCAGGACAGCGACGGTCTGGAAGGAGCCAACTGGGCCGGAAATGTCGTCTTCGGGGCGAGCCAGCGCGTCGCGCCCTCTTCCGTCGAGGAGCTGCAGGAGATCGTGGCGGCCTGCGACCGGGCCCGGCCGGTCGGTACACGGCACTCGTTCAACCCGATCGCGGACACGGTCGGGATGCTGATCTCGACGGCCCGGCTGCCGCCCGTGTTGCGGGTCGACGCTGCCGCGCGTGAGGTGACCGTGAACGCCGGTGTTCGATACGGCGACCTTGCCCGTGAGCTGCAGGCGCGGGGATGGGCGCTGCCGAATCTCGGCTCGCTGCCGCATATCTCCGTCGCTGGTGCTTGCGCGACGGCGACGCACGGCTCCGGTGATCGAAACGGGAATCTGGCCACCTCCGTCGTCTCTCTCGATCTCGTCACCGCGAACGGTGAGGTCGTCACGGTTCAGCGGGGCGTGGACGGTGACTTCGCCGGTCACGTCGTCGCGCTCGGCGCATTGGGCGTGGTCGTGGCGGTGACGCTCGCCATCGTGCCGACCTTCCAGGTCCGTCAGTACGTCTACCAGGGCTTGACGCGCGCCGCACTGCTGGACCGGCTCGACGAGATCTTCGCCGCGGCCTACAGCGTCAGCGTCTTCACGACCTGGCGCGCCGAGTCCTCCCGGCTGTGGGTCAAACAACGGGTCGAGGAAGCCGGCGAGACCGCTGCGGCGCCCGTGGAAGTCCTCGGCGTCCGGGCACTCGACCGGCCGGACCATCCGGTGCCCGGATTCGACCCGGTGCACACGACACAGCAGCTTGGCGTCCCAGGACCGTGGCATGAACGGCTGCCGCATTTTCGGATGGGCTTCACTCCCAGCAGCGGGAACGAGCTGCAGTCGGAGTACTTCGTCTCCCGGGCTGACGCCGCCGCGGCAATCGAGAGCATCTTCCGCATCGGCGACCGGATTCGGCCGGCCCTGCAGGTCAGTGAGCTGCGCACGATCGCCGCCGACGATCTGTGGCTCAGCCCCGCCTACGGCCGCGACGCCGTCAGCCTGCATTTCACCTGGCGGCCGGACGAGGCCGCCGTCGCCCGTGCCGTGGCGGCGGTGGAACGCCAGCTCGCCCCGTTCCAGCCGCGTCCGCACTGGGGGAAGGTGTTCGCGCTGCCGGCGGAGAGCATCCGCGCGAGCTACCCGCGGGTCGCCGACTTCCTCGCGCTGGCCGACCGCGGCGACCCGACCGGCGTCTTCCGTAACCCCTTCCTCGCGGCCACGGTGGGCCTGGACTGACCGACTGTGCACGTGAGGCCGGCCGATCGGGCTGGGGTCGCGGCGCTTGGATGGTCGCTCTGTACGGGCAGAACGGGCGCGGAACCGTACAGAGGGACCATCGCCAGCCGCGCGGACCGGTCAGCCGCGGCGGGCGACGACGGCGTCCCAGCCGACCAGGGCGAGGGCGGCGAGGCCGAAGGCGGCGCCGGTGAGGCTGACCGCGGTCCAGCCGCCGGCACTGTAGGCGGTGGTGACGGCCAGCGAGCCGGCGAGGCCGCAGGTGAAGTAGGTGGCCATGTAGGCGGCGGTGGTGACCTGGCCGGCGCGGCCCTGGTCGGCGGCCCGCCCGGCGAGGGAGGCTGCGAGCACGCCCATCAGGCCGAGCAGCCCGAACAGGCCGATGACACCGGTCGAGTAGTCGTACGGCGCGTCGGAGAGCAGGAACGACAGCGGCGTCCACAGGACGCTGAAGGCGCCGAACGACGCGGCGCCGTACAGCGCCCGGCGCCGCAGCAGCGGCTCCTCGCGCAGCAGCTTCGGCACCGACGCGACCGCCTCCCGGTAGCTCGGCCTCCCGGCCCCGGCCCCGGCGCGGGGTTCGGCAGGCAGGCATAGCGCCAGGACCGCGCACAGCAGGAGCTGCACGGCGCCGGCGACCCAGTACGGGGTGCGCCAGCTGCCGAGGTCGGCGAGCCAGCCGGCGACGGTACGGGCCAGCAGGATGCCCAGCAGCAGGCCGCTCATCACGGTGCCGACGACCCGGCCGCGTTCGGCGTCGGCGGCGAGCGACGCGGCGAAGGCGACGCCGATCTGCGCGGTGACGCTCAGCGCGCCGACGGCGACACCGGCGATCATCAGCTGGGTGGCCGACGTGGCGCCGGCGAGCAGGAACAGCGCGAGGGCCTGGGCGGCGACCAGGGCGGGGATGAGCCGGCGGCGGGCGACGAGGTCGCCGACCGGGACGAGCAGGATCAGCGCGGCCAGGTAGCCGGCCTGGGTGACGGTGACGAGCAGACCGGCGGTGCCCGTGGACAGGCCGAGCGCGTCGCGGACCTCGTCGAGCAGCGACTGGGCGTAGTACATCGCCGCCACGCTCAGCCCGGTCGTGACCGCGAGCAGGAACACGAGCGACTGGCTGATTCCCGCTGCGGGCCGGTCCGCCGCGGAGCTCGTCGCGTACGGCCTGGGCGTGGCGATGGTGCCACCGAGCCTCGACACCCGCGGCATTGCCGGGCTGTGCCTGGTTCCGCTGGCCGTGCCCGCGCCGACGTTCCCGACGGCGATCGTCACCGCCGACGGTGCCACCCCCGCCGCCGCGCGGATCCTGCGCGACACCGTGCTCACCGCCCAGCCCGCCAGGGCCGCGGTTCAGACGACCGCGGAGGGGGCGCGCAGCGCGGCGAGGGTCTCCGCGTAGAGGGTCTCCTTGATCTGCGCGCGGGTCGGTTTCGCCTTCGCGGCCAGCGGCCGGGCCAGCTCCATGGCGGCGGCGAGCAGCCCGTCGGCGTCCGCGACCCCGTCGACGATGCCGGCGGCGAACGCGGCCTCGCCGCCGTAGCGGTGGCCGGTCGTCATCGCCTGGTGCGCGGCGGCGGGGGTCAGCCGCGAGCGGATCAGCGCGGACATGCCCGGGGTGAACGGCAGGTCGATGTCGACCTCGGGCAGGCAGAGGTAGCCGCGGTCGCGGCGCATCAGGCGCACGTCGTGGGCCAGCGCCCACATCGCGCCGGCGGCGAAGGCATGACCGTTGATGGCCGCCACGGTGATCACCGGTGAGGCGAGCGTGCGCGCGAACAGATGGTGCACCCGGTCGAGGTAGGTGTCCATCCGCTCGGTGTGGCCGACGAGCCAGTCGAGGTGCAGGCCGTTCGACCAGTACTTTCCGCTGCCGGCGGTGACCATCGCCCGCGGGCCGTCCGCGGACTCGACCTTGTCGAGGGCCGCTTCGATCGAGTCCAGCCAGAACGGGTGGAACCGGTTCTCGTCATCGGCGTCGAGATGCAGGATCCACACCTCGCCGTCGCGGGTCAGGCTCGGCATCCGAGGACCTTACCGAACCCGCGAACGGGTCCCGTCAGGGTGAGGACGGCGCGCCGAATGTGTAGCCCCGCAGGTCACCACGGGTGAACGCGGTCGCGATCGCCCGGCGGCGCAGTTTGCCACTGCTGGTGCGGGCAAGCTGGCCGGCGCGCAGGAAATGGACGTCGGACTCGGCGACGGTGACACCGATCGCGCGGGTCAGCATGGCGAGGATCTGCGCGCGGCTGCCGGCGATGTCTCCGCGGGCGGCGCGGTCCGCCTCTGCCAGCACGATGATGCGCCCGTCGGGCGGGTCGAGCTGGATCACCGCGGTGCGGCCCTCGCGGACGAACGGCAGCCGTTCGACGGCCTGCTCGAAGTCGGCGGCGAACAGGCTCTGCCCGTTCACCTTGATCCGGTCGCCGTCACGGCCGACGACGAACAGCTCGCCGTCGTCGAGAAAGCCGATGTCACCGGTGCGGTAGAAGCCGTCGTCGCCGCGCAGCGGACGTGCGTCGTCGAGGTACCCGGCGGCGAGGCTGCCGCCGGCGAGTTCGATCTCGCCCAGCTCCCCCGGGCCGCGCAGCCGCCCGTCCTCGCCGCGCAGGCGAACGGTGAACTCCCCCAGCGGCGCCCCGACCGAGATCGCGGGCACCCCCGACGGGGCGGACGCCACCCGCACGGGGGTGTCCCGCGGGCGGCTGGCGACGAGCAGCACCGCCTCGGCCATCCCGTAGCAGGGCATCCAGACGGTGTCACACAGGCCGGCGGGCGCGAGCAGCGCGGTGAACTCCGCCAGGTTCGTGATGTTGATCGGCTCGCTGCCCAGGTACACGGAGCGCAGCGGGGACAGGTCGAGCGCGGCGAGTTCGTCGGCGTCGAGGTCACGCAGCATCCGCAGCGAGTAGTCGACGGCGAAGTTCGGGATCACCGAATGGCTGATCCGCTCCCGGGACAGGTGCTCCCACCAGCCGTGCGCGTCGAACAGGAACGACACCGGCTCGGCGAGCAGCAGGTCGTTGCCACGTGCCAGGCAGGTCAGCAGCCCACCGACCAGGCCCATGTCGTGGTAGAGCGGCAGCCAGCTGCTCCCCCGGTCGTCCGCGCCACGCCCGTCGGTCCGCAGGATCATCGCCAGGTTGGCACGCAGCGCGCCGTGGCGGATCGGCACGCCCTTCGGGAACGACGTCGACCCGGAGGAGAACTGCACGAACGCCATCTCATCGTCCGCCGGCGTGCGCAACCGCGCGCCGGGCCGGCGCCACCCGGCGGGCGGCGGCGCCACCGACCGGACGCCCGCCGGCAGGTCGACCACGGCGAGGCTCGGCGTGGCCAGCAGGTGGCGCGCGTCGAAGCCGGCCGCGACGCGGGCCAGGAAATCCTGGTACTCCTCGCGCGCGGCGTTCATCAGGTACGGCCGGACCGACAGCGGCACCGCGCCGATCTCCAGCAGGGCGAGGAACGCGGTGATCGTCTCGATCGACGTCTCGAACGGGAACAGCACCCGCGTGCCCGGGCCTATCCCGTCGGCGCGCAGCGCGTCGGCGGCGCCGGCGACCCGCTCGGGGAACTCCCGGTAGGCGACGAACTCCGGCGGGTCGGTGAACTTCTCGTACAGGTACAGCCCGCGCGCCCCCGGCGGGGGGCCGCCGGGGGCGTCGTGGTGGCGCTGGATGAGTTCGAGCATCCCGTTCCCTCCGCTCTCTGCGCTGCTCTTGCCCGCTCGGCTCTGCCCCTGTCCGCTCAGCGCGCGGGGGCGGCCGCGAGGTAGTCCTGCAGGGTCACGATCCGGCGGCGCTCCGACTCGACGAACGCCACGGTGATGACCGCTTCCACGGCCGGGCGGGGGGCGGCCGGGACGAGGACGCGCTGGCGGAACCGGACCAGGTAGTTCATCCCCTCCGGGTCGAACGCGGTGGGATCCGGCTCCGCCATCACGGTGACGACCTCGACCGTGCCGCGCGGGACCTCCACGCGGTAGTCGATCTCGGCCCGGGCGACGACGGCGATGACCCCGCCGCCGGAGACGATGCCCGCCCGGTCGAGCCAGTCCGCGCGTCCCGCCTCCAGGTACTCCATCGCGACGGCGTTGTTGACGTGCCCGAGCGCGTCGATGTCGTTCGGGCGGACCAGCAGGGACAGCCGGGTCTCCTCGGCGAACACGTCAGGCTCCCGTCAGCGCGGTCGGTCTCGATCGGTCGGTGGTGCCGGCACGGAGGCTGCTCAGGAACGGAGGTCGGTCAGGAACGGAGGCCGGTCAGGCGCCGACGAGGTCCATCCAGGTGTCCTCGACCTCGGCCGCGGTCCGCACCGTGAGGCCGGTGATCTTCTGGAGCGCGCCGCAGACGAGCTGTTCCTTGCGGCCTGATGCCTCGGGCTGGAACGCCGCGGCGCTGTCGGCGGTGTCGAGGCGGTCCCACCAGTTCACGTGGGTGTCGCGGGACTCGACCCGCTCGCGGGCGCTGCCGCCCAGCTCACCGTCCTCGCGCAGGAACAGGTGGGCCACGGCGAACGCGTCCTTGGCCTGGTACTCCCCGCTGTCGACGAGGGCCTTCGCGAAGGACAGGAAGTAGTTGCGGTGCTGGATCTCGTCGGCCGCGACCTGGGCGAACAGGGCGCGCAGGCCCGGGTCGGTCGCCGCCGCCCGGCACTGGCCGTAGTTGACCGCGGCGGTGATCTCCGAGATCGCGAGGAGCACCAGCGTGCGCAGCATGCCGTCGTCGGGGAACACCTGGCGGAACTCGAGGAAGGTCTCGTCCGGGATCGCCTCCATCCCCGTCAGCGCGGCGAGCCGGTTGAACGCCGTCTCGTGATGCGCCTCCTCCTCGTTCCAGTACCGGCTCCACGTGCCGCAGGCCTGCATGATCGCCGCCACCGTGGGGTTGCTCCGCTGCCAGCGACCACACTCGGCGTCGGCCTGGCGCTCGAGGCGGTCGGCGCCCGGCTTGGTGGTCAGCTCGGCGCGGCCGGCGTTCCAGACCATGGCGCGTTCCAGCGGGGTGAGCCGGGCGACGTCGATGCCGTCGAGCATCTCCACGACGCTCCAGCGGCGTGCCTCGTGCAGCCGCTGCTGCTCCCAGGTGATCTCGACGAGAGACATCCCGCGCCTGGTCAGGGCGTCATGCAGCTCGGCGAGGACCACCGGAGGATGATCCGTCCCGGCGCTGTCCGGCGCCGCGGCGGTGGGCCCGGTCGCGGCCAGGGCCGCGGTGGGCTCAGCAGCCAGCGTCGTCATACCGCCATCTCCGCCACCGAGGGCCGGGCGCTCGGAGCGGCCGTGCCCGCCTCGCGGTCGTACTCCGCGAGAAAGGTCGCGAGCACTCCCGACATCGGGGTGTCCAATGGCAGCGCGGGCAGCCGAACTCGCACTCCGTAATCTTTCCGCACCGCGTTCGACGTACGGGCGAACGTCTCCATCAAATCAATACTGTTCGTCATCCGCGGACTACGGTTGACCGCCTCGGCGAGGGTGACGCCGTTACTGAAAAGCTCCTCCTCGGTGAGGCCCGCGTACTCGGCGAACGTGCTGCGGATGTACGTCTCGATCGCGCGCGTCTCCATATCGGCGAATCGTACAAGACCCGCCCGGGACACGACCCGCGGGGCAGGTCCGCCGTTTCCGCGCCAAACACAATCCGACCGCACCGTCAAGCATGAGTCCGCAGGCTGTCAAACCGACCCTTTTACCACCCGCAAAGACGTTGGCGCCGACCGGGGTGAACAATGCGGCACCCACACTGCGGTCCAGCCGGCAATGTGACTGAAGCCATGTTCCTCGGGCAGAGGGCCGGGCTCTCTGGTCGCAGCGCAGGACGATCGTGCCGAACTGCTCGCCGGCGAAGGCCCTGCGGATACCCGGCGTCGCCTGGCCGATGTGCTCGGTTCCCCTTCCGCGACGGCTACGCCTGGGTGACGGCCCCGAACGTGATCGGCATGAGCCAGCACGCCGACGCCCTGCGCGCCAACCCCCGGATGGGCCGCCCCCTGGTCGGCCTCGCCCGCCTGTCCGACCGTGCCGACGTCATCGCCGCAAACACCGCCGCGGCGCCACCCCGCCCTGACCAGACGAGGCGCGTCAGGTAACGCCGCATGCACGCAGCGCCGCCGTGGTGCCCGCGGCGGCCAGGACCACTGCGGCGAACGGTGCTCGCCGCCACGCCAGCAGGCCGCCGACGACCACGCCGACGAGCCGGGCCGGACCGGCGAAACCGTGGTCGACGATCAGCGTGCTCGTCGCCGCGACCGCGGCCAGCAGGACGACGGTGGCGCGCCCGGTGAGGCGCTCGACCTGCTCGGGCAGCGTCACCCGGGCGCGCAGCAACGGCCCGGCGACGCGGCAGGCGTAGGTGCCGACGGCCAGCACCGCGATGGCCACCAGGAGCGTCGAGGTCCCGGTCATCGCTCGTCCACCGGACCGGGGACGGCCCCGTCCGTCCCGCGGACGGCCTGACGGGGTCCTGGCTCGGCGGCGCCGCGCGGACGGACGGTGCGGCCGGCGAGCAGTCCGGCCAGGGCGAGGACCACGGGTAACCCAGCGGGCAGCACCGGTGCGGCCACCGCCGCGAGCGCGGCGCCGGCGAGGGCGGCCCGGCGGGTCGGCGAGTCCCGCAGCGCGGGCATGATCAGCGCGAGCAGCACGGCCGGGAACGCGGCGTCCAGGCCGAAGGCGTCGGTGTCCGGCACCGCCGCGCCGGCGAACGCACCGGCGAGTACGCCGACGTTCCACGCCACGAACAGGCTGAGCCCACAGGCCCAGAACGCGGCGCGGGCGCGCCCCTCGTCCCGGCGGGCCAGCGCGAACACCACCGACTCGTCGACGAGAAGGTGACTGCCGACCAGGCGGCGCGGCCAACCCGGGCCGAGCGCGTCGCCGATCGCGAACCCGTAGGGCAGGTGCCGGGTGTTCACCAGCAGGCACGCCAGCACCGCCGGCACCACGCCCCCACCCCCGGTGAGCAGCGCGACCAGCAGGAACTGCGACGCCCCGGAGAACACCACCACCGACAGCAGCACCGGCGCCCACACCGGGAGCCCGGCGCCCACCGCGATCGCCCCGAACGAGCCGCCGACCAGCGCGTACGCCCCGCAGATCAGCGCCACGTCCCGCGCCAGCCCACGATCGAGATCGTGACGCGGACGTACGGCAACCTGCCTGGACAGAGCGCGCATCCGCGCCAAGGCTCCCATACGGCCCAGCTTGGAAAGCCGCGCACGCCCCGTCAATCCCCCGCCACCCACCGCGAAGGCGTCTGCGGCCGGCCCTCACAGGCCAGCGGTCAGCGGGTCAGCGGGTCAGCAGGTCAGCGGGTCAGCGGGTCAGCGGGTCAGCCGGCGAGTGCCGCGCGCACCCCACGGGCGATCTCCAGGTCCTCGCGGGCTTCGACGACGAACATCCGCACCGGCGCGTCCGGCGCGCCGATCTCGCTGTCGCCGCCGTCGTGCGCGGCGTTGCGCGCCGGGTCCAGCCGCAGGCCGAGGAATTCGAGCCCCGCCGCCGCGCCGGCGCGGATCCGCGGCGCCGCCTCGCCGATCCCGCCGGTGAACACCAGCGCGTCGAGGCCGCCGAGCGCGGCGACCATCGCGGCGACGAGCGCGCGCAGCCGGTGCAGGTACACCGCCAGAGCGAGGCGGGCGGACGGCGCTGCGTCGTCGGCGGCGGCGAGCACGTCGCGCATGTCGGCGCTGCCCGCGAGGCCGAGCAGGCCCGAGTGGTGTTCCAGACCGTCGGCGAGCTCGTCGGCGGACAGGCCCGCCTCGCGCAGCAGCCACAGCAGCGCGCCCGGGTCGACGCCGCCGGAGCGGGTGCCCATCACAAGGCCGTCCAGCGGGGTGAACCCCATCGTCGTGTCCCGACATATCCCATCGGCCACCGCGGCCAGGGACGCTCCGGACCCCAGATGGCAGGTCACGACCCGCGGCCAGCGCGGCCTGCCCGGCCCGCCCGCCGGGTCCGGCGCGTCCAGCCCGCCCGAGTGTCCAGGCGGCGCAGCCTGGCGCGACGGCGCGGATGAACCCGCCGGGTCAGCCAGGCCCAGCAGGTCACCGGCCCGTCGGGCGGCGTAGGCGTGGGACAGGCCGTGGAAGCCGTAGCGGCGGATTCCGTGCGACTCCCGCCAGGATGGCGGGATCGCGTAGGTCGCTGCCGCCGGCGACAGGGTGGCGTGGAACGCGGTGTCGAAGCAGGCCACCTGAGGGATGTCCGGTGCCGCCGCACGGACCGCGGCGACCAGGTCCAGCGCCGCCGGCAGGTGCTGCGGCGCCAGGCTGGTCCGCGCCCGCAGCTCCGCCTCGACGGATTCGTCGAGGCGCACCGGGGCGCGCAGCCGGGGGCCGCCGTGGACGAACCGGTGCCCGATCGCGGCCACTGCCCCGAACTCCGCGACCTCGTCAACCACGGCCGCGAGGCCGTCGGCTCCCGCGTCGTGGATCTCCCCGCGGCTGGCGGACCACAGCGTCTCGTCTTCCGGTCCGAGCAGCCGCATCTTCAGGCTGGACGATCCGGCGTTGAGGACCAGGATGTTTGCCGCGTTCCGGGTGCCGGCGCCGCCAACGGGGCCGGCGCCCTCGGCGGGCGGGCCGGGCGCGGTCCAGGCGGTGCTCGGTTCCGGCATCACTCTTCTCCGCGGGCACACGTCTCGGCTACGGGGGCTGTAAGTACCCCAGTGTGACCGGCACCGTCGGTGCCGGAAGGGGCCGAACCACCCCGGCCGGGCGGGCCGATCGGCCCCCGGACAGACAGCGTACGGACGGAGGATCGGACCCCGGCCAGCGGGAACACTAATCGTGTCCGAAGGTACGACGAACAGTGGCGGGCCGGCCGGTACGACGGTCACCGCCGGGCGGCGACGGGAGCGGAGCCATGGCCACATCCACCACGACACTGTCCATCGAACAGGCCAGGACGGCGGTGGAGGCCGCGATCCTCGCGCCGTCGATCCACAACAGCCAGCCGTGGCGCTGGCGACTGCACGGGGACACCCTTGACCTGCGTGCCGACCTCGGCCGGGCGGTCCCGGTGGTCGACCCGCACCGTCGGCAGATGGTGATGAGCTGCGGCGCCGCGCTGTTCAACGCCTGGCTGGCGCTGCGCGCCGCCGGCCTTGAGGTGCAGGTCGACGAGTTTCCCGACGGCACCGACCTGGCCATCGGACGGCTGGCGGCACTGCGCGTCGTCGGCCAGTGCCCACCTGCTCAGGGCGATACGGCCCTCGTGGACGCGATCAGCCGCCGCCACACCGACCGGCGACCGTTCGACCGCACCGAACTGCCCGACGAGGTTGTCCGCGGTCTGCGCCGGGCGGCGGAGAGCGAAGGCTGCTGGCTCGTGTCGGTGGTCCGCCCGGGGACCCGGGTGGAGCTGTCGGTGCTGCTCGCGCACGCCGACTGGATCGAGACGCACGACCCGGACTACCGCGCGGAACTGTTGGCCTGGAGCCGCACCGACCCCAACGCCCTGGACGGCGTGCCGCGCAGCGCCGTGGTCGGTGGCGCCGAGCCCCGCCAGTCCGAGTTCCCGCTGCGCGATTTCGACATCATTGGCGAGGCCGGTCAGCGGCTGCGTGACCCGGAGGTCGAGCGTCCTGGCGTGCTCGTCCTCGGCACGGACAGCGACAGCCCGGACGAATGGCTGCACGCCGGCCGTGCCCTGGGCCGACTGCTGCTCGTCGCCACCGCCGCGGGCCTGGCCGCCTCGCCGCTGGGCCAGGCGATCGACGTCGACGCGACCCGCAATCTCCTGCGCGAGGCGGCCGGCGGCAGCGGCGAGGCCCAGATGATCCTGCGCGTCGGCTATCCGGACCCGGCAGCGCCGGCGCTGCCCCAGACCCCACGCCGCCCGGCCCACGATGTCCTCGAGGTCGCCCACGACGCCTAGCGGCAGCCAGGATGGCCAGCGGCAGCCACGACGCCGATCAGCAGCCCTGGCGCGCGGGGCGCCCGGCTACCCGGCCGGTGTCGCCGGGCGGTCGGCGGCGGGCGGCCGTGCCGGACCGGCGGGCAGCACCAGGCGGAACGTGGCTCCGCCGCCCGGCGTCGGCCGGTACTCGACCCGTCCGCCGTGCGCCTGGGCAACGGCCCGCGCGATGGACAGGCCGAGGCCGCTTCCGCCGGCGTCACGGGAGCGGCCAGGGTCGGCCCGGTAGAACCGTTCGAACAGGTGCGGCACGTCGCCCGGCGCGACGCCGGGCCCCCGGTCGATGACGGACACCACGAACTCCCCCTCACCACCGGAGGGGCTGCCGGCGCCGCTCGCCGCGGTCTCGACGACGACCGTGATCGACGTGGCGGCCGGGGTGTGCACGACGGCGTTGCGCACCAGGTTGCCGACGGCCTCCTGGAGGCGACCGGCATCGCCGGACACCTCCAGGATCGGCGGCGGGTGTGCCTCGATCGTCCGGCCGGGCCAGGTCACGAGGGTGTCGGCGACGACATCACGCACCACCGCGGCGAGGTCGACCGGCTGGCGGTCCAGTACCGGGCCCTGGTCGAGCCGGGCGAGCTGCAGCATGTCGTCGACCAGCCCACTCATCCGCGCCGACTCCTCCTCGATGCGGCGCATGACCATGGCCAGGTCCGCGGGACGGCTGGCCGCCCCGCGGTGGAACATCTCGGCGTAGCCGCGGATGGAGGTCAGCGGGGTGCGCAGTTCGTGACTGGCGTCGCCGACGAACTGGCGCAGGCGGCCCTCGGAGCGTTCCTGGGCCTGGAAGGCCGCCTCGATCCGGGTCAGCATCGCGTTGAAGGCGTAGCCGAGGCGGCCCACCTCGGTGCGCCGGTCGACGTTGTCGACACGGCGGGTGAGGTCGCCGCGGGCGATCTGGTCGGCGGTCAGCTCGATGCGGGTCAGCGGGCGCAGCCCGAACCGGATCAGCACGTACGTCAGCGCGGCCAGGACGGCCATACCCACCGCGCTGGCCACGATCTCGATCCGCCGCACGCTGCGCAGGGTGTTGTCGACCTGGGTGTACGGCACGGCGACGACGAGGACCCGGCCGTCGGTGAAGCGTTCCCCGAGCAGTCGGAAGCGGCCGCTGTGGTTGTCCGCCGGCACCGTTTCCAGGGCGACCGTCGCGAGCTTCGGGTGGACCGGGGCGGTGGCGAGTACCTGCGGGGTCACCTCGGGGCGCCGGCCCGGCGCCGCCCGGCCGTCGTCGCCGAGGCCGGGGCTGGTCTCCGCGAGCCGGTGCCCGCCGGCGTCGTACAGCGCGCCGTAGGTGCCCACCAGGTAGACGCTGCCGAAGCGCTGGTCGGCGTCGTCCCGGTCGTGATCCCGGGAGCCGGGGTGCACCAGAGCCTGCTCGACGAGCGGATGGGCCTCGCGCACCTGCTGGTCGAGCCGGCCGCACAGGTAGTTGCTCACCGCCGCCTGGATCCCGACGGCGACCAGGGACAGGCCGACGGCGACGAGGGCGACCACGGCCAGCAGCAGCCGCAGCCGCAGCGACACCGCCGGGCGTCTCACCGCGGAACGCGCAGGACGTAGCCGACCCCACGCACGGTGTGGATGAGCGCGGGCGACGTCGTGTCGATCTTGCGACGCAGGTAGCTGATGTAGCTCTCGAGCACCCGGCCGTCGCCGCCGAAGTCGTGGCCCCACACGTGGTCGAGAAGCTGGCCGCGGGTCAGCACCGCGCGGGCGTTCACCAGCAGGTAGTGCAGCAGCCGGTACTCGGTCGCGGTCAGCTCGACCGGCTGCCCACCCCGGCGCACCTCCCGGCTCAGCGGGTCGAGTTCGAGGTCGGCGAGGCGCAGCGGTGGGGTGTCCTGCCCGGCCATGCCCGCGCGGCGCAGGATCGCCCAGATCCGGGCGACGAACTCGCTGACCGCGAACGGCTTGGTGAGGTAGTCGTCGCCGCCGAGGGTGAGCCCGCGGACCTTCTCCTCGGTGGAGTCGCGGGCGGTGAGGAACAGCGTCGGCACGGTGTGCCCGGCGCGGCGCAGCCGCTCGCACACCGTGAACCCGTCGATGTCGGGCAGCATGACATCGAGGACGAGCAGGTCCGGATGGGTCAGCGCGGTCTGGGTCAGCGCCGCCTGGCCGGTGTGCACGGCGGTGACCTTGAAGCCCTCGTAGCGCAGCGCCATGCCCACCAGGTCGGTGATCGCGTCCTCGTCGTCCACGACGAGGACGCGCAGGTCTCGGTCCACCGGGTCAAGTCTCACCCACGGCCGCGGGCGGCCGCCGGCACGGGTGCGGCGCCGGCGGCGGCGACCGCACCGGGGAACCCCGCCGAGCAGGTGACCCGGCCCGCCGCGTCGACGACGAGCCACGCCCAGCCCGCCGCGGCGAGATCGGCGAGCAGCGGCGGGGCCGCCGGGCCGGCCGCGAGGGCAGCGGTGGCGAAGGCGTCCGCGAGGGTCAGGTCCGCGCCGACCACGGTGACCGACGCGAGGTCGGTGGCCGGCCGGCCGGTGGACGGGTCGACGATGTGCGCGCCGCGCTCGGCGAGTCCCGAGGTGGCCACGGCGAGGTCGGTACCCTCGACGACCGCGACGAGGCAGCCCGGGTGATGCGGGTCGGCGATCCCGATCCGCCAGTTCCCGGCGGGCGCCGCCGCCGCCGTCCCCGGGGCCGCGGGCGGGTCGGTGGCCGTCACCGCGGCGGCGGTCGCGGTCGCCTGGCCGCGCACGCGCAGGTCACCGGCGGCGTTGACGCAGTGGCTGATGGCGCCGGCCGCCGTGAGTAGCCGCGACGCCGCGTCGGCCGCCCAGCCCTTGACCAGCCCGGTGGGGTCCAGGGTGCCGTCGCCGCGCCAGGCCGGGTCGAACCGGCCGGCGGTGCGGACCCGACAGGCCTCGGCGATCCGGTAGACCCCCTGGACGTGCGCCGGGACGTCGGCGAGGGCGCATTCGCCGCGGCGCAGCCGGGAGACCCACGAGTCGGCGCGGAAGGTACTGAAGTCGGCGTCGGCACGGTGCAGGACGTCGACCGCCGCCGCGATCGCGGCGTCGAGACGCTCCGGCGGCAGGGGGGTGCGGATGTCGATGCTGACGACGGTGCCCATCACGGGTTCGGCGTGGACCGCCCCGGGACGCCGGGCCGCGTCGGCCAGGGTGTCCTCCACCACGTCAGACACCGGCCTTGTCCAGGGCCGACTGCACCGACCACGCGTAGCCGTAGGTGGTGTAGGAAGCACCCGAGATGTTGTCGATCTTCGCGCTCTGGGCGGTGAGGACCTCCTGCCGCAGCAGCGGCACGGCCTGGTCGTTGATCTCCCGGTCGCGGCGTTCCCGATCGGGCACCTGCACCGTCACGACGTCGACGATCTTCTTCCCGGTCAGGACGACCTTGACCTGGACCGCGCCGTAACGCGTGTCGATCGCGTCCCCGGTCACCGTGCGGGTGGTGCTCGTCCCGGACGTGGACGGACTGGCCGACGGCGTCGCGGCGGGGCTGGGCGTGGCGGCCGACGTGTCAGCCGGGGAAGTGCCGGTCGAGGGCGTCGTGGGACTGGCCGTGGCCGTCGCTGTCCCACTCGACCCGGCTGCCGACGCGGTGGCGGTGGAGCCGGTGGCAGCCGGGGCGGCGAGCGCCACCGGGCGCTGCCCGGCGCCGGTCGCGGCCTTCGCGCCGACAGTGAGCGCGACGGCGCTCAGCAGGGCGGCGAACCCGACCCGCGCCCGGTACGGTCTCCCGGCGTTCTCGTTCATCACGATCCCGCCGCGAATCTTCCGGCCGTGAGGCCGGAGCGGAACCGGCTCCCCATACTAGAACGCATGTGCGAATCCTTTCGGTGGAGCAGGAGCATCTGGAAGTGGGAATCCCTCTCGTTCACGAGAGGGGGACGTCAACGCAGGGCGAACTCCTCGGTGTGGATGCGGTGCCGGGGCACACCGAGCGCGCGCAGCGAGCGGGCGGCGGCGATGGTCATCCCGGGCGGCCCGCAGACGAACACGTCGCGGTCCGCCGCGTCGGGCACCGCGGCGCCCAGGTGGGTGGCGTCGAGCGGGTCGAAGCCGAGCTCGCCCCGCGAGCCGGTCAGGGTGCGCAGCCGCAGCAGGCCGGCGTCGGCGACCTCCCGGAACTCGCCGTGCAGCGCGAGGTCGTCCGGGTGGCTGGCCCGGTGCACGACGACGACGTCGTCGCCGCGGCGGACCAGGTCCTCGGCGAGCGCCCGGATCGGGGCGATCCCGCTGCCGCCGCCGATGAGCAGCGCCCGCCCGCGGCGCGCGCCGGCGGCGGTGAAGTGCCCGAACGGCCCCTCCGCCAGGGCGGGCGTGCCCGGGCGCAGGTCCGCCAGCGCCCGGGAGTGGTCGCCGGCCGCCTTGACCGTGATCCGCAGCATGGTCGGTTCCGGCGGTGCGGACAGCGAGTACGCATGCGCGCTGACGAGGTGCCCGGGGGCGGCGAAACGCCACAGCAGGAACTGCCCGGACCGGGCGCCGAGCCGATCCAGGCGATGGCCGCGGATCCACACCGACACGACGTCCGGCGCCTCGACGACCACCCTGTCCACCCGCATCCGGTGACGAAGCACTCGGGCCGCCGGGAGCACCAGGCGCCAGCCGACGAGGGCGGCGGCGACCGCGACGTACAGCGCTGTCCACAGCGCGCTGGTGACGGGATGCCCGACGAACTCCGCGCCGGCCGCCCTCTGGTGGAAGAACGTCAGGAACACGGCGAGGTAGGTCGCCAGATGCACGGCGTACCAGACCTCGTAGGACAGCCGGGTGCGGGCGAGCCGGCCACTGGTGACGCCGACGGCGACGAACAGCAGCGCGCCGACCGTCGCCTTCCACATGTCCGGGTAGCTGGTGATGACGGTGACCAGCTCCGCGAGGGGCTGATGGTGATCGGCCAGGCCGTAGCCCCAGACCGTCAGCACGACGTGCACGGCGATCAGCAGGATGACGTTGGTCCCGAGGCCGCGGTGCCAGGCCGCGAGCCGGTCGAAGCCGACCGCGCGCTCCAGCGCCGGGATCCGGGCCATCAGCGTGAGCTCGACGAGCACCAGGTACGCCGCGAGCAGGCCGGCGACCCGGCCGGCGGCCGTGAGCGCCCCGGCGCCGCCGTGGACGCTGGACGCGCTGGTGTCGGACCACCACACGACGAGAATGGCGACGGCGCCGGCGGCCAATACCAGCCGCACGGCGAGTTCGGGTCCCCGCTTCAGGAGCGCCTCCAGCTCACCCCGGGCCGGGGCGGCGGGCGGGCCCTGGGCGGGTCCACGGGTCGGGTTGGCGGGGCGCGGGACCGCCGCATGCCGTCCGCCCTCGGAGTACCGCGTCATGGTCATGGCGGCAACGATGACCGGGAAACCTGGGAGTTCCCTGTGAAGAACCTCAGAGATCGCCGGGACTTCGCCGCCGCCAGGACAGATGTGGCCCGGCCGACACTTTCCGGACGACGGCGCTCATGGTACACGACGATCTTTCAACCCCGACCGAATTGTTCCTCCAGCACACACCCGGAAACCGACGTTCTTTTCTCGCGCACCCGGGACGGGGATACGGGTATTCTCGGGATACCGGCGGATGGAGGATGTTGTGAAAGATGCTGCGAAAGATGCTGCGAAGGATGTTGTGAAGGATGCTGCGACGGACCCGAGGAATGCCAGCGGACGGTCACCGCGGGTTCCCGCGCACCGGCCGGTGGCGGTCGTTCACCGGAGCGGGGCGGTGAACGTCGGCGCATACGAGCTCGGCGGCCACCGGGTGTGGGCGGCGACGGACGAGGTTGGCGTGGTCGCGCTCGCCGGCAGCCAGGCGGAACTCGAACATCTCCTCACGCTGGACCAGCAGTAGGACAGGTCGCCCGGGTCCGGGGCGTCGCGCCTAAGGGGCTCGGTGTCCGGTTCGTCCGTGCGGAGGAGCCGGCGACGTTGCCGGCCGGTCGCTCTGGAGGGGTCGGCGGCAGACTTGTCCCCCCCCCCAGAGTGACCGGGTGCTTTACTCCGCGTCCCCGCCGGTCCAGACCCAGTCGCGGATCTCGGGCAGGTCCTCCAGGTACTCGCGCACGTAGGCGTGGTGGCGGGCCAGCTGCGACTCGCAGTAGGTGACGAGCCGGTCGGTGCCGGGCCGGGTGGTGCGGGCGAACTCCACCGCCAGGCGGGCCAGATGATAACGGCTGACGTTGTTGCGCACAACCATGTCGAACGGCGTGGTGGTCGTTCCCTGTTCCATGAATCCACGCACATGGAAACGCTGCGGATTCCGTCGTCCGTGCAACAGCTGGTGCACCGCCCGGCTGTATCCGTGGAAACCGACGACAACATCCGTCGAGTCCGTGAACAACGCACGGAACATCGGGGTGGAAAATCCGTGCGGATGCAGGTCCGAACGGAGCAGCGCCATCAGGTCGATAATGTTCACGACCCGGACGGCGAGGCTCGGCACGAACTGGCGCAGCAGCTCGGCGGCGGCCAGGATCTCCATCGTGGGCACGTCCCCGATGCCGGCGAGCACGACGTCGGGTTCGCGGCCGTCCTGGGATTCGGTGCCCGCCCAGTCCCATACCGAGCCGCCGCGGGCGGCGTGCTCGGCCGCCTCGTCCGCCGTCAGGTAGTGCAGATGCGGCTGCTTGTCGGCGACGAGCAGGTTCACGTGGTCGCGGCTGCGCAGGCAGTGGTCGGCGACGCTGAGCAGGCTGTTGGCGTCCGGCGGCAGCCAGACCCGCACGACCTGCCCGGACAGGGACACGGCGGTGTCGATGAGCCCCGGCCCCTGGTGGGAGAAGCCGTTGTGGTCGTTGCGCCAGCAGGTGCTGGTCAGCAGCACGTTGAGGCTCGGCACGGGCGCCCGCCAGTCCAGCCGCGCGCTCTCCTGGAGCCACTTGGCGTGCTGAATCAGCATCGACGCCGAGACCATCGCGAACGCCTCGTAGGTCGCGAACAGCCCGTGTCGGCCGGTGAGCGTGTACGCCTCCAGCCAGCCCTCGCACAGGTGCTCGGAGAGCACCTCCATGACCCGCCCGGACGGGGAGACCTTCTCGTCACGCGGGTCGATCGGCGCGATCAGGCACCGGTCGGTGACCTCCAGGATCGCGCCGAGCCGGTTGCTGGTCAGCTCGTCGGGGCTGAAGACCCGGAACGTCGTCGGGTTCGCCCGGTAGACGTCGCGCAGCAGCTCCCCGAGCGGGCGGGTCGTCTCGTACGGGTCGGCGCCGCGGCGCGCCGGGTTGATGGCGAGCGCGTACGCCCGCCAGTCGGGCAGCTCCAGCGCCACGGTGCGCAGCCCGCCGTTGGCGTAGCTGGTCGCGCCGAGCCGCCGGTCACCGCGCGGGGCGAGGGCGGCGAGTTCGGCGACGAGGCTCCCGGCCTCGTCGAACAGCTCCTCGGGCCGGTAGGACCGCAGCCACCCGTCGAGCTGGGCGAGGTGGGCGGGGTTGTCCCGCACCCCGGACAGCGGCACCTGATGGGCGCGGAACGTGCCCTCCATCCGCACGCCGTCGACCTCGCGCGGACCGGTCCAGCCCTTCGGGGTGCGCAGCACGATCGCCGGCCAGCGGGGTGTCTCGCACACGGTCGCACCGGGGGCGCGGGCCTCGGCCTGGATCCGCCGGATCGACTGGTACGCCGTGGCCAGCGCCGCGGCGAAGGCGCGGTGCACGGTCGGCACGTCGTCGCCCTCAACCCACAGGACCTCGTAGCCGTGGCCGCCGAGCAGGGTGCTGACCTGCTCGCGGGAGCGCCGGCCGAGCACCGTCGGGTTCGCGATCTTGTACTGGTTGAGGTTGAGGATGGGCAGCACCGCGCCGTCATGCACCGGGTTGAGGAAGCTGATGCCCTTCCAGCTGCCCTCCAGCGGCCCGGTCTCGGCCTCGCCGTCGCCGACGACGGCGGCCACCAGCAGGTCGGGGTGATCGAAGGCGGCGCCGAAGGCGTGCGCCAGCGCGTAGCCGAGTTCGCCGCCCTCGTGGATGGACCCCGGGGTCGGCGCGCTGACATGACTCGGGATCCCGCCCGGCGTGGAGAACTGGGTGACCAGCCGGACGAGGCCGGCGGTGTCCGCGCTGACCTGCGGATAGATCTCCGAATAGGTGCCCTCGAGGTACGTGTTCGCGACGAGGGCCGGCCCGCCGTGACCAGGCCCCGCGACGTAGAGGACCTCCTGGTCCGTCAGCGCGACGAGCCGGTTCAGGTGGGCGTAGACCAGGTTGAGCGCGGGTGAGGTTCCCCAGTGGCCGAGCAGCCGGGGCTTGATGTGCTCGGCTGCCAGCGGTTCGCGCAGCAGCGGATTCGCGCGCAGGTAGATCTGGGCGACGGTCAGGTAGTTCGCGGCGTTCCAGTAGGCGATCAGCTGGTCAAGCGCTGACCCCTCCAGCTCGGCCAGCGGGTTCTCCCGCGCGGCGAGCGTGGTGTGTGCGGTCATGGGTCCCCTCGTCATGTGTCACGCCGACGTGTCGATGTTTCCGTGGGGGTGGGCCCCGGGGCGTCGCGTCGACGTCTCCGGCGACGCGTGCCCGCGCCCGCGCCTACCGCGCCAACGCGGTCGTGCGTACCGCGAGGACCCCGGGAATGGCCCGGATCAGCGCGAGGAGCAGATCGGGGACGGCGGCGGGCCCGGACAGGACGACCTCGCCATCGGTCACCTCGACCGTCGGAGTCACGTTGGCGTACCAGTCGACGAGGACCTGCCGGACGTCGGCGGCGATGTCGCTGTCGGGGGGGGGGGGGCCCCCCCCACCCGGGGCCGGGGGGCCCCCCCGGCCCGACGAGCCGGTTGCGGTCGTCGAGGATCGGCACCCGGGTGAGCTGCGCGGACAGCATGATCCGCGCCACGTCGGCCAGGTCGGCGTCGGCGCGGGCGGCGACCACCGGGGCCGACATGACCTCCCCCACCGTCCGCGGCGCGTCCGGCGCGGGGGCAAGGTCCCGGCGGGCGTGCGGGCGCGGGTCCGGGGCCGAGCCGACCCGGACCAGATCCGCCTCGGTGATCATTCCCACCAGTGCGCCGTCGGCGTCCACCACGGGCAGCCCCCGGATGTCCCGCTGCGTCAGCAGTGCCGCCGCATCCCGGAGCGAGACATCCGTAGCCACGACGCACACGTTCCTCGTCATCACGGCATCTGCCCGCATCATGATCCCCCTTCATCCTTCTCGCTGCCCGTTCCCGACCCGCGCGGCGCGGCGACGAACGTACCCTCCGGGTTACCCAGGGGCAGTCCCGCACCGTCGTGCACCGCGGCGCCGAGTTCCCGCAGCCTGCGTGCGCCGGCCCGCAGATGGTGGGCGCACAGGAAGATCTCCTGCTCCGGCCCGGTGCCGCCCAGCCGCAGACCGACCCGCGCGACCGGCTGGGCCGGGCAGCAGCAGGCCCGCACAGCCGCCTCGATCGGCGGCGCGCAGGCGACCTGCGCCTGCGCGGCGGCTTCCCGCGGGCCGGGCTCGTCCTGGGGACGGGATTCGGAATGGACGCGCCAGGCGCCGAGGCGGCTCATGGGAACAACACTGATCCTCCGCACTGGGCGGAACGACGGCCGGAGGTCCCCCTCCGTACCGACGAACGGCCCTGCCCGCCGCGACGATCGGCGCCGTACCGGGACCTCGGCGAACGGCAGTCTGTCCGGCCACGCCGGTCGGGCCCGGAGCAGCTGCGCCAGGCGCTGCTGCGCGGGCTGGAACCCGCCCACGTGCTCCGCGAGGCCCTGGGCGAGGTCGCCGCGCTCAGTGACATGAACGAGATGTTCGCGACCGCGTTCGTCGCCGTCGTGGATCCGGGCAGCGGCCAGCTTCGGTACGCGAGCGCCGGGCATCCCGCTCCCGTGCTGATCCCGGGATCAGGCGACCCGGACGGCGCCGCCCGCACCCTGCCCGTCAGCGGGCCCGTGCTGTGCGATCTGTTCGCGGGCCGGCGCCTGTGGTCGACCCGGTCGGTCACCCTCGGCCCGGGCGACCGGCTCCGCGTCCACCCCCGACGGCATCACCGAGGCCCGCGACGAGCACGGCCGGCAGTTCGGGACAGGTCCGACGCGCGAGGAATACCGCACCCCGAGGCGAAGCACAACGGGACGAAGGTCCTGTCGCCGGGAATCGTTGGGCGCCCGCGGCCCAGCCGGCGGTGGACTGTTCCGACTGAGCCTGCCGGGGAAAACTGAACACATGATCACACCCATGGCCACGGGAGCCGCACCGTCGCGCCAGGACGGGGCCCAGTCCGCGGGAGCGAGCCCCGCAGCCCCGGGCCGGGCCGCGCTGGTGGAAACCCATACCGCGGTCCTGGTCTTCCTCGGCGACCGCGTGTACAAGGTCAAGAAGCCGGTCGACCTGGGTTTCCTGGACTTCCGGACGGTCGAGGCCCGCCGTGGGGCGTGCGAGGCGGAAGTGGCGCTCAACCGGCGGCTCGCACCAGACGTCTACCTGGGCACCGCCGACGTGATCGGGCCCGACGGGCGCTGCTGCGACCACATGGTGGTGATGCGCCGCCTGCCGGCCGAGCGCCGGCTGGCAGCGCTGGTCGCCGCGGGTGGCGAGGTGGCCGGGCCGGTGCGGGACACCGCGCGGCTGATCGCGTCGTTCCACTCCCGGTGCGGCACCTCCGAGGAGATCACCGTGCTGGGCGGGGTGGCGGCGCAGCGCCGGCTGTGGGCCGACAGCCTCGCCGCCGTGGCACCGTACGTGGGGGACGTGCTGCCGGCGCAGACCGTGGCCGAGATCGAACTTCTGGCCCGGCGCTACCTCGACGGCCGCGACGCGCTGCTGCGGGACCGCCAGCGGTCGGGCCTGGTCCGGGACGGCCATGGCGACCTGCTCGCCGACGACGTCTTCTGCCTCGACGATGGCCCGCGGGTCCTCGACTGCCTGGAGTTCGACCCGCGGCTGCGGGCCGGCGACGTGCTCGCCGACGTCGCGTTCCTGGCCATGGACCTGCAGCGACTGGGGCGCGTGGACCTCGCCGAGCATTTCATGTCCTCCTACCGCGAGTTCTCCGGTGAGCACCATCCCCGGTCGCTGGAGGACTTCTACGTCGCCTACCGGGCGCTCGTCCGGTGCAAGGTGGCCTGCGTCCGCGTCGGGCAGGGCGACGCCGCCTCCGCCGCCACGGCCCGGGCGCTGGCCGCCCTGGCCCTGGCCAGGCTCCGGCGGGGCCGGGTGCGACTGGTCCTCGTGGGCGGCCTGCCGGCGGCGGGGAAGTCGACCCTGGCCGCGGGCCTCGCCGACGCCGAGGGCTGGACGGTGCTGCGGTCCGACGTGATCCGCAAGGAGCTCACGGGTCTGGCCGCGCGGACCCCGGCGGTGGCCGAGCCCGGCCAGGGCATCTATCGCCCCGAGACGACCGGGGCAGTCTACGATGAGATGATCCGCCGGGCGGGGATCGCCCTCGAGCGAGGCGAGTCGGTGGTTCTGGATGCCTCCTGGGCACGCCGGGAGCATCGGCATCACGCGGCCCGGTGCGCCGCCGCGGCCGCCGCCGACCTGATCGAACTACGGTGCGCGGTGTCACCCGAGGTCGCGCGCGCGCGGATCACCGCCCGGCTCGCGGCACGCCTGGATGCCGTGGGGTCCGTGGACGCGCCGGGGACCAGGGCAACCGGTACGCCGACGGTCACCGACGGGACCGCGGGCCCGCTCGGCGCGGACGACGGTGTCTCCGATGCCACCATCGCGGTTCTCGAGGACCTGACCCACCGGACCGACCCGTGGCCGGACGCTACGACGATCTTCACCCTCGGACCGTTGGCCCAGGCGCTGCACGCCGCCCGCCGAGCCACTTCCTGAGCGGTACGGAAAACCCCGTTGATGACATACGGACCGCGATCGTCGGTATCCTCTCCCTGGCCGTGATGACCCGACGCGCGCATCCCGACGCGGGCATCCCGACGCAGGCATGAGGTGCCGGTGAGCGAGCGCAGCAGTGACACCGTCCGTGGCGGTGCCTCCACCTTCGTGTCCGGCCCGGGTGGCGGACTCAACCCGGACGCCGGCTCGGTCGGCCCAGGCCCCGAGGCCGGCCTGACCTTCCCCGCGGTGGCCCGGCTCGAACTGGACGAACTGCTCTCCCAGCTGGTCGAGCGGGCCCAGGACGTGCTGTCGACGCAGGGCCGGCTACGGGGCCTGCTGACCGCCACCCGAATGATCACGACGGACCTGCGGCTGCCGGTGCTGCTGCGGCTCATCGTGGAGGCGGCCTGCGAGCTGCTCAACGCCCGGTACGGGGCAGTGGGGGTGATCGCGCCGGACCGGACGCTGGAGGAGTTCATCCTCGTCGGCATGGACCCGGACGCCCAGGAGCGCATCGGCCATCTGCCCACCGGGCATGGCCTGCTCGGAGCGCTGATCAACGATCCGCGGCCCCGGCGCGTCGACGACATCGCGCGCGATCCGGACGCGGTCGGCTTCCCGCCCGGGCATCCGTCGATGCGGACGTTCCTCGGGGTTCCGGTCCTCGTGCGGGGCGAGGTGTTCGGCAACCTCTACCTGACCGACCGCCGCGACGGCACGCCGTTCACCGCCGAGGACGAGGAGCTGGTCCTGGCTCTGGCCGCGCAGGCCGGCGTGGCGATCGAGAACGCCCGGCTGTTCCAGGAGTCCCAGCAGCGGCACCAGTGGATGAGCACCACCGCCGAACTGACCCGCCTGCTCGCGACCGGGACGGACGATCCGCTGGAGATCATCGCCGGCCGGCTGCGCGCGGCGGCGACGGCGCAGTACGCCGCGGTGATCCTCGCCGATCCCGACGGCGGCGGCGTGGGCCGCATCGCGGTGGCACTCGGCACGGACCCGCCCGTCCCGGCCGACGCCCGCATCAACCTCGACGTCAGCCTGGTCGGCCGCGCCGTGGCGGAGCGACGGCCGATCCTCGTGGACAACCCCCAACTGGACGCGACCACCCTGGAACGCACCGAGCGCACGGCATCCCTGCTCGTGCTGCCGTTGACCGGTGACCGGGCGTCGCGGGCCGAGCGGCCCGCGGTGGTGCTGCTCGGCCGGGACCGTGGCATGCCCGCGTTCACCGAGTTCGACCTGGAGATGGCGGCGACGTGCGCCGGGCACGTCGCCGTCGCCCTGGAACTCGCCCGGGCGCGGTCCGAGCGGGAGCGGCTGCTGGTGGCCGAGGATCGCGGTCGTATCGCCCGGGACCTGCACGACCACGTCATCCAACGGATCTTCGCGGTGGCACTGGGCCTGCAGGACCTGGCCCAGTACGAAAGCCCGGCCAACGCTGACCGGCTCGGCGGCTACGTCGAGGACATCGACGCGACCATCAAGGACATCCGTCGGACGATCTTCGAGCTGCGGCCCGGCCCGGCCGCCGCCCGCGGCCGGGTCCGCGATGTCATCGGCAAGATCGTGCGGGATGCCCGCCCGGGCCTCGGCTTCACCCCGACCGTGCGCTTCGCCGGCCCGGTCGACGCCGTGGTCGACGACGCGCTCGCCGACCACCTGTGCGCCGTCGTCCGGGAAGCGCTGTCCAACGTCGCCCGCCACGCCCGCGCCGGCGCTGCCGAGGTCTCGGTGGGCATCGCCGACGATGAACTCATCGTCGAGGTCGCAGACGACGGAGTCGGACTCGGCGGGTCGTCCCGGCGCAGCGGCGTGGACAACCTGCGGACCCGCGCGGAGTCGCTCGGTGGGACCTTCCTGCTCACCTCGCTGCCGGGCGGCGGCACCCAGCTGCGCTGGGCAGTGCCGTTTTGACCGCCGGACCGCGCGACGCGGCCAGCATCGTCGCGGCTGTGGCCGTCTGGGCCTTCTGACCGTCTGGCCCTACTGACCGTCTGGCCCTACTGACCGTCTGGCCTACGCGGAGTGGTCGCCGCCGAGGTGCTTGTAGGCGATGACGGCGGCCTGGGTGCGGCTGGTCAGGCCGAGCTTCTCGAGGATGCTGGACACGTAGTTCTTGACGGTCTTCTCCGAGAGGTGAACCCGCCCGGCGATCTGCCGGTTCGTCAGCCCCTCGGCGATCAGGCCGAGGACCTCCCGCTCCCGCGGGTTGAGCGAGGCGAGTACCGGGTCCTCCGTCGGCCCCTCCCGCAGCCGGCTCAGCACCCGACTGGTCACTGACGGCGACAGCAGCGACTCCCCGCGAGCCACCGACCGGATCGCGCCGACCAGGTCGTTACCCCGGATCTCCTTCAGCACGTACCCGGCTGCCCCGGCCATGATCGCGGAGAAGAGCGCCTCGTCGTCGTCGTAGGAGGTGAGGATCAGGCAGGCGGTCTCCGGGAGCTGCGCACGGATCTCGCGGCACACGTCGATCCCGCTGCCGTCGGGCAGCCGTCCGTCGAGCACCGCCACCGCCGGTCGCAGCGCCGGGATGCGCCGCAGCGCCTCCGCCGCGAGCCCCGCCTCACCCACGACCTCGATGTCCTCGTGCCGCTCCAGCGTCTGCCGCAGCCCGTTCCGGACGATCTCATGATCGTCGAGGATGAACACCGTGATCGTCGACATGCCGCAGAGACTAACGCGCGGTCCTCAGGCGGGGCACACTCATCCCGAGATTGGCCCGGGCCCCGGTGATCACGATGTCCGACCATCGTGTCTGATCAGAATGTCCGATCCGGGACCATCGGACCGCCGCCATGGCACTTCGGCCGTGAAGACGCGACGTCCGACCGATGCCACCCGCTCGCGTTCTCGGGCAGGTTCGGAGTCATCCGAGGGCGGAGGACCACGTTATGACCACTTCCTGTTTCAGGAGCACGGCAGCGATCCGGCCCATGACCACCGCGGAGGTCCGCCGGGTGGTGCGGGCCGCCGGGAGGGCGCCCTCGGTGCACAACTCCCAGCCGTGGTTGTTCGACTGGGACGGCCGGCATCTCGATCTGCGAGCCGACTGGACCCGGCACCTTCCCGTGCTGGATCCCGTCGGGCGACAGCTGTCGATGTCCTGCGGCGCGGCCCTCGCGCTGTCCGTGGTGGGGATGCGCGCGGCGGGCCGCGATCCGCAGCCTCAGCTGTTCCCCGACGACCGGCCGGGCGGCCCACTGGTCCGCCTGGACACCCGGACCCCGCTCGCGGCCTGCGGGGTGACACGCGCCCGGGAGCTGTTCTCGGCGATCGGCGCACGCCGGATGGTCCGGGGTTCCTTCGCTGCCCGCCGGGTGCCGGCGTCGCTGCTCTGCTGCCTGGCCGGCATCGCCGCGACCGAGAGCGCCGTCGCGTCGCCGGTCCTGGGCCCGCAGCCACGGCGCGCCGTGGCGCATCTGATCGACGTATCGGACGCCACCGAGCGCGCGGATCCGGCCTGTCGGTGGGAACTACACGAATGGCTCCACGACCACCCGGACCACCGTGCCGACGGCGTCATGCCGGCGCCGGCGGACACGGGCGCCCGCACCTTTCCCAACCGGTATCGGCCCGATCGTCAGGCGGACCCCCGCCCATCGTCCGACCACCACCCGCTGCCCGGGTTCGATCATTCGCCGGGGCAGCACCCCCCGGGCACGGCCGAGGGAACGCCCGCGCCGGACCTGCTCATCCTGTCCACGGCGGGCGACGGACCGGGCGACTGGCTGGCCGCGGGCCGCGCCCTGGCGACGATCCTGCTGGTGACGACGCGCCTGGGCCTCGGCGCCATGCTCCTCAACCAGCCCGTCGACGCCGAGGACACCCGCCGCGAACTGGCCCGCGCCGCCGGTGTCACCGGCCACCCCCAGGCACTGCTCGCCATCGGGTATCCCGCCGGCCGTCCGGGCGCGCCTACACCCCGCCGCCACATCGACACCTTCTTCACCAACCGCAGCGAACCGTTCAGCCACCCCGCAGACCCTGAGCCGCACCGGTAGCCGCGGGCGCGGAACAGCGCCTCGTCGCGCGTGCGGAACGACTGTCTCGGTTCGCCGGACCGGCGGGCTGAGCGACGGCTGAAGTACCCCCAACCCGATGCGACTCCGGCTGAGGCGCCGGTGGCTCCGGTCGCCGACCGGATGTTCGGCCCTGAGATCCGCTGTCTTCAAGGTGGGTCACCTGAGCGCGCTACGATGTCATCATCGCAGTAAAGCGCGTCGGACACTTCCGGGCCTGGTTCGGCAATGGGACACGTACTCCGCTGGCAGCGGGCGCGCCTGGACCGCCTCCACGTGAGAGCGAGCGGATCCCCGCAGGGGTCTGACCTGACAACGCTGGCCGGTACCGCAAGGAAGGTGTCATGGACACAACGCCCACCTGGCGCCCCGCCGAACGCGTTCGCGGGTTCACCAACTCAGTATTCAGCGAGATGACGAGTCTCGCCATGCGTACCGGAGCCATCAACCTCGGGCAGGGAATCCCGGAGGCGGCGTCTCCGGTGAACCTGCTCAGGTACGCGACAGATGCCATCAGTACCGGGGAGAACCAGTACGCGCCTGCGTCCGGGCTGCCGCGGCTGCGCGACGCCATCGCGCAGCAGCGGTTCTCCCGCTATCTGACCTCATACCAGCCGTCAGACGAAGTCGTGGTGACGACAGGGGCTACTGAAGCGATCGCCGCCGCCGTTCTCGCATTCTGTGGGCCCGGCGATCAGATCATCACCTTCGATCCCTGTTACGACTCCTATCCCGCGGTAGCCAGCCTCGCGGGCGCCCAGCTGGTTGCCGTCCCACTGCGGCAGGACGGGGACGGATTCGCTCTCGACGTCGCCGCACTGCGAAGGGCAGCCAGATCAGCGCGGTCCCGCCTGCTGATACTCAACACGCCGCACAATCCCACGGGCAAGGTCTTCACCACCGCGGAGATCGCCGCGGTCGCGGACATCTGCCTGAGCCATGACCTGATTGTCGTCACCGACGAAGTCTATGAATACCTCACCTACGACGGTCGCGAGCATCAATCGATAGCGGCGCTGCCGGGCATGATGGAACGGACAGTGGCAATATCCTCCGCGGGCAAAACCTTCAATGTCACCGGATGGAAGGTTGGCTGGGCCTGCGGACCGGCCCATCTGGTCGGCCCGCTGTTGGCCGCGAAGCAGTTCCTCAGCTTCAGCTCGGGAACTCCGTTTCAGGTCGCCGTCGCGGCTGCCTTGCTGTCCCCGGAGACCCGAGACCCATGGCTCGACGGCCTGCGGAGCTCGCTGCAGCGGCGGCGAGACATTCTGCGCGACGGTCTGGAGAGGGCAGGGCTGAAGACCTTCCGGGCGGAGGGCGGGTACTTCCTCCAGGCAGATGTGCGGGGTTGGGGCTACGATGACGACCTTCAGTTCTGCCAGGAGCTGCCCAGGCAGGCTGGTGTGGTCGCGATACCAGTCTCAGCCTTCTACCAGAACGCGGAGTCGGCCCCTCGGTGGCTGGCCCGGTTCGCCTTCTGCAAACGAGACGACGTACTCAGCACCGCCGTGGAGAAGCTGGCTTCAGCGGCCCCAGGCTCCAGCTCCAGGACCAGGACCAGGACCAGGACCAGCGACACTCCGAAGCAGCCTGACTACCGGACCATCGACAACCGGTAGCCAGACCCCCGGCGGCCCGGACCCCTCCCGGGGTCCGAGCCGAGCAGTTCGGCTCCGCGGCCCGCGTCACCCGACCTGCCCCGTCCGAGGCGGCGTGTGCCTACGCCAAGGTCAGCCAGCGACGAGCCGCTGGGCCGCCTCGACCGCCCAGTAGGTCAGGATAAGCGAGGCGCCCGCACGCTTGATCGACAACAAGGTCTCGTCGATCACCCGCTCCCGGTCCACCCAGCCCTTCTCGGCCGCAGCCTCTACCATTGCGTACTCCCCGGAGATCTGATAGGCGCCGACCGGAACCGGAGAAACATCCGCCACCCGCCGCACAACGTCGAGGTAGGACATCGCTGGCTTGACCAGCACGATGTCGGCGCCCTCAGCCACGTCCAGGTCAAGTTCACGCAACGCCTCGCGACCGTTTGCAGTATCCACCTGATATGTTCTGCGGTCACCAGTGAGCGAGGAGTTCACGGCCTCACGGAATGGCCCGTAAAAGCCCGACGCGTACTTCGCCGCATAGGCAATAATCGCAGTGTTGTGGTAACCGGCCGCATCGAGCGCGGTACGGGCAGCCGCAACCTGACCGTCCATCATTCCGGACGGCCCGACCATGTGGACGCCCGCCTCGGCCTGGACCACGGCCATCTCCGCGTAACGCCCGAGGGTCGCATCATTATCCACCGAACCATCTGCGGCGAGTACTCCGCAGTGCCCGTGGTCGGTATATTCATCAAGGCACAGGTCCGACATCACCACGAGCTGGTCGCCGACCTCGGAGACCACGTCACGGATAGCCTTCTGAAGGATTCCGTCCGGATTTGTTCCCTCGCTGCCCATCGCGTCCTTGACCGCCGGGATACCGAACAGCATGATTCCGCCGACACGGGCCTCGACAGCTTCTACAGCTGCCTTACGGAGACTGTCTCGAGTGTGCTGGACGACACCTGGCATCGTGGTGAGCGCGAGCGGCTCGCTAATTCCCTCCCGCACGAAGACGGGCAGGATCAGCTCGGCTGGATGCAGGCGGGTCTCAGCTACCAGCCGCCTCACACCTGGCGTGGCGCGCAGCCGGCGGGGCCGATGGTCAGGAAATCCAGACGATCTTGAAACAGAGGTCACATGGCGAATCCTAGCACTCAGGAGAGTGACCTGGAAGCGTCCAGGTCACGTCATCAGTGCTGAGATGGAAACCTCGGATCCGGCAGCCGTCTCAGCGCATTGACAGCCCACCGTTACAGTCGATGGTCTCGCCGGTGATGAACTCGTTGTCGAGCAGAAACTCGACCACTCGCGCGATCTCCTGAACCGTTCCGACCCGCTTCAGCGGCGTGTTTTCGACGAACTTCGCCATCTTCTCCGCCGGAGTAACTCGGTCGTGGAAACTGGTATCGATCATTCCCGGCGCCACCGCGTTGACGCGGATATCCGGCGCCAGCTCGTTCGCAGCTCCACGGGTGAAGCTGTCGAGCGCGGCCTTCGCCGCGCCGTAGGCTGTCGCCGACGGCGCCCCATGCCGCATCGCGATGGAGGTCACATTCACGACGCAGGGATTGTTCCCGCCACGGAGAAGCTCAACACAAAGAGCCGTGACCCGCATGGCCGAGAGGGTGTTCAGGGCGAACGAGTCCGCCAGGTGTTCCCAGGTGAGCTCGGCCACCGACCGCCGTTCGATCATCCCACCGGCATTATTTACCAGTGCATCCAGGGCGGAGAACCGGCCGCGCACCTCCTCCACGAGAGCGCGACAGCCGGTCTCGGTCATCAGATCCGCACTGACGACTATCACGTCCACGCACTGCTGGCGGAGTTCCTCCTGCAACTCCAGTGCCTCGTCCTTGGAATTGTTACAGTGCAGGATCAAGCTGTTCCCGGCAGCCACCCGCCTCGCCGTCGCCGCCCCGATTCCCGTGCCGGCGCCAGTAACCAAGATTGTTCTGGGTGCCATCATTCCATCCAGGTCTAGGATATTCAGCTGCTGTCTCGGTATTACTCGGAGTCTACAGAGGCGCCAACTACCCCAAACCATACTTCCTGTTCTCGATGCCCTCGGACGCCTGCGTGAACGCGTCCGCCAGCAACGGCGGCACCTGCATGTTGACCGTATGACTGGTGGCACGCGCGACGAGTTGCGCCGGATTCCCGGCCCAGGCGGGCGGTGCGCTCCATGCCGGCTTGCCGGCGCGGGCGTTCAGTTCGGATATCTGGTCACGCTCGACATTGCCGGCCGCCACCGACCACTCCAGCGCGCGCCGGAGTTCCTCGCGCGCGTTCTCCACGCACATCGTCCATTTCGGCAGCACGGTCATCGTAACACCAGGCAGCACCGAGAAGACGCCGATGTTACGGCGCACCCGAGAGTCCGAGACGGTGTTGACCGCAATTTTGAGGTAGCTACCCAGGATGCTGGAACGCCGTAGCTCGGGATAGTACCGTCGCAGCTGATGCAAGGCCCAGACGGCGCGACCCGGAGCCTCGGGATGACCCCCTGAAAGGTACTCCAGATATCCATCCGGCGGGGCGCCGGAAACAGGGTTCATCCGTGCGTTCATAATATGCGCGGACGGTGGGTGGTAGATCATCGCGACATCCGGGCTGATCGGGCTGAACATGCCTCCGTACGAATCCTCCAGCTTCAGACAGGTGAAGTTCTTTTCCGTGCCGTCCGGCAGATCCACATAGAGCACTTCGCGAAGCGCCATGTAGATGTCAGGAAAGTCAATCTTCGAATTGAGTGACTTCGCCATCCCGAAAGCCGACGTGGCCGAGCACAGGCTGATCTGGTCCGCGTCCAGGATCTCCTGGCGGCCGTGCCGGTCCGTGTACGCGACGCGGTAGCGACCATCCGACCGTCGGTCGAGGGCTGTCACCTGACAACCCTCGCGAAAGTCCACCCCGCTGGTTCGCAGCTCCCACTCGAGAACCGTCGAGACAAGGACGGGGTTCAGTCCACGCTGCGGCGTGAGAAACGCCCGCGCGACGTCGTTGACGCCGTCCACCTGCTCCAGCTCGCGGCAGACGGTGGACGGGTCCCCAAAAACCGCCGCCGACTCGTCCTCGGCACAGCGCCGAGCGTAGTGCGACCTGAGGACATCCATGTTGGCACGACATTGTCCGACTATGTCATGGCCGTCGTTCATCATCGTTTGGGACGCGATGATTCGACTGTAGGTCTTTCCGCCATATATGAGCTTCGGGAAGAACATCTCGTTGGCTATGCGCCCGTCAAGACAGTCCCGCGCGCTCTGGGGGTCGAACGGATATTCCGCGCCGCTGTGGTTCTCGCTTACTATGTTGCTGGTCTGCGTACACACTGGATAGACATCCGCGGCGGAGGAGAACTCCCGCTCGATAAGGACTACCTCGTACCCGGCGCGGGCGCGCATGATCGCGGCGAGACAGCCCGCGACACCCGCGCCGATCACTACGTGTCTTTCCTGGCGGTTCAATGCAACCCCTCTGCCGCTACCGGCCGCGCGCCTACCGCGCCGAGCGCGTCGACAATACCCACGATGTCCTCGACTGAATGGTTCGCCGCGATACACAGACGCAGCTGGGCGACGTTACGTCGGACAATCGGAAAGAAGACCACGGAGACGAAGTAGCCTTCATCGAGAAGCCGCTCACCGGCAGAGATCGCCTCCTCCTCGTTCCCGATCTGGACCATACGGATAGGGCTGAAAGGTCGAGGATCTCCCATCAGCTCGTCAAACAGGGCCACCCGCGCGCGAAGATCCCGGCGTAGTTCCGGGAGGACGTCGTCATGGTGTAGCCGAACGACCGCGCGGCACGCGTTCACGGCCTGGAAGGTCTGCGCGGCCGAGAAGGAGTAGATCTGGCCGTACGAGCGGACCAGTCGCTCCATGCGCTCGTTCGCGACGAGCAGTCCGCCCCCGTACGCGCCGAATCCCTTGGAGAGCGAGAAGGTGAGGATGAGCCGCTCGGGTGTCCCGGCGACCTGACTGAGAACCAGTCCCTCACCCCGGTCGCCGAAGATCGTCAGTCCATGGGCGTCGTCGATGTAGAGATAGAAGTCGAGCTCGACGGCGAGCGCCATGAGCTCGGCCACGGGGCACAGGCCACCCATGGAATAGATTCCATCAGCGACGTAGACCGGAACCTCGCCTCTCCGCTTTGCCTGTTCGACTTCGATCCGGAGCGCGTCCAGAGAGTTGTGCGGCACGGTCGTGACGGTGGCTTCGGTAGCCAGTACCGGCTTCAGGAACTGCATCGACGAGTGGGCGAACTGGTCGAAGATGAACGTCACCTTCGGAGGACTGACCTCGTCAAAGAGAATTCCGCTCGCCAGCAGCGGCATTATCGAGATGTGCGCGGCGCTGGTGGATGGAAAGGTGACGACCCGCCCGCCGTACAGCTCGGAGAGCTCCTCCTCGAGCTGGCGCTGTGGCTCGATGGAGAACCGGGAGCGCGCACAGCAGAAGTTCGCCCCCCATTGCGGGTCGACCCCCTTCGACGCGGCTATGACGCTTGGATGCAGATCGAGCCCGAGATAGGAACAGTTGACGAATTCGACGACCTCGCGGTCGTCCGGCAGAACGACCCGCTTGTTGTTCCGCCCGCGGATGCTGACCTGCATCAGGTTGCTCTGGATGGCCCGCCGGTAGTTCGCGGCTGATTCCCGGACCATGAACGCGGTGTTCCGATGCCGTCCACCGGTGGCCGATTCAGTCACCGGGATCTCGCCGGGTTTGTTGCCGAGCAGGTCGGCCCGGCCGCGTGATGACTTCTCAATGTGCGGTCCTTGATGGACTGTCGACAAGATAGTCGAGGTGAATTGATGCCATAACGGAGTTCCAAGCTCGTCTCCCAGTCCTACAGCTGGGCCGCTTCACCCGCCACGCAGGCTGGGCGCTCTATTAGTAGAGCATGCTCGTGCCTGAGGATGTCAAGAGGCTTCGGAGAACGAGCGTCCCGAGTCGTGATCCCGACACCCTTCCAGCCTCATGTTCGTGCCAGGGCATGCTCCCCAGTTCCTAAAACCGCTGCTCACCGGCCAGGGGCGGGGCGTCGATGGCGTGATGTCGTCCTTCCCAGGGAGCCCGACATGCGTAGATGATCCGAAATGCCATGCGAGGCGGTTACGCGACCCCGGAGGAGTTGCTTTCCAGCAGATCGTGGTGCGCCTCGAGCCCTCCGGGCGAAAACATGCTGGTGCGGGCATGATACGGCGGAACGAATGCAGTCGGGAGGAACAGACTCGACGGCCAGGCCGACCTGGCACCACAGCGGTCATCGTCGTTAGGCGGACACTGGTTTCCCGCGCCATAAGTGGAAGGGGTAGGTATTACCTTGTTTGTATGGCGGGTTCTGGTCCGGCTGCTGTCGAGATCGTGCTGTCCGAGGATGAGCGCGTGGAGCTGGTTCGGCGGGCCGGGGGTGTGGACCGGCGGGCGGGCGATCGGGCGCGGATCGTGCTGGCGGCGGCGGAGGGCCTGTCGAACGTGGAGGTGGCCGCGGCGGTCGGGGTGTCGTTGCGGACGGTGGGGCGGTGGCGGCGGGGTTTCGCGGCCCGGCGGCTTGCCGGGTTGAGCGACGCCGCGCCGTCCGGCCGGTCGAAGGCCACCGAGCTTGTGCTCGCCGAGGCGGAGCGGGTCCAGTTGGAACGGTGGGCGCGCCGGGCGAAAACCGCCCAGTTCCTGGCGTTGCGGGCACGGATCGTTCTGCGCTGCGCCGAAGGCGGGACTGATCGGGGGGTCGCGGGCGAGCTCGGGGTGAACGAGTCGACGGTGCTGCGCTGGCGGACCCGGTTCACCGAGCGTCGTCTTGACGGGCTGTTCGACGAGCCGCGGGCAGGCCGGCCGCCGTCGGTTCCACTCGACCAGGTCAAGGACGTGATCGCCGCGACCCTGGAATCCGCTCCGGGCGCGGACACGCAGTGGTCACGGACCTCGATGGCGAAACGGACCGGCCTGTCGCCCTCGACGATCGGGCGGATCTGGAAACGGCTGGATCTCAAACCCCACCTGCGGGACAGCGTCACGCTGACCACCGATCCGCGGTTCGTCGCGAAGGTCGTCGACGTCGTCGGCCTTTACCACAACCCGCCAGAGAAGGCGGTCGTGCTCTGCGTCGAGGAGGAGAGCCTGGCCCAGGCCCTCGACCGCTCCCAGCCGGTGGTCCCGATGATGCCGGGAATGCCCGAACGACGCACCCACGACTACCTGTTCCGCGCCATCACGAGGCTGTTCGCCGCCGACAACATCGCCGACGGCGCCGTTGTCGGCGAGCTTCACCGCCGCCACCGCGCCATCGAGTTCCGCCGCTTCCTGACCCGCATCGACAGGACCGTGCCGACGGGCCTCGACGTCCACCTGGTCTGCGAGAACAACTCCACCTACAACACCGCCGAGATCAGGACCTGGCTGGAACGCCACCCCCGCTTCCACGTCCACGTCGCCCCGACCGGCTCCGCCTGGCTCCACCAGGTCGAACGCTGGTTCGGCCGGCTCGCCGACGAACTCGTCCGCCGCGGCGTCCACACCTCCGTCCACGCCCTCGAAGCCGATATCCGCGTCTGGATCCACACCTGGAACCGGAACCCCCGGCCCTTCGCCTGGACCAGAACCGCCGACGAGATCCTCGCCTCCCTCTCGACCTACCTCACCACGATCACGCCACCCGCTGACACCACAAACAAGGAAGAACCAGCACCCAGAACTTGTGGCGCGGGGCGCAGGGCAGTGTCCGGGCGATCTTGCTGGTAGGTGAGTCGTCTCTTTGTGGGTTGTGGCCTGGTGAGCAGGTCGGGTTCCGTGGAGGGGCCGACTGCGCTGCCGAGTGGTCGCTGGACGCAATGTGGCGCGTAGCAGGTTCTGGGCCACCGAACCGGCGCGAGGCGGGTCTCCCGCCCCTGCGCCGCCAGGTCGGATGTGCGACGCGGCTCAGCTCGCGCTGACAGTCGTCGGAGCGGTGACGAGTTCGACGGCGCGCAGGCGATCGGCGCGGGCGGGGGCGGCGGGGGCGAGCATCAGTTCGTCGGCGCCGGTCTGCTCGGCCAGGTCGGCGAGGTAGGCGTGCACCTGCTCGGGGGTGCCGACGGCGGTGTAGCGCATCATGTCGCGGATCTGGCTGCCGGCCGGGGTGTCGAGCAGGGCGTCGACGTCCTCGTCAGTGAGGGTCGCGCCGCGGGCGAGGAACATCCGCGCCCGGCCGCGCAGCGCCGCCCGGTGCTGCTCGGCGGCCTCCTCCGGCGTCGGCGCGGCGGCGAGACCGGCGGCGACGATCAGATAGGGCTCCGGCTGACCCTCGGACGGGCGGAACTCCGACCGGTACGTCCGCACGGCGGCGTGCAGGGCGGCGGGGGCGAAGTGGGAGGCGAAGGCGTAGGGCAGGCCGAGGGCGGCGGCGAGCTGGGCGCCGAACAGCGACGAGCCGAGGATGTACAGCGGCACGTTCGACCCGTCACCCGGTGTCGCCCGCACCCCGGGGATGCGGGTGCGGCCGCTGAGGTAGCCCTGCAGTTCGAGGACGTCGCGGGGGAACGCGTCGGCGGATTCGGGGCCGCGGCGCAGGGCCAGCATCGTGTTCTGGTCGGAGCCGGGCGCCCGGCCGAGGCCGAGGTCGATGCGGTCCGGGTGCAGTGCGGCGAGGGTGCCGAACTGCTCGGCGATGAGCAGCGGGGAGTGGTTCGGCAGCATCACTCCCCCGGCGCCCAGGCGGATGCCCTCGGTGTTCGCGGCGACGTGGGCGATCAGGACGCTGGTCGCCGCCGAGGCGATCCGCGGCATGTTGTGGTGCTCGGCGTACCAGACCCGGTGGTAGCCGGAGCGCGCCGCGGCCCGGGCGAGCGGGACGGCGCCGTGCAGCGCGGCGCCCGGCTGCTCACCCTCGGCCACGAGGGCGATGTCGAGCAGGGAGTACTTCATCAACCGACGTCCTCAGGCGTGGGGTCGGCGGCCCCGGCGACGCCCGGCCTGGCCTGGCCTGGCCTGGTCTGGGCGGAGCGTCGAGCCCCGAAACCGGTGGGTGTGTCCGCCTACGACCGTAGCCGACAGTCGGCGGCCCCGGCGCCGCGACGAGCACCGTCCGGCGGATCAGGTCAGGCGAGGCCCTCGGCCGTCACCCAGTCGGGGGCGACGGTCTCGCCGTCGACGACGAGGGTGTAGGCGCCTTCCTCGTCGAGCTGGGTGACGAGCAGTGCGAGCAGCGTCTGCAGGCGGGCGAGGCGCTCGCTGCCCGGCGCTGCCCCGGATTCCAGCGCGGTGGCGAAACCGCCGAACCAGGCGGCGAAGATCTCGTCGTAGCGGGTGTCGAAGTAGGCGAAACCGGCGCACTGTTCGGCCAGGCCGTCGGGGCCGCGCATCAGTTCGCCGATCGCCCGCTGCTCCTCCCGCCAGAGCATGAACCGCGACGAGTGGAACGTGTCGACCCGGTCGTACAGGTCGCTGGCGAACTCGCGGCCGATGTCGGCGAGCAGCGCGGCGACGAGCCGGGTGTCGGCGGCGCTCTCGAAGCGCAGCAGCGCCAGCCGCGAGTAGAGGATCTCCAGGGTGCCGAAGTACCGGGCGACGCAGAACAGGGTGCCGAGGGTCGCGAGCCGCCGGCGCCGCGGCGTGGATTTCAGATAGGCGAGGAACCCCTTCTTGCGGATGTTGTGGATGCGGGCGCCGAGGTCGAAGGCGGCGACGAGCAGTGGCTCGCGGTACCGGTCGAGTTCAGCCTTGGCGGCGGAGCGTTTCTCGCTGTCGCGGGTGGAGCGTTCCAGCTCGTAGCGGACCTGTTCCAGCTCGACGCCCTGCCGGTGCGTCCACACCGAGGCGCCGACCGACACGACGACGCCGGCCAGCGACGAGATGAGGGCGGCGGCGATGCCCGCGTCCACCGCACCTCCCGATCCGCGATGCCCGCTTCACCAGCCGGCTGTTGATCCACGCCTGCGCGGGCAGCAGAGTACCGCCGCGTCGATCACGGGGGGCCGAGTTCGTCCATTCCGAGGAATAGAAGCCCTTCGTAAGGGGATAAGCACCATCAGCGACGACGGCCGACGGCCCCGAACCTGGACGACGCCACCCGGCACGCGGTGGCGCCCACGGGCCACCCGGCTGGCGGCGCCCCGCCCGCCGGTGCGGACTCCCGGCCGGGCGGATCACCGGAGGAATCACGTCACCGAACTGCGGAGAGGACGCCACCATGACCACGACAGCGCGCAGCGGCTCGAGCACCGGAACGAAGGACACCCAGTACGACCTGCTCTGGTACACCGAGAGCTGCCTGGACAACGCCCTGCGGTTGGACTCCTACATCGCCGACGCCGAGCGCGACGGCGACCACGAGCTGACCGACCTGTTCCGCCGCGCGCAGTCCGACAGCCGCAAGGGCGCCGAGCAGGGCAAGCAGCTCCTGCGCAGTCGACTCTGAGCGTCCTGACGCGCGGACGCCCGGTCCGGCCGACCGCTAACCGTGATCGGCTACGAGGACGCGGCTGCCGCGCAGGGACTGGCGGTGGCGGGCCGGGGTCGCGAAGCGGCGGGCAAGGGTGAGCATCGTGTCGTCGCGGACGACGGTGAACCCGTGCGCGCCCACGGCCCGCCGCATCGCCCGCGGCGTCCACGCCGACCGGTTCGGTTCCCGGGCCATCGGGTTCTCCCGGCCACTGAGCCGGCCGAGGATACCGGCCGCGAGCCGGCCGAGGGCGAAACCCGCCGTCGGCGGGTGGTAATGCACCACCAGCCGGCTGCCGGGCGCGGAACGCCGCCCGACGACACCGAGCGTGCCGAGCACCTGGCCGCGGGTGAGGTAGGGCACGACACCCTCCCAGATCCAGACGGTCGGCGCGGCACGGCGGTGCCCGGCGGCGGCGAGCGCGGCATCGAGGTCGTCCCGGCTGAAGTCGACCGGCACGTACGTCGGCGACGACAACAACGTCAACGAGGACGCGGTCGCCGCCGCGGGCAGGACCTCGGCGCGTTCGCGCTTGTCGCGCTGCGAGGCCGGATGGTCGACCTCGAACACCGGGGTGCCGGCCAGTTCGGGCATCCGCCAGATCCGGCCGTCCAGGCCGGCTCCGAGGATCACGACCTGGGGGACGGGCCCGGCGCCCGGTGGGGTCGGGCGAAGCGCGTCGCGGAGGGCATCGTCGATCGTGATGGTTCGGGGGGCCATCACGTCGCCGCAGGAGCGCACCATCTCGAACGTCAGCCGCGGCCCGACTCCTGTCGGCAGCACGCCGACACGGACCTCCTCGACGACCGCCCGTTCGTCGGGGCGCAGCAGCGCGAGCGCCGTCGGGTCGTCGAACCGGCCGGGCGCGAGGCGTCCGTGCGCGACCGCCCGTCCCTGGCAGACGAGCACCGCCGTGCGACTCGCCCCGCCGGCGCCGCCCATCGGCCGGTGCCCGCGCCCGCCGCGCCGGCCAGCACCGGAGAACCCTCCTGCGCCCATTGCGTCCTCCCGTGCCAGGGGCCCGACCAGACCGCCCTCATCCTGACAGGCGGGCGGCTCCGCGGGCGGTGAGGGTGATCGCGGCGGTGTGCAGGCCGGTGTCGGTGCGGAACTGGACGAACGCCCGCCACGCACCCGGCCGCGGCAGGTCGGCGGTGAACGTGAGCGTCGGCCCGCCGGCACCGGTGGTCGTCGCGTCGGCCGGGTGCAGGTGGGCGAAGGCGAGGTCGCGCTCGTGGAAGGCGCTGACATGGGCCAGGCTGGACAGGTACGGCCGCAGGTCGGTCACCAGCCGGCCGCCCCGGGTCACGGTCACGGTGAACGGGCTGGCCGTTCCCGCGGCGAGCGGGCCCCGGGGGGTGGCGACGGTCAGGGTGTAGCCGTCCGCCGTGGTCGTGGTCGACGGCGCCGGCAGCGGGACCGCGGCCGCGGCGCCGGGCACGGTGATCGGCTGGCTGAGCACCATCGGGGTGTCGCGGCCCTGCACCGTCGTCGTGAACGAGGCGTAGGCGCGGTAGAAGCCGGCCGGGGTGGCGGGCAGACCGACCGTCCAGGTGCCGTCGGCGGCCATGGTCGGGTGCAGATGCTGGAAACCGGTCAGGTCGGATCTGATCAGATACAGGTGCATCGGCTCGTCCTGAACGGTGACGAACCTGGTGATCGGCTGGTTGTCGTCGCCGCGCACCTGGAGGTGGGCGGCGCTCGGCCGGTTCGCGGTGAGGGTCGTCGGGGCCACGACGAGGCGCAGGCCGTCGGACTCGGCGCTCAGGCCGTCACCGGTGAGGTCGAGCTGATCCGCCGCGGCAGCACCGCCGCCCGCCATGCCCGCCATGCCGGTTGCGCTGCTCTCGTCGCCGTGGGCGATCGGCGCGGCGGCGGTCGGCCCGGGCCCGACCTCGCCCGCGGGCGACGCCGAGGGTGCCGTCGCCGCCAGGGTCGCCGATCGCGCCGTCGAGCGCAACGGTCCGGTCGTGGCGTCGCCGCAGCCGGCGACGGCGACCAGGGTGGCGGCGACGAGACCGGCCGCCGCGGCGGTGGCGCGGACGCGAGCGTCGGGCCGCGAGGCGGACGGGCGGGCGGGCAGCATCGATCGGGGCCGTCTTCCGGGCGGGCACGCCGATGATGACGTGCAGTGAACATGAATGGACGCGCAGCGATGAACCTAACGTGCGGCGACGGCGGCGCCCAGCAGGCCGAGCGATGCCCTCGCCCCTCGTGCGGGCCCCCGGCGCCGCGCCGTCGGTGCGTGTGCCCCCGCCATCCCAGGAAGCGGCACCTGACCCAGCACCACCTACTGGTAGCCGGCAGTGACCCACCTGACGTCCGATCGGGCTAGCCCGCATCCGGGTGATCTTGCTGGTGGGTGAGTCGTGTCTGTGTGTGCTGTGGCCTGGTTGGCCGGTCGGGTTCCGTGGAGGGGCCGGCCACGCTGCCGACTGGTCGCTTCGGAGGGACCGGTGTCCGGATTTGCCGACCGGGCGCGCTTCCAGCTGGCCGCTGGGGCTCGGCGTTCGGTTGGCCCGCGACCGTCGCGGCTGGTTCCCTGCCGTCCGCTGCCGGCCGGGGACTCAAAGGTCGCGGTGAGCTGCTCTGGGAGGGACCGGGCGCGCTTGTGGTGGGTTGCTCTGCGGGGCTCGGTGTCCGGTGTGCCCGCGCGGCAGGGCCCGCTGCGCTGCCGACCGGTCGCTGTGCCGGGGTCGCCACGGCGGCCGGCCCAGCCGGCGATCATTCCTGACCGGCGGCGGACCGCCAGTGCGGGGGCAGGGGTATGGACCCGGAAATCGGGCACAGAGGCGTGGTCAACGTCAACAGCCGGGGCAACGACCACGCGCGGCAGGCGGCCGCGGGACCGCTGGCCACGGCGACCTCGATCGAGGAGGTGGCATGCGGGTCAACGACGGCACGGGGAGTTCCGCCGGCACGGGCGGCCTCGTTCGCACGGCGATTCCGGCGCGGCTCGACCGGCTCCCCTGGGCCCGGTTCCACTGGATGGTAGTCATCGGCCTCGGCACGGTGTGGATTCTCGACGGCCTCGAGGTGACGATGGTCGGCGCGGTCGGCTCGCGCCTCACCGAGGACGACAGCGGCATTTCGCTGTCCTCCGGCGACATTGGCACCGCCGCCGCCATCTACGTTCTCGGCAGCTGCCTCGGGGCACTTTTCTTCGGCCAGCTCACCGACCGTTTCGGCCGGAAGAGACTGTTCCTGCTCACCCTCGGCGTCTACATCGCGGCGACGACGGCCACCGCGTTCTCCTTGACCCCGTGGTTCTTCTTCCTGACCCGCTTCTTCACCGGCGCCGGAATAGGCGGCGAATATGCGGCGATCAACTCGGCCGTGGACGAGCTGATTCCGGCGCGGGTGCGGGGCCGGGTCGACCTGCTCATCAACGGCTCCTACTGGCTGGGCTCGGCCGCCGGCTCCGGGCTGACCGTGTTCCTGCTGTCCGAACACTTCGCCGCCGACGTCGGCTGGCGGCTCGCGTTCGGCCTCGGCGCGCTGCTCGGGCTGGTCATCCTGGTCGTGCGCCGGCACGTGCCGGAGAGCCCGCGGTGGCTGTTCATCCACGGCCGGGCGGACGACGCCGAGGAGATCGTCGGCGGCATCGAGGCCGAGGTCCAGGCGCAGAGCGGCGAGCGGCTGGCGGAACCGGCAACCCGGATCACCATCCGGCAGCGCTCGGTGATCCCGCTGCGGACGATCGCGTCCACGGCGTTTCGCACCTACCCGCGCCGCGCGGTGCTCGGCCTTGCCCTCTTCATCGGCCAGGCGTTTCTCTACAACGCGTTCACCTTCGACCTGGGCACGATCCTGACGACGTTCTACGGGGTGAGTTCGGCGACGGTGCCGGTGTTCCTGGTCGTCTACGCGCTGGGCAACTGCGCCGGCCCGCTGGTCCTCGGCCGGCTGTTCGACACGCTCGGCCGCCAGCCGATGATCGCGGGAACCTACCTGGCGGCGGCGGCGTTCGGCGTGGTGCTCGCGGTGCTGTTCCAGGCCGGCGCGCTGACCGCGTGGACGTTCCTGGCGGTCGTCGCGGTGACGTTCTTCTTCGCCTCGGCGGGCGCGAGCGCCGCCTATCTGACGGTCAGCGAGATCTTCCCGATGGAGACCCGGGCGCTGGCGATCGCGTTCTTCTACGCGGTGGGCACCGGGGTCGGTGGCATCGCCGGACCGCTGCTGTTCGGCCATCTCATCGACACCGGTCGCACCGGGCCGGTGATGGTTGGTTTCCTTGTCGGGGCCGTGGTGATGGCCGTCGGCGGGGTCGCCGAGCTGATGTTCGGCGTGGACGCGGCCGGCCGCTCGCTGGAGGACATCGCCGCCCCCCTCACCGCCATCGAGGACCAGGAGCCGTGCCCGGACGGTCCGGCAGTCGAGGTGCCCGTCGGTCCGTCGCCGGCGGGCTCGACGGCTGCGGCCCGAGCACATCCCGGCTCCGCCTAGGGGCTCGCCAGCGTGGGCGCGAACGCGGCGCGGGGCGACGGCCGAGAGTCGGCCGACGCCCCGTGCTCCCGCATCCCCGCGTCGGCGGGGAGCCCCACCACCGCGCCATGTGGTGCCGCGGACTACCGGGAGCGCAGGACGGTGCGGCGCTGGACGGGCACCTGCACCAGCGGCGGCCCCACCGGCGCCACCCGGGCAAGCTCGGTCAGTTCCTGCACCCACAGGCTGGCGAGCCGGTCGTGGTTCGGCACGCTGTCACTGGCCGCCATCGTGATGCCCACCCGGTCGCCGACGCCGAACAGCGCGACGGACAGGTGCTGGCGGCCGACGAGCAGCGGGCCGGTCCCGATGAGCTCGCGCACGCCGCGACCGGCGACGGCCAGCGGCCCACGGATCGTGCGGGCGTTGGTCGCCACCATCGACAGCTCGCGGGTCCGCCCGCCGAAGCTCGCCGCGTAGGACAGCATCCGCGGGGTGGCCCGCGGCGCGACGAACGGGAACAGCTGGCGCTCGACCACGCCGATGCCCTTGTCCTTCAGGCCGCGGGTGACGGCGGCGACCTGCGCCAGCCGCTGGGCGGCGTCGGGCTCCCCGCAGGGCAGCGGGACGCGCACGCCGGAGGTGTAGTTCGACAGTGCGTTCTGTTCGGCGGCGACCCGGATGCTGACGGGCATCAGGGCGTGGATGGGCCGGACGTCGTCGCGCCACTCGAACGATGACCAGGTCCGCACCGCCCCGGCGAGCGCCGCGAAGTAGACGTCGTTGACGGAGGCGTGGTGCCGGCGGGCCGCCTGCTTGATCAGGCCGAGGTCGGTGGTGATCCAGGTGTGCCGCGCCGGGCCGGTCGGCTGGCCGCCCCAGGCGTCGAGGACCCGGGTCGGGGACAGCACCGCCAGGCCCCGGCTGACGAACCGCAGGTAGTCCGCGGCCGTGGGCCGCCGGATGGTGGTGGGCAGGCCGATGTCCGGCTCGTCGTCCTCACCGAAGAGCAGGTGCAGCGCCCGGTAGAGGGCCGCGCCGTCCTGGGCGATGTGGCTGGTGCGGTAGACCAGCACCGACCCGGAGGTGCCTTCGTCACACAGCAGGTAGATCTTCCACGGCTGGCGGTTGATGTCGGTCGGCCAGGTCGCGATGCGGTCGAGGGCGGCGCGCACGCGGCGGTCGCCGACGTCGTCGTTCGGCCCGAGCGCGCGGGCGGACTCGGCGCTGGGCAGGTCCACCGCGGCGACGTGCTCGTCGACGTCCATGTCGGGCTGGGAGACCCAGTGCGGCTCGCTGACCGTGGAGCGGCCGTCGGCGGAGCGGACGGTCACCGTCTCCAGCCGGTCGGTCAGCATCCAGGCGCGGGGCAGACTCAGCCGCGCGGCGATGTGCGCGCGCAGGTCCGCGAGCTTGACCGGGCCGTCCAGGAACAGCACCGCGCCGACGTCCTGAAACTCTCCCGGGTTAAGCCGGTGAAAGGCAAGATACGCGCGGTCGCCCGCCGTCATCGGGCGGGTGAAAGCCCGGGCCGACCCGGTCGAGCTCGAACTCGAGACGATGTCGAGGAGGGTCATCAGGCAAGCTCCAGGCCCGTTGTCGGGCAGTGGGCGCAGGTTGCGAATTCGAGTTCAACAATGCTAGCAGAGTGGCGCGGAAGTGCGCCGTTCATACCTGTACCCATGGACCTGTTTATCCGTGGCCCGTTCCGCCCGGCCAGCCTTGTGGCGTACGTCTCCACTCGACAGGGAGGCACAAACGTGAGCGGTGCGGCCGCGGGTGGCGAGGCACCCCGTCAATGCAGGTAAAACAGCACCCGGGCGGCCGGTGTGGCCCGTTCGTGGCATTAACACGAAAAGGCCACGGTCCTACTGCCGGCGGGGTTGCCCGAATTTCCGCGGTTTTCGGCCCGGCAGTGCCAGGCCCCGCCCGACCCGCTGGTTCCGGCCGGTCAGCTCCCGTCGCGGAGCTCGCGCACGAAGCGGTCGAGCCCGCCGACGAAGGCCGTGGCCTCCGCCGGTGGCCAGCCGGCCAGCCGGGCTCCGAGCAGGTCCGCGAGCCGCGCGCGCAGTACCGCGACGACCTTCTCGCCCTCGGCGGTGAGGCTCAGCAGGACGCCGCGCGCGTCGTCCGGGTCCGGTGCGCGCCGCAGCAGCCCGCCGGCCTCCAGCCGGCTGGCGTACCGGCTGGTCCCGGACCGGTCCAGGCCGATCTCGCGGCCGAGGCGCACGGCGGTGGCGGGGCCGATCCGGGCCAGGCCGGCGAGCAGCGGGTAGGAGGAGATGTCGAGGCCGCGGCCGATCCCGTCGACGAGCTCGGCGTACAGGCCGAGGCGGGTGCGCCGTTGCAGCAGCTCCCCCAGCGCGGCCTCCAGGCGCGCACCCAGCTGCTCGGCCACCAGCGCAGACTATCGTGCGCCTCGCACGGTTGCCGGGTGTCCGGCCGCCGCGGTGCCGCGCCCCAGGTCACCACCCGGACGGGGCCGGCAGGGGGACCACACGGCAGGCGAACTGTGACCGAATGCCTGGCGACGCGGGAACAGACGGCCCTGCGGGGGTCGTTAGGCTGCGGTTGTGAGCAGCGAACATTTCGACGTGGTGGTGCTCGGCGCCGGGCCGGGCGGATACGTGGCCGCGATCCGAGCCGCCCAGCTCGGCCTGACCACAGCCGTGGTGGAGGAGAAGTACTGGGGCGGTGTCTGCCTCAACGTGGGCTGCATCCCCTCGAAGGCGCTGCTGCGCAACGCCGAGCTGGTGCACACCCTCACCCACGAGGCCAAGACCTTCGGCATCACCGTCAGCGGTGAGATCAGCTTCGACTACGGCGAGGCGTACCGCCGCAGCCGCAAGGTCGCGGACGGCCGGGTCAAGGGCGTCCACTTCCTGATGAAGAAGAACAAGATCACCGAGTTCGACGGCCGCGGCACGTTCGTCGACGATCACACCCTGTCCGTCGCCACCTCCGACGGCGGCACCCGCACGGTGAGCTTCGACCACTGCATCATCGCCGCCGGCGCGACCCCGCGGCTGCTGCCCGGCACGTCCCTGTCCGACCGGGTCGTCACCTACGAGCAGCAGATCATGAGCGAGACGCTGCCTCGCAGCATCGTGATCGCCGGTGCCGGCGCGATCGGCGTCGAGTTCGGCTACGTGCTGAACAACTACGGCGTCGACGTCACCATCGTCGAGTTCCTCGACCGGATGGTGCCACTGGAGGACGCGGACGTCTCCGCCGAGCTGGTCAAGCACTACAAGAAGGCCGGGGTGAAGGTCCTCACCTCCACCCGCGTCGACTCCATCGACGAGTCCGGCGACCTCGTGCGCGTCACCGTCACGGGCAAGGACGGCACGTCCACGGTCCTGGAGACCGAGAAGGTGCTCCAGGCCATCGGCTTCGCCCCGAACGTCAAGGGCTACGGCCTGGAGAACACCGGCGTGGCGCTGACCGAGCGCGGCGCGATCGACGTCGACGGCTACTGCCGCACCAACGTGCCGCACATCTTCGCCATCGGCGACGTCACCGCCAAGCTGATGCTCGCCCACGCCGCCGAGGCGATGGGCATCATCGCCGCCGAGACCATCGGCGACGCCGAGACGTACCCGATCGACTACGTGATGGTCCCCCGCGCGACGTACTGCCAGCCGCAGATCGCCAGCTTCGGCTACACCGAGGCGCAGGCCCGCGAGCTCGGCTACGACGTGCAGGTCGCGAAGTTCCCGTTCATGGCCAACGGCAAGGCCCACGGCCTCGGCGAGACCGCCGGCTTCGTGAAGATCCTCTCCGACGGCAGGTACGGCGAGCTCCTCGGCGCCCACATGATCGGCCCCGACGTCACCGAGCAGCTCCCCCAGCTCACCCTCGCCCAGCGCTGGGACCTCACCGTCGCCGAGCTCGCCCGCAACGTCCACGCCCACCCCACCCTCGGCGAAGCCGTCAAGGAAGCCATCCACGGCCTCGCCGGCCACATGATCAACTTCTGACGCTCCCGGCGCCGGGCGCGTCCCAAGCGCGGCGCGTCTCGGTTTCGGGCCGCTTCTGTAGCGCTGCGCGCCCGGTTTGCCGCGACAGAAGCGGCCCGAAGGTCAGCGCCCGAGGTCGCGGGCGGCGCGCTCGCCGGCGCGCACTCGGGTGACCTCGGCGGCGTCGAACACCGGCCGGCCCGCGCCGAAATGCGCCGCGTTCAGGGCGCTGACCGCCTCGGCCTGCCGGCCGACATCGGTGGCCAGGTGCAGCAGCCGGTGCAGGTCGAAGGTGTTCCCGCTGAGCCGGTCCGCGGTGTACACCAGCCCCTCGCCGCGGGCGGCGTCGGCGACCCGGTCCTCCATCACGGCGATCTCCTCGACGGAGCGCCCGAACTTCGCGGCCAGCGCCTCGCGCAGCGGACCGGACTCGCCGCGGGGCAGCGTCGGGTCCAGCTCGTAGGAGTGGAACAACACGCTCACCTCGTCCCGGTGTGCGAAGCCGGCCAGGGCGCGCTCGAACCGCGCCTTCCCGATGTAGCACCAGGGGCAGACGACGTCACTCCAGATGTCCACGCGCATAGGTCCGACCGTAACCCGCCTCGTCACGGCACCGTCGTGGGGCACAGCGGGCCGCCGCGGAATGCGCTCGGGCGGCCGGGAATTGAGCTGGAGGTGAGTGTTGCTGACGACACCCTTCCCCTGGCGGTCCTCGACTTCGTCGGGATCGAGCACGGCGAGAGCCCGAGCGCCGCGATCGCCGGCGCGGTGGGCATCGCCCAGGCCGTCGAGGCGGCCGGCTACCGGCGGTACTGGGTCTCCGAGCACCACAACATGGCCAGCCTGGCCTGCAGCGCCCCGGAGCTGCTGACCGCCCACGTCGGTGCCCGGACCTCCCGGATCCGGGTGGGCGCCGCCGGGATCATGCTGCCGAACCACGCGCCGTTCAAGGTCGCCGAGACGTTCCGGACGCTGCTGGCGATGTACCCGGGGCGGATCGACCTCGCGCTCGGCCGGGCGCCGGGGACCGATCCGTTGACGGCCCATGTGCTGCGCCGGGGCGTGGGCGCCGACCCGGGGGCCGAGTTCCCCGGGCAGGTCGGCGAGCTGCTGGCGTTTCTGGGTGACGGCTTCCCCGCCGGCCATCCCTACGCGCAGCTCGTGGCCGCGCCGCTGGTCGAGGAACGGCCGGAGCTGTTCGTGCTGGGGTCGAGCCCCTACGGCCCGACGTTCGCCGCGGTCAACGGCCTGAGCGCGGTGTTCGCCCACCACATGAGCCCGGACCTCGCCATCGAGGCACTGCGCGCCTACCGACGCGACTTCACCCCGCGCACCGACGGCGCGACGCCGTACTCGGCGATGTCCGTGCTGGCCTTCGCCAGCGACGACGAGGACGCGATCGGCGAGTTCGAGGCATCCTGGACCCTGACGATCCAGAACATCACCCGCGGGATCCGCGAGCCCCTGCGGCCGGAGGACGTCCAGGCGTTCGCCCGCTCGCCCCAGTTCGACGCCGCCCGCCGCCACGACGACGGCCGGATGGTGACCGGCGAGCCGAAATCCGTCGCCGAGCGGCTGCTCGAACTCAGGCAGGAAGCCCAGGCCGACGAGATCGTCGTCGTCACCCCGAGCCTGGACCGCGACCGCCGCCGCGACAGCTTCACCGCCCTGGCCAACGCGTGGAGACAGCTGGCCTGAGCGATGCCCTGGGCCGATGTAGGACATGATGTTCCACACTTGGCGGATGAACAGGGTTGGCATCCGGGAGCTCAACCAGCACACGAGCCAGGTCATTGATCGCGTCCTCCACGGCGAGACGATCGAGGTAACTGATCGTGGACGTCCGGTTGCACGGCTGGTGCCGATCAGCCGCGGCGCAGCGGCGCTTGACCGACTCGTAGCCGAGGGCCACGCGACGCCGCCGACGGTGGACGGCCCGATTGCCATGCCGCCCCTGCTCGGCGACCCCTTCACGAGCGTGACCGACGAGCTGGTCGCCGGGCGTGAGGACGAACGCTGGTGATCTACCTTGACTCGGCGGCAGTGGTGAAACTCGTCGTGGCCGAAACCGAAAGCCCAGTCCTCGTCGATTGGCTGAATGCCCGGGCCGACCTGCCACGGTTCACCTCGACCCTGGCGGAAGTAGAGGTCGCACGCGCGATCAGACGAGCGGCCCCGGAGGCATCGGGACCTGTGCCCCGGGTCCTCGACCGGATGTACCGCCTGGAGATCGATGCGCGCGTACGCAGCGCCGCAGCTCTCGAGGACCCACTCCTACGCTCACTCGACGCCGTTCACCTCGCCACCGCCCTTCGGTTGACCGACGCGCACGACGCGACACTGGCCGCCTTCGTCACTTACGACAAGCGTCTCCTCGAAGCCGCACGGCGAGCTGACCTCCCTACGGCGTCACCAGGAATGTCGCAGTAGAACACTCGACGTTCCCTTCCATGACGAACGGCAAGGCCCACGGCCTCGGCGAGGCCGCCGGCTTCGTGAAGATCCTCTCCGACGGCTGGTAAGGCGAACTACCGACGTCGGCGCCACGTTCTCCAGCGGGGTCGTTCGCCGTCCGGTGAGGTCGTCTCGGCACGGCCGATGGAGCTGCGCGGCAGGTGTTCCAGCCCGGGGATGGGGTCATCCAGGTCGAGCTGGCGGGAGGTGAACGCCTCGTCATCGAACTCTCCGATCTCGAACCGCCGAAGCTTCACCGCCCACCACAGCATGCTGCCGATCTCCTCGGCCGAGGCCTTGTAGCGCCCGTCAGGCAGAACAACGACCCATCCACCGTGGGCTCCGATCGGAGAACGGCCAGCAGGGAACCGGTCGCGGTCCCCCACAACCGCACGCCGTCATCGTCACCGCTGGCCAGAGTCGCCCCATCCGGAGCGAACGCCACCGACCGCACCGCGGCCCACCAGCCGCGTCTGCCCCGCCACCCGGCGCCCCCGTGCTCACCGGTCAAGAATGGCATCCGTAGGGAGGCGGCAATCCTCCGTACCGCCCAAAGCCAGCGGATCGGGTTAGGACGCCGCCGCGACCTCCGCCAGTACGCGCGGGCGGAAAACGACGCGCGGGGCTTCCGCGCCTGGTCGCAGGTCGAATGCGGCGCGCACCGGCTGGCCGATGGTCACCTCGGCCGGGCGGATGCCCTCGAGTCGGCCGGGCAGCCGGATTCCCTCGTCCAGGGTGACCAGGGCCAGTGCGTACGGCCGGCGGCCGGCGAACGCCCGCATCGGCGGCTGGCGCATGACGATGAAGCTCTCCACGACGCCGGTGCCGCTCACCGGCTCCAGCACGGTGGACCCGGCACAGTGCTCGCAGCGCGGCGGTACCGGGTCCAGCCAGGCCCGGCAGTCCAGGCACCGGCGCAGTGCGAACTCGTCGTCGCCCAGCGCCCCCCACAGCGGCTCCTGCCGGAGCCCCACCGGCGGCCATCCACTCGCGGGCGGCGCCTCACGCGCGGCCGGCGGCAGTTCGGGTTGTGGTTGCGGCGCCCGCTCTGATTCCGGCAAGGGTTCCGGCGCTGGGGTCGAGGTGGGCGCAGGTGCTGGCGCCGGCGCTGCCAGCGTTGCCAGCGTTGCCGACGGGATTACCGTGACGGCGGGAACGCGCTGGGACGGCGGCGGTCCGGCCGGCGGTGCCGGCGAGGCCGAGGTTCGGTCGGCAAGCACGACCACGTGTGGTCGGGTGATCGCTTCCATCCAGGGTTGACTTGTGGTGACCCGCCTGGCGGGACTGCCCTGTGCTGCTCCCGCGCTCTGCGGACCGCCCGTCCCGGCGCCGCCGTGCCCCGCGGACCGAGGACCCGCGGACCGAAGGCCCGCGGACCAGAGCCCCAGGGACCAGAGCCCCGCGGAGCGATGCCCTGTCTCGGTGCGGCCTGGTGCCGCCGCGCCTGTCCACGGCGTGCCCGCTGGCCACGCCGGTCGCTGTACCGCACGACCGCCCGGGTAGATGACGCGCACATGGGCCTGACCCGTGATCATCCGCGCCGCACCGCCCTCCGCATATCTGGTTCCCCTCCAGCACAGCATCTACGGACAACGAATTCCGATGATTCGCTCAACCGAAACCGGCGAGCGCCACACTTCCCCCAGCCGGGTTAACCCGGCCCCGACCTTCCGAACCACCCGCAGTACCAACCGGCGACCTCGCGCGGCATGCCACCTGGCCGTGCGAGGAGTGGCCAATGGAACGTCATCCCGGCCCGGCTCCCGAGAGGTACGTCCCGGGCGTCTGGCCCCCCCCGATGCCGCTGCGGCGGGCTATCCCGGTCGGGAACACCCGGCGGCGTGGAGCGTCGGCCGGCATCCACTGGTACTACGGCATCCACTGGTGCTACGGCATCCGTTGGAACGTGGGCATCCGTTGGTACACGGCCCGTCGGCCGGTCCTTCCGCGCGGACGACTCCCGACGGCCAGATCACGCCGCTCACCCGAACACCTCGCCAGCCACCGGACAGCTCCACGGCGCCGCCGACAGCTCCGGTTCTCGCGGCCGCACCGATACCCGGCGCGGACCGACAATGCGCCGGCCGCCCCGAGTACCTTCGCGTTTTATCACCAGTCGGACGCCGAGGCAGCATCCGCCCACCTGGCCTTTCCGAACCTTCGGCTGGCCGCGGCCGTGGGGTTTCCCCGCTCGGGGATACCTGATCTCGTACCCACCGGCCACCCACGCCGCGATACGGTCATTGGCCGGAATCAACTGCGCGGGGCGGGGACGCAGAGCACCGCGAGCGTCTACAAGGGCCTCGCGGCGCTGTTCCTGCACGCGGCCGCCTCCGCGCGCCGCGCCGGCGTGCTGAACCCGGTCCTCGACGACCTGACGGCCGCGTTTCCCGACGAGGTCCAGGGTCTCGGCCGGTTCCTGGCGTTGTCGGCGAGCAAGTCCGGCCGCTACGTCGACGAGATGCGGGAGATCGCCGCGACGCAGGACGCCGCCGGGCTGCCCCCCGAGCTGTTCACCGCGATGGCCACCGTCTGGGAGCGGGTCGCCGCGACACCGCTGGGCGCGCTCACCCCGGAGGACGCCGCGGGGATGTCCGACCTCGATGACGTCCTACGCGCCCTGGACGACCACGACCGGTAGTTTTCCGCCCCGCCACCACCCGCCCACCACGTGATCATAGTGTTCCGCGGCGCACTCCGACAGACTCGGACACATCAAACCTATCGGGCAGCACAGGCGGTGAGCGGAGCCGGCCGGCGAGGCCGATCGGGCCGGGCGCCATGACGGCCGGCGCTAAGCCGTGTCGCGGTCGGTGACGTCGCGCCCTTCCAGTGCGGCGACGCGGGCCTCCAGCTCGTCGATCCGGTGCTGGAGCAGTTCGATCTGCGCCTCTTCCCCGAGGCGGCGTTCCCAGCTGCGCCGCAGCCGCGGGGACTCCTCGGCGCGGGCCGCCACCATCGCCAGGGGGACCAGGCGCTGCGGGCCGTGCGGGCCGTCGACCAGGCGTGACGGGATCAGGTCCGCCCGGTACCAGGTTCGCAGCGCCGCGCGGGACACCCCGGTACTGCTGGACGCCTCCTGCAAGGTCACCCAGTCGGACTCCTCGAGTTGCGCGGCGAGTTCCCGCTCGACATCCCACTGATCCAGACGATCGTCCCAGCTCACGGCCACCTCTTTCGTCACCCTACTATTAGCATGGTATTGACGGGGATCGGAACAGGGGCTGAAGTCGGACCATGTTCGAGCGATTCACCGCCGCCGCCCGCCAGGTTGTCGTCCTCAGCCAGGAAGAGGCCCGCCGCCTCGACCACAACTACATCGGCACCGAGCACCTCCTGCTCGGGCTGCTCCACGAACCCGACGGCATCGCCGGGCGCGCCCTCGCCGAGACCCCCGTGACGCTCTCGACCGCCCGAGCCGCCGTCCTCGCCGCCGTCGGCCGTGGGAAGAAGCCGCTGAAGGGCCACATCCCTTTCACCCCCCGAGCGAAGAAGGTCCTCGAGAAGGCGCTGCAGGAGGCCCTCGCGCTGCGGACCAGGAGCATCGGTACGGAACACCTTCTGCTCGGCCTGCTGGAGATCAACGAGGGTCTCGCCGTGACCCTGCTGCGCGACGCGGCGGTGGACGTCGAGGCGCTGCGCCTACGGGTGCTCGCGCTGGCCGCCGCCGCCAAGGTCGACCGGGACGCGGGCGTCCCCGCCTCGGCCGGCAGCCCTCGACAGCCCGGCGTGAGCGCCGACATCGACAGCGGCATCCTCGACGTCACCGACGACACCCGGCCGCGCCGCACCGCCGCCGCCGACGCCGGCATCCTGACCGCCGGCCACTACGCGGGCCGCGACCCGGTCGGCTCTCACCATCTGCTGCTCGCCCTGCTCAACGACCAGAGCAACGCGGCGACCCGGACCCTCGCGGGCCTGGGCATCGACGTTCCCGCCGTCCGCGACGCCCTGCTCGACGCCGATCTGACCGACACCTCGGACGAACTACCCGAGGTCACCGGGCGGCACGGAATGTCACTGCGCCTGACCGACTCGACGCTGGTCGTGGAGGCGACCGACCACCGGCTACTCGGCCTCGCCCGGCTCGCCCGCAACGCCCTGCGCGGCCGCCGCACCTCACTGGACTCCGCGCCAGCCGACAGCGGCGCCGCGGACAGCGTGTCCCCCGCTGACGGGTCACCGGACGGCGAGCCACTGATCAGCGGCCGGGACGAGTTCTCCGACAGTCTCTCCGCGGTCTGGACGGTCCTCGAAGCCAGCCTGGAGGACATCCGTTCGCGTGCCGCCGAGGAACGGGAAGGGTGACATCCGGTGGCCGCCGCCTTCCACGAGTCCGGCCCGCATGGCAACAGGATTGCCACCGGAGGCAGGAGGTGGTTCCCGTCAACGCCACGCACCGGCCCGGAGGAGAAGCTGGAATGCTCGACGCGTTGAGCGCCGGGGATTCGTCGATGCGTCTCCAGGCGGCCCTGGCGGTGGGGACGAATCCCGATTCCGGTCAGCTCGAGGCGCTGCTGGAACGATGCGCGATCGAGCCGGACTTCTTCGTCCGCGACATGCTGACCTGGGCGTTGACCCGCCTTCCGGCCGACGTCACGGTGCCTCGCCTGCGCGCGGAACTGCATTCCGACCGCGCCCAGGCCCGCAGCCAGGCGTTGCACACATTGTCCAAAATCGGGGACGGGAGTGCGTGGCCCTCGATCACGCGGTCGTTGCTGCGGGACGCCGATGACGAGGTCGCGAAAAGCGCGTGGCGGGCCGCCGTCATCCTCGTGCCCGACACGGAAACGAACGCGCTGGCCGCGGAACTGGCCGCACAGCTCGGTCGCGGCGACCGGAAGGTGCACCAGAGCCTCAGCCGGGCCCTCGTCGCGCTCGGAGACGTGATCGAGCCTGCTCTGCGGGAGGCGATGGCGAGTGCCAGCCCGGCGGTGCGTGCGCACGCCCGCGCCACGGAGGTGCTCCTGCGCGACCCGGAGGCCGGTTTCGAGTCAGTCCTCGACGAGGCGAAACGGATCGTCGCGCTCGGCCCGGACCGGGCCGAGTAGGCAGCGCCGCAGCTCGACCCACGATGGATCATGGTGCGCCGCGGCGCACCGCTCGGGTCAGAGCGACAGGTGGGCGTTCATGGCGCGCGCCTGGTCGGCGAGGTCGGACAGTTCGACCACGGTGACGCCGGCGGCGGTGAGCAGTTCGCAGCCCTGGCAGTCGGCGACGAACAGACTGGGTTCGCGCCAGGCGATGACGACCCGGGGGATCTTCGCGGCCAGGATGAGCTGGGCGCAGGGCCGGGGCCGGGACCCGCGCTGGGAGCACGGTTCGAGGGTGCTGTAGAGCGTCGCCGTGCTCAGGCGGGGGTCGTCGGGGGCGAGTTTCGCGAGGGCGGACTCCTCGGCGTGCACCGAGCCGTCGACCTCGCGGGAGAAGCCGAACGCGATCTCCTCGCCGTCCGCGCCGACGATCACAGCGCCGACCGAGTAGGCGCCGGTGGCGGGCGGGCAGCGGTGGGCGAGCTCGATCGCCCGCGTCATCCAGCGGTGGTCGTCCGGCTGCGACATGAGGGCCTGCCTTCCATCGGACCTACCACCAGGTTACGGCCGGGCCGGCGCGTGTTGACCTGAAGTCGGCTTCATCTCCTACGGTGACGGACGTTGCCCGCGTGTCCGTCCACCACCGAATGGAGCACGTCAATGGTCTTCACGCCGGTCGAACTCGAGTATCTGCGCTCCCAGCGCCTGGGCCGGATCGCGACCGTCGCACCGGAGGGGACGTTGCAGAACAGCCCGGTCAGCCACGTCGTCGACGAGGCCACCGGGGTGATCAGCATCTACGGGTACGACCTCGGCAACACCCGCAAGTTCCACAACATCGCCGCGAACGGGCAGGTCGCCTACGTCGTCGACGACATCGCGTCGCTCGAGCCGTGGTCGGTGCGCGGCGTGGAGATCCGCGGCACGGCCGAGGCGCTGCGCGACCAGACTCCCCCGGCGTCGCACCTGAGCCCCGAGGTGATCCGCATCCACCCACGGCGGATCATCAGCTGGAACCTGGGCGACGGCGGGGAGGGTTCCCGGCGGACGGTGACGTGACCGGAGTGGCCTCGGCTGTCAGCGTGCCCAGGAGGCCCGGCCGGCGTCGGCGCGGTCGCTGGTCCGCTCCTCGGTGAGCAGGCGCTCGACGGCCTCGGGCCGCCAGGTGCCGGCGGCGCCGGGGCGGGTGGCGAGGTAGTCGGCGATGCGCCGCGCCGACCAGCCGTGGGCCTCGCGCAGGCCGGCGGCGAGCATCGCGAGGTAGCCGCCCGAGGGGGCGGAGAGCTCCACGTCGGCCATGGTCCACGGCGCGGTGAAGGTCAGCACGGGGACCTCGGTGTGGTGGCCGACGAGGACCAGCGTCTCGTAGCGGCCCGGGCCGACCTGGGCGCGGCCGGTGCGCAGCACGGTGGCCAGGTCGAGGTCCAGGTCCGGCGGACGGTGCATCTCCTGGGCGGCGACGTCGGCGAACTGGCCGGCGGTCAGCAGGTAGGCGCGGCCGGCGACCTCGCCGGGCGCGGACGGGTCGTAGAAGGCGACGCCGCCCGTCCAGATCTGTGACTCACCGGAGAAGTACATGCCGCCGGGGAGCATGACCGGCTCCGCGAGGCGCGGGGGGCGCTGGTCGCGGCAGCCGGGATGGTGGTGGGTGCTGCCCGGCGGGCAGCCGCCGGACAGGTAGTACGTGAGGCGGGCCAGCCGCATGTTCGAGCCGTAGCTGGCATACCAGACCAGCTCCGGCCCGGTTGAGGCCACCGGGCTGGCCGGGGCACCACCTGCGGCCTGCCGGGGCACGCTGAGGGCGTCAAGCACCGGCCCAGTATGCGGCGGGCACCATCCCCGTTTCCGCAGTTTTCGAAACCCGATTTGGGCTCACTGTCACCTTCTGGCCACCCGCGGGACAGAAAATCACGGACGGTGAACAGACATGTCTTCGGGGTACGGTGACGCCGCCGGCCGTAACGCCCGAGGTGGCGGACCGCGAGCGCAGGTCGGCGCGGGCGGGCCCGGTGTCCGGGGCCGCCTCGGGAGGAGGTTCGCGGCCGATGTGCCGGCTGTTCGGGCTCACCAGTGCCCCGCGCACCACCCAGGCCACCTTCTGGCTGCTCGACGCGCCGGACAGCCTCGACGTGCAGAGCCGTCGCAACCCGGACGGCACCGGCCTCGGCTTCTTCGACGCCGACGGCCGCGCCGAACTGTTCCGGGAGCCGATCGCTGCCTGGGCGGACCGCCAGTTCGCCGCCGAGGCCCGCCAGGCGTCGTCGCGGACGTTCGTCGCCCACGTCCGGCATGCCTCCACCGGCGAGATCTCCCCGCGCAACACCCATCCGTTCCTGCACGATGGCCGGCTGTTCGCGCACAACGGGGTCCTCGAGGGCCTCGACGAGCTGGAGCGTCACCTCGGCGACGCGATGTCGCTGGTCGCGGGCGACACGGACTCCGAGCGGCTGTTCGCGCTGGTCTCCCGGGAGATCGACGCCGCCGGCGGCGATGTCGGACGGGGCATCACCGCGGCGGCCCGCTGGGTGGCCGCGAACCTGCCGGTCTACAGCATCAACCTGCTGCTGATCACGCCGTCGGACCTGTGGGCGCTGCGCTACCCGGACACCAACGAGCTGCACCTGCTGCGCCGCCCCGCCGGCGGCCGGCACGGCGGGCGGCCGCTGCACCACGCCGACGCCGCCGGCGCGACCCGGGTGCACGTGCCGGGCCTCGCAAGCGCGCCGGCGGTCGTCGTCGCCAGCGAGCCGATGGACGAGCACCCCGACTGGCGGCCGTTGGCCGCCGGCGAGCTCATCCACGTCGCGCCGGGCGGCACGGTGCACTCCGTGCTCGCCCTGCCCGACCCGCCGGCCCACCCGCTCACCCTCGCCGACCTGCGCCCGCAGGCCGCCGCCTCGCAGCACGCCGGCCCGACCCCGCCGGAGAAGCAGGCGCCGTAAGCCGGCGGCGGCAATACCGGTGGGCGAGCGCCCGGGTAATGCGGCGACGGCCGTGAGAAACACCCACACCAGGCCCGCGGCCCCGCCCGTGCTATTTTTTCCGCACCGGCAGATCGGTTATTCTCCGACAACGGCGAACTCCCCGTCGGGCAGCGGGCGGCCCGTCAGGTGAGGCGACTCACACGGCCGCCGGCGCACCCGGCCGCGTATGGCGGGAACAACCGCACAGGGCTTCGGTCGCGGCGGTGAGAACTGTTTTTCGCCGCGTTAACGCCCGCGAACGGCCCGGATTTACAGGCCGCCGACACCATGGTGAACGTGGTCGGACCAGATCGGATCCGGGTGAAAGAGGTGTCGGTGATGCGGTCGGATTCCGGTGGTCGGCTGGTCGTCGTCGGCAACGGCATGGTCGGCCAGCGGTTCGTCGAGGCGCTGCGGGAACGCGACGTCGAGCGCCGCTGGCAGGTCACCGTGCTCGGCGAGGAACCACGCCGCGCCTACGACCGGGTGGCGCTGTCGTCCTACTTCGACGGCGTCGACGCGGCCGCGCTGGACCTGGTCGCGGACGGCTGTTACGACGGCCGTGACTACGTCCTGCATCTCGACGAGAGCGTCAGCGCCATCGACCGGGTGGCCCGCACCGTGACCACCGGCCGCGGGCGGACCCTCGGCTACGACGCGCTCGTGCTGGCGACGGGCTCGGCGCCGTTCGTCCCGCCGGTGACCGGCGCCGACCTGCCCGGCTGCTTCGTCTACCGGACCCTCGACGACCTCGACGCCATCCGCGCCGCGGCGCTGCGGGCGACGGCCCGGGAGCGTCCCGACGGCGGCGCCGCGCCGGTGGGCCTCGTCGTCGGCGGCGGGCTGCTCGGCCTGGAGGCGGCCCGCGCGCTGCGGCTGCTCGGCCTGTCGGTGCATGTGGTGGAGATGGCGCAGCGGCTGATGCCGTTGCAGGTCGACGAGGGCGGCGGGGCGCTGCTGCGCCGGCTCGTCGAGGAGCTCGGCGTGACCCTGCACCTGGGCACGTTCGCCGGCGGCCTCACCGCGGCCGCGGGCAAGGCGGGCGGGCCGATGGGCGCGACGTTGGGCGATGGCACGGAGCTGGCCGCTGACCTGGTGGTCTTCGCCGCCGGGGTGCGCCCGCGCGACCAGCTCGCCCGGGACGCAGGGCTGGCGGTGGGCGCCCGCGGCGGGGTGGCCGTCGACGCCGGCTGCCGCACGGAGGATCCCGACGTGTACGCGATCGGCGAGTGCGCGTGCGTCGAGGGCCGGGTGTACGGGCTGGTCGCGCCGGGATATGCGATGGCGACGGTGGTCGCCGAGCGGCTCCTCGGCGGGGACGGCGAGATCGGCGCGGCCGACACGGCGACGAAGCTGAAGCTGCTCGGCGTCGACGTCGCGAGCTTCGGCGACGCGCTCGCCACCGCCGACGGCGCCCTGGAGGTGACCGTGAACGACCCGGTCACCGGCAGCTACGCCAAACTCGTCCTGTCCGACGACGCCTCGACGCTGCTCGGCGGGGTGCTCGTCGGGGACGCGTCGAAGTACGCGGCGCTGCGCCCGCTGGTCGGGCGCGCGCTGCCCGCCGACCCACTGGCGATGCTCGCGCCGGCCGGTGGCGCGGTCGGGGCGGCGGCGCTGCCCGCCGACGCGATGGTCTGCTCCTGCCACGCGCTGACCCGGGGGGCGATCGACACCGCGATCGACGAGTCGGAGCTGACGACCGTCGCCGAGGTGAAGGCGTGCACGAAGGCGGGCACCGGCTGCGGTTCGTGCGTGCCGATGCTGTCCACGCTGCTCGCCGAGCGCGGCGTCACGCTCAGCCGGGCGCTGTGCGAGCATTTCGAGTATTCCCGGGTGGAGCTCGCCGACCTCGTCCGGGTCGAGAACATCACCACGTTCAGCGAGCTGATCGCGCGGTACGGGCAGGGCCGGGGATGTGACGTGTGCAAACCGGCGGTGGCGTCGATTCTCGCGAGTTTCATCGGCGGGCACATTCTGGACGGCGAACGCGCGGCCCTTCAGGACACCAACGACGCGTTCCTGGCGAACATCCAGCGCAACGGGACCTATTCGGTGGTGCCGCGCGTTCCTGGCGGGGAGATAACGCCGGCGCGGCTCATCGCGATCGGTGAGGTCGCCCGGGATTTCGAGCTCTACACGAAGATCACCGGCGGGCAGCGCATCGACCTGCTCGGCGCCCGGGTCGAGCAGCTGCCGGCGATCTGGCGGCGCCTCGTCGACGCCGGTTTCGAGTCCGGGCACGCCTACGGCAAGGCGCTGCGCACGGTGAAGTCCTGCGTCGGGTCGACGTGGTGCCGCTTCGGCGTCGGGGACTCGGTGGCCCTCGCCATCCACCTCGAGCTGCGCTACCGTGGCCTGCGCGCCCCCCACAAGATCAAGGCCGGGGTGTCCGGCTGCGCCCGGGAGTGCGCCGAGGCCCGGAGCAAGGACGTCGGCGCGATCGCCACCGACAACGGCTGGAACCTCTACGTCGGCGGCAACGGCGGGTTCCGCCCCCGCCACGCCGACCTGCTGCTCACCGACGTCGACACCGAGACCCTCATCCGCACGATCGACCGCTTCCTGCTCTTCTACGTCCGCACCGCCGACCGGCTGCAACGCACCTCGGCGTGGGTCGAGTCGCTGTCCGCCGGTGGCGTCGACGGCCTGGCCTACCTGCGGTCGGTGCTCGTCGACGACGTGCTGGGCATCGCCGGTGATCTCGACGTGGCGATCGAGCGGCACGTCGCCGGCTACGAGGACGAGTGGGCGGCGGTGCTCGACGACCCGGCGCGCCTCGCCCGGTTCGTCTCGTTCGTCAACGCGCCGGACACCCCCGACCCGAGCATCTCGTTCGTCACCGAACGCGACCAGCCACGGCCGGTACTACTGCCGATGCCGATACCGCGTCCGGCCGTCGCCCCGGAACTCGCCCCGGAACTCGCCGATGCGGCCTTGGACACTGCGCAGTGACGTCCTCGGCCCGGACGTGGAAGGATCCTGACTCGATGTGGACCGCCGTGTGCCGCTACGACGACCTGGTGCCAGAGCGAGGGGTGGCCGCGCTGATCGACGGCGTCCAGATCGCGCTTTTCCGCGCGCATGACGGCAGCCTGTTCGCCCTCGGTAACCAGGATCCGTTCACCGGCGCGTGGGTGCTCTCCCGCGGCATCGTCGGGACGAGGGCGGAGTTGCCGACGGTCGCGTCCCCGCTGCACAAGCAGGTGTTCGACCTGCGTACCGGCCGATGCCTGGACGTCGAGGGCGTCGCGGTGCCGGTCTACGAGGTCCGGACCCGGGCCGGCTCGGTCGAGGTGAAGGCACCGTGAGTCCCGCCGACACCGGCCCCGGCGGCCCGCGCGGGTCGACCGGGGTCGAACCCCTGGCCGGGTACACGGTCGGGATCACGGCGGCGCGCCGGCGCGAGGAGTTCGGCGCCGCGCTGGAACGCCGTGGCGCCTGCGTGCGCTACGGCCCGGCGATCCGGATCGTGCCGCTCGCCGATGACAGCCAGCTGCGCGAGGCGACCGAGCGGTGCCTGACCGCGCCGCTGGACATCGTCGTCGCCACCACCGGGATCGGTTTCCGCGGCTGGATGGACGCCGCCGATGCCTGGGACCTCGCCGAACCGCTGAGCAAGGCGATGGACGGCGCGGTCCTGCTCGCCCGCGGTCCGAAGGTGCGGGGCGCGATCCGCGCCTGCGGGCTGCGCGAGACCTGGTCACCGGCGTCGGAGTCGTCGAACGAGGTGCTGGAGCACCTCATCGAGAAGTACGACCTCACCGGGCGGCGCATCGCCGTCCAACTGCACGGCGAGCCGCTGCCCGACCTCGTCGAGACGCTGCGCCTCGCCGGCGCGGACGTCATCGAGGTGCCTGTGTACCGGTGGACCGCGCCGGACGACCTGGTCCCGCTGCGGCGCCTCATCGACGCCGTCGCCACCACCGAACTCGACGCGGTCGCGTTCACCAGCGCGCCGGCGGCGATCAGCTTCCTGCGCGCCGCGGACGAGCAGGGCCTGCGCGACGCCGTCCGCGAGGCACTGCTCGGCCCGGTCGTCATCGCCTGTGTCGGGCCGGTGACCGCCGGCCCGCTGCTCGCCCAGGGCCTGCCCGTGATCCAGCCACCGCGGGCCCGTCTCGGCTCGCTGGTCCGCGAGATCGTCGAGCAGATCCCCCGCCGCCGCGGCCGGATCCTGCCCGTCGCCGACGGCTGGCTGGACATCCGCGGCCAGGCCGTGGTCGTCGACCACGAACGGGTCGTGCCGCTCAGCCGCACCGCGATGGCGCTGCTGCGCCGCCTCGCCGTCCAGCCCGGCCACGTCGTCACCCGCCGCGAGCTGCTGCCCCCCGGCGGCGGCGACGAGCACGCCGTCGAGGTCGCCGTCGGCCGCCTGCGCAGCGCCCTCGGCGACCCGCGCCTCATCCAGACCGTCGCCAAGCGCGGCTACCGCCTCGCCTTCGACCCCGAACGCAGCGCCGTCGACCCGGCCGACTGGCGCTACTGACCCCGGCCGGAGTGAGCGCGGCGGACGGAACGGGCCAGCCCAGGAGGCCGTCGCCCTTCGCCGTCAGCTCGCCGCCGAGCAGCCCGACGTCCACCGCCCCGACCTCGTCGCATGGCTCACCAACCTGGCAGACACCCTCCGAATACTGGGCCGCCACGACGACGCGCGGTCCATCGAGAACGAGCGGGATGCCCGGTGATCCCAGGGCGAGCGCCGAACGGCCAGCGGCCAGCGCCGTCAGCCAACGTCGGGATCTACTGCTCCGCCGAAGCCCGGCAGAGGGGGCGTGACTGCGGGTGGCCGCCGTTAGGCTGGGGCTGTGGCCGGGACGTTTGCCTACGCGGTCAGGAGGCGGGCCGCGCCGGGTGCCAGCTTCCTCGGCCGGGTGGGGCGTGGCGCGCTGGTGGAGTCCCTCTATCTGATCACCGCCCCGGTGAGTGCCGCGGCGGGACTGCTGCTGGTTCTTGGCGGGCTGTGCGTCGCGGCGGCTGGTCTGCTGGTGCCGGGCCGGTCGCGGGTCGTGGCTGGGGTCGCGGCGCCAGTGCGGTGGGCGGCCAGAGTGGAGTGGCGGCGGATCGGACGGGTCCGCTCGGCGGCTGCCGGTGACGGGTCCGGCGGGCAGCGGTCGAGGCCGGTCGGGGCCACCGATGCTGCGGATCCGGGGTTGTGGCTCGGGCTGGCGCACGCGCTGGTGCTGCTGCCGGTCGCGCTGGTCACGGCGACGGCGACGGTGCTGTGGTGGGTCGTCGGCGTCGGTGCCGCGACGACGGCTGTGCGCAACTGGGGTGAGCCAGCCACGGTGATGTCGCCCATGACTCTGAGCGCGGGGGGCGCGCAGTCCCACATCGATGTGAGCCTGGGCCTGACGTCGCCGACCGAGCGGATGGCCTTCGGCACCGTCCTGGGGCTGCTGTTGCTGGTGGTGCTGCCGCTGGTGCCGCTACCACATCGCGAAGGGTGCGATCGCCGCGCTGATGCTGGCCGTGTTCCTCGCGCTGACCGTTCTGCTGTGGCGCGGGTTCCTGCGGGCGGGAAAGGCGTCGACCCGGGGCGTTCTGGGCTCGGCCGGCGTCCTCTCGGTGGCATCCGCGCTGGTCTCGCTGGCGGCGGTGATGGCCAACATCCAGGGCACGGTGACACCGTTCGCCTCGCTGTTCCCCATGCTGACCGAAGACGGCGGCGACCCGCCGTTCGCCGCCGCGCTCACCGAGGCCCGCCAGCAGCTCGCGGACCCGGCGGGCCCCGGTGCGCGGACTTCGTCGGCCATCGACGCGATGACCGACGAGTTCGCCCGCTACCACGTGGTGATGGCCGTCATCTCCGGCTTCCTCGCCGTCGTCGCCGTCGGGGTGGCCGTGCTGCTGTGGCGGAGGTTCGCGGCCACCGCCAGCGCCGACCGGCGCGCTGACGGTGCTGCTGGCCGTCCTGCTGGTCATCCACTGCGCGGCGAACGTGTCCGTCGCCGCCGACCCGGCACCGGCACTGGCCCGGGCTCTCAACGGCGGCCTGTGACCGGCTGGCCGCGCGTGTCGGGTCAGCCCGTGGTGGTCACGAGTTCCCGGGCGGGCGCCGGCGCCGGCTCTCCGGCGGCCTCCAGGCCGCCGCGGCGCAGGTAGAACCACCAGGTCACGACGGCCATGAGGATGAACAGGCCGATGTAGGTCCACAGCGCGGGGGCGATCGTCCTGTACGCCTTGTTCGACTGGGCGTAGATGATCGGCACCAGGAATCCGCCGAACGCGCCGACCGCGGAGCAGATGCCGAGCGCGCCCGCGGCCTCCTTGCGGGCACGGCGCATCGTCGTCTCGTCGCCACCGAGTTCCCGGCCGCGCCGGGCGAAGATCGCCGGGATCATCCGGTAGGTCGAGCCGTTGCCGATGCCGCTGGCGAGGAACAGCAGCATGAACGACGCGAAGAACAACCCGAAGTTCGGATGGTCGAGGATCTTTCCCTTCGGGCCGATCGACGCCACCGCACCGAGACCGCCGAGGGTCATCGCTGCGAACGCGGCGACGGTCACCCGGGCGCCGCCGATGCGGTCGCCGAGCCAGCCGCCGAACGGGCGGGCCAGCGAACCGACGAACGCGCCGACGAATCCGTAGCTGAGCGCCACGTCCGCCCGGTCAAACAGCGCCGGGTTTTTCAGCAGCGCGGGAAACGCCGTGGAATACCCGATGAACGAGCCGAACGTGCCGATATAGAGAAAGGACATGACCCAGGTGTGGCCGCGCTTCGCCGCGGACGCGGTCGCGCCGTAGTCGGCACGGGCTTCGCTGAGGTTGTCCATGAACAGCAGCGCGCCGACGGCGGCGATGATGGCCAGCGGAATGTAGATCAGGCCGATCCGGCCGAGCGCCGCGCCGGTGCCCGCGGCGATCATGGTGGCGCCGAGTTTCTGGATCACGGCGACGCCGAGGTTGCCGCCGGCCGCGTTCAGCCCGAGCGCCCAACCCTTCTCGCGTTCCGGGAAGAAGAAGGAGATGTTCGTCATCGACGAGGCGAAGTTCCCACCGCCCACGCCGGCGACCGCGGCGATGACCAGCAGCGAGCCGAAGGACAGCTCGGGATGGCGGACCGCCCACATCATCAGCCCGCACGGGACGACCAGCAGCAGCGCGGAGAAGATCGTCCAGTTCCGCCCGCCGAACGTCGGCACGGCGAAGGTGTAGGGCAGGCGCAGAAAGGCGCCCACGCCGGAGGGCACGGCGACGAGCCAGAGCTGCTGGTCGGTGGTGAGCGAGAACCCGGCGGGCCCGGGGCCGCCGTGGGAGTTCGCGCCCATCTTGACGACCAGGATGCTCCACATGACCCACACGGAGAACCCGAAATGCTCCGCGATCACGGACCAGAAGAGATTACGGCGGGCTATGCTCCGGCCGCGGCTCTGCCAGAATCCCGCGTCCTCGGGATTCCATTCGTCGATCCACCGGCCTGATCGGTGGACGCGCCGGCGGGAGTGCGCGTCGTCCGCGGCGGGAGTACTCATGATATGGCTCCTCGGGCCAGCCCTGCATACGTCGGGGGAACTAGCCGCAGACGTTAGGGATCAGGTGTTTCGCCGCCGCCAGCCCGGCGATTACGGCAACGGAAAACACTTCTCTCCAGCCGCTGGTCGGCGTTGTGAGCTGCCCCGCCGGCCGCCTCCGGACATTACCCTTGGGACACGTCCCGCGGGGTACCCGGACATGTCACGGCGTTGTTTCACGCGTAGCACCGTGATCGGCTTCCGACCGTGCGCGTCCCGTCATGGACGTCCGGCGCCGATGTGACCTCCAGGAAACGCGGCGATTTTACGGTGGGCACAGCGGCCGGCCGCGTCCGCCGGCACGCAGCCTATCCGGAGGAAGTGATGTCGGCGTCTCAGCCCAGCTCCGACGCAGGCTCCCGACCCATCGTGACGGGGCAGGTCAGATCGGTCTGCTCGTACTGCGGCGTCGGCTGCGGGATGGTCCTCGACGTCGAGTCCGGCCCGGACGGTCGCGGCCGGCTGCGCAAGGTCACCGGCGACAGGGCGCATCCGGCCAACGGCGGGCGGCTGTGCACGAAGGGCTCGACCAGTGCCGAGATGCTGGCCGCGCCCGGCCGACTGGGCACCGCCCGCATCCGCGACGAACGCGGCGGCGAGCCCGTCGACGTCGCCCTCGACGACGCGATCGCCTCGGTCGGCCAGCGCCTGCGAGCGATCATCGACGAACACGGCCCGGACGCCGTCGCCCTCTACGTGTCGGGTCAGATGACGCTGGAGGCGCAGTACCTGGCGAACAAGCTCGCGAAGGGCTTCATCGGCACGAACCAGATCGAGTCGAACTCCCGGCTGTGCATGGCCAGCGCGGGCAGTGGCTACAAGCTCTCCCTCGGCGCGGACGGCCCGCCCGGCTCCTACGACGACCTCGACCACGCCGACGTCTTCCTGGTCATCGGCGCGAACATGGCGGACTGCCATCCCATCCTGTTCCTGCGGATGATGGAACGGGTCCGCGCCGGCGCGAAGCTGATCGTCGTCGACCCGCGCCGGACCGCCACCGCGGCGAAGGCCGACCTGTTCCTCCAGGTCCGCCCGGGTACCGACCTCGCCCTGCTCAACGGACTGCTGCACCTGCTGGCCGACGCCGGCCACCTCGACGAGGAGTTCATCGCCGAGCACACCGAAGGCTGGGCGACGATGGCGCCCCTGCTCGCCGACTACCCGCCGGCCACCGTGGCCGAGCTGACCGGCATCGCCGAGGACGACCTGCGCCGCGCCGCCGAGTGGATCGGCACCGCGAACACCTGGACGAGCTGCTGGACGATGGGCCTCAACCAGTCCACCCACGGCACCTGGAACACCAACGCCCTGGTCAACCTGCACCTGGCCACCGGCGCGATCTGCCGGCCGGGCAGCGGGCCGTTCTCGCTCACCGGCCAGCCCAACGCGATGGGCGGCCGGGAGATGGGCTACATGGGCCCCGGCCTGCCCGGGCAGCGCTCGGTGCTCGTCGACGCCGACCGTGCCTTCGTCGAACAGCGCTGGGGCCTGCCGCCGGGCCGGCTGCGCACCGACGTCGGCAAGGGCACCGTGGAAATGTTCCAGCGGATGGCCGACGGCGACATCCGCGCCTGCTGGATCATCTGCACCAACCCGGTCGCGTCCGTCGGCAACCGGGCAACGGTGCTCGCCGGTCTCGCCGCCGCCGACCTCGTCGTCGCCCAGGACGCCTACGCCGACACCGAGACGAACGTGCACGCCGACGTGCTGCTGCCGGCCGCGATGTGGGCCGAGACCGATGGCATCATGATCAACTCGGAGCGGAACCTGACGCTGACCCGCCAGGTCGTCGACCCGCCGGGCGACGCGCTGCCCGACTGGGTGCTCATCGCCCGCGTCGCCGCCGCGATGGGTTACGGCGAGGCGTTCGACTATGCCAGCGCCGAGGACGTCTTCGCCGAGATCCGCGGTTTCCACAACCCGCAGACCGGCTACGACCTGCGCGGCGTCAGCTACGACCGGCTGCGCGAGGGCCCGGTGCAGTGGCCGGCGCCGCCCGACTGCGGGCCGCGCAACCCCATCCGCTACCGCAACGACGGGGTGAGCCAGACCCTGCTGACCCGCGCGGACGGCACCCGGCCCGCCCTGGTGTTCCCCACGCCGAGCGGACGCGCCGTCTTCCACCCCCGCCCGCACCTGCCACCCGCCGAACTGCCCGACGACGACCATCCGTACGTGCTGAACACCGGCCGGCTGCCGCACCAGTGGCACACCCTGACCAAGACCGGCCGGGTCGCCCGGCTCAACCGGCTCGACTCCGGTCCGTTCGTCGAGATCCACCCGGCCGATGCCGAGCCGCTCGGCATCTCCGACGGCGACCGGGTGGAGATCGCCTCCCGGCGCGGCCGGGCGGTGCTTCCGGCGGTGGTGACCGACCGGGTCCTGCCCGGCTGCTGCTTCGCTCCGTTCCACTGGAACGACCTGTTCGGCGCCGACCTTGCCGTCAACGCCGTCACCAACGACGCCGTCGACCCGATCTCCTTCCAGCCCGAACTGAAGGTCGCCGCCGTCGCCCTCACCAGGGTGGACACCCCCGCCGAGGCCGCAGCGCCCACGCTGCCCAGGACCCACCCGGCGCCCGGGTCGGTGCCCGCCCCGGCCGGTGCGCCGTCCGCGCGGGGTCAGGAGGTGCCGAGCGCGAGGATGCCGAACGCGGCCGGGGCCCTCGGCGACCTGCTCGGGCTCGACCTGACCCCGCCGCCGCTCACCGATCCGCAACGCCGCTACCTGGCCGGTTTCCTCACCGCGCTCGCCGCCGCACCGCCGGCCACCACCGGGACGCCCACTCCACGGCTGCCCGACGACGCGCCGTTCGAGCCGGCCGCCGGCTGGTGGGTCAACGGCTTCCTGGCCGGCGCCGCCGCACCCGCGCACCACTCCCCCGGCTCCTCCCCCGACCGCTCCCCCGGGGCCGGCGGCGACGGTGACGGCGGGTCCGGACCGGCGGACCCGGCGACGCGGGTGGTGCAGGTGCTCTGGGCGTCGCAGACCGGCAACGCGCAGGAGGCCGCCGGCGCGGTGCGCGGCCGACTGGCCGACGCCGGCTGGTCGCCGCGGCTGCGCCCGATGGACGCACCGGCCGCGGACGTGCTCGGCGAACCCGGCGACCTGCTCGTGGTGACCAGCACGTTCGGTGACGGCGACGCCCCGGACAACGGCGCGGCCTTCTGGGACACCCTGAGCGCCGAGGACGCTCCCCGCCTGGACGGCCGCAGGTTCGCCGTGGTGGCCCTCGGCGACTCCAGCTACGCCGAGTTCTGCGGCCACGGCCGTGCCCTCGACCAGCGCCTCGCCGATCTCGGCGGGGTGCGCCTCGTGCCCCGCGTCGACTGCGAACCCGACTACCAGGACGCGCTGGCCACCTGGCTGGACCAGGCCGTCTCCGCCCTCGCCGCAGACGCCGCCGAGGATTGCGCCGGGGACGACGACCACCATCTCCGCCACCCACCGGCCGAGCCGGCGGCGCCTTCGTCGGAACCGGTGCCCACTCCCACCCCGACGCGGGTCACGGCGGGGCCGCTGCCCCGGCCGCGGAGGTCAGCCGAAGGCACGACCGGCGGGACCGGTACCCGGGACGATCCGCGGGTCGCGCCGCTGGTCGGCAACCAGTTGCTGAGCCGGGACGGCTCGGCCAAGGAGGTGCGCCGACTCACCTTCGATCTGGGCGGCGCCGAGCTGGGCTACACCGCCGGTGACGCCCTCGGCGTCTGGCCGGTCAACTGTGCCGAGCTGGTCGACGAGTGGCTGGCCGCGACGGGGCTGGACCCGGCCGCGACGGTCGACGTCGGCGGGCGGCTGCCGCTGGTCGAGGCGCTGCGCCACCGTCTGGACGTCACCTCGGTGAGCCCGGGGCTGCTGCGGTTCGTCGCCGACCGCACGCACGACACCCGGCTGCGCACCCTGCTGCGGCCGGACAACAAACTGGAACTGGCGAAGTGGACGTGGGGTCGGCAGGCCGCCGACGTCCTCGCCGAGTATCCGGTCCACGCCGAGGTGGCCGACTGGCTGGGTGTGCTGGGCCGACTGCGGCCCCGACTGTACTCGATCTCCTCCACGCCGCTGGTGGACCCGCGCCTGGTCAGCCTGACCGTGTCCGTCGTGCGGTTCACCGGCAGCCACGGCCGGCCCCGCAAGGGCGTGTGCTCGACCTACCTGGCCGACGCCGAGGCGGGCCAGCCGGTCCCGGTGTACGTGCAGCGTTCGCCGCATTTCCGCCCGCCGGCCGACGACTCCACCCCGATGATCATGATCGGGCCGGGTACCGGCGTCGCGCCGTTCCTCGGTTTCCTGGAGGAACGCCGCGCCCGGCGGGCCCGCGGGCCGAGCTGGCTGTTCTTCGGCGAACAGCACCGCGCGACCGACTTCTACTACGCCGACGAACTCGCCGACCTCGCCGCCGCCGGCGCCCTCACCCGCCTCGACCTGGCGTTCTCCCGCGACCAGCGGCACCGCGTCTACGTCCAGGACCGGATGCGCGAACACGCCGCCACGCTGTGGTCGTGGCTCGCCGACGGCGCCCACCTCTACGTCTGCGGCGACGCGACCAGGATGGCCCGCGACGTCGACGAGGCACTGCGCGACATCGCCATGACCTGCGGCAACCTGGATACGGACGAGGCCGCCGCCTACGTCCGCCAGCTCACCGCCGACAAGCGCTACGTCCGCGACGTGTACTGACCCGGCCGGCCGCGCTCGCCGTCGCAGCCGCCCGACCTCTGCCCGACCTCCCGCACCAGCGGCTCCGGTCAAGCGCAACGTTCCCATGGTTCCCGTGCAGGAGATGGCGGAGCCGCGGTCGTCACCTGCTCGCGGTCAGGTGCCGAGGACGAGGTTGGTGCCCTGGACGGAGACGTTCGCCGCGGACAGCGGGCTGGGAGCCGGGCCGCCGACGACCGAGCCGTCGGTGGTGCTGAACCGGCTGCCGTGGCAGGGGCACTTGATCTGGCCGTCGGCGACCGCGTTGACCTGGCAGCCCTTGTGGGTGCAGGTGCTGCTGAACGCCTTGAACGTCCCCGCGGTCGGCTGGGTGACGACCACCTTCTCGGCCGAGAAGATCATGCCGCCGCCGACGGGGACCTGGCTGGTCGTGCCGAGCACCGTCCCGCCCGCCCCACCCGCGGTGGTGGCACCCGCGCTGGCCGGCGCGCTGCTGGCGTCCGACGGGGTCGACGCCGGGGTGGAGGCATCCGAGCTGCCCGAGCTGGAGCAGCCGGCGAGGACGAGGCCGGCGCCGGTTCCGACGACCGCGGCGGCGGAGAGCACGCCCCGCCGTGAAGCCGGGATGTCATTGAGTGTGGTCACGCAATCACTCCTCGTACGTCGCCCAGCGAGCGAGGATTCGCTCGTCGAGTGACACGGACGAAAGCCCCGACCGGTTCATCCCGAATGATCACAATTCTGGTGACTTTTGGGGCCTTCTCGTGACGACAGGGTCCGCTGCCAGCACGCCCGGTCCGGGCCAGGCCGCGCGACGGTGGCTGACAGGCAGTCGGATCACGCCCGCCTCAACCGCGAGCGCAGGCTACCGGGGATGAGGCGCCCTGACCGGGAGATCGGCGTTCGCCTGTTGCGAATGCCGCATAGGCGGGTCGCAGCAGCTCACACAGGTCGCCGGCAGCGTCCACGACCAGCGGTCCGCACCGGTCCAGGACGGAATCGCCGCCGCCGCCGGAATTGCTCGCAACGTCGGCGCCGTCGGGGTTGACCGCTCCGGCGCCGCCGCGGCGCAGGTCGGCCGGGGACGACCAGAACGCCTCGGGGTCCGGCGGCAGCGCCGCGTCCGGTGCCGCCTGTCCGGGAACCTCGGCCTCGACCTCGACCTCGGCCTCGGCCGGGCCAGCGGCGGCGTCGGGCAGCGGGACGGGGACGGATCGGTAGGTCCGCAGGCCGTCGAGCAGGACGTCGCGTTCCCGGCCGCGCAGCGCCAGGACCTCGAACGGGTCGTGGTCGAGATGGCGGGCGAGGTCGTGGCAGGCGGCGGCGAGATGCGCGCAGGGCCGCTGCCAGTCGGTGCAGGAGCAGTCCATCGCCAGGTCGCCGGCGCCCGTCGGCAGCGGCGACAGGCCGAGCACCGCGAAGACCCGGTCGATCTCCGCGGGCACCGAGCCGGCGAGCAGCGACGCCGCGTAGCCGGCACGGGCGGCCAGCGCCCGTTCGATCCGCGCCCAGTCGCCACCGCTGAACGTCTGCACCGCCAGCCGGGCCTTGTGGATCTCCTCGTCCGGGTGGCGGACCCGCGCGACGACCAGGTTGGCGCTGCGGCGCAGGCCGAGCACCGCGCCGGTGCGCGCCAGCCGGCGCCCGTCACGCAGCGGCGCGGCCATCCCCAGGTCGTCGATCAGCGTCAGGAACCGCCGCGACCAGACGGAGGACACCCGGGCGGGCTCGGCACCGCGCCCACCCGCCACCGCCGGCGGCGACTCAGACATCGACGGTCCCCGGACTCAGCGCGCACAGGTCGCGCAGCTCGTCGGTGGACAGCGCGGCGAGCCAGGACTCGCCGTCGCCGATCATCGTACGGGCCAGCAGCGTCTTGTCGGCGAGCATGCGGTCCACCCGTTCCTCGAGGGTGCCCATGCAGACGAACGTGCGGACCTGCACGCCGCGGCGCTGGCCGATCCGGTAGGCCCGGTCGGTGGCCTGCGCCTCCGCGGCCGGGTTCCACCAGCGGTCCAGGTGCAGCACGTGGCTGGCCGCGGTGAGGTTCAGGCCGGTGCCGCCGGCCCGCAGCGACAGCAGGAAGATCCCGGGGCCGCGGCCACGCTGGAACCGCTCGACCATCGCGTCGCGTTCGCGCCGCGGTGTGCCGCCGTGCAGGAAGGTGACCTCGACGCCGAACCGCTCCCGCAGGTACGGCTCGAGCATGGCGCCGAAGCGGGCGAACTGGGTGAAGCACAACGCCCGCTCGCCGTCGGCCACGATCTGGTCGAGGACCTCCTCGACCCGGGCGAGCTTGCCGGAGCGGCCGGGCAGGCTGGAGGCGTCGCCGAGCAGGTGGGCGGGATGGTTGCAGACCTGCTTGAGTTTCGTCATCGCGGCGAGCACGGCGCCGCGGCGGCGCACCGGCGAGTAGTCGGCGAGGCGCTCGAGCATGTCGTCGAGCACCGCCTGGTAGAGCGACGCCTGCTCGGGCGTGAGCGGGCACAGGTCGCGCCGTTCGATCTTCGGTGGGAGGTCGGCGAGCACCGCCGGGTTCGTCTTGACGCGGCGCAGCACCACGGGCCGGATCCGGCGGCGCAGCCGGTCGACGGCATCGGTGTCGTCGTAGCGCTCGATCGGCACGGCATAGCGGGCGCGGAACCGCGCCGAGCCGCCGAGCAGCCCAGGGTTGAGAAAATGCATGATCGACCACAGGTCGGCGAGTCGGTTCTCCACCGGTGTGCCGGTCAGCGCGACGCGGTGGCGGGCCGGCAGCGCGCGCACGGCCCGCGCGAGCTGGGTGCCGCTGTTCTTGATCTGCTGGGCCTCGTCGAGCACGATCCGGTCCCAGACCAGCCCGCCGAGTTCCGCGGCGTCGCGGCGGACGAGCGCGTAGGTGGTGACGATCAGGTCGTGGTCGGCGGCGAGGGCGGCGAACGCGGCGCCGCCGGGACGGTCGGCCCCATGGTGGACGTGGACGCGCAGGTCGGGCGCGGCGCGGGCGGCCTCGTCCGCCCAGTGGCCGACGACCGACATCGGGCACACGACCAGCGTCGGCGGGCGCGGCCCGGACTCCCGGGTGACCAGCTCCAGGGCCAGCACCTGCACGGTCTTGCCGAGACCCATGTCGTCGGCGAGCAGCGCGCCCACGCCGACGCGGTCGAGGAACACCAGCCAGGCGAGCCCGCGCCGCTGGTACGGCCGCAGCGCAACGCCCAGGCCCGCCGGCGGCTCGACGAACTCGATCAGGTCGTCCGCCGCGTCGGGATCCTGGTCACCGCCGGGGCCGGCGAGCAGGCCGCCGAGCCAGCCGTCGGCGCTGACCTCGACCTCCAGGTCGGACGGCCCCCGCTGGGCTGGCGGCTCGTGGCCGGCGGGCTGGGCGGCCAGGCCGGCGTGGGCGAGGGCCGCGCGGACCGTCATCCGCCCGGCCTCGGCGGTGCGCGCGAGGCCGGCGGCGAGCACCGCCGGGTCGACCAGCGTCCAGCGGCCGCGCACCTGCACCAGCGGCACCTTCGCGGCGGCCAGGTCGGTGAGCTCCGCGCGGCTCAGGCGCTGGCCGCCGAGGGACACGTCCCAGCGGAAGTCGACCAGCTCGTCGAGGCTCATCGCGGTGTCCCGCACGGTCGGCACGACCGGGTTCGCGACCCGCGCCGACAGCGCCAGGCGCACCGGCACGCGCCGGCGCCACCAGGCCGGCACCAGCACGACGAAACCGGCCCGCTCCAACTCGCCCGCCACCTGGAGGAACTCGTGCGCCTCGGTCACGTCGAGGTCGACGCCGGTCGGCTGGGCCCGGCCCAGCGCGCGGCGCACCCCGGGCCAGATCGCGCCGGCCCGGCCGAGCGCGGTGAGCAGGATGTCCTGCGGATGTTCGGGCCAGACGGGCAGCCGGTCGGCCCGGCCGTCCCAGATCCGGTCCGCGCCGACGAGCAGGCTCTGGTCGGCGCCGGGCCGCAGCAGGAACTCGACCCGCCAGCGCGCCAGCGGGTCGGCGGCGTCCGCGGGCTCGTGCAGGCGGAAGCAGGCCCGCACCGGCGCCGCAGCAGCCGCGCGGGCGCGCCAGTGCCCGACTCGGTCGGCGAGGTCCCGCGTCGCCGCACCCGGCCCGGTGAAACCCGCCTCGCCACCGAGCGCGATGACCCATCGGCCGGCAACGCTTTTCCTGGCCGAGGACGGGGGGCGCAACGGGCGGCCGGCGGCTCCGAGCCGGTCGCGGGCGACCGCGTCGACCATCGCCGCGAGCGTCCCGCGCAACGCCTCGTCCGCACCCATACCGATCATGGCGGTCATCGCCGTCCGGGCGGCGCCCGGGGTGGCGCGGAACGCCGGGGGCATGGCGTCCCGCAGAGTGTCGAGAAGGGTGACGTCCGGGCCGGTCAGGACCGGTGTCCACCGGGCGCGCGGGCCGTCCGCCGTGAGGTGGACGTCGGGCAGCAGCCGCCCGCGGGTGACGAGGTCGGCCGCGACGTCGCCGACGACAGCCAGGTACCGCAGCGTCGCCCCGGGCCGCGGACCGGACCCGCCGCGCGCCAGCGCCGCGAACCCGGCGGACGGCCGCGGGCGCACCACCGGCACCTGCCAGCGTCGCAACACCGCAGGGCCGCCGCCCGCGCCAGGACCCGCCCACCGCTCATCGCCGGCGACCAGTGCCGCGAGCTCCGGTGACCGCAGTGGCCCGGCAGCTCCGCTGGGCAGGACCACCTCGGCCGTGTCGTCGTCGGCCGCATCGCCGAGCCCGACGACACGTTGACGCAGCACGGCGGCCGAGGCGGCGAAGGGATGCTGGGCGCCGGCCGGCGCTGACGGCAGGCGCGTCGCGTCCTCCGCCCACAGCAGCGGGCCGTCGGGGCCGACGAGGGCGTGCAGGACCAGCGTCTGATCCGTTCCCGCCGCGGCCACCACCGCCACGATACGACCCGCCCGACGGCCTCGACGTGCCCGCGTCGAAGCCCTACCCGAGGTCACAGCGCCGCCGCTGTTGGCACCGCGAGCGGGCGGCGACACATGATGGACCGGGGCGATTCCGGACACCGGCGGCATCCGGGGCCCGCGCCGCCTGCTCGCCGACAGCCGCCTCGGGGTTCTCGCGACGCTGCGGGCGGACGGCCGCCCGCAGCTCTCTCCCGTGCTGCCCTTCTTCGACGAGCGGGCCGGCGTCGTTCTGATCTCGACGCGCGAGGGCCTGGCCAAGACGGCGAACCTGCGCCGTGACGCTCGCGCGGCGCTGGAGGTCACCGGCGCTGACGGCCGGTCCTGGGCCACCGCCGAGGGCACGGTGGCCCTCGTCGGCCCCGGCGCCGATGCGCACAGCCCCGAGGTCGCGGCGCTGGTCGACTACTACCGCGCGGCGATGGTCCGCGACCGCCGGGTGCTGCTCACCCTCACCGTTGACCACGTCTACGGCCAGCAGATCGGCTGACCGCCGGGCTGCGCCCTCGCCGCCCGCAACGCCGATCCTGTGTTCCGCGGCCCGCTTGGCCGCTCTCCCCTGCTCGCCGCTCGGAGCCGCCTGGCAGCAGAAACTGCGGCTGCCGGCCATGATGCCGGCATGCAACACGATCCGACCGTGCCGGGCGCGGGCTCGTCCGACCTGCGGGCCGGGGTCCGTCGCATGCCGGCGTCGCGCAGGTGGGAGCCGTGGGAGCTGCGCGCGGAGTTCTCCCGGCGGCTCTCGGAGCTCTACGGACGGGAGGTTCCGGCCTATGCGACGTTGCTCGCGGTGTCCCAGGAGGTCAATGCCGAGGTGCTGGAATCGCGCGGTGCGGACGCGCAGCGGCTGGGGGCCGTCGGACGGGTGGGCGCCGAGCGGCATGGCGCGATCCGGGTCGGCACACCGCGGGAGTTGAACCAGGTCGGACGGCTGTTCGCCGCGATGGGAATGCATCCCGTCGGGTTCTACGACCTGCGCGATGCCGCCGCCAGCGCGGTGCCGGTGGTGTCGACGGCGTTCCGCCCCGTCGACCCGGGCGAGCTTGCCCGCAACCCGTTCCGGATGTTCACCTCGCTGCTCGTCCCCGGCGACCGCCGCTTCTTCACCGAGGATCTGCGGCGCCGGCTGGCGGCGTTTCTCGCGGCCAGGACGCTGTTTCGGCCGCGCCTGCTGGAGCTCGCCGACCGGGCGATCGCCGGGAACGGGCTCGGCGCGGGCGAGGCGGAGGAGTTCCTGACGCTGGCGGCGGACGCGCTGCGACTGTCCCATGAGCCCGTCGACCGTGCCTGGTACGCCGAGCTGGAGCAGGTATCGTCAGTCGCCGCGGACATCGGCGGGGTGCGCGGCACCCATCTCAACCACCTCACTCCCCGCGTGCTCGACATCGACGAGCTGTACCGGCGGATGGGCGAACGGGGCGTGGAGATGATCGACGCGATCCAGGGCCCGCCGCGCTGGGCCGGGCCGGACCTGCTGCTGCGGCAGACCTCGTTCCGGGCGCTCGCCGAGCCCCGCCGGTTCCGTGACCCGGACGGCGCGATCACCGCCGGGACGCTGCGGGTGCGGTTCGGCGAGGTCGAGGCCCGTGGGATCGCCGCCACGCCGCGGGGGCGGGAGCTGTACGAGCGGCTGTCCACCGACGCCGACCGCCTGGCCGCCGAGGCCGCGCGGGGTGCGCCGGTGGTCGCGGCCCACCGGGCCGACATCGCGGCCAGCCTCTGGAACCGGCATGTTCCGGGCAGCGAGTGCGAGCTGGCCCGGCATGATCTGGCCTACTTCACCTGTACCGCGACCGACCGCCGGCCTGCCGGACCGCTGCCGACCAGTCTGCGCGACCTGGTCGAGCGGGGCTGGGTCCGCCAGGATCCGATCGTCTACGAGGACTTCCTCCCCCGTTCCGCCGCCGGGATCTTCCAGTCCAACCTGGACGGCGCGGGTCGCCGCGACGCGGGCCAGTCGGGTGCCGCGCTCGACGCCGGCTGGCTCGCCGGTGTCCTGGACCGCACCCTCCATGATCCGTACGCGCTGTACAGCGACCTGCGCCGGGCATCCCTGGACCGGCTCGCGGAGGAGCTGGGGCTCGCCGGTCCCCCCGAGGCATTCCCCTCATCCGACTCCCCCTCATCCGACTCCCCCTCATCCGAGTCGCCGTCAGGAGCGCCCGCATGAGCACCGCCGTCGCCGGATCCGTCGTGCTGCCGCGCACCGCCGATCTACGCGCACGCGCGCTGGCCGCGCTGCGCCGCTGCGGCGCCGACACCCCCGCCGGCGCGGGCGGACCCGGCACCGGCGCGAACGGCGCGGCGCCCGGCACCATCGCCGTGTACACACCGATCACCGGGGAGTGGTTGTTCGACCAGCCGACCGTCGACGCCGCCGGGGTGGCGGCGGCCGTGGACGCGGCGCACGAGGCGTTCCTGCGCTGGCGGATCGTGCCCGCGCCGGTGCGCGGCGCGCTGGTCAAGCGGTTCGGCGAGCTCGTGGCCGCGCACGCTGACGACGTCGCGGACCTGATCGGCATCGAGGTCGGCAAGATCCGGTCCGAGGCGCTCGGCGAGGTCCGGGAGATGATCGACATCTGCGATCTCGCCGTCGGCCTGTCCCGGCAGCTCGACGGTCGCACGATGCCCTCGGAGCGTCCGGGACACCGGCTGATGGAGACCTGGCATCCGCTCGGTGTGGTCGGGGTGATCTCGGCGTTCAACTTCCCGGCGGCGGTGTGGTCGTGGAACCTGGCGCTGGCGATCATCTGCGGCGACGCGGTGGTGTGGAAACCGGCACCGGCCGCGGTGCTCACCGCCGCCGCCTGCTCGGCGCTGTTCGCCCGCGCCGCAGCCGACGTCGGCGCGCCGGCGAACCTCAACGTGCTCGTCCCCGCGTCACCGCAGGACACCGGCGTGCTGCTGGACAGCCGGCGGGTCCCGCTGGTGAGCGCCACCGGGTCGGAGCGGATGGGCGCGCAGGTCGCGCCGCGGGTGGCCGCCCGTTTCGGCCGGGCGATCCTGGAACTCGGCGGGAACAACGCGGCGGTCGTCACCGCGTCCGCGGACCTGGAGCTCGCCACCCGTGCGATCGTGTTCGCCGCCGCGGGCACCGCCGGGCAGCGCTGCACGACGATGCGCCGCGTCATCGCGCACGAGTCGATCGCGGACGAGCTCGCCGCACGGATCGCCGCGGCGTACACGAACCTGCCGATCGGCGACCCCTTCGCCGAGGGCACGCTCGTCGGCCCGCTGATCAACGGCTCGGCCTACGAGGCGATGGCCCACGCGCTGGAACAGGCGGTCACCGACGGCGGCGAGATCCTCGCCGGCGGTCAGCGCCGGCCGAGCAACGCCGGCTCGTACTACGCCGAACCGGCGCTGGTCCGCATGTCGGCGCAGACCGACCTCGTCCGCACCGAGACGTTCGCCCCGATCCTCTACCTACTGACCTACCGCGAGTTCACCGACGCCGTCGCCCTGCACAACGACGTCCCCCAGGGCCTGTCCTCGTCGATCTTCACGACCGACCAGCGCGACGCCGAGCGGTTCCTCGCCGCCGACGGCTCCGACTGCGGCCTCGCGAACGTCAACATCGGCACCTCCGGCGCCGAGATCGGCGGCGCGTTCGGCGGCGAGAAGTCCACCGGCGGCGGCCGCGAGGCCGGCTCCGACGCCTGGCGCGCCTACATGCGCCGCACGACGAACACCATCAACTACTCCCCCGACCTCCCCCTCGCCCAGGGCGTGAACTTCGGCTGACCGGCTCGCCTTCTGAACGGTTACCGACAGGAGAATCTGACCCCATGGACGCGAAGCGGGCGCAGCACCGCAAGGCGGAGGTCTTCCGCGACCTGCACGAACAGGATGGCTTCTTCATCCTGGCGAACGCCTGGGACGCCGGATCAGCCCGCCTGCTCACCGCGTCCGGGTTCGCCGCCCTCGGCACCACCAGCGCCGGCCTGGCCTACAGCCACGGCACCACCGACGCCGCGAACCTCCTCGGCCGCGCGGACACCCTCGCGAACATCCACGTCATCGCCGCCGCCACCACGCTTCCCGGGTAGGAGGAGGCAGGCGATGCGGTTCACCGGACTGCGGGACGGCCGTCGTGTCCAGGTCGGCCTGCTGCTCGACCCGACCGAGGGTGACGGGCCCATGGTGGTTCCGCTCGCCGAGGTCGACGAGTTCTACGCCGACCTGCCCGGCTGGACCGCCCGGGCCCGACAGATCACCACCGGCGGGCACGCGCTCGCCGACGTCGTGCAGGCCCCACCCGTTCCGCCCGGCGCCCGGGTGCTCGGCATGGGGCTGAACTACCACGCGCACGCCGCCGAGACAGGCCAGGCGCTACCGAGAAAGCCGCCGCTGTTCGGCCGGTGGACCGCGTCGCTGTCCGTCGACGGCACGCCGGTGCCCGTCCCGCCCGGCGAGCGCGGCCTCGACTGGGAGGGCGAACTCGCCGCAGTGGTCGGAACCCGGCTGACCGACGTCGACGAGGCCACCGCGGCGGCCGGCGTGTTCGGCTACGCCGTGTTCAACGACCTCAGCGCCCGCCGGGCCCAGGGCGCGTCCGCGCAGTGGACGCTCGGCAAGAACGCCGACCGCAGCGGCCCGATGGGCCCGGTGGTGACCGCCGACGAGGTCGGCGACCCGGCCGCGGGCCTGCGCCTGGTCACCCGCGTCAACAACGAGATCGTCCAGGACGGCAACACATCCGACATGATCTTCTCGATCGGCCAGATCCTGTCCTTCGTCAGCCGCACCCTGACCCTGCACCCCGGCGACGTCCTGATCACCGGCACCCCCGCCGGCGTCGGCTACACCCGCACCCCGCCCCGCTATCTGACCCCCGGCGACGTCGTCACCGTCAGCATCGACAAGGTGGGTTACCTGCGCAACCCGATCGTCGAGTCCTCCGTCCGGCCCTGAGCCACCCGGCGCAGCTACCAGCGCCAAAGCAATGTCGATATCACATTCCCGGCCAGCCACGGGCCATCGACGACGCCGTTGCGCCGACCAGACCGGCATAGCTCAACGCACCGTGTCTGCTATCTCGGGCGACCTGGCTGGGCCATACTGATTTCGTGGTGGAGTCGACCTCGGGGTTGCCAGCGGCACAGTTTGCTCGCCCGCTAGACATTTTTATTAGTTACACCCCGGCAGACGAACGGTGGGCGACCTGGATCGCCTGGGAGCTGGAGAGCGCCGGCTACCAGACAATGATCCAGGCCTGGGATTTTGTGCCCGGCAGCAACTTCCTCGACTACATTGACCTCGGCGTCCGAGAGGCCACCCTGGTCATCGCCGTGCTCTCCAGCAACTACGAGAAGTCCCGCTGGGGCCGGCTGGAATGGCAGATCGCCCTGCGCGCCGATCCCGACGAGTCGAGCCGCAAGCTCGTCACGGTGCGTATCGAGGACTACCCGCTCGCCGGCATGCTGGCGCTGATCACCTTCGTCGACCTGGTGAACGTGGCGAACCCCCGGCTGGCCCGGGAGAAGCTGCTCGCGCAGGTCGGCGAAGCCTTACGGGGCCGAGGAAAGCCCGCGCTGCAACCAGGCTTCCCACCGGACGGGCCGCTGCCGGGAACGATCACCGCGGCGGCCCCGTCGCAGACGCCGCTCGCCTCACGCCGGAACCGCCGGCGCCCGCAGGTCGCCCCCCTGTTCCCGCCGAGCACCTCGCCGACCGGCCCGCGAACGGATCTCACCGTCCTGCAGCTGGCGGCGCCCAGGTTCTCCCAGCGCGACAACGAGCTGCGCGTTTCCGCGAGCGCATGGCAGGAAAAAGTCTGGAGCCAGGTGACCCGGCTCCAGGACTCCGGCGCACCCCGGCCGGAGATACTCGTGCTGTCCGGAGAACTCACCGCGTCCGGGCATCCCCGGGAGTTCGACGCCGGCCTGGAGTTCCTCGCCGGCCTGCGGGTACTGCTCGGTCTCGAGCCGCACCGGGTCGTCGTGGTGCCCGGCCCGGGTGATGTCAACCAGGCCGCCTGCCGCGCCTACTTCGAGAACTGCGTGGCGGATGACGTCGATCCGGAACCGCCCTACTGGCAGAAATGGCGGCACTTCGCCCGATTCTTCGAGGACTTCTACGCGGGCTCGGCCGGCCCGACGTTCCGCGAGGACCAGCCATGGTCGATGTACCGGATGCCCGATCTGCAGGTCATGGTCGCCGGGCTCAACTCGACGATCGCGCTGAGCCACCTGCCGGAGGACCGCCACGGATTCCTCGGCGGGGCGCAGGCCACCTCGTTCGCGCACAGCCTGCGGCCGGAGATGGAGTCCGGCTGGCTGCGGATCGGTGTCATCCACCATCCGCCGGCCTCGACCGCCGGGCAACCCGCGCGCGCCACCGCGGCGCCGGGCAGCCACCCGCCCGCGCAGACCGGCGCGCTGGCGGACACGGGGACCTTCGACAGCATGGTCGCCGGGCGGCTGAACCTCCTGCTCACCGGGAGCGACCAGGCCGAGGAGCGGAGCTCACCCGAGGTCCCCGCCGGCGAGCCCCTCGTGCTGGCGGTGCCCCGCGGGCTGGCCATGCAGATGCTCACCCTGGACGCGGGCGGCGCGATGGTGTGGACCAGCACGGACGAGGCTGTCTCCAGGCGGCGGCTGCCCCGCACCTGGAACGCGAGCGACGCGACGTTCAGGAACACGGTCAGGTCCGACGGTGCGGCCGCGCCGGGCCCGACCATCGGCGGCACCCCGGCGGCCGGTGGCTCCGGCGACGCGGCGATGCCAGCGGATCCCCCGTCTGATCCGCTCACGACGTACCTGTCCCGGATCGCCGACGTCTGCGCCATCCGGTTCCCCGGATCGGCCGTGCGGCGGATCGGTCAGCCGTTGCCGCACCTGCTGGTCACCTACTCGGAGCACGGCTATGCCCGCCAGTTGCGGGTGGGGGCCCATCTCGGTCCGCTGACCAGGCCCGATCTCGACGCGTTCGTCCAGCATCTGCATGCCTCCGAACCAGACCTCACCTCGGAGCTGGTCACAGAGGTGCCGCCGTCAGCGGCGCTGCGCGAGGAGGCCGACCGCCGCCGGGTGCGCCTGCGCACCTTCACCGAGTTCCAGGGCCTGCTGGAACTGAGCGGCTTCGTCGCGGACCAGACCGCCCGGTTGCGGGCGGACCCCCGCTATCCCAGCAGCCTCTACGTACCGCAGCGCTTCCGCGACCTCGTCGGGACGGACCGATCGGTCCGGGACGACCTCGTCGCCGAGCTGATGCAGCTGTGCGAGGGCGACGGCGGCCGCTTCGTGCTGCTGCTGGGTGACTTCGGCCGGGGCAAGACCTTCGCGCTGCGGGAGGTGGCCCGCCGGCTCCCGCAGCGCCGTCCGGAGCTGACGCCCCTGTTCGTCGAGCTGCGCAACCTGGACAAGGCGCACACCGTCGACGGACTGGTCGCCGCCCACCTCGCGAACCACGGCCACGACCATATTGATCTCAAGGCGTTTCGGTACATGCTGCGCCAGGGTCGCATCGTCCTGCTGTTCGACGGCTTCGACGAGCTGGTCGCGCGGGTGACCTACGACCGCGCGGCAGATCATCTCGACAATCTCCTCCAGGCCGCCCAGGGCGACGCGAAGATCATCGTTGCCAGCCGGACCCAGCACTTCCAGACCAACGCGCAGGTGCTCACCGCGCTGGGGGACCGGTTGGGGCTGCTTCCCCAGCGACGGGTCCTCACCATTGAGGACTTCGCGCCGTCCCAGGTGCGGGCCTACCTCGTCAACCGCTACGGAGACGCCCCGGCCGCCGACGAGCGCCTCGCGCTCATCGAGAAGGTGCAGGACCTGCGCGGGCTGGCCAGCAACCCACGCATGCTCAGCTTCATCGCCGACCTGGACCCCCGGCGCCTGACCGCTGCGGCCAGCAGCCGTGGCCTGATGTCGGCCGCCGGTCTCTACCGTCAGATCCTGACCGACTGGCTTCAGGGGGAGGTGGACCGCACCCGAGGCGTTCCCGGCGCGCCCATGGTGCTGTCGTTCAACGACCTGTGGCAGGCAGTGACCCTGCTCGCGCTGCGGTTGTGGGAGTCGGGCGAACCGTTCCTGCGGCTCGCCGAGATCAGCGAGATCGCCGACACGCTCAGCGGGCTCACCGAGGTCCGGCTGTCGAACCCCCAGTCCACCCACGCGATGGGCGCGGGCAGTCTGCTCACGCGAACCGACGAGGGCCTGTTCGGATTCATCCACAGCTCGGTCGCCGAATGGCTGGTCGCCGCGGACATCGCGCGCGCGTTCGAGGACCGCCGGACGCCGGAGCTGCTGGCCCGCCGGCCGCTGTCGCAGCTCATCGTCGACTTCCTGGGGGACCTCACGCCCGCGCGGACCCGTCGGGAGTGGGCGTCGGGCGTGCTCGACGGTTCGGACAACGGCGAGGTGGCGAGAGCGAACGCGCTGCGGCTGACCGCCCGCCTGGACAACGCGGTGAGCAGCGACCTGCGGGGCGTCTCCCTGCGCGGAGAAGATCTCTCGTCCCGGAACATGCGCGGGGTGAACCTCAGCGGCGCGGACCTGACCGACGCCCGCCTGGTCGGCACGAACCTCAGCGGCGCCGTCCTGCACGGTACCCGGCTCGCCGCCGCCCGCCTCGACCTGGCCGATCTCTCCGGCGCCGACCTCACCGGCGCGGACCTCACCAGGGCCCGGCTGCTCGGCGTGAACCTGACCGGAGCCGTTCTCGACGGCGCCCAGGTCGAGCAGGCCGCGATCATCTCGGCGGTCGGCGAGCCCGGGCAGCTCGCCGACGCGCGCGCCCGCGGCGCGGCGGTCGCGCCCGGGCAGGAGGTGAGCGTCGGACTGGCCCCCACCGACGTCGGGGTGTCGTTCGGATTCGAGGTGGGCCGCATCCCCGATCCGGTGGCCTACCTGGGCGCGAGCGGGATCCTGGCCGTGGCGAGCGATGACGGCGCCATCGTCACCTGGGACGGCGCCACCGGCCGGCCGATCCGGACGTTGCACGGGCACCGGGACCGCACCTACGTCCTGCGGTCGGTCGGCACCATGCTGGTCAGCGGGGCAGCCGATCAGACGGTGCGGCTGTGGGACCCCCGCACGGGAACGTGCCAGCACGTGCTGCGGGGCCACCGGGGCTGGGTGTGGCCGGTCGAGCCAAGCCCGGACGGCACGCTCGTGGCGGTCGGGGACTCGGCGGGAACCGTCCGGCTGTGGCATACCGCCACTGGCCTGCCAGTGTCGTCGCTGCCAGGGCACGCGCCGAGGGTCTGGACCGCGGTGTTCCACCCCGACAGCACGGCCCTGTTCACCGGCGACGATCTGGGCACGGTCCGCCGGTGGGACACCCGTTCCGGCGAGCTGCGGTACTCCATCTCCGGTGCGCAACCCGTGTACCGGCTGACGATCGACCCCGACGGCGTCCTGCTCGCGACGACCGGTCATGACGGCCGGGTCCGGCTCTGGGACGCCACCAACGGCGAGCCGGTCGCCGAACTCGGGACCGGCGACAGTCCGCAGTACGCGCTCGCCTTCAGCCCGGACGGCAGCCAGGTGGCCAGCGGCGACACGGCCGGCGCCGTGCGCATGTGGGACCTGGACGGGGTACGCGGCGACGGGGCGCGGCCCACCGACGCCTCGCCGGGACGGCTGGTCATCCGGCACCGGGGCGCCGTCTACCAGGTCCGGTTCAGCCCGGACGGGTCGACGCTGGCCACCTGCGGCACCGACAGTGTGCTCCGGCTGGTGCACCTGCCCGACGGGGAACTGCGCCACGAGCTCGTCGGCCACCGCAGCTCGATCTGGCCCACCGCGTTCCGCCGGGACGGAGCCCAGATCGCCACCGGCAGCAACGACGGCAGCGTGCGGCTGTGGAATCCGGTCACGGGGGGCTGCCAGCACACCGTGACCGGGCTCGGCCGGAAGCTGACCGGGGTGCGCTTCGCGCCGCACGGCAACCTGCTGGCGACCAGCGGAACCGACGGCCAGGTGCAGTTGTGGGACCCGAGGACCGGCCTGTACGGGGGGACGCTCGGCGGGGTCGCCGACCGTCTGCTGTCGGTCGCGTTCGCCCCCACCGGCGAACGGATCGCCGCCCCCGGCAGCGCCGGAACGGTCCATCTGTGGACTCTCGGGCGATCGGCCGACAGCAGTGGGCCGCCCAGCCATGAGCGCCAGCTCCGCGTCGAGACCGAGCACGTGTGGGCGGCCACCTTCGACCCGACCGGTGAGGTCCTGGCGACCGCGAACGACGACGACTCGGTGCGGCTGTGGTACCGCGCCACCGGTCGACGGGCCCTGGTGCTCGCCGAGCACCGCGGCCGCGTGCGCTCGGTGGCCTTCAGCCCGGACGGCACCATCCTTGCCACCGGCTGCGACGACCGGCTGGTCCGGCTGTGGCCCGCCGAGACAGGCCACAGTGCTCGCGTGCTGGCCGGTCACCAGGACAGGGTGTACTCGGTGGTGTTCAGTCCCGACGGGCGCTGGCTGGCCAGTGCCAGCAATGACGGCACCGCCCGGGTGTGGGACGTCCGAAGCGGGGAGCTGATCACGGCGTTGACGGAGCACGAGGGAAAACTCTGGGCCGCGGCCGTCAGCCCTGACGGTCAGGTGCTCGCGACCGCCGGCGACGACCTTGTCGTCCGGTTGTGGGAACCGACCACCGGACGGCTCCGCCGGACGCTCTCCGGGCATTCCCGCCGCGTTCTCGGCCTGGACTTCAGCCCGGACGGCACCAGGCTGGCGAGCTGCGGGGAAGATGGCACGGTTCGACTCTGGGACGTCTCCCACCCCGACGAGGCGACGGTCGCGGTCACACTCGTCGGCCATGACGCGGGGTGGGCGGCACTCGCTCCGGACGGCGGCTACAAGGTCGAGGGAGACATCGCCGGGCAGGTGTGGCATGTCATCGGTTCCTGCCGCTTCGAGCTGGGAGAACTCGACGACCATCTCGACGCGGTCCGGCGCCTGCCTGACGATGCGCGTTTCTGACCCGTCCTGGTGACCTTAGTGACCATCTCGGTGCTGGCCCTGGCGGTGCTCGGCGTCCTGCGGCCGCCCCCGCGGATGTCCGCCTGGGTCCCGCCGGTCGCGGGCGCCGTGCTGTTGCTGCTGGTCGGTGTGCTGACGCCGGCCGAGGCCGTGGACAGCGTGCGCCCGCTGGTGACCCCGCTGGCGTTCCTGCTGCTGGCGGTGCCGCTGGCGGTGATGCTCGACCGGGTGGGGTTCTTCTCCTCGGTCGCGGCCCTGGTCGACACGGGCCGCAATCCCCTGCTCGGGCTGTGGATCCTCGCGGCCGCGGTGACCACCTTCCTCAACCTCGATGCATCGGTTGTCCTGCTCACGCCGCTCTACATCCACCTCGCCCGCCGCCACGGCCTGAACCCGGTGATGCTGGCCCTGCAGCCGGTGATGCTGGCCAGCCTCGCGTCGTCGGCGTTACCGATCTCCAACCTCACCAACCTGATCGCCGCGAGCCGCTACCACCTGGGGGTCGCGGACTTCCTCGTCCGGCTCGGACCAGCGTCTCTGGTGGCCGTCACCGTCGGCTGGTTCGGCTACCGCCGCGCCGGCAGTGAGCAGGCCGCGCCGGAGCGCATCCGCGATGCCGTGGACCCGAGAGCGCTGCGGATCGGCACACCGATCGTGCTGTTCGTGATCCTCGGCTTCACCCTGGGCGACGCGCTCGCAGTCCCGGCCTGGCTGGTGGCCCTGGTGGCGGACGTGCCGCTGCTCGTGCTCACGTGGAGGTCCGGGCGGACGATCTCGATCTCCGAGATTCCCTTCGGCGCCGCGGCACTCGCCGTCAGCCTCGGGGTGATCGCGAGTGCCGCGGCGCCGCATCTGGGCCTGGGCACCGTCTTCCACGGCAGCGGGCCGATCGCGGAGCTTCGGGTGGCGGGCGCGGCCATCGTCGGTGCGGTCACCATCAACAACCTGCCGGCGCTGCTCATCGGCCTGCCGCTGGCCGACCCGGCCCACGGGCAGTTGTGGGCGCTGCTGTTCGGCGTCAACTTCGGCCCGGCGCTGGTGCTGCACGGTTCGCTGGCAGGTCTGCTCTGGCAGAGCACCGCGGCCCGCCTCGACGTCCACATCTCTCCTGCCCAGTACACCCGATTCGGCCTGCGGATCGGCCTTCCGGCGCTGCTCGCGGGACTGGGAACCCTGCTCGCCACCAGCGCCGTCGCAGGCTGACCACCCCTGGCGATGACGAAACGGACCTCCGGTGAGCCTGACTCCCTCCACCACCCTCGATGTCGTGCTCCTGCTGCCCGCGGGCATGCGCGAGCAGTCTGTCCACTCCAGCCGTCTGCTGGCCGACCGCATGGCGGCCGACGGGCGCCCGTCGTGGTTTCGGCTCGGCGAACCGTTTCCCGGCGCCGCCCCCGACCGCGGCGTCTGCGAGCCCCACATCTCCCTGTTCATGCTGACCGTCGGGGCGGACGAGACGCAACAGGTCGTCGACACGGTCCGGACACTCGCGCAAGCCCTGCCAGCACTGGCCGCGGTGGGCCACGAGTACCGCCACAACCCCTTCGGCGCGGCCGAGCTGCACTACCTACCGTCACCAGAGTGGGTTGCTCTGCAGCAGGAGGTGCTCACCGCGGTCGAACCCCTGCGTCGGGGCCGCCTGCGCGACGTCGGGCCGGCAGGTGATCGGCTCGCCGACGTCGTTGCCGGCAGGGTGCCGGCCGATCCAGCCGGGCGCCGCCAGCTCGTGCGGTACGGCTATGACGAGGTGACGGACAGCGAGAGCGACCGCTTCCGTCCACACGTGACCCTGTGTTGGCCGCAGGACCCCGCGACCCGGGTCGGGCTGGATGGCCTGCCGGATCCGGGGGTCTACTCCGGCGCGCTGTCCACCGTCGCCGTGTATGGCATGAGCCCGTACGGGACCTGCACGGTGCGGTACTGCGCGGCTGCGCTGTCCGGCTCCCGGCCGGCGGCCCTCGACTCGCCGGAGTCCCGCTCACAGGCGTCCGGGGCTGGTGGTTCCGGCGAGGATGAGCGAGCCACCGAGCGATGGGAACAGCCGGGCGAGAGCCCTCGAGCGCACGGCCCGACGAGCACCTCCGAGCACGCAGTAGTTGGATCTGAACTCGATCGGGGTGATGCCGCAGTCCCGGAACGCTCGCACCAACGCCGAGTAGGTGAACGGGCGGATGTGCAGCCGCAGGTAGGGGTGACCGGGATCGACCTGCCGCGGACTGCGGCCGAACAGGAAACGAACCCGGTCCTGCAACGTCGCGAGATTGGGCGTGGTCACCACCAGCACCCCACCCGGCACCAGCGCCCGTCGGCATTCGAGCAGGAAGCCGAGCGGATCGAAGAGATGCTCGATGAGCTCGCCGGCGAACAGGCCATCCAGTACCGCGTCGCGGAACGGCAGTGGCCGCGACAGATCCGCCCTGACCAACGGTAGCGACGCGCGGTCCGACCGAGCCGGGTCGGCCACCAGGTCAACCATGGTGACGCGCGCACCTCGGCGACTCAGCATCGCGCTCACCGCGTCCGAACCGGCACCAAGATCCGCGAGCCTGGGCTCGGCGCTGAGCCGCCGGGCCTCCCGCAGCAACAGCTCGGCGGCCTCCGTGATCCGCCGGGCATGGTAGGGCTGCGCCAGGTAGCCGTCCGCGACCCCGGCCGCGAAGGTGGACAGGTTGGCCCGGACGATCTCATCCATGCTGTCGCGCGGACCGCGTCGAGGCCGCCGGATCACAGCCGAGCAGCCGGGCAACCTCGCCAGCCGCGCGCGCCCCCTGAGCAGGCGTGCACAGCTGCCGGCGAACCCGGTGACTGCGCCCGTCGATCGGTCCCACCGACAGGTCCAGCTGGCCCGGGCGCCTGGTCGCAAGAACGATGGTCGCCGCGTTCGCCTCGCGGATCTCGGTCAGGTGGAACTCGCCGGCCGGCAGCTCGTAGCTCTGTCCGCGGGAGTAGGTCGTCGTCGCCACGCGGCTGCAGGAAACCAGCGTCGGAGTCATGTCGATCCGGTCCTCGCCAGCACTGCTGTGGATTTCGAAAAGGCGGTGCGTGGCGGATGCTGACGGGGTGACGCGCAGCACGTGGTTGCACAGCCAGCCAGCCACGATCGTGCTGTGCAGGTCCCAGCGGTGGCAGTGAACGGGCGAGGTCGTCGGGCTCTCGGCCTCGTACCACTCGGCCCAGAGGTGGACGCACACCCCGCCCCAGGCCGTGCGCAGCACCGGGATGCACAGAAAGCCGAGCGGATGCAGGACGACACGGGACTGCCCCGCGCGTGCCCTGCTCAGCGCGAGCCGCAGCCAGGGCGGCGTGAGGACCCAGGACCGCGCCCGGACGATCTCGTCGCGCAGCGCCGACGCGGGCGTCGGTGCCGGGAAGCTCCGCATCCCGTCAACTACCCGTCGGTTCGACCTCGGCCGTCCGGGCCAGCGTGCTCAGACAGGCGTCGAGATCACGGTGGTTCCACGCGGCGAAGTACACGTCCGTCACGAGAGTGTCGGGATTTGCGATGAAGTACGAGATGGCGGCGCTCAGCAGCCTGGGCGCCAGCAGGTTCACATCGCCGCCGCCCTCGCCGGTACCCATCATCGGAAAGACGATCGTGCGCAGGTTCTCCCCGCGCCATCGCGGGCTGTCCATCCGCTCGAGCGCGACGGTGACGCACCGCTCCACCTCGTTGACGACCTGGTACCCACCGCCCGGTGCGCCGTGGACGGTGGCGGCATGGAAGATCTTTCTCACGCCGCGGGCGCGGGCCAGTTCACCCGAGCCCGTCGCGTGCACGGTGCCGGCGTTGACACTGGCCCGGGTGCCGAGGACCGCCGCGAGCTCGCTGGCCACCGTGTCCTCGATGATCTGCCCGTCGTCATCCTTGCGGGCACCCTCATACCTGATCATGGCGGAGAGCGACCGATCGTAGAACCGGGCCATCTGGAGGTTGGTGTTCTCCGAGTTCACCCAGACGTCGATACCACGCCAGTGCCGGATGTCACCGGTGATCAGGTTTATACGCCGGTCCGGTTGGCCGACAAGTTGGTACGCGTACTTGCGCTGGATGGTGATGCGCTCGCGCCGCCAGTCCCGCTGCGCGTCCTGGACCAGGCTGTATATCGGACTGTCGGGTTCGTTCGACTGTATGCCGAAGGCAATGAACCGGCAGATCTCCGCCCTCGTCTCCTCGAACGACCCGTCGGGCCCCGGGTATTCGATAATCCGCAGGTCACGGATGTTGAAGGGCACGTCGGCGCCACGCATCTTCGTGATCACCGTCATGGTGGGTTTGAGTGCGTGCCGCACGCCGAGCTCGTAGAAGACGTTCGGGTTGGCTGTCGTGATGTCAACCACGGCGAGGTCATCGACGGCGATATGGCGAAGCATGTCTCGGTGTATCAGGCCGGCCTGGGGTATGCGGTCGCACCGCACCGCGCTGAATCCCATGGTTCCGACCGCCGCGGCGAAGACGTCCTCATACAGCCGGTCGAAGTCGATCACTCCCCCGTCTGTCCCCGTCCGCTGACCGTACGGCGAGATGACAAAGCACTTTCCCCGGCCATTCATCTGGCTACCCTCCGGGTTGGTCCAGCCTGTCCGCGAGCCAACGCAGACCGATCAGCGTCTTCGCGTCCACGATCTCTCCGCTGTCCAGCAGCTTCGGGAGGTGGGCCAGCGGAATCTCGAGCGTCTCGATGTCCTCGCCCTCCTCCGGAAGTCCCCCGCCACAGCCGGTTCGCAGCTCGGCGATCACCTCCGCATGGAAGAGGTGAACGCGCTCCGACGAACCACCCGGCGAGGTGTAGAAGACCGAGATGGGATCCACCCGCGAGACCTCGTATCCCAGCTCCTCGAAGATCTCCCGACGGATACACGCCTCCGGCGTCTCGCCCTGCTCGATGACGCCCGCGACGAGTTCCAGCAGCCAGCCCGGGCCGGTTCGCGCCGTGGGGAAACGGAACTGGCGGGCCACGATCGCCGTCCCCTCGACGGTGTTGACGATGACCGCGGCGGCGGAATCGCCGCGTTCCAGGCTCAGCCGCCGCACCAGGCCGGACATCTGCCCGTTCGGGAGCTGGTAGCGGACCTTCGCCTCGACCACGCGAAAGTAACTGTCGAAGACGGTCCTCACCGCCATGATGTCGACGGACCTCACGCCTGCGCTCCTCCCGTTGCAACCTGTCTGGACGAGATCAGCCACGACATCGACGACAAGGCCGGGCAGGTACGCACAACGGACCGGAAGTCCGGCTCCAGGCGGAGCGCCAGCTCTCGGATCGCCCGCAGCCCGACGTCATGCACGAGGTGCAGGCCACGGCTGCTGTGCCGCCAGCTCGGGTACTCGTTGACCACGAACCGGGCCGGACGGCACCGCTCGAGGTAAAGCGCGAAGTCGGCCACCATTCTTTCGACCGCCTCGTCGACCTGGCCAGGACTGCTCGCGAGGTGACGCCAGGTTCGCACAACACCGTCGGAACAGACCGACCCCGCCCGCATCGCGCCGAAGACCCGCTCGGCATCGACGACCGGCAGGCACGCGTTGAGAATGACGTCGTCGAGGACGTGGTTTGCGGCGAGCAGATCCACGGGTTCCGCCGGCAGCCCCCGCGCGGCGGGCAGCGAGACAGGCGAGGTCAGTACCCGCGCGTTCGGCAGCAGCCGGCAGTATTCGGCCTGGGCCCACCGCCGGGCCGACGCGTTGGGCTCCACCAGGAGCAGGTTCCCGCGGAAACCTATCGCGGCGAGTCCGAGCCCGATCTTCGCCGAGAATCCGGGCCCGATCTCGATGACCGTTCCCTCGGGTGAAAGGCGGAGCCACCGAAACCAGCGAGCCCACTGCCGTCCCACCTGCATGGCCCAGTCACGCGCATCATCACGGTCCCGATCCCACCCGGGCCGGGGGCAGCCGATCACAGCCGTCACGGGAGCCATGGCAACTGGCGGAAACAAGCTGGGAGGAAAAACTCCCCGGTCGGCTTATGATTTGATTTGCGGAAGGCGGCGCGGGGCGTTCGAGCGGGCGCCGCGGCACTCCGCAGCGAGACGCCACCTGGAGCCCTGCGGCGGGGCCCAGCGATCATGCGGGAACCTTACCGCGAATCGTCCACATAATCGATAGTGATTAACCTGATTTCTGACCGAACACCGTAGATGGACGGCTTCTCCGGGTTCCTCACGACCCATGCGCAGCGGAATGACGGGCATCCAGGGCGGCGAGTGTGGTGCTGTCGAGGGAGACAGATCCGGCAGCTACGTTCGCCATGAGGTGTTCCGGGTCGGCGGTGCCGGGGATGAGCAGCACGTTCGGCGCGTGGTGGAGCAGCCAGGCCAGGCCGACCTGGGCGGGGGGCAGGGGATGCCATGGGCCCTCCTTCGAGGTGGGAGCATGGACGGCAGCCGGGTCGCTGCGCTCGGACGTCGATCCCGAAGCCGTCACGATGATGCTCCTCGGCGTGTTCCTCTCGACCACGGCCATCGACACGCGGGAGAAGGTCGACCAGCTTCTCGACCTGATCCTCGACGCCCTGCGCCGCCCAGACCGGGCTCGATGTCACTCATCGTGAGGATGCGGCAACCCGGAGAGAGATGGACGATGGGTCGGTCCGGGAAATCCGTGGATGAAGCGGAGGCGTCGCGATGCCCGAATACCCACCGATCGCCGATCACGGTCTCGTCGGTGACCTGCAGACCGCGGCGCTGGTCTCGGCCGGCGGAACCATCGACTGGTGGTGCACCCCGCGGTTCGACTCCCCCAGCGTGTTCGCGTCGCTGCTCGACAGCGACCGCGGCGGGCACTGCCGCCTCGCCGCCGACGTGGGCGAGGCGGACGGCGCGATCGTCCGCCAGCTCTACCTGTCCGACACCGCCGTGCTCATCACCCGGTTCATGGCGCCGGGCGGGGTCGGCGAGGTCGTCGACTTCATGGAGCCCGACCCGTCGCCGACCCCGTCCGCGCGCCACCGGTTGATCCGCATCGCCCGGGTCGTGCGCGGCCGGCTGCCGTTCGAGCTGCTGTGCCGGCCCCGGTTCGACTACGGCCGCGCCGACCACAGCCTGCGCCACCTCGACGACGGCTCGGTGGTGTTCCACAGCGCGGACGCGGACCTGCACGTGCAGACCTCCGGCCCGATCAGGTTGCATCCGGACGGCGACGACGTCTCGGCCCGCTTCACCCTCGACGCCGGCGAGGTCGCCGCGGTCGTCCTCACGTCCGACTCCGGTGACAGGGCAAGCCGCGGTGAGGCCGCCGGCCGCCCGCCGGTCACGGCGGAGTCGGTCAGCGCTGCGTTCGACGCCTGCCGCGCCTTCTGGCTGACCTGGCTGCGGGCCTCCCGCTACCGGGGCCGGTGGCACGACATGGTCACCCGCTCGGCGATCACCCTGAAGCTGCTCACCTACGCTCCCACCGGGGCGCCGATCGCCGCCGCCACGATGGGCCTGCCCGAGCAGATCGGGGGCGAGCGCAACTGGGACTACCGCTACACCTGGGTCCGCGACGGCTCCCTGTCCGTCCACGCGCTGACCGCCCTCGGTTTCACCCGCGAGGCGGACGCCTTCCGGCGCTGGCTGCGCGCCCGCCTCGACGCGGGCGGCACCGTCTCCGGCGAGCCGTTGCAGATCATGTACCGCGTCGACGGGGAACCGCACCTGTCCGAGGAGATCCTCGACCATCTGGAGGGCTACCGCCGCTCCGCCCCGGTCCGCGCCGGCAACGCCGCCGCCGACCAGATCCAGCTCGACATCTACGGTGAGGCCGCCTACGCCCTCGCCGAGTCCCCGGACATCGGCGGCGTGCGCGGTTGGACCGCCTTCGCCGGCGTGATCGACTGGCTCACCGAGAACTGGGACCGCCCGGACGAGGGCATCTGGGAGACCCGCGGCGGCCGGCAGAACTACACCTACAGCCGACTGATGACCTGGGTGGCGCTGGACCGGGCGGAACGGCTCGCGCGCAGGCACTCCCGCCCCGCCGACCTCGGCCGCTGGCAGACGACCCGCGACGCCGTGTTCCGCCAGATCCTCGACCGCGGGTGGAGCGCGAAGCGCCACGCGTTCATCCAGCACTACGACACCGACGTCCTCGATGCCTCCCTGCTGCTCATGCCCCGCGTCGGTTTCCTCACCCCGACCGACCCGGACTGGCTGAGCACCCTCGACGCGATGAACGACGAACTCGTCAGCGACAACCTGGTCTACCGCTACGACCCGGCCGCCTCCCCCGACGGCCTGCGCGGCAGCGAGGGCACCTTCAACCTGTGCACGTTCCTGCACGTGCAGGCCCTGGCCCGCGCCGGCCGGCTCGACCAGGCCCGATACTCGTTCGACAAGATGCTCACCTACGCCAACCACGTGGGGCTGTTCGCCGAGGAGATCGGCCCCTCCGGCGAGCAGCTCGGGAACTTCCCGCAGGCGTTCACCCACCTCGCGCTCATCGACGCCGCCCTCGCCCTCGACGAGGAGCTCGACCGCGCCGAGGCGCCGCAGCGGGTCGCCTGAGATGGCCGAGCGGACCGCGGCGCCGCGCGTCGCCGCCCGGCCGGTGGCCGCGGGCCGCCGCGTGCTGGCACCGCTCGCGCTGGCGCAGTTCATCTGCAGCTTCGCCGGGTCGAACATGAACGTGATGATCAACGACATCAGTGCCGACCTGAACACGACCGTGCAGGGCGTGCAGCTCGTCATCACCCTGTTCCTGCTGGTCATGGCCGCGCTGATGATCCCCGGCGGCCGGCTGACCGACATCGTCGGCCGCCAGTGGTGCCTGCGCACCGGGCTCATGATTTTCGGGGCGGGCGCGGTGATCAGCGCCGTCGCGCCGAGCCTGGGCGTGCTGATCCTCGGCAACTCGATTCTGGAGGGCGTCGGCACCGCGCTGCTGATCCCGTCCGTCTACATCCTCACCACCCTGCTGTTCACCGAGACCGCCGCCCGCGCCCGCGCCTTCGGCATGATCATGGCTGCCGGCGGGGTCGGCGCGGCCGCCGGTCCGCTGCTCGGCGGCCTGATCACCTCCGCGTGGAGCTGGCGGGCGGCGTTCGCCTTCCAGGCCCTGATCGTCGCACTCGTCCTCGTGCTCAGCCGGTCCGTGACCGACCCGCTGCCGGCGGACCCGCAGCGCCCCTTCGACGTCGTGGGCGCCGTCCAGTCCGCGGCCGGCCTCACCCTGGTCGTCATGGGTGTGCTCGCCGCCAGCCACAGCCTGACACTCACCGTCGCGCTGCTGGTCGCCGGCGTGCTCGTCCTCGCCTGGTTCCTGCACCGGGCCCGGGTTGAGGAGGCGGCCGGCCGGGAACCGCTGCTGTCCATCAGCCTGTTCCACAGCCGCGTCGCGAACCTGGGCATGATCACCCAAAACCTGCAGTGGCTGGTGCTCATGGGCACCTCGTTCACCGTCGCCGCGTACCTGCAGGTCGTCCGCGGCTACGACGCCATCGAGACGGGGCTGATCTTCACGTCCGCCACCGTCGGCATGCTCGCCACGTCGCTGGCCGCCGCCCGGTTCGCCCGGCGGCACCCCCCGCGGACGCTGATCATGACCGGTTTCGGGCTGACCGCTGCCGGCACGGTCATCCTGATCGCCCTCGGCGGCACGTTCTCGAACCCGTGGGCGTCCGCGCCCGGGCTGCTGACCAGCGGTATCGGCATCGGCATGATGCTGACGCCGTCGGTGACCGTCGTGCAGTCGGCGTTCCCCGAGCAGCGCCAGGGCGAGATCTCCGGGCTTTCCCGCAGTGTGTCGAACCTCGGCTCGTCCCTCGGCACCGCCATCGCCGGCACCATCCTCGTCGCCGGCCTGACCACGCACGCCTACGCCGCCGCCCTGGTCACCCTCGTGGTCCTCGCCGTCGCCGGCCTCGCCTGCGCCGCCCTGCTACCTCGGCCGGAACATGCATCCACGACACCCTGACAGCACGCGGCACCCGCCGACCGCGCCCCGCCGCGCCGCCGCAGGCGTGTGGGGCCGGACGCAGGACCTGCGGGCGAAAGCACAGCGCAGGTGGCAGGGCTCCTCGGCGGAGGACCTCGCCCGTCAGCTCCGTGCCGGCGACCTGATCAACGGCGCGATGGTCCTCGCCGCCCTCATCCTGATGATGTTCTTTCCGTTCCTCATCACCCTGGCCGCGGTCTCCCCGCTGCGCCCCGGCGGCGCCGCGGAGATCATCGTCAGGCGGATGGGGCTCGACCACGACGCGGCGCTGGCCGTGCAGCGGCTGCTCACCCCGCACGGCGGTGGCGGCGCCACCCAGGCCGGTTGGACCGTCGTCGGCGCGACCTGGCTCTGCCTCGGCGGGCTGAGCCTCGCCGGCTCGGTGCAGGCGATCTACCAGCGGGCCTACCGGCTGCCGTCCGCGGGAATGCGCGGGGTGCCCGCGCAGCTCGTCTGGCTCGCCGGCCTCATCGTCTTCCTCGCCGGCACCACCGCCATCGGCGCGGTCCTCACCGGCACCGTCGCCGGCCAGATCTACGTTGCCCTGATCGTCACCGCCGCGCTCGCCCTGTTCCTCTGGGCCGGAACCTGGATCCTGCTGCGCGGCCGCGTCCGCGGGCGGGAGCTGCTGCCCTGCGCGGTGTTCACCACGATCGGCCTGACCGGCCTCGGCGTGTGCAGCCGGCTGCTGTTCTCCCAGTCGATCGTCGACAACGAACGCAACTACGGCGAGATCGGCGTCGTGTTCACCCTGCTGTCCTGGCTCATCGGCCTCGGCGTCGTCCTCACCGGCGGCGCCATCGTCGGCGTCTGGTACCGCGCGCGCCACCCGTCCACGCGGGCGCCATCGTGATATCCCTGTTCCGCGGCGCACCAAGATCCGAGTGTTCCGCGGCGCACCAAGATCCGAGTGTTCCGCGGCGCACCAAGATCCGA
>NZ_JALKFX010000061.1:0-13378 GCF_023243045.1 Frankia sp. AgB32
GGCGAGTCCAGGTGTTCCACGATCTGACGCCGCCTCCTGCGCTCGGCCGCCCGCGGGCGACACCGCGGGTGGGTCCTTCGCAGCCTGCCGAAGGCGGGTTGTGCACGTCAATGGGACATCCATTGCCACGCGCATGCCAGTCCCGCAGGTCCCCACCGGACGAGCGGGCGGGGCCGGGTCAGGTGACCGGGCGCGCTCGTGCGGGCGCCGGCCGCAATGACGGAACGGCCCGGTTCCGAGGCCCGTGGGGCCCCCGGAACCGGGCCGTCCCTGTGCCGTCAGACGTGGTGCCCGGAGATCGGCGCGGTCAGCTCGCGACCGAGATCGACAGGAGCAGGCGGTCGGCGAACGCGAGCGCGTCGTCGGCGTCCAGCCGGCCGCGGGGGACGACCGCCGCCCGCTGGTCCGACGTCAGTCCACCCCACACGCCGTGCTCCTCCTGCCGGAAGATCGCGGTGGCCAGGCACGGCCGCTGGACGGGGCAGCTCGAGCAGATCTTGCGCGCCCGGGACTCGGCCGCGGCGCGGGCCTTGGTGTTGCGGCCGTCCGGCGGGAAGAAGGCGTCCGGGTCGCCGTCACGGCAGCCGGCATCCTGGCGCCAGTACGCGGGCCAGCCAGCGCCGAACGGCTGCGGCGGCAGGTCGCGACCGGGAAGAACGGGTACGCCGGCGCTCATCGTGCGCCGCCGCAGGTGAACAGGCATGCGGTGGGACGGGAGCTGGGTCCGGCAACATTTCCGGCGGATAGCGCACTGAGCTGACTGGGCATACCGTCTCCTGCTGACGTTGCAAAGGCGGACACGTTGCTTTGCAGACCACCAAATCCGGCGTAACGCGACACCCCAGACAGGCAGGTCAACTTGGTGGGAGGTGAGAAGCCCCCGTGTGCTCTGGGATGGCATCCGTAGGCGGTGCCATTTACCTGGCTGCCAGTTCGGCCCCGCCTGGAAACGATCCCGTCTCGCCTCGTTAACCGAGGAACGTAGACGTCTCTCGACCGGATAGCAAGGGTTCCGGAACGCGTACGTCCGGAGGCCGCGGACGAGGGTCGGAAGGGCGTTCGGGGCGTCGGTGGCGGCCGCCGGGCGGGGTCGGCGGGCGGCCGACCCGAGCGGTAAATGATCTTCCGTCTCATGGGCGGGGGCCGACGGTGTCGGCACGGAAGTGTTGTTGGACAGCGCAAACGTGTGATTCGAAGATCGCTGTCGGGAGTCCGACACGGGGAGCGGGAATCGTCGACCGCGGGCTGGGGGTCGGCTGCCGGGCGCGGTTGTCGGCGTGGTCGACGGGCGGCCGCGGGCGTGGGTAGCCCCGTCCGGCGGGCCCCCGCGGGAGGGTCTCGGGTCAGAAATGTGTCGAGAACCACATCTGTCGCCGGGGGTTGTGGCGAGCGGATGCGGCCCCGTTCGGGGTAGCGGCATCGGGCCGCCATGCCCGCGGGAACGGCCCCACAAGGCAAACGCCGCCGCCGTGGCAGACGTGAACCGGCGTCGGTGGAGCCGAAGAATGTGACTGTGTTATTCCCCACGCCGGGTAGGAAGTCCGGCGGCCGACCATGCGTGGTACCCGCCGATGACGTCGGTCGCGCGGTGGAGTCCGAGCTGGCGTAGCGCGTCGGCCGCGAGGCTGGACGTGTACCCCTCCGAGCAGATGACGATGACCTGGAGATCGTCGCCGGTCGCGATCGGCAGCCGCGCGTCGCTGGTCGGATCGAACCGCCACTCCAGCACGTTGCGTTCGACGATCAGCGCGTCCGGGATCTCGCCCTCCTCCGCCCGCTGGGCCGCGGGGCGGATGTCGACGAGGACGCTGTCCTCGCCGGCGGACAGCGCCCGGGCCGCCTCGGCGGGCTCCAGGCGTCGAAGCCGGGACCGTGCCGCCGCGAGGATCGCGTCGATCCGGCTCCCTCCAGCGTCGCCCGCCCCGGCGCCGGTGCGCTCAGTGGTCATCGCGTGGTGCCCGCGCCGACGGGCGGCCAGGCCGCGAGGGTTGGCGGGAGCTGTGCCTGGACACCCACCCGCGGGGCCGGCTGGACGCCGCCGGCGGCGAGCGGCGGGCTGTAGCGCAGTGGCAGTTCCGGCGGGGAGTAGGCGTGGATCGTCGTCGCGGGCACGTCGGCCCGATTGGCGACGCGGTGCACGTGTGCGGCGCCGAAACCGGCTGACGGGCCGGTCACGTGTTCGCGTATCCCGGTGAGCGCCCAGTCACGGTCAAACTGGTCTTCTTCGACGCATCCCTCGACAACGGTGAGTGCCCCGAGGGCGCCGCCGTGGTCGTGAACCTCCGTCTGCTGACCCGGGTACCAGCCGATCAGCCAGACCTCGACCGTCGCCGAGAGCAGCAGCCGGGTGTACCAGCGCCGGTCGGCGGTGTGGCGGATCACCGGCCGCCAGACGTCGGTCCGGGTGGCGAGCTCGGCGGTCAGGCGCCGCAGCGCGGGCAGCTCGATCCGCCCCGGCTCGTCGCTGAGGCACTGTGCCGGCAGGCCCGGCTCGGGGTGGCGGGCCGGCCCGGTCAGCAGCGCCGGGTGGAGAAGAGGCACGAGTACTCCCAGATGGACGAGCGCCAGGTCGTGGCCCGGCGGATCTGAGCCGGTTCTGATCGGAGCGGTCGGGTGCGGCTGGCGTGGCCGGGAAACCAGGCGGGGTCAGGGGTCCTGGTGGGCGAGGCACCGCCGGCGCCCGTGCCCGCCGGCGGTGGCCGACACCGGCCCGCGCACGCGGACCTCGGCTACCGGAGGCGGCGTCGCGGTGCCTGGCCGGCGGTGCACCCGGGCGGGCCAGGTGCACGGAGTCGCTCGCGCTGGACGGGTGGGCGGCCCGTCATCGCGGACCCCGGGTCGCGCGAACGGTCGGGTGACGCACCGGTTCGGCGGCCGAGACGGCCCCCAGTGGCGTCGCCGGCAGACTGGCCAGGCACCGGGGCGTACTGCCGGCTGGCTCAGCCGCGGACGGAGGGCGTCGCGGCCGGCGATCGCCCTGGGCTCGACGCCCCACCGCCCTACCGCGCGGCGCCCGATGTTCTCGCCTCAGATCGGTGACGGCCGGTGTGGCCTCAGCGCGCGTCCGGCCGGTTACCAGCGCCGCGGAACCTCAGAGTCGACCGGTACAGGCCGCGCTGACGGCCAGACCAAGGTCCGTCACGCGGTCGCGGTGCAGAAGGAGGCGCGGTACTGCCATGGCCAGCAGTGTACGACCTCCGCCGGCCCGTGCGTGGCCCATGCGGCGCGGACGTCCTGGCCAGACGGCGGACGCGGCGGTCCGGGAGGGGTGTTCCGCCGGACAATTGGGGTGGATATCCTGCGAGCGGATTGATCACGTCGTTGGCTGGATGCCGTCCCGGGGGCCCGGTCCAGCGGCCGGGCGGCGCGGCAGGAGGCACCAACCATGACCGATGTCGATGTCGACGCCCTCGCGGATCTGCGGGTCCGCCTGTCGGCGCAGGTCGACGAGGTGGCCGCGGTGCAGTCGCGGATGCAGGGCCTGCTGGACGCGGTGGTCGGCGTCGCCCAGGAACTCAGTCTGCCGGTCACCCTGCGCCGCATCGCCGAGGCCGCGAGCAACCTCGTGGACGCGGCGTACGGCGCCCTCGGCGTCCTCGGTGAGGGCGGGGAGATCACGGAGTTGTTCCACGTCGGTTTCCCCGACGACGTGCCGGCGCTGATCGGCCGGCTGCCGCAGGGGCGCGGGCTGATCGGGCACAGCCTGCGCGACCCACGGCCGCTGCGGGTGGCCGACGTGGCGGGCCATCCGGCCGCCGTCGGTTTCCCCGCCGGACATCCCCGGTTCGACACGTTCCTCAACGTCTCGATCATGGTGCGCGGGGAGTCGTTCGGGTCTCTGTTCCTCGGTGCGAAGCGCGGCGGCGGGGAGTTCACCCGCGAGGACGAGAACCTGGCGTGCGCCCTGGCCGCCGCGGTCGGGTTCGCCATCGAGAACGCCCGGCTCTATGAGGCGGCGCGGCGCCGGCAGGCCTGGCTGCACGCCAGCGCGGAGATCACCACGGCGCTGCTGTCGGTGGCCGACCCCCAGGAGGCCCTCGGCCTGGTGGCCCGCCGGGCCCGGCAGGTGACCGCCGCCCGGCTGGCCGCGATCCTCGTGCCCGACGGCGACGCCGACGACCTCGTGGTCGGCGTGATCGACGGTGCGGGGGAGGAGGCGCTGCGCGGCCGGACGCTGCACCGCGACGAACGGCTGCTGGAGGCCATGCGCACCGGCCGGGCCCTGCTGGTCGGCGCGGATCCCCCCGGCAGCCCGCTGTTCGGCGCGGACGGGGCCGATCCGCCGGTCGAACTCGCCATGGTGGTGCCGCTGATGGCGGGCGGACGGGCGCTGGGCATTCTCATCCTCGGTGCGGAGGGCTCGTCGGAGAGCTTCAACGGCCCGGACCTGGAGATGGCGGCGGCGTTCGCCGGCCAGGCGGCCCTGTCGCTGGAACTCGCCCGGATCCACCGCGACCGCGAGCGCCTGGCGGTGTTCGAGGAGCGGGACCGGATTGCCCGGGACCTGCACGACGTGGTGATCCAGCGGCTGTTCGCGACGGGCCTGCAGTTGCAGAGCCTGGCCCGGTCGGTCGGCGGGACGGCCACGGGGCGGCTGCACGTCGCCGCGGACGAACTCGACCAGACGATCGCCGACATCCGCCAGACGATCTTCTCGCTCACCTCGGTGGACGCGGATGGCGCGGATCTCGCGGCCGAGATCCGCGGGATAGCCGCCCAGACGGAGCGCGCCCTGGGGATCAGCCCGCAGATCCGCGTCGACGGCCCGATCGAGCGGCGGGTGCCCGCGGCGATCCGGCCGCACATGCTCGCCGCCCTGCGGGAGGCGCTGTCGAACATCGCCCGGCACGCCCGGGCGACCCGCATCGACGTGCTGCTGCGGGTCACCGGCGTGGACGTGCTCGTCGAGGTCCGTGACGACGGCTGCGGTCCGGGTGGCGCCTCGCGCAGCAGCGGGCTGACGAACCTGCGCCGCCGCGCGGTCGACCTCGGCGGCCGGATGGGGTTCGGGCCCGGTGAGAACGGCATCGGCACGACCGTGACCTGGCAGGTCCCGCTGATCACCCCACCGGCGGCGCTGCGTGTCCTGTCCCCGTCGGATTTCCCGCCCGCGGGGTGAAGCCCGCCGACGGGGTGGTCAGGAATTCAGCCGGGTGGCGAAGACGGCGGCCTGCGTGCGACTTTCCAGACCCAGTTTGGCGAGCATGCTGGAGACGTAGTTCTTCACCGTCTTCTCGGCGAGGAACATCCGGTTGGCAATCTGCCGGTTCGTCAGCCCTTCGGCGATCAGTCGCAGGATGCGGCGTTCCTGATCGGTGAGGCCGGCGAGCCGCTCGTCCTCCGCGGGGCCCTCCCGCAGACGCACCAGCACCCGCGGCGTCACCGCCGGATCCAGCAGCGACTTGCCCGCCGCGACCTGGCGCACGGCGTCCACCAGCGCATTGCCGCGGATCTGCTTGAGTACGTAACCGGCCGCGCCGGCCATGATGGCGGTGAACAACGCCTCCTCGTCGTCGAAGGACGTGAGGATGAGACAGGCGATCGTGGGGTCCACCGAGCGCACCTGGCGGCAGACCTCGATGCCGCTGCCGTTCTCCAGGCGCGCGTCGAGAACCGCGACATTCGGCCGCAGCGCGATGATCCGGTCCATTGCCTCGTCGGCCCGGCCCGCCTCGCCGACGACCTCCAGATCGGGTTCCTCGGTCAGCAGATCCCGCAGCCCGCGACGTACTACCTCGTGGTCGTCAAGAAGGAACACTCTGATGGTTCCGGTGGGCGTCGCGGCGATAGCCGCGTCACCGACGCCGGAACCGTCCGCCAGTTCGTCTGACACCGTTGACTCCGCCCGACCGCACTGTCGTAAGAAGACCGTCGCTGATTGTCACGTGCAGCAAGCAGACTATAACGCTCGCGGTGCGCTGCTCAGGTTGGCTTGACCCGGCGGACACGCCCGGCGGCCGCACTGGTGCGCGGCGGCGTGCCGACTGGTCCGCCTACGGTGCCCCCCGGAACGAGCGTCCACAAACGGCCGGCACCATCGCACCGGCAATGAGGTAGTCATGCAACTGCCATCTGTAGTTCCCCGATAATGGTGACGCCCTCGCGGCGGAAATCCACGCCGGAAGTCGGCGAGGACCCGTGGCCGGGCGACACGCACGACGTACGCGGTGATCCGTGCCGTCGCCGTGGCCGAGCCGATCGGACACTCTCCTGGCGTCCGCCAATCATGTCCTGACTCGTCACCGTTTGCGGCGTTATGTCATCGGTGTGTCGAATCGCACCCCGATGCGGAACGCATCAGGTCGGTCCGCCACAATGCGGTCCTCACCTGCCGCCGCGGACCTGCGGGCCGGCGCGGGTGATGGACGGGGGCGCACCGGTGCCAGTCGGACCGCAATGCCTGGAGTGTGTGATGGAGAGGACGAGCGCCCGTGCGATGGGGTAAGAGCGACCACCCGGTACCCATGACGGTGGGGGCGAGGATCGCCACGCTGCTGGCCGCGCAGACCGAAGCGGCCCAGGCCGAGGCCGTGGCGACCGGGGCCGTGGACGGCGGAACCGTGGATGCCGGGGCCGCGCCGAGCGCTGGCGAGGTGGTCAGCCGCTCGTGGACGCTGACCGAGAACGTGGCGTCGACCGGGACCGCCTACCGGGTGTCGGCGTCGGTCGTGACGCACGTCGCCGGCACACCCGCGGCGCACGCTGACGCGGGCGAGCTTGACCCACCCGCCGCCGACCTGACCCTGTCCTACCAGGAGCTGGTCCGCTTCCGGACGGCTCTGGCCGGCGCCGGGTTCGTGGTCGAGGACGTCCTCGAGGGCTGGCGCACCGTCGCCCTCGACGTCGCCCCCGCAGCGCAGGCTCCGGCAGCGGCTCCGGCGGCGAAGCGCAAGGGAGACCGCACGCCGTCGGTCCCGGCCGTACCAGCCGAGGCCGCCCCGGACAGCGTGCTCGGCCCGCTCGATGGCGCGCCGACCGAGGGGGTCGCCGAAACTGAGCCGGCCGCGCCGACCGAGGCCGTCGCGTCGAGCGAGCCGGCCGCACCGAGCGAGCCGGCCGCACCGAGCGAGCCGGCCGCCGCGACGGAGGCGGCGCCCGCGTCGACAGCGCCGCCCGTGGAAGGTACCGAGCCGAGCCTCGAGGCGCCCGCCGCTACCGATCCGCAGGCCCCGGCCGCCGACGCGGGGGCCGCGGTGGAGGACACCGCGGCCGTGGGAGACACTGCAGCGGACACCTCGGTCACCATGACCGGCGTCACCGAGTCGGAGGCGACGGCGGACACCCGGACCATCGAGGGCACGGCTGGCGCCGCGGGCTCAGGTGGTCCCGTGGACGCCGGTGGTTCCGTGGACGCCGGTAGTGCGGTGGACGCCGGTAGTGCGGTGGACGCCGGTAGTGCGGTGGACGCCGGTAGTGCGGTGGACGCCGGTAGTGCCGTGGACGCCGGTAGTGCCGTGGACGCCGGTAGTGCCGTGGACCCGGCTGGCGCTGAGGGTTCGGTTGAGGCCAGGGAGCAGGCCGGTGGCGCGAAGGCCCTGAAGGGGCGCAGGCGGCACCCGGAAGGTGACGTGACTCGTCCGCGGGGACGTCGTGGCCTGCTCGGTCGCCGCCGTGAGCCCGCCGCCGTGGCCGCCGCCGCGGTGGCTGACACCACGCCGGCACCCGCCGTGGACGCGTCCCCGGCAGACGACGGCGGGGCGGAAAGCAGGGATGCCGCCGCCTCCTGACGGGGTCGGTTCCGCGTGAGCGATCCCCGGACGGACGGGTAACCGTCCGCCCGGGGACCGTCGGTCCTCGCTCCGCCAGCCGCCGACTTTCGGTACCCGGGATGACCGTGCGTGGTCGGTGCCGGCTCGGACGAGCATGTCCGGGTGTCTCCATAGTCGCTCTGTACGGGCAAAACGGACGGGAAACCGTACAGAGGGACCACCGTCGTCCCTCTGTCACGCGGACAAGGACCAAACGGGCGGTCGGCCGGTTCGGTCGGTGACCGTGTCCGCTGGAGAGGGCCGGCGACGACGCACCCGCTCGCGGGTGGGTACGGCCGGGTGCGTCCGGTCGCGCGGGTGATCGCGGGCGGTGCGCTGGTCAGGGGTGGCCGGCGGGCACCGGTTCGGCGGTTGCGGTGGCGTCGACGTCGGGCAGCCGGTTGCGGCAGAGCAGCGCGGTCAGCCCGGCGGACAGGCCGGCGGCCGCGGGGACGACCAGGCCCAGTCGGGCGCCACCGTGGTCGATCAGCCGGCCGGCCAGCGGCGAGCCGACGGACAGGCCGCTGGCCACTGCCATCGTGAGCCAGGCGAATCCCTCGGTGCGCGCGCGTGCGGGCACCAGGCGCACCATCATCGCGTTGACGCCGATCATGGTGGGTGCCGCGGTGGCGCCGGCCAGCAGGGCCAGCGGGATCATCGCCGCCACCGTCACCCCGGCGAGGGGGAGCGCAAAGCCGCCCGCCAGCAGCGCGACCGATCGCAGTAGCCGCTCGCGCAGCGGGCGGCGCTGCGGGCGGGCGCCGCCGAGCAGGCCGGCCACCCCCGAGCCGGTGGCGAACAGGCCGAGTAGCAGCCCGCCCAGAGCGGCGAGGCCCTGCTCCCGGGCGAAGGCGACCATGGACACGTCCAGGCCGCCGAAGCCGATGCCGATCGCAAAGACGATCGCGACCAGCGTGCGGGCGTCCGCCCGGCGCATGATCCGTTCCGGTGCGGCGGTGGTTGCCGGGCGGGGGCCCGGGTCGGTGCGGCGCTGCGTGACGAGGCCCAGCACGCCGACGGTGAGCAGCGCCGCCGAGGCCATCAGGCCACCGGCGGGCGCGACGAGGGTGACCAGCGTCGTCACCAGGGTCGGACCCAGGATGAAGACCAGCTCGTCGATGGCTGCCTCCAGCGCGAACGCCGTGGGCAGCAGGGTGGAGCCGGCCAGCAGCACGCTCCACCTGGCCCGCGCGCAACTGCCCACCGGTGGCAGCGTCCCGCCGGCGACCACCGCCGCGGCGAACCACAGCGGACGCGGCACGCCCGTCCATACGGCCGCCAGCAGCGCGGCCACCCCCACCAGGTGGCCGCCCAGGGCGGCGAGCAGCACGCGGGCCTGGCCGTACCGGTCCAGGGCGCGACCGATCCGTGGCGCGCACGCCGCCTCGCTGAGCGCCCCCGCGGCGGCGACCGCGCCGCCGACCGCATACGAGCCGGATCTGTCCTGGACGAACAGGACCGTTCCCAGCGCGTGCATCGCGATGGGAAGGCGTCCGACGAAGGCCGCGGGAAGGAAACGGGCGGCACCGGGGGTCGCCAGGGTCCGCCGGTAGAGGCTGCCGGTGGTGGTTCCGGCCGGCTCCGGCGCATCCGCACCGGAACGGGGTGCCGCGGTGGCGGTGGTGGGCGCGGCAAGGGGCGGCGGCGGGGACAGGTCGGACATGGCCGGCCCAGCGTGCCCCGGCGCGCCGCCGGATGCCAAGGGAATATGCGCAGCTCAGGAGTGACGTTGGCGATGCGCGGCGGCTGTCAGTAGCCGCGTCGGTGCCGGGCGTTCGTCGAGGCGCCGGTGCCGCGGATCCACCGGTGCTGCGGCACGCGGCTGCCCGCGGCGGGACCGGCGGCCCGCAGCTGGCGGATGAACGGCGCGACCAGCAGCGCCCCGACGATGAATCCGACGACGTGGGCGCCATAGGCGACGGCCCCGCCGTCGGCCACCCCGATACCGGTGAAATAGACGTACTGGAGGGCGAACCAGAACCCGAGGACTATCCAGGCGGGCAACCAGAACGGCAGGAAGAAAAGAATGCTGACCAGGCCGATGACCCGGGCCTTCGGGAACAGTACGAGATAGGCACCGAGAACCCCGGCCACGGCGCCCGAGGCGCCGATCAGGGTGCTCGGTGAACCGCTCTCGAAGTAGGCGAACCCGTAGGTCGCCGCGTACCCGCAGACCAGGTAGAACAGCAGGTAGAGCAGTCTGCCCATCCGGTCCTCGACGTTGTTGCCGAAGACGCCGAGAAACAGCATGTTGCCAATCAGGTGCAGCCAGCTTCCGTGCAGGAACATCGCAGTCAGCGCGGACAGCACCGGGATCTTGCGGAAGCTGGCCGGCGACTGCGCGAGGCAGCCCGGGTTACCGTCCTGGTCCACCCCGATGTGGCCGGAGTTCACGGTCTGCAGCGGTGTGTTGTGGGCCAGCTCGCGGGGAATCGCTCCCCATTCCTGAAAGAAGCGCTGCTGCTGGCACACGTTCTTTTCCGGCGACGTCCCGATCCCGGCAACCGAACTCACCACGGGCTCGAAGAACACGAAGATCACGACGTTGACGGCGATCAGCAGCCAGGTCATGAGCGGCCGGCGGCTCAGCGGGTTGATGTCGTGAATCGGGATGACCACGGTGACCATCCTGCCCGGTCAGCCCGGCGCCGCTGCGGCCGGGCCGGTGCGGGACGGCGCCGTGGTGGGCGCGGAGCCCGGACGGGCGGTCTCGCCATCCGCGCGGGCCATACGCGACAGTGGAGGCGTGACCACCCGGATTCCCCCAGCCCGACCCACCGGCCTACCCCCCGGCGCCGCGCTGCCGGCCGCCCCGGCCGCCCCGGCGGGTCCGGGCGGCGACCTCGTGGCGCGCGACCGCCGCGTCGTCTGGCATCCCTACGCCCCGGCAGCGGCCACCACGCCGCTGTTCGGCGTGGATTCGGCCAGCGGGGTCCGCCTGCGGCTGACGGACGGGCGCGAGCTGATCGACGGGATGTCGTCGTGGTGGGCGGCCATCCACGGGTACCGCCACCCCGTGCTCGACGAGGCGGCCCGCGCGCAGCTCGGGTCGATGTCGCACGTGATGTTCGGCGGACTGACCCACGAGCCGGCCGTGCGCCTCGCCGAGACGCTGGTGGCGATCACCCCGGAGCCGCTGCGGCGGGTGTTCCTGTGCGACTCCGGGTCCGTCGCCGTCGAGGTGGCGATCAAGATGGCGCTGCAGTACTGGATGGGCCGGGGCCGGCCGGAACGCACGAGGCTGCTGACGATTCGCCGCGGCTATCACGGCGACACCTCCGGCGCGATGGCCGTGTGCGATCCCGACGCCGGGATGCACCACCTGTTCAGCCAGCTGCTGCCGCGGCACCTGTTCGCCGCGGCGCCGGACTGCGCCTACGACGAGCCGTGCGAGGACACCCATGTCGCCGCGTTCGAGGGGCTGCTCGCCCGGCACGCCCACGAGGTCGCGGCGGTGATCCTCGAACCGGTGGTGCAGGGCACCGGCGCGATGCGCTTCTACGCACCTGGCTGGCTCGCGCGGGTCCGCGAGCTGTGTGACCGCTATGGCGTCCTGCTCATCGCCGACGAGATCGCGGTCGGCTTCGGCCGGTCGGGGGAGCTGTTCGGCTGCGACCACGCCGGCGTCGCGCCCGACATCATGTGCCTGGGCAAGGCGCTGACCGGCGGCTACCTGTCGATGGCCGCGACGCTGTGCACCGACGAGGTGGCCGACGGCGTGTCCGACTCGCCGGCCGGCGCGTTCATGCACGGTCCGACGTTCATGGGCAATCCGCTGGCCAGCGCGGTCGCGAACGCGAGTGTCGAGCTGCTGCTGGCCTCGCCGTGGCGGGCGCGGGTCGCGGAGATCTCCGCGGGTCTGCGCGCGGGGCTGGCCCCGGCGGCGGACCTGCCGGGCGTCGCCGACGTGCGGGTGCTCGGGGCGATCGGGGTCATCGAGACGCGCGAGCTGGTCGACCTGAACGTGATCCAGCCGTTGCTGGTGGAGCTCGGCGTGTGGGTGCGGCCGTTCGGCCGGCTGGTGTACACGATGCCCCCGTTCGTCATGGCGCCCGCCGACGTCGCCACGTTGACGGGGGCGATGGTCGAGGCGGTCGCCCGGACGACCGGGTCCTGACCGGCCGGGCCCCCAGGTTGACGGGCCCCCGGTTGGCCTGGTCCTCCGGTTGGCCTGGTCCCCGGCTGGTCCGCTGGCCGGCCTCCGGTGGTCCCGGACGCGGAGCCAGTGCGGATCCCGGGCGTGTCGTCTGTGGTCTCTCGGCGGTGTCGGTCGTCCGACGGTGCCTGGGTCGCACGTCCGGGACGGCTTTCGAAGCTCCATTCGTCGTCGCAGGTCAGGTGCCATTTCTGGAACGGCCGGCGGGCGGTCAATGCGACTCACCTGCCGACGCGGAGCAGATTGACGCGCCATTGCGCCGGTTGCGAATCTCCCGAACGCCTTCGTACTCTTCGTTCTCGATGATTCACTGTGAGTAGCAATGCTGAAGGTGGGATTCACCGGGCGGTTCCGGCTGGCTACGGCGGCCGCGGACGAGAACGAGGAAGGCCATCCGCCGATGCCGTTACGCATGCGCGTTCCACTCCGCGCGGGTTCGGTTCTGCTGGGTGTCGCCCGTGGCGTACGGCGGCGGCTGTCGAGGGTGACGAGATGGTCGCGCACGGCGCTGGTCCGCCGGCGGCGGACCGACGGCAGGCCCGCCGATCCGGCGCGGGCCCCGCGCAGCCGACCCGGCCGGCGTGGCGGTCCGCCCGGCGCGCCGCGCACCGGCCACGGCCACCGGCGCGGCCCGCGGTCACGAGTCCGGGCGAGAGCCGGGCCGCACGGCGAGGACGGCGAGATCACGGGCCTCGTGCCGACCCAGGCCGTCGACGGCCCGCCGCCGCGGCGGCTCGCGGGCCTGGAACGCGCTGGCCTCGCCGGCCTTGCCGGCGGCGAGCCGGAGCCGGCCAGGACCCTCGACCCCCACACCCGGCTGCTCGCGCCATGGGTCGACGTGGCCGTGGCCGGGGCGGCGGCGCCCGTGGTCCCCTACCGGTCCGCGGGCGCCTGCGGCGCCGCCACGGCCGGGCGGCTGCGGGCACGTGTCGGGCGGGGCTGGCAGGGCTGGCCGCTGTGGCGGGCACCGGTCCCCGTCGTGCGTCGGATCGTGCTGGTCACGCTGGGCTGGCTGGGGCTGTGCTCGGTGGCGCTGTTCGAGCTTCCGCCGCGGTGGGCGGACGTGGTCGCGTTCGCCGCGTTCACCGGCCTCGGCTCGGTCGCGGTCATCCTGTCCGGGCGCCTCGACGCCGATCTCGCCGTCGCCCGGGCGCCCCGACGCGACCTGCTGGCGACCTGGGTCGTCGCCGTCGCCGTGCTGTCGCCCGCGCTGTACCCGACCGTGATCGGTCTGCCGCTGTGCTGGCTGGCCGGGCGCACCGACCCCGTCCGCCCCCCGCACCTGCGGGTGTTCCACGCCGCGCGGCTGGGCATCGCCGGGTTCTGCGCATCCAGTGCGCATGTGCTGGCCAGTGGGATCTCGGGGCCCTTCGGCATCCGGGACCTGGTCGGCACCCCCCGCGCCGCGGCGGCGCTGCTGGCGGCGATCACCGTGTACACGGTGATCGCCGCCAGCAGCGCCGCCGCGGCGCGG
>NZ_JALKFX010000061.1:13388-15586 GCF_023243045.1 Frankia sp. AgB32
TTTTTTTTTCACCCACAACACGCCATACGAGATGTTGAGAGGTCTCGTGGGCTCGGAGATGTGTATAAGAGACAGGTACACGGTGATCGCCGCGCTGCCCGGCGTCGGGATGACCCGGGCCGGGCGCGACGATGGCCTCGACGCCTGGTTCGGCACCGCCGGCGACACCCCGATCGGGCCCTGTGCCGCCGGGGTGCGGCCGGGCGGGCCCGGCGGTGGCGTGCTCGGTGCCGGACCCGGTGCCGGCCACGATGCTGGTCTCGGTGCCGGCCACGATGTGGACGCCGGCGCGACGCGGGCCGGGCGCTGCGCGCAGGCCCGGCGGGACCACCACGAGGCGCTGCCGGTACGGATCGCGGAGCTCTGCTCGTCCGTCATCGTCGCGGTGCTGTGGGCCGCGAGCCCGCTGCTCCTGCTGGCGGTGCCGCCGCCCATGCTGGCGTTGCAACGGAGCCTGGTGCACACCGACCTGCTGCACGCCGCCCGGTCCGACGCGAAGACCAGGCTCGCCAATCCCGCCTACTGGCGGCAGGTGGCCGAGCGCGAGTTCGACCGGGTCGGCCGGTCCCGGCGGCCGATGTCGGTGCTGCTCGTCGACATCGACCACTTCAAGCGGGTCAACGACCGGTTCGGCCATCTCGTCGGCGACGTCATCCTGCTCGCCGTGGCCGACACGCTGCGGGGGATGACCAGGCCACGGGACCTCGTCGGTCGGTTCGGCGGGGAGGAGTTCGTCGTCCTGCTCAGCGAGGTGGGCGGGGAACACGCGCTCGACGTCGCGGAGCAGATCCGGCGCCAGGTCGCCCGCACCCGCTGCCGGCTGGACGGCCATCCGCCGCTGTCGGTCACGGTCTCCGTCGGCGTCGCCACCCACACCCATCACGGGCCGCCGAGCGATCTCGCCACGCTGCTCGCCCGGGCCGACAACGCCCTTTACAGCGCCAAGGCCGACGGCCGCAACCGCGTCGCGTTCGCCGATCCGCTGTGCGCGCCGGCGTGACGCCCGGCCCCCGGTGCCGCGGGCGCGGGACCGCCTCAGCGGCGCTCGGCCGCCCGGACCGTGTTGCGTAGCAGCAGCATCGTGGTGACCGGGCCGACGCCGCCCGGCACGGGCGTCAGCGCGCCCGCGACCGGGGCGATGGCCGCGACGTCGACGTCGCCGACCTGGCCCGCCGCGGTGACCGCGGTGCCGACGTCGACGACCGTGGCGCCAGGCCGGACGAAACCGGCGCCGACCAGCCCCGGCCGGCCCGTCGCGGCGACGATGATGTCGGCCTCGTGGGCGACGGTGACCAGGTCGGCGGTGCGGGAATGGCAGATGGTGACGGTCGCGTCCTCGGCGAGCAGCAGCAGCGACACCGGCTTGCCGACGACCGGCCCGCGGCCGATGACGCACACCCGGACGCCGGCCATCGGGATGGCGGCGCGGGTGAGGATCTCCACCACGGCGGCGGCGGTGGCCGGTGCGAAGCCCGGCAGGCCGAGGGCGAGCCGACCGAGGCTCGCGGGGTTCATCCCGTCGACGTCCTTCTCGACGGGGATGTGCTCGCCGACCTCGCGGGAGCTCAGGCCCGCCGGCAGCGGCGTCTGCACGATGATCCCGTCGACCAGGGGGTCCGCCGCCAGCGCGTCGACCAGGTCGAGCAGCGCGGCCGGGCCGCCCGCCGGCTGGCGCGCTTCGCAGCGCACCCCGACCTTGCCGGCGGTCCGTTCGATGATGTGCGTGTAGGAGCGGGCGGCCGGGTCCGTGCCCGGCAGGACCACGGCCAGCGTCGGTGTGTGGCCGGCGACCATCAGCCGCTCGGCCTCGTCGATCACGTAGCGGCCGATCTCGGCGGCCATGGACCGCCCGTCGAGCAACCTCATGCGGCCCTCCGCTCTGCTGTGCGTGGAATCTGTTGTGCCTGGATCTGTCGCCGCGCCAGCCGTGCCGGCCAGCCGCGTCGGGCGTGGTGGCCGCTGCCTACCCCGGTGCGCGATCGTAAATGCGGAGCTGGCGGGGCCCGGTCGCAGGCCTGTTCGTACCGTAGCAAGCCGACGTCAGCGCGTACCCATGCCGAGGTACCCGTGGCGGGCTATGTGGCCAGCCCGAGCAGGCTGGATGCCCACGGTTACGCAACGACGGCCACGGACGGTGACAGTCCCGGTCTTTCCTGCTGATCCTGGTGGTTCGGTGGCGTTCGCGTCTCCGTCGTCGG
>NZ_JALKFX010000061.1:15684-20448 GCF_023243045.1 Frankia sp. AgB32
GGCCGGCAGAGTCACATTGGCCGGCAGAGTCACATTGGCCGGCAGAGTCACATTGGCCGGCAGAGTCACATTGGCCGGCAGAGTCACATTGGCCGGCTGGTCGCTGTAGACGGCGCGGTGTCCGGTTTGCCCCGGTGGAGAGGACCTAGCGGGGGAGGTCGCGCAGGATCAGGTCGAGGCCGGCGAGGAACTGCGCCTCGTTGTCGTCGCGCAGATGCGGCGCGACGTCGGAGAGGTCCGGATGGCGGTCGGCCGGCGGTCGCACCGCCGCGACGGGGCCGCCGTCGGCGCCCGCCCCCTCCTGCTCGACCGCGCGGGCGAGCTGGCGAGCCTCGGACAGGGTGTGACCGAGGGTGTAGAACAGCAGCGTCTGGTACACGTTCGCGGCGTCGACGGGGTCCATGCCCGCCCGGTGCAACTGGGCGACGGCGTGGTCGGAGCGCTCCCAGTAGGCGCCGACGCCCGGTGGGCGGCGCAGGACGAGCGGGGCCAGCGTGGGGTGGTCCAGCAGCGAGCGGCGTAGCTGGCGGAAGTTCGTCCGGATGTCGGCGCGCGGATCGTCGGACTCCGGCAGGTTCGCCGCGCCGTCGCGCACGACGCTGTCGACGAGCGCGTCGAGCAGCGCGTTCTTCGTGACGAAGTGGCGGTACATCGCCGTTGGGTCGCATTCCAGGAACCGCCCGAGCGCCCGCATGCTGAAGGCGCCCGCCCCCTGTGTGTCGACGACCTGCATCGCGGCGGCCATCAGCACCTCCCGCGACAGCGTGCCGCGCGGGGTGCGCCGCGACCGACGCGTGCGCCGGCCCTCGGGTGTGTCGGTCTGACCGTCGGGCGCGTCCGCCGCATCGTCGTGCTGGTCGGGGTTCTGCTCGTCGTCGTCGATGGTCACCATGATAATCAACGACGTTGACGTTGTCTCGTAGGCCGCGTTGGTCGTCTAATCGGTCTACCGCCCTGCATCCAGGGCGGAGCTGCGGATGTGGGAGGTCCTGTGAGTGCGGCGGGTGGCCGGCTGGCCGGCAAGGTTGCGATCATTACCGGTGCGGCGCGAGGGATGGGCGCGCAGGAGGCGCGGCTGTTCGCCGCGGAGGGTGCGCGGGTCGTGCTCGCCGACGTGCGCGACGACCTGGCGGCCGAGGTGGCCAAGGAGTTGGGCGATGACGCCCGGGCGCGGCACCACGACGTGGCGCAGGCGGCGTCCTGGGCGGACGTCATGGCGTACACGCTCGCGGAGTTCGGCCGCCTCGACGTCCTGGTGAACAACGCCGCGGTCCATCATCTGGGGACCATCGAGACGGAGACGGACGACGGCTTCGACAAGATCATTGCGGTGAACCTGCGCGGCACGTTCCTTGGGATCCGCGCCGCCATCGAGCCGATGCGGGCCAGCGGGGGCGGCTCGATCATCAACATCTCCTCGACCGCGGGGCTGCAGCCGTACTGGGCGCACGGTGCGTACGCGGCGTCGAAGTTCGGCGTCACCGGGCTGACCCAGGTGTCGGCCCTGGAGCTCGGGCCGCACGGCATCCGGGTGAACTCGGTGCATCCCGGTCCGATCGCGACGGACATGCTGCCGACGCCGGAGAACTCCGGCCGGTTCGACAGCCTGCCCGTGGGCCGGGTCGGCCAGCCGAACGAGGTCGCCGAGGCGGTGCTGTTCCTCGCCTCCGACGCGTCGTCCTACGTCAGCGGGACGCAGCTGAAGGTCGACGGCGGCGAGGCCCTCGGCCGGATACCACAGGCCTGACCGAGAGGTCCGGATTGTGTGAGGTATATCACATTGTGACGGTCACAATATGTCAAACAGTTTTATGTTCCTCATGTGCTCTCCTCGACCGGTTACGCCGTCCTCGGGCTGCTCTCGTTCGGCGAGGCACTGTCGGGATACGACCTGAAGCGATGGGCTGACCACAGCCTGCGTTACTACTTCTGGAGCCCGGCGCAGTCGGCGATCTACACCGAGCTGCGCCGGATCGAGGAGCTGGGCCTCGTCGAGGCGGTGGGTGCCGTCGAGGGGCCACGGGGGCGCCAGCGCTACCGGATCACCGAGTCCGGGCGCGCGGCTCTCGCGGCCTGGGTCGGCTCCGAGTCGACGCCGCCGACCATGGTCAAGGACCATGCGCTGCTCAAACTGGCCATCGGCCACGTCGTCAGCCCGGACACCCTGCGCGCCGTCGTCGTCGCCGAACAGGTGGCCGCCGAGGCGCTGCTCGAGGAGGTCCGGTACAGCGCCACCCGCGCCGAGGTCGCCGGGCTGGGCTACGTCGGGCTGGTCGAGCGCTGCTGCGAACGCCTGGCCGCCGCGCGCGTCGAGGTGTTCCGCGACCTCGCCGACGCCCTGGCCGAGGGCGTCGCCCTGCCGGACGACGCCGACGAAACCGCCCGCTGGGCGCTGTGCAGCCCCGCACCCGGACAGCGGTCCACGAAGTCGGAGGAGGGGCAACAGTGACACGTAACCCGTATGCCGGGGATCCGTTCGCCGACGACGCCGAGGCGATCACGGCGGCGCTGGCGGATGTCAGCGTCCCGGCGCTGCTGTGCTCGCTCGTCCACATGACCGGGGATCCGTCCTGGATCCGCGGGGAGATCGGGCCGCGGATCCCCAACGCCCTGGACATCCAGAACGGGATGCCGGCCGAGGAGCAGGCCGAGATCCGCCGCCGCGCGGTCCCGGCGATCCTCGCCTACCGCGACGCGGGCTGCGTGCCGCACGAGCCGAGCCCCGAGCTGCTCAGCGAGCTGCTCGCGTTCATGGGCCGCCGGCCCATCGAGGGCTCGCTGGCCGGGCTCGCCCTCGACGACCTGCAGTTCGACGGCCGCGACCACGGCGAGATCACCTGGGGGGACGAGATCCCCGCCGAGGTGAAGGCGGCCTCCGACGTCGTGGTCATCGGCGGCGGGATGGCCGGGATCCTCGCCGGGATCCGGCTGCGGCAGGCCGGCCTGCCGTTCACCATCATCGAGAAGAACGCCGGCCCCGGCGGGACGTGGTGGGAGAACCGCTACCCGGGCGCCCGCGTCGACGTCGCCAGCCACCAGTACTGCTACTCGTTCGAGCCGAACCACAACTGGAGCGAGTACTACTGCCAGCAGCCGGAGCTCGCGGCGTACTTCCGCGCCATCGTCGACAAGTACGAGCTGTGGCCGCACTTCCGCCTCGACACCAGCGTCGACGAGCTCACCTGGGACGAGGAGAACGCCCGCTGGGACGTCCGGACCAGCGGCCCGGACGGTGCGGGGGAGACCCTGCGGCCCCGGTTCGTCATCTCCGCGGTCGGCTCGCTCAACATCCCGAGGCTCCCCGACATCCCCGGGATGGACACCTTCGCGGGCCGCTCGTTCCACTCCACCCGCTGGCCCGCGGACCTCGACCTCACCGGCACCCGGTTCGCCCTGGTCGGCGCGGGGGCCAGCGGATTCCAGATCGGCCCGGCGGTCGCCGACACGGTCGAGCAGCTGACGATCTTCCAGCGGACCGCGCAGTGGGTCATCCCGAACATGCTCTACCACCAGGCGGTGCCGACCGGGGAGCACTGGGCGCTGCGGCACCTGCCGTTCTACGGCCGGTGGTTCCGGTTCATCGTGTCGTTCCCCGGCATCGCCTCCGGCGTCGAGCCCTACCGGATCGACCCCAACCACGGCGACCCGACGTCCCACTCGATCAACGCGGGCCACGCGCAGCGCGCCGAGCTGCTGCTCGGCTGGATGACCTCGATCATCGGTGACCGCGCCGACCTGCTTCCCAAGATCACTCCGGACTACCCGGCGCTGGGCAAGCGGGTGCTGCAGGACGACGGAAGCTGGCTGTCGACCCTGCGCCGGCCGGACGTCGACCTCGTGCGCACCGGGATCCGCCGCATCCGGCCCGACGGCATCGAGACCGTCGACGGCACCTTCCACCCCGTCGACGTCATCTGCTACGCGACCGGTTTCCGGCACAACGACTTCCTCGCCACCATGAAGGTCACCGGTCGTGACGGGGTGTCGCTGCGCGAGCAGTGGGGCGACGAGCCGATGGCCCACCTCGGCATCACCGCGCCGAACTTCCCGAACCTGTTCTGCATGTACGGGCCCGGCACGAACCTCGCCGCCGGCGCGAGCCTCTTCTACCACGCCGAGTTCCAGACCCACTTCGCCATGGACGCGATCCGCCAGACGCTCACGGCCGGCGCCAGCGCCTGCGAGGTGCGGCCCGAGACGCTCAAGGACTACAGCGAGCGGTACCAGAACGAGATCTCCCAGCTCGTCTGGTCCCACTCGTCGATCACGCACAGCCATTACAAGAACCCCGCCGGCAAGGTGTTCACGCTGTCGCCCTGGCCGCTGGACACCTACTGGGCCTGGACCCGCCGGCTCGACCGCGAGGACTACCTCATCACCGGGAGCGCGCTGTGACCGCCGGAACGCCTGTCCCGTTCGACGCCGAGCTGGGGGCCGTGCTCCAGGCCGTCGGCGACCATGTGCCGCGCTCGATGACAGCCGAGCAGATCCCCCTGTTCCGCCAGCTGATATCCGGCGCGGCGCCCAGCGAGGAGGAGCTCTCCGCCGGCGGCGCGTTCACGATCGAGACCGTGACGGCGCCCGGCGAGCCCGACGTGTCGCTGCTGGTCGGCCGGCCGGCCAACCTGCGGGAGCCGGCCGCCGCCATCTACTACATGCATGGCGGCGGGATGGTGTTCGGCGACGCCCGCACCGGCGTGCACGAGCCGCTCGACTGGGCCGCGGAGCTGGGCCTCGTCGTTGTCGCCCCGGACTACCGGCTCG
>NZ_JALKFX010000062.1 GCF_023243045.1 Frankia sp. AgB32
GGGGCGCGCGGGGGGGGGGGCGGCCGCGCCCGGGCGGGGCCGGGCGCCCCCCCCCCCCCCCCCCCCCTCCTGTCAGATGTGGCCGCCCGGTGGGTGTCCCGGGCCGCAGATCAGTGGTGCACCGGCCGGCGGTTGGTTACGGCCCGGTAGACCAGCAGGGCGACGATCGCGCCGATGATCGACCCGATGAGACCGGAGGGCTGGAACGCACCCTCGCTCAGGTCATGCCCGAACAGAACGTAGCCGAGGAATCCGCCGATGAACGAGCCGACAAGGCCCAGGCCGATCGTGGCGGGAATTCCCATGGGGTCGCGGCCGGGAACGAGAAGGCGGGCGACCGCCCCCGCGACAAGACCGAGAATAATGAAGCTGATGATGAACCAGAGCACGGTGACCTCCGCTGTCAGTGCCGGGGCCGGCGGCGGTGCCGGGGTGCGCCGCTTTCTTGTTCGCCGGGCTGATCGTGGAGAGATGTCCCCGATGCCGACCCAGCCAAACTACCTATTTCGCGAAATGGTTCCCACGGGCGAGGCGGTCAGGTAATTCTGTCCTTCCGGCCACCTGTGCGGCGGGGCGACCGGGCCGACCATCGACCGTCGTCGCGGCGAACGTCGATGGAATGGTCGAAACAGACGCTGACCCGCTCTGTGGTGAGCACGTCGGCGACGGGACCGGCAGCGAGTGACCGGCCGCCGCGCAGCAGCATCGCGTGCGTCGTCGTCACCGGAAGGTCTTCGAGATGGTGGGTCACGAGCACGCTCGCCAGCTCGTCGACCTCCTCGGCCAGGGTCTCGACGCTCGCGAGCAGCCGCTCCCGGGCAGCGACGTCCAGGCCGGTCGCCGGCTCGTCGAGCAGCAGCAGTCTGGGTCGGGGCACCAGCGCCCGGGCGATGAGCGCCCGGCCCCGCTCTCCCTGGGACAGCACGGGCCAGCGCGCGTTCCGCAGCGCGGCGATGCCGAGCAGGTCGAGCAGCTCCGCCACCCGCTCCCGCTGGCCGGCGGTGGGCTGCCAGCGCGGGACGAGCTCGACGGTGCCGGTTGCCCCGGTGAGGACGACCTCCTCGACCGTCAGGGCCGTGCGCAGCGGATGGCGCGGGTCGACGTGGCCGATCCAACCGCGCAGCTGCCGCACGTCCACCCGCCCGAGCCGTCGCCCGAGCACGTCCACACTGCCGTGGGTGGGATGGCGCACCGCCCCGCACAGGCCCAGCAGCGTGCTCTTGCCCGCTCCGTTCGCGCCGAGCAACGCCCAGTGCTCGCCGGGCCGGACAGTCAGCTCGATGTCGGCCAGCAGGTCCCGGCCGTCCCGCACCAGACCCACGCCGGCGCAGCGCAGCACGGGCACGGGCGGCTCGACCGGGCCCGTCGCGGCACCCCCGGCGCGCGGCAGTGGTGTCGCGTCGTGGTGCGGACGGGGCGCCGACACGCCGGCGGTCAGGTCCATGGTCCGCCGCCCGCCCGGCGGGTGGCCGCGACCTGGCCGTGGGCGTCCTCGCCGGCGCCGGCGAGGACGGGGGCCAGGCGGGACAGGCCCTCGGCGATGCGCGATGGCGAGTGGGTGGTGAACGACAGCCGCAACGTGGAGTGTTGCGGCGGGCCGGCGTGGAACACCGCGCCCGGAACATAGGCGACCTTCGCGGCGAGGGCCGCCGGCAGGAGCGCGGCGGCATCGAGGCCGTCGGGCAGTCGGGCCCACACGAACATGCCGCCCTGCGGACGGGTCCAGCGGCTGCCGGCAGGCAGCACCGTGGGCAGCGCCGCCAGCATCGCGTCGCGCCGTTGCCGATAGGCGGCGCACACCGCGGCGAGGTGGATGTCGAGGTGGCCGTCGGCGAGGTAGCGGGCGGCCGCGGCCTGGTCGACCGTCGAGGTGTGCAGGTCGGTGGCCTGTTTGGCGAGCACGCAGGCGCGTCGCAGCGCTGCCGGCGCGCGTAGCCACCCGAGCCGCAGTCCCGGCGCGACCGTCTTGGACAGGCTGCCGAGCAGGACCGTGCGGTCGGCAGCGCCCGGGTCGGCGGCGATCCAGGGCTGCGGGGTGCCCTCGAAGCGCAGGTCACCGTACGGGTCGTCCTCGACGATCCAGAGGCCGCGGCGGGCGGCGATGTCGGCGACCGCGTGGCGCCGCGCCGCCGTCATCGTCCGTCCCGTGGGGTTGTGGAAGGTGGGCACGAGGTAGAGCAGCCTGGGTCGGTGCCGGGTGAGCACCTCCTCGAGCCGATCGGGCAGGATGCCGTCGTCGTCGGTGGGCACGGCGACCACGCGGGCGCCGGCGAGGCCGAAGCACTGCAGGGCGGCGAGGTAGGTCGGTTCCTCGACGGCGACGACGTCGCCCGGTCGGAGCAGGGCGGCGGCGAGCAGCGTCAGCGCCTGCTGGGACCCGGTGGTGACGAGCAGGTCGTCCGCGTGGGTGGGCAGGCCGCGGTGGTCGAGGCCGGCGGCGAGCAGCGTTCGCAGGTCCGGGTCGCCTTCGGTGGTCGAGTACTGCAGGACCCGGCGCGGATCCTCGGCGAGGACCTGGTCGAAGGCGCGGCGCAGTCCAGGGACGTCGAACAGGTCGGCGGCCGGCAGGCCACCCGCGAACGAGATCACCGCGGGGTCGGCGGTCAGCGCGAGCAGGTCGCGCACGGGAGAGGTGCGCAGGGACCCGGCCCGGCCGGCGAGGTCGGGCGGGGCGGCGGTGGCGGTGGTCATGGGTGGAACGGGGCTCCTTGAACGGCACGTGGTGGGAAGTCACAGGGTGGAAGGCATGTGGTGGGAAGTCACAGGGTGGAAGGCACGTGGTGGAAGGCACGTGGTGGTGTAAGCGCGTGGTCCGAAGGCACGTGGTCGGTGGGCGCCGCGCCGGCCGCCTGCCCGCCACGGCGCGACGCGAGCCGGCCGAGGCGAGCGCCCACGGCCACGGGTGGCGCTGGCCGGTGCGGCTCGGCAGCATGGCCGGGGATGGCGCGCGGGCGGTGGGGCCCGACCGGGCCAGACTCCGACCGGGACGGGCCACCCGCACCATCGGCCGACGCGCGGCTCCGCCATGGCCGGGTTGCGGCGGGCAGGTCCGCGCCGGCTCCGCTCGCGGACGCTGTGACTCCCCGCCCGGAACCTGGCATCCCAACATCTGGACAGATGCTCTCAGATGCTGGACGAAGCCATGATAGCGGCTGTCCGGGCGCACGTCTGCCCCGATCGGGCGAGCCGTTGTTCGGCGAAGACCGTTACGGTGAAGTGCCGCGACAGGGTCGTCAGTCCAGGCGCCGTCATCGCCGCGGGGGCCGCGCGTCACCAGGGCCCGTCGTCGCGAAACGCGAGTGCGGCGGCGAGTACCGCAAGGCAGGGCGAGGTGAGCGGCGAATGGCCAGCGAGGCCCCGAGCGTGCAGGCCGATGGGCGCCGCGCTGGTCGTCGGCCGGCCACGAGCGCGGCGGAGCTCGAACATCTCGCCCTGCGGATGTTCACCGAGCAGGGTTTCGACGAGACCACGGTCGACGACATCGCCCGCGAGGCCGGGATCGGCCGACGCACCGTCTTCCGCTACTTCGCGTCCAAGAACGATCTTGCCTGGGGTAACTTCGACGCGCATCTGGAGGACATGCGGGCAGCGCTGGCGGACGCGCCGCCGGACGAACCCATGCTGGCCGTCCTGCGCCGGGCGATTCTCGACTTCAACACCTATCCCGCGGCCGAAGGCGCCTGGCTGCGTCGGCGCATGACCTTGATCCTCGGTACGCCCGCCCTGCAGGCGCACTCGACGCTGCGCTTCGAAAGCTGGCGGACGGTCGTGGCGGAGTTCGTCGCGCGTCGGGTCGGCCAACCCGTGGGGGCCCTGCTGCCGCAGGCGGTCGCGGCCGCCCATCTCGGTGTCGCGGTGACCGCGTACGAGCAGTGGCTGCGTTCCGGCGACACGGATCTGGTCGGGATCCTCGCCGAGGCGCTTGACCTGCTTGGGACTGGATTCGCGGCGTTGTGACGTCCGGTCCGTCGGTCGGTCGCCGGGACTCCCTTCGACATCGAATGCGGAGAGTAGTCAATTGTTGGTTCATGGCTCTGGCATGACGACCGGTGAGCTGGGAGGCTGTCCACCCAGCAACGCGAACTGGTGACTCTGAGGAGTTGCTGGCTGGTGGGAGGAACCACTCGATGGCAGGAACGAGCTCCACGAACGGCGCCGACCCGGGCGCTGTCGGCACGCGCTCCACCACCGGTGCCCTGATCAGCCCGACGTTCGTGTCGCCGGCTCCGTTCCCCGCCGTGGACGGGGCTCCGTGGCGACCGCCGGCGAAGCTCGGTGGTGACAGCGACCGGCGGACGCCCGGCTCCGGTGCCGTGGGCGACCCCCAGGTCGGCACGTCCCAGCCCGGCGCGACACCCGCCGGAACCGGATCGCCAGCCACCGGTGACGGCACCGGGACGCCGGCGCAGTCCGCGTCCGCGCCCGCGACGAGTGCCCGGTCCCGCGCCGCCACCGGCACCGGCTCCGGCTCCGGCTCCGCCGAGAAACGAGCGGGCAGAGCGAGATCCAGCGCCGCCACCGGCGCCGCTGTCGGCACGCCCACCGCGGCGAGGTCCGCAGCCAGGGCCGGCGTCGCGAAGCCCACCACCGGCAAGCCCGCCACACGCGGATCCGGCGGCGAGCGGGCCGGCGCGACAAAGGGCGGCACAGCCGGGAGCGGCATCGCGAAGGCCAGCACTGCCAGGGCCAGCACCGTCAAAGACAGCGTCCCCAGGACGCAGACGGCGAAGCCCACCGCCGAGAGGACCGCCACGGCGAAGTCCGGCACGGCCGTGGCGCCGCGGACCACCGGTACAAAAGCCACGGACTCGGCGGCGACGGTGGCCGCAACGGCGGATGGCGGCGCCGCGGCGGCGGCTCGCCGACGGTCCGGGACCACACCGGCGGGGGCGGCGAAGCCCGCTGGCCGGGCGGCACCCCGCCCGGCGGCGACGGGACGTCCCGGCACCACCCGCGGCACGGGGAGCCGACCGTCGTCCCCCCGCCCGGGCATCCTCGGGCGGGCGGCGGCCCGGTTGGTGTCCGAGCAGGCCAGCGTGCCGGCGCCACCCGCCGGCCGGCGGGCGGCCGCGGACATCCGGTCCGCCACCCTGCATCTGCCCTACCTCACCGCCCGTTTCGAAGTCGGTCCGCCGCCCGCGGCCAGGCTGGTCCGGGTCGGCCCGGTGCCGCTGCCGTTGCCGGCACCGGCGCGCACGGCCTACTACCTCGGCCTGGGCACGCTGGCCGTCGTCGGGCTGGTCGAGCGTCCGGTCGCGTGGGCGGTCGCCGCCGGCTCCTACGTCGCGGGCCGGGCCACGACGGGTCATCCGACGACCACCAACGGCTCCGGGTCGAGGAACACCGGGCGCGGCCCGCACCACCGACGCGCCGACGTGGGCGGGGGATCCGTGCGTTCCGCCGGGCGACCCGGGGGCCACGCGAGCGCCGCGGGACCCACCACAGACGTATCCGACCAGGCGGGGCGACCGGGTCTGTGGCGGCGGATCAGGCCGGCGGGCGCGGCCGGCGCGCGGCGCGGCGCGCCGGCTCGTCGCGGTGGCCACACCGCGGCCACCCGCACCGGATCGGGACATGACGGCGGCGCTCGGCGGCGCGGCGCGTCCCCCACCACCTCGCGTACCCGGGGATGACCATCGCCGCCGGTGGCGGCACACCGACCCGGACGGGGCCCGTGTGCCCCGCCCGCGGCGGGCGGGGCGCGTTCCGTTAGCGTGAGCTGCGTGCAGGGGCGAGACGAGCAGAGGCCGCGCCGGCGGAGCAGGTGGCGCCCCGCGAGCCTCGTCCCAGGGCGATGAACTATCTCCAGGGTGGCGTCCTCGGCCTGGTCCAGGGCCTCACCGAGTTTCTGCCGGTCTCCTCCAGCGCCCATCTGCGGCTCACCGCCGCGCTGGCAGGCTGGGACGATCCCGGCGCCGCGTTCACCGCGGTGTCGCAGATCGGCACGGAGGCGGCGGTGCTGATCTACTTCCGCCGTGACCTCGCCCGGATCGGGCGGGCCTGGGCGGCCTCGATCGCCCGCGGCGACCGGCGCGGGGATCCGGACGCCAGACTCGGCTGGCTGGTGCTGCTCGGCACCGTGCCGATCGGCGTGTGCGGCGTGACCATGCAGGACGCGATCGAGGGCCCGTTTCGGGACCTGCGGCTCATCGCCGCGACCCTGATCATCCTCGGGCTGGTCCTCGGCGGCGCCGACCGGCAGGCGGCGAAGGTTCGCCTCCGGGGCCGCCACGCGCGCGTGCGGCGGCAACGCACGCTTGACGATCTCACACTGCGCGACGGGTTGTTGTACGGCCTGGCGCAGTCGGCGGCGCTCATCCCGGGCGTGTCCCGATCAGGGGCGACGATCAGCGGTGGCCTGCTGCTCGGCTACACCCGGGAGGCGGCCGCCCGGTACTCGTTCCTGCTGGCGATGCCGGCGGTGCTCGCTTCCGGGCTGTTCGAGCTGCGCGGCCTGGCCAGGCCGCACGCGGACGCGGACACCGCCGCCGACGCGGCCGGGACGGTCGGCGGCGCGGCGCCCACGACCTGTCTGGTCGGCAGCGGCGACGCCGAAGTGGTCTGGGGGCCGACGGTGCTGGCCACCGTCGTGGCGTTCGGCACCGGCTACGCGGCCGTCGCCTGGTTCCTGCGCTACATCTCCACCCGCAGCTTCGCGCCGTTCGTCGCCTACCGGGTCGGCCTGGGCCTGCTGCTGCTCGGCCTGCTCGCCGGCGGCGTGCTCGATGCCGACGCCGCGGACCCGACCGGTACGGGACCCGTGGGCGACACGCCCTCGGAGGCGTCGACTACGGTGGGTTGACGGTCCATGCGGCGTACGGCTCCTCGCGTGGGTGGCATGGTCGCCGATGACCACCCGACGTGCGGGGACGCGGCGCCGGGGACGGGCTGGAGGACACGATGGATCGGCCAGGGGTCGCGGCGGCGCGACCGATCCCCGCGCGGCCCGAGGCCGCCGACACGGTGAGCGCCGAGGAGGTCTCCCCAGACCAGGACTCCGCCCTGGCAGCCACGGACGGTGATGCCGCCACGGGCGCGGGCCGGGTGGCCACCGGTCTGACCGCGCCGGAGGTCGCCGAGCGGATCGCCGCCGGCCAGGTGAACGACGTGCCGCTGCGGTCGAGCCGGTCGCTCGGCGAGATCATCCGCGCCAACGTCTTCACCCGGATCAACGCGATCATCGGCGTCCTGTTTGTGGTGGTGGTCTCCGTCGGCCCGCTGCAGGACGGCCTGTTCGGCGGCGTGATCATTGCGAACACGCTGGTCGGAGTGTCCCAGGAGCTACGTGCCAAACGCACGCTGGACCGGCTCGCGGTCGTCGGCGAGACCCGGCCGGTCGTGCGGCGCGACGGCGTCGCGGTCGGGCTCGCCGCGTCCGAGATCGTCCTCGGCGACATCCTCGAACTCGGCCCGGGTGACCGGATCCCCGTCGACGGCGACGTCGCCGAGGCCGAGCACCTCGAAGTCGACGAGTCGCTGCTCACCGGCGAGGCCGACCCGGTGCACAAGGGTCCCGGTGACCCGGTGATGTCGGGTAGCTTCGTCGTCGCCGGCACCGGCGCGTTCCGCGCGACCCGGGTCGGCCGGGAGGCCTACGCGGCCCAGCTCGCCGAGGAGGCCAGCAGGTTCACCCTGGTGCGGTCCGAGCTGCGGGCCGGGATCAGCACCATCCTCCGGGTCGTCACCTGGATGATCATCCCGACCGGGATCGCGCTCGTCATCAGCCAGATCGTGGTCAACAACCACGACCTGCCCGAGGCGATCCGCCGGATGGTCGCCGGCCTCGTGCCGATGGTGCCCGAGGGCCTGGTGCTGCTCACCTCGGTCGCGTTCGCCGTCGGCGTGGTGCGCCTGGGCCGCCGCCAGTGCCTCGTGCAGGAACTGCCGGCAATCGAGGGCCTCGCCCGCATCGACGTCGTCTGCCTCGACAAGACCGGCACCCTCACCGAACCCGGCATGGACGTCGCCGACCTGCGGATCGTCGGCGACGCACGCCTGGGCGCGCCGGCCGCCCCCGCCGCCCCTGCCGCCCCTGCCGATCCAGCCATCCCGACCAGGCCGGATGCCGACCTCGGCGGTGAGCCGGCGGCGCTGACCCGTGCGGTGCTCGGCGCCCTCGGCGCCACCGACGGCCGGCCGAACCCCAGCATGCAGGCGATCATCGAGGTGTGCCCGCCGCCCGCCGGCTGGTCGGCCAGCGCGCAGGCCCCGTTCTCCTCCGCCCGCAAGTGGAGCGGCGCGACCCTGACCGACCCGACCGGCGCCGCGAGCACCTGGCTGCTCGGTGCGCCGGACGTGCTGCTGCTCGCCGGCCACCCGGTGCTCGCCGCCGCGGACGCCGACGGCGAGCGCGGCCTGCGGGTCATGCTGCTCGGCCGGCTCGACGGCGAGCTGGCGGCGGCGCTCGCCGACCCGGCGACGGTGCCTGGATCCCTCACGCCGGTCGCGCTCGTCGTCCTCGCCCAGCGGTCGCGGGCCGACGCGCCCGACACCCTGCGGTACTTCGCCGAGCAGAACGTCGTCATCAAGGTGATCTCGGGGGACAACGCGCTCTCCGTCGGCGCGGTCGCCCGGTCCCTGGGCCTGCCCGGCGCCGACGAACCGGTCGACGCGCGCACCCTGCCGACCGAGCTCGCCGCCCTCGCCGACGTGCTGGAGACCCGCTCGATCTTCGGCCGCGTCACCCCGCAGCAGAAGCGGGAGATGGTCGCGGCGCTGCGCTCCCGCGGGCACACCGTCGCCATGACCGGTGACGGCGTCAACGACGTCCTCGCCCTCAAGGACGCCGACATCGGCGTCGCGATGGGCTCGGGCAGCCAGGCGGCCCGCGGTGTCGCCCAGATCGTGCTGCTCGACAACAGTTTCGCCGCGCTGCCGTCCGTCGTCGCCGAGGGCCGGCGCGTCATCGGCAACATCGAACGGGTCGCGAACCTGTTCCTCGCGAAGACGGTCTACTCGGTGCTGCTCGCCGTGCTGGTCGTCATCACCCGGGTGCCCTACCCGTTCCTGCCCCGGCATCTGACGTTGCTCGGCTCGCTGACGATCGGCATCCCGGCGTTCTTCCTCGCGCTCGCCCCGAACAGCGAACGGGCCCGCCCCGACTTCGTCGGCCGGGTGCTGCGCTTCGCGCTGCCCGCCGGGATCCTCGCCGGCGCCGCGACGATGGTCTCCTACCTGGTCGCCCGCTCGATCTACGACGACCTCGACGCGGAGACGTCGATGGCGACCCTGACACTGTTCCTCGTGGCGCTGTGGGCGCTGGCGATCGTCGCCCGCCCGTACACGTGGTGGCGGATCGCCCTCGTGCTGACCATGGCGGTCGCGTTCGTGCTGGTCCTGACGATCCCGTTCGCCCAGGAGTTCTTCCAGCTGTCCCTGGTCGGCACCAAGGGCCCGTGGACGGCGGTGGGGATCGCCGCGGTCGCCGCCGCGGTGCTGGAGATCGTCTGGCTGGTGACCCGGCGGCGCCGCGCGGCCGCGGAGGCCCACGAGGAACAGCTCGCCGCGCGGCGCGCCGCGTCGCCGCGCAGCCACGTGCGGACCCTGCCCGCGCCGGCCTCGGGCAGTGCGCACCCGGCCCGGCCCGTCTCCCCGCTGACCGGCGCCGCAGCGGCCACACCGGGAGATGCGGGCCCAGCGCGCGGTGCGGCCGACCCGGATGGCGTGGACGGGGTCGGCGGCGCGACCCCTCACAGCGTCTGATCGGCGGCCGGCCGCCCAGGGGTCACCCGGCGGGCGGTCCGTCGTCCGGGGCGTCGCGGGGTCGCGGTGGCCGTACCGTCACCGCGCCCGGGGGGTTGGCCGGTCCGCGGCCGGCCCGGACGCCGCTGGGCGCGCTCGCCCGGGTACCGCCGGCGCGCCTCGTCGCGGCGTCGTCGAGCCGGGCCAGGTAGGCGTTGTACGCGTCGAGTTCGGCGTCGACGTCGCCCGCGGCGGCGATGCGCCGCTCCCGTGTCCTGTTGCGGCGTTCGTCGGTGCGCGCCCACTGGGCGACCAGGACGAGCAGCACGGTGAAGGTCGGTAGCTCCCCGAACGACCAGGCGATGCCGCCGGCGGTGTGCTGGTCGCTGAGCGGGCTGACCCCCCACGGGCGGACCAGCCGGTCGTACCAGCCGGATCCCATCACGGCCGACGAACCCATGATCGTCAGGCCGAGGAAGGTGTGGAAGGGCACCACTGCCAGCAGCATGAGGATGCGGCTGGGATGGGACAGCCGCCGCGGCAGCGGGTCGATACCGATGATCAGTTCGAAGAACAGCAGGCCCACCGCGAGGAAGTGCACGTTCATGTACAGATGCCCGAGGTGGTTGCGCATCAGCGTCGTGAGCAGCGATGTCAGGTACAGCACGTACAGGCCGCCGACGAAGTTCACCGTGACCACCAGCGGGTGGGTCAGGAAGCGCACGGGCCACGAACGCAGCGCCGCCACCAGCCATTCCCGCGGTCCGGTGCGGTGCGGGGCCTTCGCCGGGCGCAGCGCCCGCAGCGCCAGCGTCACCGGCGCCCCGAGCACGAGTGGGATCGGCGCGAGCATGTTCAACAACATGTGCTGGGTCATGTGCACGCTGAGCAGCACCGGCCCGTAGAGCCCCAGCCCGCTGGACGTCGCGACCACGGTCACGAACAGCCCCACGAACCACGCCACGGTGCGCCCGAGCGGCCAGCGGTCACCCCGCGCGGCGAGGCGGCGCAGGCCCGCCAGGTACAGCCCGGCGGCGAGCACCGATCCGGCGAGGAACACCCAGTCGATCCGCCAGTCGGTGGCCAGCCGGACCGCCGTCACCGGCGGCGGCATCGGGTAGCCGAGCAGCGCCCGGGTCGGATCGTCGGGCACGGCCGCGTCGTTCACCGGCGGCGCTGTGCGCGACAGGCCGACAGCCAGGCCCAGCGTCGCCGTCAGCACCATGAGTTCCACTCCGGCCAGCCGCACGAAGCGGCCCAGCGTCCCCGTCGGGCCGGTGTCGCCCGGCGCGGTCTGCGTCGTCGTGCCGGCGCCCGACGTGGCGGTCTCTGTCGTGCCGTCCTTCGACGTGCTGCTCCGCGTCGTGCCGGCGTTCGTCGTGCCGGCGGCTGCTGTGTGGGCGGCTGCTGTGTGGGCGGCCAGTCGGTCGACGACCCGGCGACGCAGCAGCCCACCGAGCGCGACGGCCACGACCAGCCCGAGCACCTTGAGCAGGACGAGCAACCCGTAGCGGCTCTGCCACAGCGCAGCCACGCTGCCGAGCCGCAGCGCCGCCCCCCCGATGCCACTGGCCGCGGTCAGCGCGGCGGCACCGGCCGCGAACCTGCTGTGCCGGCGCAGTGCCGGCCCGAACGAGGTCGCTGGCAGCCGCACGGCCGACAGCAGGCCGAGCAGCCCTCCGATCCAGGCCGAGGCGGCGAGGACGTGGACGGCGAGGGCCACCACGGCGACCGCGTGGTCGCCGGAGGTGGCCGCGTGCCCGGCGAGCACCGGCGGCAGCAGCCCCGCCGCGGCGACGGTCAGCGACGCGCCGGCCGCGGTCGTCGTCGTCACCGTTCGCCCGACGATCGCCACGACGGCGGCGATCGCGGCGACGACGAGCAGGGCCCGACCCTGCGCGGTCGCCGCGACGAACGAGCGCAGCGCGGCCAGGTCCAGCACGTCGCCGATCGGCCGCGCGGAGATCTCCGAGAGGCTGAACACCAGCTCGGCCAGCGTGGCGAGCAGCCAGACCACCGCCGCGTTGGCGGCGTGGCGCCCGCACCGGCGCGCGGTGAACGTCAACAGCCGGCCGCCCGATCTGCTCGGCCGGGGATCCGCGACCGGCCCGTCCACCGCGGTCGCGGCGGCCTCGGCCGGCGCCGCGGCGGCGGGGCGGGTGGCGCGCCGCGCCGGGAGCAGGAGGGCCGCGGTGAGCAGCCACCCGAGGGTCGCCACCGACGAGATCCGCCCGGCCAGGCGGGCGCAGGGCAGCGCCCAGTACGTGACGGTGCCGGATGACGGCAGCCCGGGCAGCCGCAGCGGGCCGGGCCCGAAGCCGACGACGAGGGCGAGCACCGCGAACCCGGCCGCGACCGCGACCGGCAGCGCGCGCCGTGCCGCGCCGGAACCCGGCGGGCCGCTGCCGCGGCCCTCGGCCGCTGCCGTGACCGGTGGCGCCGGCACAGGCTGGGTGCTACCCGCCGAGGCGGAAGTGTCCATGGTCAGCGCGCTCCGGAACGACGTCGCCGCACGACGGCGAGAACCGCGCCGACGGCCAGCAGGGCAACGATCACGACTACCGTGACCGTCACCCAGTGTCCACCCCCGTCGTTGTCGGTGTCCTCGGCGGCGGGGCTGGCGGTGGGGGAACTGGCGAGGACGGCCGCGCCGGTGGGGGAGGGGGACGCCGACGCGGTGGTGGCGGCGACCGACGGGCTGGCGGTGGGTGAGGACCGCGTGACGGTGAAGGTGAAGGTGCCGCCGACGGGATGACCGTCCTGCGAGACGACCTGGTAGGAGACGGTGTAGGCGCCCGCGGCGGACGCGGCGAGCGGCTGGCGCACCGTCGCGCCGTCGACTGACACCGCGCCGCGGGTCACGCTGATGGCACCAGGACCGGTCACCGCCACCCGGCTGTACCGCGCGGACACCGACTCGTTGAAGGTCAGCACGATCTCGGCGGGCGGGGCGTCCAGGGTGGCGCCCGCGGTGGGCGAGGTCGTTTCGAGGCGGGAGTGGGCCGCCGCCGGCGTGGCGAGCGTCAGCAGGAGGCCGGGAAGCAGCACGGCGACGGCGCCGATCGTCGCGACGAGAGATCCCGCCCGACCGCGTCGGCGTCCGGCGGTTGACACCTGCACCTGTCGTCGCACCCCGCGAATTCTACGCGCCGTAGAACGAGGGTCGCTGGCACCGCTGGGCTGGACCCGCGTGCCAGCGGTGGCGCAGAGGTGACCCGTTGTCGCGAGACGGGCCGCGGTCGGCGTCGACCACGGCGCGGTGCTCGTGGCGGGACGGCCCTACCGGCTGCGTGGGCCGGTGCGCAGGCGGACGGTGAGGAGGGTGAGGTCGTCCTTGTCGACCGCGCCGAGGGCGCGTTGCGTGGCGAGATGGTCGCGCAGGTCGTCGCGCGGGCTGCGGATGACCCGGTGTAACCCGCCGATGTCGTGGATGGCCAGGGTGAAAAGCCAGCGGGCGACGGCGTCGGTGGCGAGCAGCAGGGTGTCACCCGCGGCCACCGGGCCCGAGGCCCGTTCCACCGCGGTGGAGTTCAGGCTGGTGGCGAGCAGGTCGGGATGGCCCGGCACCAGACGCGGGGTGTCGGTGAACTCCTCCGGGGCGCCCAGCGGGAAGGCCGTCAGCACACCGCCGGCGCTGACCTGCAGCAGGCAGGAGTCACCGATGGCGATGGCCTTCCAGCCTGCGTGACCCTGGTCGTCGAACCCGATCTGCAGCCCGAGGAACGTCGCATAGGCGCCGGTCACCGCGCCCGGTCCCTCGTCGAGCCAGCTGGGCCCGACCGCCTGGGGAAGGCTGGCCGCGTGGTGCCTGGCCACGCCGAGGAACCATTCCCGCAGGTCGGCGTCGCTGGCCTGGCCGTGGGGCGGCTGGCGGACGTAGGCGCGGACCAGCGCCTGCGCCCACAGGTGCACGTCGCGTCCGGCCGAGGCGCCGTCGGCGACGGCGAACCGACCGGCGCGTTCGCTCGCGGCCGCGCCGTCCTCGATCGGGTCGATCTCGTTCTTCGGCAGCCGCAGGATTCGCGCACTGCACCGCAGCGGCGCCTGCGGTCGGGCGAGGTCCCGCCGGCCGGCGCTCACCGGAGGTCGTCGGTCAGGCTGGTGCCGACCCGCAGCGCCAGCACGAGGTCGTCGGGTGCCGCGTTGGCCACGAAACCGCGGGACCCGACAGAAAGACTCGCGTTGGTGCTGGACTCGGCACGTTTGCGCATCTCCTCCGGGATCTCGCTGGAGGTGTCGAACAGCAGGCGGACGAACGCGTCGCCCGCGGGGAGCTGCGCGGGGCTGTCCGGGAAACGCACCGAGGCCGACAGGCCGTCGGACAGGCTCACGTTGAACAGCAGCAGGTCCCCGTCCCGGGTGTGCAGCGAGCGCAGCCGGTCGGCCCAGGTGCGCACCTCGTCGCCGTCGCCGTCGGTGGCCATCCCGTCGGTGATGTTGATGACGATCGGCGGGTGGGACCGCTGGTGTCCCGAGGCCCAGCCGCTGGCCAGCCGACCGGCCTGGTTGAGGGCCTGGCACATCGGCGTGTGACCGGACGCGAAGGGTTCCACCCAGACGGGCTTGGACCGTCCGTCCCGTTCCTCGTGCCGCAGCACCGAGGAGAACAGCTCCGGGATCGACACCAGCCACTGGCCGGTCAGCGGACCGCCCAGCAGCGAGCGCACCTCCTGTCCGCAGTAGCCGAGCACGGCCAGGTCGTAGTAGGCCCGCGGAGTCGGCTCGGTGTGCACCTTCCGGCACCGTCTCATGATCATCGCGATGGTGTCGTTGACGATGTCCGCCAGCAGCTCGGCCCGCGACACGTTGGCGCGGCCGCCTACCGGCAGGTTCATCGAGTCGGACTGATCCAACAGGAAGATCACGCAACCCGGGGTGGTGCGGTCGATCGACTGGGAGTAGGGCACGGACCGGCTCCTCGCGGTGGGACAGAGGGTCGTCGATGGACGGGGGTCGTTGAAAGACAGGGGACGGGGGTCGTCGAGGACGGGGGCGACGGCTCGGGACGGGGCGCGGCGGGTCAGGTTCGGTCCGGGGGCCGGGCGGGTGAGGGAGGGTCCGCCAGCGCAGCGGGGGCCGGGACGGGCGCGGTCGGATCGACCAGGAGGTCCGGCCAGGGATCGCCGGGCTCGATCGTCCACTCGTGGTCGCAGTGGTCGCAGTAGAAGTCCGCGATGATCGCGTGTTCGGTGCCGCAGTGCGGGCAGATCGGGTCGTCCAACAGCCGCCAGCCATGGTCCACCGGGCCCGACGGCCGGGGCGGCCCACCGCCCCGCGGCCCGGCCCGCTTGCCACTTCCCTCGACGGCGGTGCGGCCGACCTGGGTCCGCTCCTCGTCCCCGCCGGCGGAGTTGCCGCCGGGGTGGCAGCCCGGCTCGTCGGCCGAGCGGTCGGATCGTGCGGTCGCCGCCCCCTGACCGGCGCAGGGGTCCGGTCGGGCGGTCGGCCGCGGCTGACCGGACCCGGCGTCCATCCGCGCGGTCCGCAGGACGAGGCGGGCCAGCGGCATCAGGGCGACTCCCAGGGCGTACAGGGCCACCCAGCCGAGCGCGTGGTGCGTCCGGGACGGCGCCGAGTGCCCGCCGGTCGCCAGCCCGGTCACCGTGACGACCAGACCGACCCCGACGGCGGCGGCGGGTGCCCCGTGTGCGCGTGCGTGCCCGGCAAGGGCCGGCCAGCGCCGGGAGCGGAGCGGGGCGGGGCTCACGAGACCAGCGCCCGCAGCAGTCCGGCGCGGTACACGATGACGAGGACGGCACCGAAGACGGCGAGGAACACGGCGACGTAGGCGAGCACGCGCGCCGGGCCCGACAGCGCCGCGCCAGCACCCTCGTCCGCGTCGCTGTACCCGGTCAGGCCGGCACCGACGGCTGCCTCGTCGGGCCAGGCGGTGTTGGGATCCGGCGTTGCCGCCTCAGGCTCGTCCCACCAGCGGCTGACGTCGTCGTGCCCGGTCAGGCCGGCGCCGACGGCTGCCTCGTCGGGCCAGGACCAGGCGGTGTCGGGATCCGGCGGGGCCGCCTCCTCGGGCTCGTCCCACCAGCGGCTGACGTCGTCGTGCCCGGCGGGACGGCGCAACGACGCCGACCGCAGGAGCCCCTCCGACCGGGCCCGGCGATACCCCTCCAGCAGGCCGGCCAGGTCCCAGCCGGGGTCGGCCGGGCCGTGGCAGAGCTCCCGCAGCAGCGGCACGAGCCGACGGACGTCCTGGTCGGGACTGCTGTTCAGCCGGTCCCACAGCGGGGTCTGGTCCGGATGCGCGAGATCGTCGTCGGTGAACACCAGGTTCTCGCCGTTGTGGTACAGCCCCCAGAGGTCCGGCTCGACGGCCAGCGCGCGCAGGGAAAGGTAGATGACCAGGGCCGAGAACGTGTCGACGGTACGGCCCCAGTCGCCGCGCCGCCGCCGGGGATGCTGGTAGTGCCGATGGCCGGTCTCGTCCGGCGGCAGGTGGGCGACGGCCGGCAGCCAGACGCCGTCCAGGTCGACCGCCTTCAACCGCCCGCTCGCGGTGACGAAGATGTTGTTCTGCTGCAGGTCGCCATGCGCCACGTCGGCCGCCCCGAGCGCGGCGACGAAACCGGCCCAGTCCTGCGCCAGGCGGTGCAGCCCGGCCGGGCGCCTGCCGAGGACGTGTTCCACCTGGCCGGCCAGCGACCGGCCCTCCACCCGCTCCATGACGATCACCGGCCACCAGGTGCCGTCGATCTCGAGGCCCTGGTCGATCCACTCCGCCTCGGCGAGCGCGGCGGCCAGGGGCGGATGGGCGGCTCGCTGGGCGGCGAGCTTCTCGTAGCGACGGGTCGCACCGGCGCCCAGGTCACGGGTCGGGCAGCGCAGCGCCACGCCCTGCGGCCCGCGCCGGCCGAAGAAGACGACCGCCGACGCGCCGAGCGCGTGCAGCAGCGGCCCGGACCCGTCGCCGCCGGCCCGCTCCGGCCCGGTGGGGCCCTCCCGGTCGAAGGTGACGCCGGTCAGGCGCGGATGCCAGTACGAGCCGCGCCTGACCGCCGCCTCGAACCGCCCGTCATCCGGCCAGATACGCACACCACTCACCAATGTCTGCGGCGGACGCGGACGGCGGCGAAGCCCGAATGCGCGACGACGCCGGGGTGAACGCGCCCGCCGACCCCGGAGAAAACGTCGCCTGAAATCCCGGCCTCGTGGCGGCCGGAGCTGCCCGTATACACATATTCACCCGGGCCGGGACGGCGCTGCCAGGCCAGCACGGGAAAGACCAACGCTATTGCTGGCCGACTATAGCTGAGCGCCGGCGGGAGCGTCCACCGGTCGAACGGAGATGAACCTCGGCGGCGGCCGCCAGGGTCATCCGAACGGCGCACCCGTGACCGCTGTTCGTCGGCTCGCAGTCAGCCGCTCGAGTGGCCGGCACGGGCGTCCGTCCGGGCTGTGATGCCGTTCAACAGGAAAGATATGGTGCCGCGAGGACGAGCTGCCGCCCGAGGAGATGGGTGTGGTTATGATGATGCCGCCGATGGCAGAATCGACTCGCAGGGAGATCAGAATCAATGGCTCGGGTTGTCTCCACTGACACGGCACGCGACGCGATCGGGCGTATGCAGCAGATCATCAACTCCGGGCTCAGTCAGGAGATCCAGAACCTGGAACACGAAGGTCAGCTGCTGAGTGACCCGAATAACTGGGACGGCGGCCTGGCCGTCCAGTTCCGCGCCGATATCTGGCCGCAGACCAAGACGGCGCTGGACAACGCGGTCACCCAGCTCGGCGCGCTGCAGCAGAAGGTCAGCCAGATCAACACGGACATCATGAATGCGGGCGGCAGCTGAGCGACGTGCCGACGGCCGCCCGCCGCGGCGCCAGGCAACGCGCTGGCGCCGGTGGCACCTTGCGCGGCAGGCGTTTCTGGGCGGTGTGGCCGCCGAAGGCCGCCGGCGGCGGGGTGCTGTTCCTAGCCGTGGACCGGGAGGCTGCCCGTCGCGGCGAAGGCGGGCGGCTGCGGCACGGCGAACGGCCCGGGCTCGGGCCCGTAGTCCTCGTCGGAACCGAACACCGCGTCCTCGACGCGATGGAAGATGCTCCGGTGCCGCTTTTTCTCGGTGACGTGGTCGGCGTATCGGACTTTCGCCTCCTCCGCCATCGCCTGGCTCCACAGGGCGGCCAGGGTGCGGGCGTCATCCCGCATCGCGGTACTGAGATGTGTGTCGCTGCCCTGTTCGGCGGTCACACTGCCGCGGAACTCCGTGGCGTAACGGCCCTGCCAGTGGCGCAGGGCTGTGGCCGCGGCGGTGTCCCGCTTTCCGCGGAAGGTGTCGACACCGTCGGCCAGGCCCCACAGCCGTCTGGCCAGCTCAAGGGCGCCGTCGAAGTCGAAGACCACATGCTGGCCGCCGTGGACACCCATCCTGAGCCTCCCCCCGGGAATCAGCGGACCGTTCGGGACATTGTAGGGCCCCGGCAATGTGATGAGCCCGGACGGCCGCGGAAACTTTGTTCGGAACCACGGGGTCCTCGCCCAGCGGACCGGGACCCGGCCCGGCGAAGGCCGGGAAGAAAGGAAGACCATCGTGGCCACCAGCTCCGCGGACCCGGAGGACCTGGGCACATACGTCACGGATGCCACCGCGGCCCGCACGACGCTGGCGGCGGCGGCGGCTGGTGTGCGGGGTTACTACGATGATGTGGTTTCCCGGTTCGGGGCGCAGTACAGTCTTTCGCATCCGGATCTGTGGGCGAAACTAAGTTCACACCTGAGCGACGCCGAACAGCGGGACCGTTTCGTCGGCACGGTGAGGGACGCGTTCGTCGCCGCCGACCGGGGTTCGGTGGGCACGGCCGCCGGCACGGTCACGGTCGACGACAGCCGGATCGCCGCCGGGCTGGCGGCGGCCGGCATCGGTGCGCTGGCGACGACCTCGCTGACCGTCGACGCCCCGGAGCTGCTCGCCCGCGCGCCGGACAGCGGTTTCGCGGCCGACCCGGTGTGTACCGCGAACGGCAACCTGGTCGAGCAGGAACTCGACCTGCCGTTGCCCGGTCGGGTGGCGCCGGCCGGCTGGCGGCGGACCTACAACTCCCGCGCGCACGATCGGCTCGGCGCGCACGGGCGCGGCTGGTCCAGCTGGGCCGACACCGCGCTGGACATCGGTGACGGGCAGGTCGAGTGGCGCGCCCCGGACGGCGCGCGCTCCCTGGTGGCGCGCCCGGGCGTGGACCAGCCGACCCCCATGCCGCTGCTGGGCGCCGTGCTGCACGCTGACGGCGCGGGCTTTCGGTTCACCCGCGGCCCGGGGGAGACCTGGTGGTACGACGAGGCCGGCCAGCCGGTGCGGGTACGCGTTGACCGGACGGAACTACGGCTGGCCTGGTCGGGCGGCCTGCTCACGCGGCTGTCGCATCCCCGTTCGGGCCGGTACGTCGAGCTGGTGTGGGACGACGAGCGTCCCCTGGTCACGGCGGTGCGGGCCAGTGACGGCCGGGAGGTGCGCTACGTCTACGACACCTACGCCAACCTGGTCGCCGTTGACGACGGCCCGCAGGGCGCCCGTCGCTTCCGTTACGCCGCTGCGGCCCCTGGCCTGCTCACCGAGCTCGTCGACGCGGATGGTGTGACGCTGGCCCGCACCACCTTCGACGAGGCCGGCCGGGTCCTGACCCAGCTCAGTCCCGAGGGTCGTCTCGTCCAGTTCGCTTACCGCGAGGGTCATCGCACGCTGGTGACCGATGAGGCGGGCGGTGCCATCAACGAGTTCCGCCATGATTCGGCTGGCCGGCTGGTCTGTGTGGTGGATGACGCGGACCGTGCGTTCTACCGGGTGTTCGACGAGTCGGGCCGGCTGCGTGGCATCGAGGAACGCTCCGGTGCGCGTTGGACGATGGACTACGACGACGAGGGAAACCTCGTCCACCGCGCCGGCCCGTGCGACATCACCGAGCGCTGGTCGTGGGACCAGCTCAGTCGCCTGACCAGTTAGAGCGCCGGGATAAACCGGCATGGAGAAGGAGATGGAAGAGCTCTACATCGAAGGGCTAGCGACCCACGGTGGCCCT
>NZ_JALKFX010000063.1:0-17518 GCF_023243045.1 Frankia sp. AgB32
AGATCCGAGTGTTCCGCGGCGCACCAAGATCCGAGTGTTCCGCGGCGCACCAAGATCCGAGTGTGCCGCGGCGCACCGGGCCGGGGCCGGGGCCCCGGCCGGTGACGCCCGGCGCTCATGCGCTGTCGACGAACGTGCACGGAGCGCGCGCCACGGTCAGAATCACCGTGTGTGGTCGACGTTAGCCTTGAGGATTACGTCGGCGCGCTTTTGCGGTTGTTCTGCACGGTGCAAATCGGGCAGCGGTCATTTAGAAGGACCGCGAATAGCGCGGAAACCAGGCGAAAACGGCACAACTGGCCGTTGCGACCGGTAACCGCGCTGTTCGGGGAAGGCCGGCGGGCGCCGGGCTAGGAGGCGATGCGCTCGTAGATGGCGGTGATGCCCTGGCCGCCGCCGATGCAGAGGGTCTCGAGGCCGTAGCGGACCTCGCGGCGGTGCATCTCGTGGAGCAGGGTGGAGAGGATCCGGCCGCCGGTCGCGGCGACCGGGTGGCCCAGCGAGATGCCGGAGCCGTTGACGTTGAAGCGGTCCCAGTCGCCGGCGCTCCAGTCCCCGGCGGGGAAGCCCCATTCGCGGGTGCAGGCGAGGACCTGGGCGGCGAACGCCTCGTTGAGCTCGATCAGGTCGATGTCGGAGAGCTTGAGGCCGGCGCGCTCCAGCGCCTTCGCCGTCGCCGGGACCGGGCCGATGCCCATCCGCGACGGCTCGACCCCGGCGACGGCCCAGCTCACGAGCCTGGCGAGCGGACGCAGCCCGAGCCGCTCGGCCTCCTCCGGGTGAGTCACGACGCAGACGGACGCGCCGTCGTTCTGGCCGGAGGAGTTGCCGGCGGTGACCGTCGACTCGGCGTCCTGGCGGCCCATGATGGGCTTGAGGCGGCCGAGGCTCTCCAGGCTGGAGTCCGCCCGGGGATGCTCGTCGGTGTCGACGACGGTGTCACCCTTGCGGCCGCGGACGGTCACGGGGATGATCTCGTCCGCGAAGCGGCCCTCGGTCTGGGCGGCGACCGCGCGCTGGTGCGAGCGCAGCGCGAACTCGTCCTGCTCGGCGCGGGAGATGTTGTACTCGCGGCGCAGGTTCTCCGCGGTCTCGATCATGCCGCCGTCGACGGGGTGGTTCACACCGCCGGCGGTCGTGCGACCGCGGGCCAGCGCGTCGTGCAGGGTGATGGAGCCCGAGTTCGGGCCCCAGCGCATCCCGGTGGAGTAGAACGCGGCGTTGCTCATGCTCTCCGCGCCGCCGGCCAGCACGAGGTCGGAGACGCCGGTCTGCACCTGCATCGCGGCCATCGCGACGGTCTGCACGCCGGAGCCGCAGCGGCGGTCGAGCTGCAGGCCGGGGACGGAGATGTCGAGGCCGGCGTCGAGCGCGACGACGCGGCCCAGCGCGGGGGCCTCCATCGTCGGGTAACAGGAGCCGAAGAGCACGTCGTCGATGTCGGCGGAGCCGAGACCGGTGCGCTCCAGCAGCCCGCGCAGGACGGAGGCGCCAAGCTCGTGTGCGGTCAGCGACTTGTACACGCCGCCGTACCGTCCGACGGCGGTGCGAACCGGCTCACAGATCACCGCGTCACGCATGAGAACTCCTGTCTGCGATTCGGCCGCCGGGTCCACACATGGTCCGCGCGCACCGGGCGACCCCTCACAACGCGTTCCCGCGCCGGCTTGTCAGGACAATAACGCAGGCACGACGCACATTCCCGATTCGCGATGATGACTGATCGTTCACCACACCACCCCTGATCATGGTCCTGTGTGCGCTGATCCGCATTTCTGGCACGGCCCGGGAGCGCCGAGTAGGGTTTTGCGCCGGTGACCCTCGCCGACGCTCCTGTGCGGCTGGCGTCGGCTGTGCGCGGTTCACCGGCGCGGCCGAACGCGCGCGGCGCGAACGCCTGCCCGTCATCACCGCCACCTGCCGCGAAACGGCTGCCCACCGTGAACAAGGAGATGTTGATGACCGAAACCCGACGCGTCGCGATCGTGACCGGGGCAGCCCGGGGCATTGGCGCGACCACCGCCCGCCGGCTCGCCGCCGACGGGTTCGCCGTCGCCCTGCTCGACCTCGACGAGGCCGCCGTCAAGGAGACCGCCGAGAGCATCGTCGCCGACGGTGGCACGGCGCTGTCCGCCGTCGCGGACGTCAGTGACGCCGCCCAGGTCGCCGCGGTCGTCGCCCGGGTCGCCAGCGAGCTCGGCGCGCCCACCGTGCTGGTCAACAACGCCGGCATCACCCGCGACAACCTGCTGTTCAAGCTGTCCGAGCAGGACTGGGACCTGGTCATCGCGGTGCACCTGCGCGGCGCGTTCCTGATGACCCGCGAGGTGCAGAAGCACATGGTCGAGGCCAAGTACGGCCGGATCGTGAACCTGTCGAGCACCTCGGCGCTGGGCAACCGCGGCCAGGCGAACTACGCCGCTGCCAAGGCCGGCATCCAGGGCTTTACCAAGACGATCGCCATCGAGCTGGGCCGTTACGGCATCACCGCCAACTCGATCGCCCCCGGCTTCATCGCCACCGAGATGACGAAGGCGACCGCGGCGCGTCTCGGCCAGGACTGGGAGCAGTACAAGATCGACCGGGCGAAGTCCATCCCGGTCGCCCGCGTCGGTGTGCCCGAGGACATCGCCCACACCGTGTCGTTCCTGGTCAGCGAGGGTGCAGGCTACGTCTCCGGTCAGGTCATCTACGTCGCCGGCGGCCCGAAGGCGTAACCGAACCGCATCAGGACGAGATCGCCCGGCCGGCGCCGGCCGGGCGATCACAGCGATCAGCTTCCGATCCAGTTCCCGCTCCGACGGTTGACTTCCAAGAAGGTGACGTGATGACGGGTACCGAGGTCGTGGTGGTGGACGCCTGCCGATCGGCGATCGGCAAGCGCAAGGGGTCGCTGCGTGACGTGCAGGCGCCGGATCTGCTCGGCGACGTGCTGCGGGGGCTGTTCGACCGCACTGGGCTCGACCCGGCGCTGGTCGGACAGCTCGTCGTCGGGTGCGTCAGCCAGGTCGGGCAGCAGTCGGCGAACATCGCCCGCAACGCCTGGCTCGGGGCCGGGCTGCCGCTGGCGGTCGGCGGCTCGACGGTGCAGGCCCAGTGCGGGTCGTCGCACCAGGCGACGACGATGGCCCACGCCCTGGTCGGGTCGGGCCTGACGGACATCGCGGTCGTCGGCGGCATCGAGTCGATGAACCAGGTGCCGATGACCGCCAGCACCGAGCCGACGTACGGCACCGGTCGGGGCGAGCGGTTTCGCGAGCACTACGAGGTGACCACCCAGTTCGAGGGCGCGGAGCGGATCGCCGAGACCTGGGGCCTGTCCCGCGACGACCTGGAGGCGTACGCGCTGCTCGCCCAGCAGCGCGCCGCCGTCTCGGTCGCCGAGGGCCGTTTCGCGTCGCAGATCGTGCCGGTCTCCGCGCCGGTCACCGACGACGAGGGCGCGGCTGTCGGCCACAAGCCGTTCGCGATGGACGAGGCGCTGCGTCCGACCACGCTGGAGGGCCTGGCCAAGCTGAAGGTCAACGTGCCGGACCGCCCGGGCGGCAGCCGGCACACCGCGGGCACGTCGTCGCAGATCGCCGACGGCGCCTCGGCGATCCTGCTGGCCAGCGCCGCGCGGGCCGAGGAGCTGGGGCTCACCCCCCGGGCCCGGCTGGTGCACTCGGTGCTGGTCGGCTGCGATCCGGTGACGATGCTGACCGGGCCGATCCCCGCCACCCGCAAGCTGCTGGCCGACACCGGCCGGACCATGGACGACATCGACGTCTTCGAGGTCAACGAGGCGTTCGCCGCGGTGGTGCTGGCCTGGCGTAAGGAACTCGGCGCGGATATCGAGAAGGTCAACCCGAACGGCGGTGCCATCCCGTTCGGCCACCCGCTGGGGGCCTCCGGCGGCATTCTGCTGACCCGTGCTCTGAACGAACTCGAGCGCACCGGCGGCCGTTACGGCGTGATCACGATGTGCTGCGGCGGCGGCCTCGGCACCGCGTCCCTCATCGAGCGCCTCTGACCGGACCGGCGTCGCTGTCGCGCAGGGCCCGCAGGCCCGCAGCGGCGAGCGGCGCCGCTGCGTCACCGGCTGTCTCGAATCCCTCGCCGCGGGTCAGGCCCTGCTGGTAGCGGGCATGAATGCCCTCCGCGATCACGGCGATCTTGAAATAGGCCAGCGCCAGGCAGAAGGAGTAGGTGGCCAGGTCGCGGCCGGTGACCTGGACGTACCGATCGATGATCGCGTCGGCGGGCGGCAGCAACGGACTGGTGGCGGCGGCCGTGCCGGCGAGCAGTGGGGCGAAGGCCGGGTTGCGGTAGGCGGTGTGCAGGGCGAGGTCGGCGATCGGGTCACCGAGAGTGGCCATCTCCCAGTCGACGACCGCGCGGACGCAGCCCGGGTCGCCCGGGTCGAGGATGACGTTGTCGATCCGGAAGTCGCCGTGCACGATCGACGCCCCGGACTCCGCCGGGCACGCCGCAGCGAGCCGGGCGTGCAGGTCGTCGACGTCGGGCAGGTCCCGGGTCGCCACCCGCTGCCACTGGTCGTACCACCGGCGCACCTGCCGGCCGAGGTAGCCCACGGGTCGGCCGAAGTCGGCCAGGCCCACCTCGGCGGGGTCCACGGCATGCAGCGCCGCCAGCACGTCGACCAGGGCGAACGCGCAGCGCTCGCGGTCCGCCGGGTCGAGCCTCGCGAGGTCCGTCTCCGTGCGGACGACCTCGCCGTCGATGAACTCGACAACGGCGAACCGCACGCCGAGCGGACCGTCGGCGTCGCTGGCGACGACCGCCGGTGCCACCGGCACCGTGCTGCCGGCCAGCGCGGCGACCACCCGGTACTCCCGCAGCATGTCGTGCGCGGACGGAGTGAGCCCGCCCAGCGGCGGACGGCGCAGCACCCAGCGGCGCGCGCCGTCCGTGAGCAGGTAGGTGAGGTTGGACCGGCCGCCGGCGATCAGCCGGCCGTCGAGGCGGCCGGCGAACCCGGGGACACGCTCGGCGAAGAAGCGCTCCAACGCGGGCAGGTCCAGACCTTCCACCGCCACACTCATCGGGTCGCTCCCGGCGGCGTGGCCGCGGCGGCCTGCCGACAGACCCGGCGAGCGATCGTCCAGCGGTGCGTCTCGGACGGCCCGTCGTAGATCCGGAAGGGCCGCACCTCGCGCAGGAACCGGCCGAGCGGAACGTCGCCGGAGACGCCGAGCGCGCCGCAGATCTGCAGCGATCGGTCGACGACCCGCCAGACGGCCTCGGCGGTGAACGTCTTGGCGATCGAGGTGGACTGCGCGCCGGAGCGGCCCTGGTCGAGCTCCCAGCAGGCCTGGTGGATGAGCCCGCGGGCGGCGGCGATGTCGATCTCGTTGTCCGCGATCATCTGCTGGACCATGCCGAGCTCGCCGAGCCGCGAGCCGAACAGCTCCCGTTCGTTCGCCCGCCGCACGGCGATGTCCCGGGCGTGCCGGGCGATGCCCAGCCAGCGCATGCAGTGGGTCATCCGGGCGGGGCCGAGGCGGACCTGGGCATGGCGGAAGCCCTCGCCGACCGCACCGAGCACGGCCTCGTCGGGCACCTCGCAGTCGTCGAACAGCAGCTCGGCATGGCCGCCGATCATGGTCTCGTCGAGGGTGTCGATGTGCCGGACGATCGTCATGCCGGGGTTGTCGGCGTCGACGAGGAACATCGTCGCGCCGCCGTCGGAGCCGGGCTCGCCGGCGGTGCGCGCCATGCAGATCGCGAAGGCCGCGCCGTCCGCGCCGGTGATGAACCACTTGCGGCCGTTGATCCGCCAGCCGCCGCCGACCCGCTCGGCCCGGGTGGCCAGCGCCCGCGCGTCTGACCCCGCGCCGGGCGCCGGTTCCGTCATCGCGAAGCAGGAGCGGACCGCGCCGGTCGCGAGCGGGCGCAGGTAGCGCTCCTTCTGCGCGTCGGTCGCGATGATCTCGAGCATGTGCATGTTGCCCTCGTCGGGCGCGGCGATGTTCAGCGCGAGCGGGCCGAGCAGGGCGTAGCCGGCCTCCTCGAACACGGCGGCCCGGCCGCGCATGTCCAGCCCGTGGCCGCCATACGCGACGCCGACGTGCGGGGCGAACCCCCCGGCGGCGCGGGCGGCGTCCTGCAGCTCACGGCGCGTGTCGGCGTCGGTGGCGCCGGCGGCTCCGGGGCGCTCCCCGACGGGGAGCACGACCTGCTGGACGAACTCGGCGGTGCGCCGGGCCAGCTCCGCGACGGCCGGGTCCGGACTGAGATCAATGGTCATCCGACCCCCAGATCTGACCAACGGGCGCTGACTGTTGGCAAAATCATAGGAGCGATCGCCGTCTGGCGGGCGGGCAACGGGTCCGCCCGCCAGACGGGTTCACCGCGGCGGCGAGGTGGTTGGATTGCGGCGGTGGTCGGGCCGCACCGCGGCGAGGATGCCGGGACAGCAGCCGACGGACCGAAAGGTGATCATGACTACCAGTTCGGAGTCGGCGGCCGCAGCGCCGCACCGGCGGTTCGACCCGCTGCGCGGGCGATGGACGCTGGTGTCCGCCGGGCGGGACCGCCGGCCCTGGTCCGGCGCGGCCGAGGCGGCCAGCCCCCCGGCACCGCCGCGGTACGACCCGGCCTGCCCGCTGTGCCCGGGCAACCCGCGCGGCGCCGGTGACGACCGCAATCCCGAGTACACCGGGCCGTTCGCGTTCCCGCACGACTTCCCGGCGCTGCGGCCGGATCCGGAGGCGGCGCCGCCGTCCCCGGGCGCCGGCGCAGCGGTCGATCCGCCGCCCGGACCCGCCGGCGGGCTGCTGCGCGCCGAGCCGGTCGGCGGCGTCTGCCGGGTGTTGTGCTTCGGCCCGCGCCACGACACCCACCTCGCCGCGATGTCCGACGGAGAGCTGCGCGGCGTCGTCGACGCCTGGCTGGAGCAGGCCCGCGGCCTGGGCCGGCGCTGGCGATGGGTGCAGATCTTCGAGAACCGCGGCGCCGCGATGGGCGCGTCCAACCCGCATCCGCACGGCCAGGTCTGGGCCAGCTCCGTCCTGCCCGACGAGCCAGCCGCCGAGGACGTCAACCAACGCGACTACCTGCGCGCGCACGGGAGCCGGCTGCTCGTCGACTACGCCGCCACCGAGCTGGCCGCCGGCGAGCGGGTGGTCGCGGCGCACGGCGGCTGGCTAGCGGTCGTCCCCTACTGGGCGGTCTGGCCGTTCGAGACGATGCTCCTGCCGCTTCGGCCGACGAGCGGCCTCACCGATCTGGACGACGACGGCCGCGCCGGTCTCGTCGGGATCCTGCGGCTCCTGCTGACGGCGTACGACGGCCTGTTCGGCGTGCCGTTCCCGTACTCGATGGGCTGGCACGGCGCGCCCGGTGGCCCCGCCGCCGGCCCGGCGTCGGCCGACCACTGGCAGCTGCACGCCCACTTCTATCCACCGCTGCTGCGCTCGGCGACCGTGCGCAAGTTCCTCGTGGGGTACGAGATGCTCGCCGGCCCCCAGCGCGACATCACTCCCGAGCAGGCTGCGGCCCGGCTGCGGGCCCAGGTACCGGCTGCCCGGGCATGACCGGTCCGCACCGCGACGGCGCGCGGCGGGCCGTCGCCGCGTTCACCCGGACATTCGGCACGCGACCCAGCCACCTCGTCCGCTCCCCCGGTCGCGTCAACCTGATCGGGGAACACACCGACTACAACGACGGGCTGTGCCTGCCGGTCGCCATCGACGTGGAGCTGTACCTCGCGTTCACACCGTCCGCAGCCGAGGCCGGCGGGTCCGTCGAGCTCGTCACCGAGGACGACCCGCGGCCGGCGTCGGTCCGGCTGCCGCCGCCGGCCGCTCCGCCGGACGGGCCGCCCCACCGGGCCGCAACGGCCCAGAACGGCTGGGCCGGATACGTCGAGGGCGTCGTCGTCACCGTCGGCTCGCTCGCCGGCGCGGCGGCAGCCACCCGCGGCTGGCGTGGTGCGGTGGCCAGCGACCTGCCGATGGGTGCCGGGCTGTCGTCGTCCGCCGCGCTCGAACTCGCCGTGGCGCGGGCCTGTCACGTCACCTGGGAGCTCGACTGGGACCCGCTCGCCGCGGCCGCGCTCGCCCAGCGCGCCGAGAACCTGTGGGTCGGGGCCGCGACGGGTCCGCTCGACCAGATCGCCTGCGCCGCCGCCACCGCCGGCCACGCCCTGCGGATCGACGTCCGCGACCTGCGCCTCACCGCCGTGCCGATGCCGGCCTCGCTCCTCGTCGCGGTCGTCGACACCGGCACCCGGCGGGAGCTGGTGACCAGTGCCTACGCCCAGCGCCGCGCCGAGTGCGCCCGCGCGGCCGCCGGCCTGGGCGTCGCCAGCCTGCGCGAGCTGGACGGCGGGCTGCCCGCCGACGCGCAGCGGCGCCTCGACCCGGTCGCGCTGCGCCGTGCCCGGCACGTCATCACCGAGAACCAGCGGGTGCGCGAGGTCGTCACGGCCCTGCGGCGCGGCGACCTGCCGCGCGCCGGGGAGGTGCTCGTCGACGGGCACCGGTCGATCCGCGACGACTTCGAGGTGTCGAGCCCCGCGCTGGACGCCGCGGTGGACGCCTGCCGCGCCGCGCCCGGCTGCCACGGCGCCCGGATGACCGGCGGTGGCTTCGCCGGCTGCGTGGTCGCGCTCGTCGACGCGGAGCACGCCGAGGCGTTCGCGGCGGCCGTCCCCCCGGCCTACCGCGCGGGCACCGGCCGGGACGCGGTCGTCCACCTCTGCCGGGCGGCGGCCGGCACGTCGCTGGTGCCCGCCGGCTGATCGCCCGGCCGGCGAGGCGGTCAGCCGGCGGGGTACGGCTCCCGGGGGGCGAGCCCGGCGGCGCGGTAGCACGCGTCGATCACGCGCATCGACGCGACGGCGTCGGCGGCGTCCGTCGGGACGGGCTCGCCCCGCAGCACGGCGCCGGCGAACGCGGTGAGCTGGCAGGCGTACGTGCTGGGCCGGCGGGCAACCGGGATCCGCCTACGCTTCCCGCCGGCCCGCACGGTCAGCCGGCAACCGGCCTGCGGCACGACGAAGTTGCGCACCCGGATCTCGCCGCGGGTACCGATGATCCGCGCCGTCGGGAAACCTCGCGGCAGCCGGTGCATGCCGCAGGAGATCTCGCCGGACATGCCGCCCGGGAAGGACAGCCGCGCCGTCATCACCTCGTCGATCCCGCTGCCGCCGCGTTCCCGGGCCCGCGCCGACACCACGGTCGGTGCTCCGTCGTCCCCGGTGGCGCGCGCCAGCGTGCGCACCAGGTGCACCGGATAGCAGCCCGCGTCCATCAGCGCGCCGCCGCCGAGCGCGAGGTCGTAACGGATGTTGCCACGGCTCGGGAGCGGGAGGTGGAAGCGGGCGCGGACGTGGGTGATCTCGCCGATCGCACCCTCGCCGAGCAGCTCGAGGATCCGGGTGACGAGCGCATGGTGGCGGTAGTGGAACGCCTCCATCACCACGAGGCCGGAGCGCTCCGCCGCGGCGGCGACGGCGGCGGCCTCGTCGGCGTTGGCGGCGAACGGCTTCTCGCAGAGCACGTGTTTGCCGGCGGCGAGCGCCGCGCGCGTCCAGCGCCCGTGCAGGGCGGCGGGCAGCGGGACGTACACGGCGTCGAGGTCCGGGTCGTCGACCAGCGCCTGGTAGGAGGCGACCGCCCGGGGGATGCGGTGCCTGCGGGCGAACGCGTCCGCCCGCCGCGGGTCGCGGGCGGCGACCGCAGTCACCACCACCTCGGGATTGCTCCGCGCGGGGGTGACCAGGGCCCACGGCGCGATCCTGGCCGCGCCGAGGATCCCGATCCGGATCGGCGCCGCGGGCGCCACGGGCTGCTGCGGCGGCGCCGGAAGCGGCTCCGGCAGGCCCGGCGGGCCCGAAATCCGAGTCATTCCACCTCTCCCGCCAGGCGACGTAGCGCCGACCTGTCTGGTGTCATGCCAAGGCTATAATCACCAACCGTGACCGCAAGCCCTGTCCCTCCCGCACCCGATGTCCCGCCCACGCAGTACGCCCCCGCCGAGGTAGAGGAAAAGCTCTACCGGCGATGGGTCGAGGCCGGGTACTTCGAGGCGGACGTCAAGAGCGGCAGGACTCCGTTCACCATCGTCATCCCGCCGCCCAACGTCACCGGCCAGCTCCACCTGGGCCACGCGTTCCAGCACACGGTGATGGACGCGCTGACCCGCCGGGCCCGCATGCGCGACTTCGAGGCCCTGTGGCTGCCGGGGATGGACCATGCCGGCATCGCCACCCAGACCGTGGTCGAACGCCACCTCGCCGAGTCGGAGGGCAAGTCCCGCCACGATCTCAGCCGCGAGGAGTTCGTCTCCCGGGTGTGGCAGTGGAAGGAGGAGTACGGCGGCCGGATCCTCGACCAGATGCGCCGGCTCGGTGAGGGCGTCGACTGGTCTCGTGAACGTTTCACGATGGACGAGGGCCTGTCCCGCGCGGTGCAGACCGTGTTCAAGCGGCTGTTCGACGACGGCCTGATCTACCGCGCCGAGCGGATCATCAACTGGTGCCCGCGCTGCCGCACCGCGCTGTCCGACATCGAGGTCGAGCACTCCGAGGACGCCGGCGAGCTGGTCTCCATCCGCTACGGCGACGGCGAGCGCTCGATCGTCGTGGCGACCACCCGCGCGGAGACCATGCTCGGGGACACCGCCGTCGCGGTGCACCCGGACGACCCCCGCTACGCGCACCTCGTCGGCACCACCGTCGGGCTGCCGCTGACCAACCGGCAGATCCCGATCGTGGCCGACGAGCACGTCGACCCCGAGTTCGGCACCGGCGCCGTCAAGGTCACCCCCGCGCACGACCCGAACGACTTCGAGATCGGCCAGCGCCACAACCTGCCCGCGATCACCGTCATGGACGAGCGCGCGGTCATCACCGTGCACGGCGCGTTCGAGGGTCTCGACCGCTTCGAGGCCCGCCCGGCGGTCGTCGCGGCGCTGCGCGAGCAGGGTCGGATCGTCGCGGAGAAGCGTCCCTACCTGCACGCCGTCGGCCACTGCTCGCGATGCGATACGGTGGTCGAGCCGCGGCTGTCCAAGCAGTGGTTCGTGAAGGTCGAGCCGCTGGCCGCGGCCGCGGGCGACGCCGTGCGCCAGGGCCACGTCACGATCCACCCGGCGGACATGTCCGGGCGCTACTTCGACTGGGTCGACAACATGCACGACTGGTGCATCAGCCGCCAGTTGTGGTGGGGCCACCGCATCCCGGTCTGGTACGGCCCGGACGGCGAGGTCATCTGCGTCGGGCCGGACGACGCGGCGCCGACCGGCGAGGGCTGGCGGCAGGACCCCGACGTCCTCGACACCTGGTTCTCCTCGGCGCTGTGGCCGTTCTCCACCCTGGGCTGGCCGGAGGACACCGCCGACCTGCGTACGTTCTATCCGACGGACGTGCTGGTCACCGGCTACGACATCATCTTCTTCTGGGTCGCCCGGATGATGATGTTCAGCCTGTACGCGATGGGCGACCAGCCGATCGAGCAGGCCGTCCCGTTCCGGCACATCGTGCTCACCGGTCTGATCCGGGACAAGTTCGGCAAGAAGATGTCGAAGTCCCGTGGCAACACCGTCGACCCGCTGGACTGGATGAACGCCTACGGCGCCGACGCGCTGCGCTTCACCCTGGCCCGTGGCGCCAATCCGGGTGCCGACGTGCCGGTGGGCGAGGAGTGGGTGCAGGGCTCCCGGAACTTCTGCAACAAGGTCTGGAACGCCACCCGCTTCGCGCTGATGAACGGCGCCCGCCCGCTGCCCGCCGGCGACGGCGAGGCCGCGCACCTGCCGGATCTCGACGCGCTGACCACGATCGACCGGTGGATCCTGTCCCGGCTGGCCACGGTCGTCGCCGAGGTGGATGCCGCCTACGCGCAGTACCACCTGGCGAAGGCCTGCGACGTGCTCTACCACTTCGCGTGGGATGAGCTGTTCGACTGGTATGTCGAGTTCGCCAAGGTCACGATCGGCCAGGGCGGCGCGGCGGCCGAGAACACCAGGGCGGTGCTCGGCCACGTCCTCGACGTCACGCTGCGGCTGCTGCACCCGGTCATCCCGTTCGTGACCGAGGAACTGTGGCTGTCGCTGACCGGCGGGACGTCGATCGTGGTGGCGCCGTGGCCGGTGGCGGAGACCCACCTCGCCGCGCCCGACGCCGAGGCCACGGTCGCGACGCTGCAGGCCGTCGTCACCGAGATCCGCCGCTTCCGCAACACGCAGGGCATCAAGCCGGGTCAGCGGGTCGCGACCCGGGTCGAGTTCACCGACCCGCTGCTCACCAGCCACGAGGAGCACATCCGCGCCCTCACCCGGCTGGACCCGCCGGCCGACGCGCCCAGCGTGGTGAGCCGGCTGGACGTCGCCGGCGTCCGCTTCGAACTGGACCTCTCCAGCGCCGTCGACTTCGCCGCCGAGCGCAAGCGACTCGACAAGGATCTCGCCGCCACGGAGAAGATCCGCGCCCAGGCGCAGGCCAAGCTCGGCAACGAGAAGTTCACCGCGAAGGCGCCCGACAAGGTCATCGCGGAGATGCGCGACCGGGTCAGCCGGGCCGACGAGGAGATCCGCCGCATCAACGCCCAGCTCGCCGCCCTGCCGCGGAGCTGACGCCCGGGTGGCGGTCCCTCACCTCGGGACTGCCACGCTCGGTGAGGACGTCACGCCGGATGGTCGACGTGGGCCGCCACAACGCGGACGGGCCCGGGCGGTGGCACCGGCGCCGACCACACTGTAGAAAGTGGTGCTTGCACGATGTGCACCGAACCCGGCCAGGCCAGCGCAGCTCAGGAGGACCCGTGACCACGAGGCCCGTTCGTCTCGCCGTCGCGGTGGCGGCCGTCCTGCTTGGTGCCGCCGCGTGTGGATCCTCCGGCAGTGCCGGCACCGCCGCGCCAGCCGGCGCCACGTCCACGGCGAGCGCGGCGCCGGCCTCGGCAACCGCCACCCGCGCCGCGGACACCACACTCGACGTGCTCGTCACCAACGACGACGGGGTGGGCTCCGCCGGCATCGACGCGGTCGCGAAGGCCGTCACCGCGCTGCCGAACACCACCGTCAAGATCGTGGCCCCGGCGGCGAACCAGAGCGGCACCGGCGGCAGGACCAGCGGCGGCGAGGTCGCCCACAACGACGACACGACCGCCAGTGGCCAGCCGGCCGTCGCGGTCAGCGGCTTCCCGGCGGACGCGGTCAACGTGGCGCTCGACGATCTCGGCCTCAAGCCCGACCTCGTCGTCTCCGGCATCAACGAGGGGCAGAACCTCGGTCCGGTGGTCAACCTGTCCGGCACCGTCGGGGCGGCCCGCGCCGCCGCCCAGCGCGGCATCCCCGCGCTCGCCGCGAGCGAGGGCCTCGGCGACACCTACGACTACGCCCCCGGGGTCGCCCAGGTCGTCGCCTGGATCACCGCCCACCGCACGGCGCTGCTCGCCACCTCCGCCGCCGGCGGCAGCCCGGCCAGCGCCGCGGGCGGCGCCGCCGCCGCGCAGACCGTCGCGAACCTGAACATCCCGAACTGCTTCGCCGGCGGCTCGGTCCGCGGGCTGCGCGAACTCCCCAGCGAGGCGACCGCGTCCGACCCGTCCGCCGTGCTCAGGGCCCAGAGCTGCACGTCGACGGCATCCCCCGCCCACGAGGTCGGCGCCTTCAACGCCGGCTTCGCGACGCTCACCACCGTGCCCGCCCAGCCAACCGGCTGACCAGGCCTTTCGGCCGGACGTTCACCACTGTCGTTTTCGACCGGTCTGCCACCGTTATGATGCCAGCGTGATGCGCGAGGAAAGCCTTACGTGCGCGGGCAGGCGCGGGTGAGCGGCGAAAGTCTGTCCGAGTCCCCGGCCTGGTGGCGCAGCCGGGCGCAGGCCCACCCGCCCGTCGACCTGAAGACCGATCAGCCTCATTCCGCCCGGATGTACGACTACTACCTCGGCGGCAAGGACAACTTCCCCGCCGACCGGGCGGCCGCCGAGCAGGCCCTCGCCAGCTTCCCGAACGCCCGCACGGCTTCCCACGCGAACCGGGCGTTCATGGCTCGCACCACCCGCCACCTCGCCGGCGAGGCCGGGATCCGCCAGTTCCTCGACATCGGAACCGGCATCCCCACCAGCCCGAACCTGCACGAAGTCGCCCAGAGCGTCGCCCCGCAGGCCCGAGTCGTGTACGCGGACAACGACCCGATCGTGCTGACCCACGCCCGCGCGCTGCTCACCGGCACCGCCCAGGGCGCGACCGCCTACCTGGACGTCGACCTGCACGACCCGCAGCGGATCCTCACCGCCCAGGAGCTGCACGACACCCTCGACCTCACCCAGCCGGTCGCCCTCTCCGTCCTCGCGATCATGCACTTCGTCCCGGACGCCGACGACCCGCACGGCCTGCTGCGCCAGCTCCTCGACGGCCTGCCCGCCGGCAGCTACCTGACCCTCACCCACGCCACCGCCGATCACGACGACGGCATGGAGCGCCTCGCCGCCTCCTACCGGGCCAGCGGCATCCCCGCGCAGCAACGCACCCGCGCCGAGGTCCTCCGCTTCTTCGACGGCCTGGACCTCCTCGACCCCGGCCTCCAGATCGTCCACCGCTGGCGCCCCGACCCCGACACCCCGCCCGACCTCACCGACGCCCAGGTCAGCTTCTACGGCGCCGTCGCCCGCAAACGCTGACAGCCGCCCCGGGTCGGCAGTTCTCCCCATCCGACACCCGCACCCTGCGCGCGGCGACGGCCCTCGCCGGAAACTACCGGGAGGGTCCCCGGCTGGTTGGCCGGCGGCCGTCCGACGGAAGGTGGAAATGCGCCGCTTACGGCGTATCCACCCGTTCAAGTGACGGTACTGGCACGGTGAGCAGCGAGGGCATCCGTGATCTTTTTCGCGATGACACGGACCAACGGGATCGCGCGCTGCCGGCCTCCGCCCCGGACGCGTCCTCCGTCGAGGCGAAGATGGCGGCACTCGAACGGCGCGCCCGTGGCGAGTCCGGCGACGAACCCGAACCCGGCGACGTCGACGCGCGGCGCCCCACCCCAGAAGCGCGGGGCGCTGGGAACGGCGACGAGCGAGCGGCACTGTGGTCGAGCGAGCGGCACTGTGGTCAAAGCTCGACTCCCTGAAACGCTGGGCAACGGCCCGGGACGAACCGTCATCTGCAGACTCGCCTGACCGACCGCAGACCGCCCTGGAACGCAAGTTGGCCCGCCTTGATGGGGGTGTCGACCAGCAAGCCGAATCCGCACCGCCTGAGATTCGCGGGACAATGACCCAGCGCGATTTCTGGCAAAATCATCCCGACGAGTATGTTCCGCCGGACCGCAGGGCACCCAGACCGGATGTTCCCGAACCCTTCCAGAATCCCCATCAATGGATTGATCGGATAAACGGTGTTGGTATCCGACGTCCAGCCGTGATTTAACGGATCACCGAGCGCGGGCTCCGACGGGCCATCCCGGACGCCGGCGAGACCCTGCCGGTACGCGGAGCACCGGGAGCGCCTGCGCGCCTGCTTCGAACCGCGTGTTCCACAACTCGATATCGGCGCTCAGCCGTGCCGTAGCTTCCAGCGGTGACTCCGCTGTCCGGGTCTCGGATCGAGTTCCGACACATCTTCCATACGGTGCAGCCATCGCAACGTACCCTGGGGTGACAGCCGTAGAACGTCCGCGATCTCGCGCGTGTCGCGTGGGCCGTCTGCCAGCAGGGCACGGATGTCCGCAGAACGATCACGTCGCCGCGCAGACGTGACACCAGTCGCGTCCGCCGGCCCGGCCGCGCTCGGCCAGAGCGCTGCCTGCGTGTTTCTGCCTTCCTCCGCACGACCGCCGGCAACGCCCTCGGCAAGACGCCACAGGGTCCAGCGGCGATCCCGAGCCTTCTCCAGTAGGCCCGTCGTTGCCATGCTGCTCAGGTCCTTGGAGGCGGTTACCGAGTCGCAACCGGTAAGGCTCCGGTACTGCTGATTGGTGATCGTTGCGTTGCGGTGCAGGAAGGCGAGTCCCAGTCGCTGCTGATCGCTGAGAGCCGCGGTGTCAATGGTGGACAACCAGGCAACGGCCTCGTCATCCAGCAGGCTGTGATTGTGGAATACGACGCGAAACTCGCGGATGCTGTCGATCAGTTCAGGCGGCTCGATTCCGCCCGCGCGCAGCGCCGCAGCCATGGCCAACAAACCCGACCCACGGTTCTCACACACTGTCCGGCCGGTTCCCGGAAACTCCACGTCCTCAAGCAGCTTGGCCAGCAGCGAGTTTCGGGAGGAGGAAATGTGTTCTGCCAGCAGGTCCTCTCGATTGACCGGGCCGTGGAGACCTCCTGGGTTGGCCACCACCAACCGATCGGGATATAGCTCGACCCGCACCTGCGTCCCTTGCGCCAGGGGGTGATAGTCCCGGTGCATCAGAGCGTTGGCGACGACCTCCCGCACCGCCTCCTCGGGGTACTCCCAGTGATCCAGTCGGCCCATGCCAACGATCACTGAGCGTCGCGTCATGTTCCGCCGCGCCGCGGCCAGAGCCGTAGCCACCATGATCGGGACGGAGCCGTCTATCGACTGGTTGTCGAGAAAGCGCGTGCCGTCCCGCAACGGCTCTCCCGTCACGGTGGGATAGGCGACGAAGGTGATGTCGAGTTGCGGAAAGAAGCTCTGGGGATACCGGCCGAGCGCCAACAGCCCGGCGAGGCTGGGTCTGACCCCGTCATCCGTATCGATGAGGACCCGCAGCATCCGAAGCATCTCGTCGTCCGACACGCTCGTGAACAGAGGGCCCCGCGTGGCGCGCATCCGCCGCACCAGCGCCGCGACGAGGTCGCTATCGAGATCCGCTGGAGTCGCCGCCAGGACGGGAAGCCCATCGTCACGAGGCTGCCCACGTGAAGCGACCAGAACGTGTACCTCATAGAACGAGAGGAGCCGGTCGCCGTCGTGTGTCCGCAGGTAGGAACCTCGCTCCTGTCCTCGGGCTTTCACGTGGCACGGCTTGCGATCAGCCGACATCTCCTCGACACGGGCTACGACAATCGGCTGTCCGTCGACCTCGGCGATGTCGATCTCCGGTCGGATCGGAGGTTCAAGCTGGTCGGCGCAGGCGGAAGCGAGATCGCTGGCGAGCTTCGCCGGATCGATCTCGACCGGCGTGAACCCTCGAGCCTCGTCGAGGCCGAGGATCAGCAGACCGCCCCGGGCGTTCGCGAAGGCTGAGACCGTCTCCATGACCGACTTCGGCAGCCCGCTCCCAGCGGCCTTGGCTTCGATGGACTGCAGGTCGGTACGAGCTCTGCGGATACGTGCGACCGCCTCGTCGACCTCGCTCTGAAGGCTTCCCACAGCCACCCTCCACCCACAACTTAAGTTGATCTACAACTTGAGCGACAACTTAGCCTACAAGTTGTGGCTTAAGTTGTCGATCGCCGCCTTAAATTGTCGATCGTTAAGCTAAGTTGTCGATCGTTTTGGCGGTACCTACGATCTTCTCCGGGTCGGCGGCGGCCCTTTCCATGGTCAACGTGGCGGCGGCCCGGGGCGACGTGGCCCGTGGTCCGCGGGCACTCGAACC
>NZ_JALKFX010000063.1:17528-19523 GCF_023243045.1 Frankia sp. AgB32
CCCGGCCGGCCCCCCCCCCCGCGCCCCCCCCGCCCCCCCCCCCCCCCCCCCCCCCCCCCCCCCCCCGCCTGGTGAGTAGGTCGTGCCGTACGTGGTGTTACCTGACGGCGTTGGCCGGGGTGGCGATGCCGTCGGCGGAGGTGGTCTGGAGGATCTGGGTGAGCTCGTCGGCCGTGGGCTCGTGGCCGAAGTAGGTCTTGTAGAAGCTGCTGGTGACCTTGCGGAGGTCGACGTCGGCGAACAGCGACGGGTTCAGGACCTTCGCGACCCACTGCAGGTGGACGGCCTGCTCGGGGGTGTACTGGGCCCACGGGTACAGGCCCCGCGGGTCGATGTACACCTTGCCGTCCTTGACGGCCTTCAGGTCGTTCCAGCCGGCGATCTTCGACAGGGCGTCCACCACCGAGGCGCCGGTGTCGGCCTTCAGGCCCTGGTCACCGCCGGGGGTCGCGACGATCAGGTAGTCCGGGTTCCACTGGAGCACCTGCTCCATGTTGACCTTGACGCGGTTGCCCTTGATGTCCTTCGCCGCGTCCGTGCCGCCGGCCTTCGTGATCCACTGGTCGATCAGCGACGCGCCACCCTGGACGACGATGTCGTTGCCGGTGAACGCCTCGACGAACAGCACGCTGGGCTTCGTCGTCGTGCTCGCCAGCTTCGCCGTCAGGTCGCTCGACACCTTGGTGAAGTACGTGTTGTACGCCTTCGCCTTCGCGACCGCCGGGCCACCGAAGGTGTCGCCACCCACGGTGATCGACTGCGGGAGCTGGTCCAGCTTCGAGAAGAACATGTCGACGGCGGGGATCTTCGCGTCCTGGAGCGGCTTGGCCGTGGCGCCACCGCTGATCAGGGAGACCACATCCGGCTTCTGGGCGAGCAGCTGCTCGATGTTCACCATGCCGCCGTTGTGGAACAACTGCGGCACCTTGGTGATGGACGGCTGCACCGTCTGCAGGAACGGAATGGTGCTCACGTTCTGCGGAATGGCGACCAGCTTGTCGCCCACCCCGAGCATGATGTCGGACACGGTGTGGGCCGGGAACTGCTCGGCGATGCGGTTGATCGTCGTCGGCAGCGTGACCCTCGTGCCGTCCAGGTCGGTCACGACGTGCGTGGCCGGGGTCGGGCTGGTGGTGCTGCTGGCCGTCGTGTCGTCGCTGCCCGAACTCGAGCAGGCCGCCAACGCGAGCGTGCCCGCGAGGCCGACCGCAACGGCAATGTGCTTTCGACGGCGTGTGGAACTCACTGACTGCCCCCCTGAACCGAGCGATTCTCCTCGCCCGTCTGGATTTGAGTGGTGGGGCCGCAAATTAGCAGCGGGCAAATCGGGACGTCAAGGCGGGTTCTTCGCCGACCATGTCTCGTAACACCTCGGTGAACGCAGCGTTTCAAGGAGAGGATCGCGCGGAACGGAAATTCGATCGTCGGGAGCTCACCGGGGGCGCCGACGGATTCACCGCGCCGTATACCTACGGCTCCCGCCCATGAAGTCTGGGTGATTCGAAGAACGGTATAAATAGAACTATTCAGGCATTCGATCTTGCTGGCGGCGACGCGATGCGGGGTCACGGAACGCGATGTACGGGATCGGTCGAGCCATCGACCAGCGGTGGTGGGGCACGTCGAATTGTGTCCTACCGGTTACATCCGAACCTCACGCCTTCTCCGCAGATACGAAGATCACAACGTTGACCGATCCGCAGATGCGTCGATCTCATCTGAAAACCTCCGTGGATGCCGACACTCACCCCAGGCCCCTAGATCACTCTCCGTAATAGATTCCTATCAGCGGATGACCATCATGCGAGATCAAGATCGCCCAGGCCGCCCCCGAGCTCGCGGCGACGCCGTGCGCGCCGCCGGGGGGGGGCCCCCCCCCCCCCCCCCCCCCCCCCCCCCCCCCCCCCCCCCCCCCCCCCCCCCCCCACCCCCCCCCCCCCCCCCCCCCCCCCCCCCCCCCCCCCGCCCCCCCCCCCCCCCCCCCCCCCCCCCCCA
>NZ_JALKFX010000064.1 GCF_023243045.1 Frankia sp. AgB32
GTGTGGGAGAGTAGGACGCCGCCGGACTTATATACGTGTGGGGCTGCCCTGTTTTCAGGGCGGCCCCACACGTATTTTCGGGGTATCTTCTCGATCTCGGTGAGGCTTCGATTTCGGTCTGTGGCCGCCGCGGCGTTGGCCTGTGGCGGCCTGTGTTCGTGTGTGGGGTCCGGGGACGTCGTGGCTGAGGTCGGTGGTGTGGGGCATACCCCGTACTGTGGACATCGCCGGGTCGTGTTTCGAGTACGTCTTTTTGGTCCGCAGAGAGCCCTGAGGACGCTGCGACCGGTGAGCTTGTGGGCCGGTTCGGTGATCGGCGTTGGGACACCTACAGCACAGCCGCGCGCGTGCGCGGTACGAAGGGGAACGGCCGGTCATGGCGAGGGACGACAGCAGGAACGAGGGCGGCCGGTCAGTGCCGTCCGCCTCGGACCGGTCCGGGCGGCACGACGGCGGTCCCCGCCGGGGGGGTTCAGCGGGGCGCGACAGTGGTTCGTCTTCGGGTGCTCCGAGGCGTGCGACGGGCGGCGGCTTCTCGGGTCGAGCGTCGGGCTCTCCGAGGCCAGCCGGTCAGCGCAACGCGGCGGCAGGGGGTCGCGGCGGTCGGTTCGGTGATCCCTCGAGCGGTGGTGGCCCAGCCCGGTCAGGCCAGGTCCGACGGTTCGCGAGCGCTCAGGATCGTGACGGTGGGGCCGGCGGTGGCCGGTGGAGCCGTGAGGGTGGTCAGAGCACCCGGCCGTCGGCTTCAGGCCGGGGTCCGGCGGGATCGGCTCGTTCGGCGGCGCATGGGGGTCCACGTGCCGAAGGCGGCGGCGGCCAGGGACAGTCCCGGCCGTCCTACCGGCGGGCTGGTGAGGGCGAGAGTGGTGACGCCCGCTCGGACCGGCGAGCCGCCCCAGGAGGCGGATTCGACCGCGGCCGTCGCGGACCGGAGGACCGCACGACCGGTGCGGCGGGCCGGCCACGGTCGGCTGCCGGCCGCGATTCGCAGGGCGCGGGCAGGACGCCGTCGGCGGGCGCGAGTGGTGGCCAGTCGCGGCGAGACAGTGCGGGGGACAGCGGTCGCGGGCGCGTCACGGCGGAGTCCGCCTGGAAGGCGCGCAAGGCTGCGGCGCCGCGCCGTGGGGGTGCCCCGGCGTGGGGCGGGCGTCCCTCGGGGGACCCGTCCGCACGCCCCGGCGGCTTCGCGGGGCGGGACGGAGCGCGCCGGGCGGATCGTCCCAGTTTCACGGGCCGCGCGGACCGAGGCGAGCGCCCGGACCGTCCCAGTTTCACGGGCCGCGCGGACCGAGGCGGCCGTACGGATCGTCCGGGTTTCGCTGGCCGTTCGGACCGGGGTGAGTACCAGAGCCGTCCGCCCTTCCGCGGTCGCGCGGAGGGCGAGCGTCCGGATCGTGGTGGCCGTCCGGACTCCGAGCGTCGTCCGTCGCGCTGGGACGAGGGGCGCGGCGCGGGCCCGGGCGAGCGCCGCGGGGGTCCGCAGGCCTCCGCGCGGACCGACTGGCAGCCGCCCCACAGGTCCCAGGACCGTCCCGGTGCTCGGGACAGCCGTCCCGCCGGGCGTGAAAGCCGACCGGCTCCGGACGACAGGAGCGGCAGTCGGGACTCCCGCAGTCGCGGCCCGTGGATGGCGACCCCGGCTGCGGCCGATGGTGCATCTCAGCGCCAGACGTCTCCAGGCGATCGGCCGGCGGCCGGCAGCCAGGGGACGGCGCGTCCAGGTGGGCAGTCCGACAGCCGGCGGGCCGGCGGGCCTCCCGGTGCCCCCCGAACCGGCGAGCAGGCCAGCGCTCCCCGTTCAGCTCCGTACGGGGGAGGCGCCGCCGGTGGGCCTCGTGCGGGCGCCGGTCGTGGTGATACGAGTCGTGACGGCGCTGGCCGGGGCGTAGGCGGTCATGGCGGGACCCGGGCAGGAGGTCCAGGTCGGACGGCCTCGGCGCGTCCTGATCGTGCGGGTCGTCCTGATCGTGCGGCGCGTCCTGACCGTGCGGGTCGATCTGATCGTGCCGCGCGTCCTGACCGTGCGGGTCGTCCTGACCGGCCAGCGCGTCCTGAGGGTGGCAGCCGGCGGCCTCGGGTGCAGACACCGCCGCTGCCGGATGAGGCGCGCGCTGACCTGCTGGACCATGACGTGCGTCGGTCGTTGAAAGGTCTGCCGGCGGGGCTGGCGGACACGATCGCTCGCCACCTCGTCGCGACCGCGCTGCTGCTCGACGACGACCCGGCGGCGGCGCTCGCCCATGCCCGGGCGGCCGCGGACCGGGTTCCTCGGCTCTCGGCGGTGCGCGAGGCGGTCGGTATCGCGGCCTACCACGCAGGCGAGTATGCGACAGCGCTGCTCGAGCTGCGGGCCGCGAAGCGGATGGAAGGCTCGGCTCACAACCTGCCCCTGATGGCGGACAGCGAGCGGGGGCTCGGCCGGCCGGAGCGAGCGGTCGCCTACCTGCGGGACCCCCAGGTGGACGAGCTTGATCCGGCTACCCGGGTCGAGCTCCTGATCGTGGCCTCCGGGGCCCGGCGGGATCTTGGCCAGCCGGACGCGGCCGTGGTGCTGCTGCGTGATCTGGCCACCGCCAAGGGTGCCCCCGCGCCGTGGACCCCGCGGCTCTGGTACGCCTACGCCGAAGCGTTGCTCGCCGCCGGCCGGCCCGAGGATGCGGCCCGCTGGTTCTCCTCCGCGGCGGCAATCGACGAGGACGAGAACGACGCGGCCGCCCGTGCCTACCTGATCACGACCGGCCAGCCGATGCCGGTGGACGAAGACGAAGGGCACGAGACGGCGGCCGACGAGGCGTCGCCCACCGACGAGGTACTGGATGACATCCCGTCGGTGGATGACATCCCGGTCGAGGACGAGACGGCAGACCTCGACGAGACGGCAGTCGTGGACGACGTGCGGGAAGACGACCCGCAGGCGGCCGAGGAGGCGGAGTCCGAGTCGACCAATGGTGGGCTGGCACCGGGCTCACCGGGCACGGAGTAGGTCGCCGGGGCCGGGCGGGGGAGTTCCCGCCGCCGGGCCGCGTCGACCGGGCCCGTGGGCCGCCGGACCCGTCCGGCGGCCTCAGCTGTTGGTGCCCAGCGTCGGTGCTCGCAGCCGTCGGTGCTCGCAGCCGTTGGTGCTCGCAGCCGTTGGCGTTCGCGGCCGTCAGCGCTCTCAGCCGTCCAGTGGACGTAGGACGAGACCGGTGCGCGGCTTCGGCGTGAACAGGGTCGACTTGCGAGGCATCCGTTCGCCGGCCTCCGCGACTGCGGTGACGTCGGCGGTCGGGGTGGGATTGAGTAGCAGGGCGGTGCCGCCGGCCGTGGCTGCGGCGGCGATCGCCGCGGGGGCGTCGTGGTGGTAGGCGACGACGTCCACCGTGTCCGCGAGTCCCCAGGTCTCGACGATCAGGGCGAGATGGGCGACCGTGACGTCGAGGCGACGGAACGCCTCGGAACGCTGCGCGGGCAGGCTGCGGGCGAGCAGCGCCGCGGACGGCTCGGTGAGCAGATAGGCGCAGGTGCCGTCGGTGACGACGAAGGCATGCCCGCCCCGGCCGGCCTCGGCCAGGTCCGCCAGGAGCTGGTCGGGCCGCACCCCGCCGTCGGCGACCTGGCGGACGGTGAAGGCCGTTGCGGCGAGACGCACCGCGTCGGCGAGGGGTAGGCCGGCGACGGAGCGGTGGATCGCGTGCACCTGCGGCCCCGACACGGTGGCGTCGACGAGGAACGCGAGACCGAAGTCCCAGGGGCCGGCGCCGTCTCCGGCGGCGTGCCGTTCGGCCTGGTAGTGCCGGTAGGTGGCGTAGCGGTGATGCCCATCGGCGATCACCGCCCGTCGCGGCAGCAGGTCTGCGGCCACGGCGGCGAGCGCTGCGGGATCGTCCACGGTCCACAGCCGGTGTGTCACGCCGTCGTCCGTGGTCGTCTCCACCTGCGGCGGTGTGTCGACCACGGTGGCGACGAGCCGGCTGGCCGCACCGCCGCCGGCGTAGAGCAGGAAGATCGGTTCGAGGTTCGCCCTGGTCGCCCGGGTCAGGGCCAGCCGGTCCGCGACCGTGCCGGCCATGGTGTTCTCGTGCGGCAGGATGATCCCGGCGTCGGGGTCGGCGAGCGCGACGGCGCCGATCAGGCCGCGCTGGAGGTGCCCGTCCTGCTCCTCCTCGCAGACGTAGATCGTCGGCCGTTCGTCCCGGCGCAGCACGCCGGTGTCGAGCCAGGCGCGCAGTGTGCGGGCGGCGCCGTCGTAGTCGTCACCGGGCAGGATGAGCCGGACCACGTTGTGCTCGTCGCGTTCCCACAGTCGGGCTCGCTCGTCGTCGTCGATGACGTCGTAGGGCGGCGACGACCGGGCGGCGAGATCAGCCCCGGAGACGGGGAAGCGGGCCGCCCTGATCGGCGCGAGGATGAGGCCCGCGGGAGCGGGGACAGGACGGTCGGCGTTCACCATGTGCCGCATCGTAGGGCCCGCCGGGTGACCTCCCGCTCATCCGGGCAGTGCCGGGCGGTGCCGCCGCGCGAACCGCGCCACCGTGCCGGCGTGCGCTGCTGACCTGCTCGCCGTATGTGAGGTTGCGGATGATGGCGGGCGACGCCGGCGTGGGGGAACGTGATCGTTGTCCGATCCGCGAGCCGGCGGGCGGTCGATGCGGCCACACTGGGATGAGCAGTGCACGCTGTCCCACTGGCGGACCTGTCACCACGGGTGGAGCAGAGGCCCCGCGGGCGTCGCGCTGGTCGCGGCAGGCGGGCCGAACGGGTGTGGCGAGGACCGCCTGGAGTGATGTCACCCCCGGCGGTGTTGGGCCGGGGGCGGGGTCCCGCGGGCGGGGCGACGCGCCCGGCGCGTGCGGCATCCGCCGGCAGGGACGGGACTGCGCCAGGGGTTCGTCGACGTCCTGGAGGTGGAGATGACTGACGAGACCGGCCGCACGGCAGAGACTCCGTTCGGGATGAGCCAGGACGAATCCACTCCCGCGCGACGCGAGGGTGGCCGGCCGCTGCCCGCGGGCGAGGTCTACGACTGGTACACCCGCGGCATGGCGCTGCTCGGTCACGGCGACGCGAACGCCGCCGTGCAGCTGCTCGAGCACGCCGTCGCCGCGGAGCCGGCCTCCCCGAGCCTGCGCGAGGCGCTCGGCCGGGCCCAGTTCAGCGCCGGCCAGTACCTCGCCGCCCGGGAGACGTTCGCCTGGATCGTCGACCGTCATCCCACCGACGACTACGCGCAGTTCGGTCTCGGCCTGTCAGCACGCAAGATCGGCGATCTGCGTGCGGCGGTCGAGCATCTCGCGCTCGCCACGGCGATGCGGCCGGACATCAGCGACTACGGTGTCGCGCTGCGTGGCGCCCGGGCCGCGCTGGCGCGGGCCTGACCCGCTGTCTCTGGTGATGTCCTGCCTCCGGTGATGTCCTGCCTGGTGATGTCCCGTCTCCCGTGCTGTCCTGTGCCCTGTGAGCCACTGTCCCGAGGAGAGCGCCGTGTCGGTTGACCATGCTGTCGGTCCAGGGGCCGCCGGGCGGTTCGGCGGTGGGCGGGAGCCGCTGCGCGGCACCGACCGTCCGCTCGCCGAGCTGTTCGACGTGGCCCTGATGGACCTCGACGGGGTCGTCAACCGCGGCGGTGCAGCCGTGCCGCACGCCGCCGACGCGATTACCGCGGCCGGTCAGTGTGGCCTGCGTACCGTCTACGTCACGAACAACGCGCTGCGCCCGCCGGCGGCGGTCGCGGACCGGCTGACCGGCTTCGGTGTTCCGGCGGCGGCCGCGGACGTGGTCACCTCGGCGCAGGCCGCCGCGCACGTGCTCGCCGAACGGCTGCCCGCCGGCGCCCGGGTGCTCGTGCTCGGGGGACAGGGACTGCGCGACGCCGTCGCCGACGAGGGGCTCACGCCGGTGGACAGCGCCGAGCCGACGCCCGACGCCGTCGTGCAGGGCTTCGATCCGGAACTCACCTACGCCCGCATCGCCGAGGCCGCCTATGCCATCCGGGCCGGCGCCTGGTGGGTGGCCAGCAACGCCGACCGCACCGTCCCGACCGAGCGGGGCATCGCCCCCGGCAACGGTTCCATCGCGGCCCTGCTGAGCGCCGCGACCGACCGGCAGCCGCTGGTCACCGGCAAACCGGAGGCGGCGATGCACCGCGAATCCATGCGTCGCAGCGGTGCCCGCACGCCGATCATCGTCGGCGACCGGCTCGACACCGACATCGAGGCCGGCTACCGCGCGTCCACCCCGACCCTGCTGGTGTTCACCGGCGTGACGACCCCCGCGGAACTCCTGGCCGCGCCGCCCGAACACCGGCCGAGCTTCCTCGCCGCCGACCTGCGGGGCCTGCTGCGCCCGGCGCCGTCGGTCCAGGCCGGCGGTCGCGCCGGCGCGCCGGGCGCAGCCTGCGGCGGGTGGGCCGCACGCGTCGAGGACGGCGTGCTGAGCTGGTCGGCTGTCGAGGGCACCGCGGGTCAGGGGGGCACCGCGGGGGACGGAGATGACGGGCTCGACGCGGTGCGGGCCGCCTGCGCGGCGGTGTGGGCGGCGGCCGACGCCGGTGTGGCCGTCCACGCGATCACGCCGGACCGGCCGCCGGGCTGCGCCGAGCTGACGCCGCCGGCGCCACGCGACTGACCGGCCTCCCGTCGCACCATCCCGCGCCGCGCCGACCGCCACAGCGAGAGCGACCGCGACCGCGACGGCTGCGGCTAAAGCAGGGAGCGCACCCGCAGCAGGTCGCGCATGCTCGCGTCGACCCTCAGCCGGCCGGCCCGCCACGCGCCGAGCACCGACAGGCGGCCCTCGGTGAGAGCCACCAGATCGTCACTGCCGACCGTCAGGATGATCTGCGCCCGCTCCCGGATGCCCTCGCCGATGTCGTGCAGGCGGCCGTCGCGCAGTTCGCCGTGGAAGTCCGTGTCGAGATCGGGTACCCGGCACAGGATCGTGCGGTCGGGAGCGGCGGGCGGGCGGCCCTCGCCGGCGAGGCGGTCGAGACGTGCGGCGATGGCCCGGAGCGCGGTCTCGCACTGCGACCTGTCTGCCATCGGCGGATCCGGCCCCTTTCGGGTGTGTTCGGGCATGCTCGTCGGGTGGCGGGCCATCCCATGGTGCCCCGGCGGGCCGGCGGGCGGCGGGCGGCGTCGCGAGGCCCCATCGGTGGCCGGTGTGTCCCCGCGCCGGTCGACGACGGGTCGTGGCGGGTGTCCCGGCGGCGGACCGCCCATGAGATACGTCGCATGACGTACGTCGCGCGGGACCGTCGCATCATCGGCGGAAAGTACGGGAGGCTGACACCGTGAACGCTGACCCAGTGAACGCTGACACAGCGAGTCCGGACATCGGCACCACGGACCTCGGGACCACGGACGTCCTGCCGGCGGAGATCCGGGACGCGCTTGCCCGGCTGGACACCCTCGACGGCCTGCCGACATCCGCGCACGTGGAGGTGTTCGAGGAGATGAACCGCCGCCTGGCCGAGGCCCTGGCCGACCTGGACGGGTCCGCGGGCACCGCGTCTCCGCCCACCGCGTCTCCGCCCACCGCGTCCCGGACCACCGCCCCGCCGCGGCCAGGGCCCGGTCCGGGCCGTCCGGCCCGCTGAGCCGGGAGCTCGCCATGGTGTCCCGTCGCGTACGTCTCGACAGCGAGCTGGTCCGGCGTGGTCTGGCCCGGTCCCGAGAGCAGGCCGTGGCCGCGATCAACGCCGGCCACGTGCTGGTCGCGGGCATAGCGGCCACGAAGGCCGCCACCGTCGTCGATGGCTCGACCTCGATTGCCGTCACCGCGGGTGACGATCCCGGCTGGGCCTCGCGCGGCGCGCACAAGCTGCTCGGTGCCTTCGCCGCCTTCGGCGTCCCTCCGCCCGACAGTTCCGGCGGCACGGACAGTTCCGGCGGCACGGACAGTTCGGGCGGCACGGATAGTTCGGGCAGCACGGCCAGTTCCGGGGCCGCAGACGGTTCCGCGGTCGCCGGCGAGCCCAGGGCCGACACGTCCAGCCCGTCCGAGGCCGGCGTGGGCCGCGTGGACGGTGCGGGGCTCGTGGACAGGGCAGGGCGGTCGCTGGTGGTGGCCGGACGGCGCTGCCTGGATGTGGGCGCGTCGACCGGCGGGTTCACCGACGTGCTGCTGCGCCACGGGGCGGCCTCGGTCGTCGCCGTGGACGTCGGGTACGGCCAGCTGCTGTGGCGGTTGCGGTCGGATCCGCGGGTGCGGGTGCTCGATCGCGTCAACGCCCGCGCGCTGACCCCGGCCGAGGTCGGCGAGCCGGTCGACCTCGTCGTCGGCGACCTGTCGTTCATCCCGCTGGAGCTGGTGCTGCCGGCGCTGCGGGCGTGCGCGGCGCCGGACGCCGACTTCGTGCTGCTGGTCAAGCCGCAGTTCGAGGTCGGCCGGGAGCGCCTCGGCGCCGGCGGGGTGGTCCGTGACCCGGCGCTGCACGCCACGGCGGTGCGCGCGGTCGCGGCCGCCGCGGCCCAGCTCGACCTCGGGGTCGCGGGGGTCACGGCGAGCCCGTTGCCGGGGCCCGCCGGCAACGTCGAATACCTGTTGTGGCTGCTCGCCGGCGCGCCGGTGCTCGACGAGGACGATCTGGCCCGCGCTATCGCCGCCGGGCCGGCCGGTGGCCGCGACTCCGTGCGGTCGGGGTGACGGGATGACGCGTGAGGTTCTGGTCGTCACCCATCCCCGCCGGTCGATCGTCCGGGAGAGCGCGCAGCTGGTGATCGAGGGCCTGGCCGCCGCCGGGGTCAGCCCCCGGGTGCTGCGCGACGAGGCCGAGCAGCTCGACCTGACGGGCGCCGCGGTCGTCCCGCACGAGGCCGACGCGGCGGTCGGTGTCGAACTCGTGGTCGTCCTCGGCGGCGACGGCAGTCTGCTGCGCGGCGCCGAGTTCGCCCGCGCCGCCGACGCGCCGCTGCTCGGCGTCAACCTCGGACACGTCGGTTTCCTCGCCGAGGCGGAGCCGGACGCGCTGGCGTCCACCATCGACCACGTCGTCCGCAAGGACTACACGGTGGAGGACAGGATGACCGTCGACGTGACGGTCCGCCGTCGCGGCGAGGTCACCTACACCGGCTGGGCGCTCAACGAGATGTCGTTGGAGAAGGCCGAGCGGGCCCGGATGCTGGAGTGTGTCCTGGAGATCGACGGGCGGCCGCTGTCCCGCTGGGGCTGCGACGGGGTGATCTGCTCGACCCCCACGGGTTCGACCGCCTACGCGTTCTCGGCCGGCGGACCGGTGATGTGGCCGGGGGTGGAGGCGCTGCTCGTCGCGCCGATCAGCGCGCACGCGCTGTTCGCCCGGCCGCTGGTACTCGCGCCGAGCAGCACCGTCGCGGTGGAGGTGCTGGAGCCGGTGCCGGGCATTCTGTACTGCGACGGGCGCCGGCTGGCCGAGGTGCCGCCGGAGTCGCGGGTCGAGGTCGTGCGCGGGCGGCGCCCGGTGCGCCTCGCGGTGGTCCGTCCGTTGCCGTTCACCGACCGGCTGGTCGCCAAGTTCGATCTGCCCGTGGCCGGCTGGCGGGGCCGCAACGAGCGTTGACGATCCCGCGCCGGCGCGGCCGGGCCGGGATCGGCCGCGCCGGCCGGTGCGGGACGAGGCCGGCGCAGCCGGATGTGGGCGACGATGTCGGCGGATGCGGCGGGGCGGTTAGAGTTCGGGGCGTGCTCGAGGAGATTCGCATCCGCGGCCTCGGGGTCATCGACGATGCCGCCCTCGACCTCGCCGCCGGCCTCACCGTCGTCAGTGGTGAGACCGGCGCCGGCAAGACCATGATCGTCCAGGGCCTTGGTCTGTTGACCGGCGGCCGAGCGGACTACGGCCTGGTCCGGCCGGGGGTGGAGCGGGCGTTCGTCGAGGGGCGGCTGGTGATCCCGGCCGACTCCGCGGTCGCCGACCGCGTCCGTGAGGTCGGCGGCGACCTCGATGACGATCCCGGTGGCGCGGTGCTCGTCGTCGGGCGCACGCTGACCGCGGAGGGCCGGTCGCGGGCGCAGGTCGCCGGCCGGTCCGTCCCGGCGAGCGTGCTGGGCGAGATCGCCGAGGACCTCATCGCCGTCCACGGCCAGTCCGAGGCGCAGCGGCTGCTGCGCCCGTCCACGCAGCGCCAGGCGCTGGACCGGTTCGCCGGCGAGGCGGTGGCGACGCCGCTGGCCCGTTACGGCGTCGTCCACGCGGAGCTGAACCGGGTCAGCCGGGCGCTCGTGGACGTCACCGAACGGTCGCGGGAACGCGAGCAGGAAGCCGAGCTGCTGCGCATCGGCCTCGCCGAGGTGGAGCGGGTCGAGCCGACCGCGGGGGAGGACGTCACCCTCGACGCGGAACTCAACCGGCTCGAACACGCCGAGACCCTGGTGCGCGCCGCCCGCACGGCGCACGGGGCGCTGATGAGCGATCCGGCGTCCGGCTCCGACGAGCCCGGCGCCGTCGACCTCGTCTCCGCCGCCCGCCGCGTCATCGCCGGCGACTCCGATCTCGACGCCGAGCTCGCCGCCCTCGGCGCCCGGCTGACCGAGGCCGGCATGCTGCTCACCGACGTCGCCGCCGACCTCGCCTCCTACGCGGAGAGCATCGACGCCGACCCCGCCCGCCTCGCCGACGCCCAGGATCGCAAGGCGGCGCTGACCAGCCTCACCCGCGCCCACGGCACCGACATCGACGGCGTGCTCGCCTGGGCCGACCAGGCCGGCCGCCGGCTGCTGGAACTCGACGGCGCCGGCGACAGCGCGCAGACCCTCACCGCCCGCCGAGACGAACTGGCCGCCGAACTCGCCGGCCTGGCCGTCGAGCTGACCCGCGCCCGCTCGGCGGCGGCGGACCGCTTCGGCACGGCCGTCGCCGCCGAACTCGCCGGCCTCGCGATGCCCCGCGCCCGCGTGGAAGCAGCCGTGTCCCAACGCGCCGACCCCGCCGGGCTGCCCGTCGGCGACCGGTCGCTCGCGTTCGGCCCGTCCGGCGTCGACGACGTGGAACTGCGGCTCATCCCACATCCCGGCGCGCCGGCCCGCCCGGTGCAGAAAGGCGCCTCCGGGGGTGAGCTGTCCCGGGTGATGCTCGCGATCGAGGTCGTCCTCGCCGCCGCCGACACCGGCTCGACGATGGTCTTCGACGAGGTCGACGCCGGCGTGGGCGGGCGCGCCGCCGTCGAGATCGGCCGGCGCCTCGCCCGCCTCGCCCGCACCCACCAGGTCATCTGCATCACCCACCTGCCGCAGGTCGCCGCGTTCGCCGACCGCCACCTGGTGGTGCACAAGGCCGACGACGGCTCGGTGACCCGCAGCGGCGTCATCACCCTCGACGACGCCGGCCGGGTCCGCGAGCTCTCCCGGATGCTCGCCGGCCAGGAGGACAGCAGCCTCGCCCGCGGCCACGCCGAGGAACTCCTCGCCGCCGCCGCCGCGGACAAGGCCCGCGCCTAGGATCGTCCCGCCGATCTTGATGATTCGGTGGCGGGGCCACCATGGTCACCCGAAGGTGGCGGGCACTACCTTTCGTCATGATGCGCGCCGCCATCGCGGCCGCCTACGGGATCGTCATCGCATCGATCTTCATCTGGCAACCGAAGATCCACGGGCAGCGCCGTGGGCGTCCCGCCAGCCGGGTCGGGCGGGAGACCGGGTCAGCTCGTCCGGGAGTCCGTCGAACCGGGAACCGTCACCGTGCGTCAGAGCCTTCGACCACGCGGAGGACGGCGCCACCGGTGCCGGAGCCAGTGTCGGAGCCGGGACCGGAGCCGGGACCGGAGCCGGAGCCGGGACCGGAGCCGGAGCCGGGACGTTGCGCGACGTCGGGATGAGGTCGTCGTGCGGCCGCGGGGGTGCGCGTAGCCGCGAGCAGCGCCGGGGTCGTGAGGATCAGCAGGCCGGCCGCCGCGATCGCCGGGCGCGGACCCACCGCAGCGGCCAGCGCGCCCCACAGAGCGGTCAGCGCGGCGACCGCGATCTTCACGCCGACCGACCACGCGGCCAGGGTGCGGGCCACCCGATGCTGCCCGGTGTGTTCGAGGCGGTAGGTGACCAGCACCGGGTTGAACACCGCCGCGCAGGTCACCACGCCGAGCTGGGCGGCCATGACGAGCAGCAGACCGCCCGCGCCGGGCTGGACGAACGCCAGCGGTAGCAGCCAGCACGCCCGCGCGGTGCCGGCGACCCGCAGCACCCGCAGGCAGCCGTGCCGCGCGACGAGGGGGCGGGCGAGCCGGGAACCGAGCAGCCCACCGACGCAGGGTGCCGCGAACGCGAGCCCGTACTGCCACGGCGCGAAGCCGAGGTCGCCGAGCATCAGCACGGCGACCACCGGCGCCGTCGCCATGATCAGGCCGTTGAACAGGGCGACGTTCAGGAACAGCAGACGCAGCTCCGGATGGGTCACCAGATGGCGCCATCCCTCGGTCAGCTCCCCACCGCGCGGTCGTGGTCGTGGCCGTGGTCGCGGTGCTGCGGGCGTTGCCTGCCGGGGTACCGCCGGCGCGGCTCCCCGGGCCCGTCGGCGTGCGCCCCGCGGGTTCGCGGGCCGGACCGCGGGCGGCTCGCCGGCACCGACCGCCCGCAGCCCCAGGGCGGAGAGCAGGTAGCTGGCCGCGTTCGCCAGCACCGTCGTGACCGGGCCGAACAGGCCGATCGCCGCCCCGCCCAGCGGCGGGGCGACCGTCGTGGCCAGCCAGGTCGTCGCCTCGAGGCGGGCGTTGGCGGTGAGCAGGTCCGGGCCGGCGAGCAGCCCTTTCAGGAACGCCCCGGCGGCCGCGGTGAACGCGATGTCGGCGGCGGCGACGACGGTCGAAACGACGAGGAGCTGCCCGAAACCGAGCCGGCCGATCGTGTACGCCACCGGCACGCTGAGGACCGCCACGAAGCGGACGAGGTCCATCGTCATCATCACCGGCCGTTTGCGCCGGAACTCCACCCACGGGCCGAGCGGCAGCGCCACCATCGCCCCGGCCGCGAGCCCGGCGGCCGCCATCGCCGAGACGGCCCCCGGCCCGACGTGCAGCACGGTGATCGCGATCAGCGGGAAGGAGTCGAACGCCAGCCAGGTGCCGATCGCCGAAACCCCGTAGGCCGCCCACAGCCACCCGAACCGCCGGCCCGGCCGGCGCCCGCCTGCCATTCCCCGATCACCCCTCGTCCCACCCGGTGAACAACCACGCGTTGGCAGCGGCCATCCAAACGCCCCCGAGCGTCGCAGATCAAACAACCGGCCGGCGCGATCCGTACAACCAGAGGTTGTTCGGTGGCCGGTAGCCTGACCGGGTGGATCTGGCCGCGGTGCGCACCGTCGTCGCCGTCGCGCGGACGGGGCAGTTCCAGCAGGCGGCCGCCGAGCTGGCGATCACCCAGCAGGCGGTCTCCAAGCGGGTCGCCGCCCTCGAGAAGGACCTGGGCGTGCGGTTGTTCACCCGCACGCCGCGCGGCGCCGAGCTCACCATCGACGGGCAGGCGTTCCTGCCGCACGCCCGCGAGCTGCTGCGCGCGGCGGACCGCGCCCTTGCCTGCGTGCGCCCGGGGCACCGGGCGCTGCGCGTGGAGGTCATCAACCGGCGGATCGCGACGGCGACGCTGCTGCGTGAGTTCCACGGCGCGCATCCGGACGTCGAGCTCGACGTCGTCACCCTCGCCGAAGCCGGTACCGACACGGCCGTCGCCGCCGTCCGCGCCGGCACGATCGACGCCGCGTTCCGGGCCGTCGGCGCACCGTCGACCAGCGCGGCCGCGGCCGTCGACGGCCTGTGGGGCGTCGCGGTGCGGCGGATCCTGGACGAGCCCCACCAGTTGCTCACCGGCCCCTGGCATCCGCTGGCGGCGGCCCGGTCGGTGACACCGGCGCAGCTCGTGGGCCACCGGCTGTGGATCCCCGGCATCCTGCCCGGAACCGAGTGGGGTGCCTACTACGCCGAGCTCGCGGCAGCGTTCGGCCTGGGCATCGACGCGATCGGCCCGAACTTCGGCACCGAGCACCTGCTGGACGCCCTCGCCGACTCCGCGACGCTGGCCACCCTCGTCGGCGCGGGAACCAGGCTGGTCTGGCCGGCCCAGCACGACCTGCGCCGTATCCCGCTACGGGATCCGACGCCGGTCTACCCGCACTCGGTCATCTGGCGCCGCGACAACCCGCATCCGGCCCTGCCGGCGCTGCTGCGCTACCTGCGCGACGCCGCCGCGCCGAGGCCCGCCCGGCCCGACGGCGCGGTCTGGACGCCGACGTGGGCAGCCTGAGCGCCCGGCACCGGCCGGTGGTCGGTCGGCCCCCCGGACATGTGTCGGGAGCCCGTCGACCACGGGCCTACGCCCCGATCCTCCGGCCCAGAGGATCCAGCCGGGCGTCGAGCGCGGTCAGGGCGTCGAGGGCACCCAGCGGGACGGCGACGCCGGTACCCGGGTGGACGGCCGGCGCGACCGGATTGACGCGGATGAGCCGTCCGCCGGCCAGCGACTCCGCGGCGCGGCGCACGGTCGCCACCGCGGTCCCGGCGCCGATCTCGAGGACGACCAGCGGGCCGCCGTCGCCGCCCGCGCCCGCGGTCGCGGCGGACAGCCATGCCTCGCACGCCCGCAGGGCCCGGTCCGTGCGGTGGCCAAGCCAGGAGCCGTCGCCGAACATGAGGATGTTCGGACGGGCGAGATCGCCGCACCACGGGCAGCGGGGCAGCGGCCCGAGGGCGCGCATCGTGTCGGGGTCGACGGCCGGCGGGGCACCCTCGGCCGGCCAGATCCGTTCGTTGCAGGGAGTGACGCACTGGAGATGATGGATCGAGCCGTGGACCTCGGCCACCGCGGCGATGCCCGCCCGCTGGAACTGGCCGTCCACGTTCGAGGTGAACACGTGCAGGCCCCCGGGCAGCCGCTCACCCCAGCGCCGCAGCAGACCGAAGCCGGCATGCGGCACGGTCGCGCGGTACAGGCCGAGCCGGTGACCGTAGAAGCCCCAGGCGAGGGCCGGGTCGGCGCGGAAGTGAACCGGGTCGGCGAGCTCCACGAACGACAGGCCGAGCCGGGCGTAGGGCGGGTACGCCTGCCAGAACCCGGCGTCGCCCCGGAAATCGGGCAGACCCGAGTCCACCCCCATGCCGGCGCCGGCGCAGACGAGGAGCGCGCCGCCGCCACGGAGCAGGGCCGCCGCGTCGTCCAGTGCCGCCCCGACCCGCGCGTCGGACGCTCCCGTCACGTCGGCGGAGGTCGATCGACCTGAGTCGTGCATCCGACCATTGTTCCCGGTCGACGGCGTGATCTGCCGCGAGCAGGGTGGCGGGAAGCTGTTACCGTGAAGTCCCGTGGAGGCGTCGGGTCCGGACCGGCGGCATGACCACGGGAGTCTCGTGTGGGCCAGGCGCATGTCACCAAGCACATTTTCGTCACCGGCGGAGTTGCCTCCAGCCTGGGCAAGGGGCTGACCGCATCCAGCCTCGGCCGGCTGTTGAAGGCACGCGGCCTGCGGGTCACGATGCAGAAGCTCGACCCGTACCTCAACGTCGACCCGGGCACGATGAACCCGTTCCAGCACGGCGAGGTGTTCGTCACCGATGACGGCGCCGAGACCGACCTGGACATCGGCCACTACGAGCGTTTCCTCGACGTGAACCTCGACGGCAGCGCGAACGTGACGACCGGGCAGGTCTACTCGGCGGTCATCGCCCGGGAGCGGCGCGGCGACTACCTCGGCCAGACGGTGCAGGTCGTCCCGCACATCACCGACGAGATCAAGGACCGGATCCGCCGGCTCGCGAACGACAGCGTCGACGTCGTCATCACCGAGGTCGGCGGCACGGTCGGCGACATCGAGTCGCTGCCCTACCTGGAGGCGATCCGTCAGGTTCGCCACGAGGTCGGCCGGGACAACGCGCTGACGGTGCACGTGAGCCTCGTGCCGTACCTGGCGCCCTCCGGTGAGCTGAAGACCAAGCCGACGCAGCACTCGGTCGCCGCGCTGCGCAGCATCGGCCTGCAGCCCGACGCGGTGGTGTGCCGGTCGGACCGGCCGCTGCCGGAGGCGCTGAAGAAGAAGATCGCGATGATGTGCGACGTCGACGACGAGGCGGTCGTCGGGGCACCGGACGCGAGCTCGATCTACGACATTCCCCGGGTGCTGCACCGGGAGGGCCTCGACGCCTACGTGGTCCGCCGGCTGGGCCTGTCGTTCCGCGACGTCGACTGGACCGAGTGGGACCTGCTGCTGCGCCGGGTGCACCAGCCGGCGAACACGGCCACGATCGGGATCGTCGGCAAGTACGTCGACCTGCCCGACGCCTACCTGTCGGTGACGGAGGCGCTGCGTGCCGGGGCCTTCGCCACCGACACCCGGGTCGAGCTGCGCTGGATCACCTCGGACGAGTGCGACTCCCCGGAGCGGGCCGCGGCGCGGCTCGAGGGCGTCGACGGGATCATCGTTCCGGGCGGTTTCGGCGTGCGGGGCATCGAGGGCAAGCTCAGCGCGCTGCGCCACGCCCGGGAGAACGGCATCCCGACGCTCGGGATCTGCCTCGGCCTGCAGTGCATGGTCATCGAGGTCGCCCGGCACGTCGCCGGCCTGCCCGGGGCGAACTCCACCGAGTTCGAGGCGCACACGCCCCATCCGGTGATCTCGACGATGGCGGACCAGCACGAGGTCGTCGCCGGTACCCGGGACATGGGCGGGACGATGCGTCTCGGCCTCTACACCTGCGTGCTGGGCGCCGGATCGGTGGCCCGCGGCGCGTACGGCGTGCCCGAGGTCGCCGAGCGGCACCGCCACCGGTACGAGGTGAACAACGACTACCGCGACCGGCTGGCCGCCGCCGGCCTGGTGTTCTCCGGCACCTCGCCGGACGGCCGGCTGGTCGAGGTGGTGGAACTGCCGGCGGACGTGCACCCGTACTACGTCGGCACCCAGGCGCACCCGGAGTTCCGCTCCCGGCCGACGCGGGCCCACCCGCTGTTCCGCGGGCTCGTCGCCGCCGCCCTCGTGCACGCCGACCGCCGTCGCGGCGTGCTGCCGGTCGAGCTGCGGCCCGACGACAGCAAGGACAGGCTGACCGGCGCCGGAGCGGGCACCGTGACCGACACCGGGCCGGCCACGGGGACCTCGGCGGCGCCGGCAGCCGACGTCGTCGCCGAGGAGGGCGCAGGCTCCCAGAGCGCAGCCGCCGCTGCCGGCGGGTCGGGACGGGGCGCCGCCCGCCGCGGCGCGGGCGCGGGTCGGGCGGGCTCCGCGGCCACCGCCAACGGCACCGGCGCGCTGGTGGCCAAGTGACCACGCCCGGGCACCGCTACGAAGTCACCGACAGTCAGCTCGGTTATCAGGGGCGGATCATCGCGGTCCGCCGCGACCTGGTCAGCATGCCCGACGGCGACATCTCCCAACGCGACGTCGTCGTGCACCCCGGCGCCGTCGGTGTCGTCGCCCTCGACGACGCCGGGCAGGTCGTGCTGGTGCACCAGTACCGCCATCCCGTCGGGGCCCCACTCTGGGAGCTGCCCGCCGGCATCCTCGACGTCCCCGGGGAGCCGGCCTCCACGGCCGCCGCGCGGGAGCTCGGCGAGGAGACGGCGCTGCGCGCCGAGCGGTTCGACGTGCTGGTCGACGTGTGGTCCTCACCCGGGATGACGGACGAGGCATACCGGATCTTCCTGGCCCGCGGCCTGAGCGACGTGCCCGTCGCCGAACGGCACGTGGCGGAACACGAGGAGGCGGACATGGGCGTCGCCCGCGTCGACCTCGACGAGGCCGTCGCCAGGGTGCTGCGCGGTGAGATCACCAACGCCATGGCCGTCATCGGCCTGCTGGCGACGGTGCGCTCCCGCGCCGACGGATTCGCCAGCCTGCGCCCGACCGACGCGCCCTGGCCGGGCCGCCCCGCCCACAGCGGCTGAGCCGGCGCAGGCTCAGCCGACGGTGAGCCGCTGCTGGTGAGCCGCTGCCGGCGACCGCCAGCGGTGGCCCTCCGCGGGACTGCCACCGTCTACGGTGCCACTGTCTACGGGCCTGCCACCGTCTAGTCGTTGTGGACGAGGACGCCCGCGGCCTCCTGGACGACGAGCGGCTGGGCGACGGCGAGGTTCACCGCGTCCAGCGGGAACGCCTGCGCGACGCCGGGCAGGATGAACGTGCCGTCCCAGGTGACGGTGAGGGCGACCTGGAACTGGCCCGGCCGGGCGTACCTGTGCGTGACGTAGGCGTCGGGGTGGTCGCGGGGCGAGATCGCCGCGTCATACGGCCGGCCGGGCGCGTCCGGTCCGACGGAACCATCGCCGAAGTCCCAGTGGTAGTGCGGGACCGCGCTGATCGTGGCGACGACCGGCTGGTCGACGTTGAAGGTGAACGAGTCCGGAACCGGCGTGTAGAGGATCGTGGCGAGGTTCGCGAGGCTGCGGCCCGACGGGGCGATCACGATGGACGGTTTGGGCAGGAGTTTCTCGCGCAGGTAGTCGACCAGCTGAGCCTGCACGTTGGCGAGCGGCACCGCGGCCGGGGCCGCGTCCGGGATCAGGGTGTTGACGCAGCCGGCCGTCGCCGCGTCGTACTGCGCCCGCTCGGCGGCGGACATCATCGGGTCGGGCCCGACGGCTTGGAGCAGGTCACAGACATCGGCCGGGTCGTCCGGGCAGTTCTGTCCGCAGTTCACCGGCCGCGTGCGGGCGTCGCTGCCGGTATCCAGGGGGACCTGTTCCAGCATTCCGTGGGAATACCGGTACTGGTAGCCGTTGTCCGTCGCCCGGGGGCAGCTGCCCCACGGCGAGTCCGTGGAGCACGGCGTGCGGGTTCCCGCCGCCGGTGCCGCGATCGCCCGGCCGGCCGAGGTCGGTCCGCCGTCCGGTCCCGGCAGCGGCAGGGCGCCGACACCCACCAGCACCAGGGCCGCCGCGAGAACCATCAGCGCGCGCGCCGGCGCCCGCCGGCGGCCCCCCCCCCCCCCCGAGCCGGTAGTCCGGGGCGACAACGACGAGGCCCAGCTCCGCGGCCCAGTCGAGCGGCTCGTGCACGCCGGTGCGG
>NZ_JALKFX010000065.1 GCF_023243045.1 Frankia sp. AgB32
CGGGCACCAAACCGGCCCAGCCCCCCCCCCCCGGGGGGCCCCCCCCCCCCGGGCGGGGCCGCCCCCGCCCCGCCGGCGTCCCCGGCGCCGGCCGCCTCGCTGCCCGTCGCCCGGGTCGCGATCGACAGCCCGCTCACCCACCTCGACCGCCCGTTCGACTATCTCGTCCCGGCGGAACTGGCCGACTCCGCCGTGGCAGGCTCGCGGGTGCGGGTCCGCTTCGCCGGCCGCCTCGTCGACGGCTTCGTTCTCGACCGGGTCGAGACCTCGGCGCACGACGGCCGGCTGGCGCCGCTGGCGCGGTCGGTGTCCGCCGAGGTGGTGCTCACCCCGGCGATCGCCCGCCTCGCCCGCGCGGTCGCCGATCGCTATGCCGGCACGCTCGCCGACGTCCTGCGCCTCGCCGTCCCGCCCCGCCACGGCCGAACCGAGGCAGCCCCGCAGGCGACGGCCCCGCCCGCGACAAGTCCGTCCACGACGGCCCCGTCCGTGACCAGTCCGTCCGTGACGGCCCCGCGAGCGACGAGTCCGTCCGCGACGGGTCCGGCGGGACCCGGTGTCGCGACCACGGCCGCCGGCGCCGCGGCCCCCGGCGAGTGGGCGCGGTATCCGGCCGGCGTCTCGATGCTCACGGCGCTGGCGGACGGCCAGCGGCCGCGTGCGGTGTGGTGGGCGCCGCCGGGGCCGGCCTGGCCGGCGATGATCGCCGCCGCGGTGGCGGCCACGGTGCGCTCGGGGCGGGGCGCGGTCGTGGTCGTCCCCGACCATCGTGATGTCGACCGGGTCGAGGCGGCACTGGTCGCGGCGGTCGGCCGGGCGGCCACCGTCGCGCTGCGCGCCGACCTCGGTCCGGCCGCGCGGTACCGGGCCTTCCTCACCGTCAGCCGCGGCCAGGCCAGGGTCGTGGTCGGCACCCGGGCCGCGATCTTCGCCCCGGTGGCCCGCCTCGGCCTGCTCGTCGTCTGGGACGACGGCGACGACCTGCACGCCGAGCCGCTCGCCCCCTACCCGCACACCCGCGGGGTCGCCGTGCTGCGGGCCGGGTTGGAGGGCGCCGGCCTGCTCGTCGGCGGCTTCTGCCCCACGGTGGAGGCCGAGGGCCTGGTGCGGGCCGGGTGGGCGCACCCGCTGACGCTGCCCCGGGCCGAGGTGCGGGCACTCGCCCCGCGGGTGGAGGCGACGGGGTCCGACCTCGAGTACGCCCGCGACCCTGCCGCCCGGGCCGCGCGGCTGCCCTCGCTGGCCGTGCGGACGGCCCGGGAGGCCCTCGCGGCCGGCGCGCCCGTGCTGATCCAGGTGCCGCGGCGCGGCTACCAGCCGTCGCTGGCCTGCGCGGAGTGCCGCCGCCCGGCCCGCTGTCGACGTTGCCAGGGCCCGCTGGGCCGGCCGGCGGGCGCCGCCGCGCTGTCCTGCCGGTGGTGCGGGCGCCCGGTGGCCACGGCACCCGGCGCGCTCGGTGAGCCCGTGGCGCGGTCCGCGCCGGGGCGGCCGCCGGCGACCGGGTCGGCGGTCTGGCACTGCCCGTCCTGCTCGGCCACCGGCCTGCGGGCCTCGGTGACGGGCGACCGGCGCACCGCCGAGGAGCTCGGCCGGGCGTTCCCCGAGGTGCCGGTGCGGGCCTCCGGGCGGGACGGGGTGCTCGCGACCGTCCCGGCCGAACCGGCACTGGTGATCTCCACTCCCGGCGCCGAGCCGGTGGCCGAGGGCGGCTACGGCGCGGTGCTGCTCCTCGACGGCTGGTCCCTGCTGGGCCGGCCCGATCTGCGGGCCGCGGAGACGGCGCTGCGGCGCTGGGCGGCGGCGGCGGCGCTGGCCCGCCCCGGCCCGCGGGGCGGCCGGGTGATCATCTCGGCGGATGCCGGCCTGCCGGCGGTGCAGGCCCTGATCCGCTGGGATCCGGTGACCTTCACCGTGCGGGAGTCCGGGGAGCGCACCGAGCTCGGTTTCCCGCCGGCGACGAGAATGGCCGCGGTGGACGGCACCGCCGCCGCCGTGGCCGAGCTGATCGGCGCGGCCCGCCTGCCGGCCGGCGCGGACCTGCTTGGCCCGGTGCCGCTGCCGCCGGCGCCCCAGCGCCCCGCGCCGGGCGCCGACGGCGAACCCGAGCGGCTGCTGATCCGGGTGCCCCGGGACCAGGGCCGCGCGCTCGCCGCCGCGCTGCACGCCGCCCGCGGCGTCCTCGGCACCCGGCACAGCACCAGCGGCCTGCGCGTCCAGCTCGACCCCCTCGTCATCGGGTAGGCGTCGCCGCGCGACCAGGCGTGGGCGGAGCCCCGGGCGGGCGGCGGTCGTGGGTGGGTGGGTGGGTGGGTGGGTGGCGGTCGTGGGTGGGTACTGGTGGTGCGGGGGAGCGGTCGTCCGCGGCGACGGGGCGCGGTCGCGATACGGTCGGTCGGCGGCCAGCCCGCGCAGCCCACCCGCGGCCCCACCCAGGGTGACGGCGGGCGGTCGCTCCCGGGCCACGGCCGGGTACCCCTGGATCGTCCCGTAGACGGGCCGCGCCGCCGATTGGCGCCGCGGCGGATCGGTGTTCGTGAATGCGTCTTGTCTTCGCCGGCACGCCGGCGGTCGCCCTGCCCAGCCTGCGGGCATTGATCGATAGCCCGCACCACGACGTGGTCGCGGTCGTGACCCGTCCTGACCGGCCCGCCGGCCGGGGCCGCAAGGTCACCCCGCCGCCGGTGCACGTGCTCGCCGACGAAGCCGGCATCCCGGTGCTGAGCCCGCAGCGTCCCCGCGAGCCCGAGTTCCTCGCGGCGCTGACCGAGCTCGCGCCCGACTGCTGCCCGGTCGTCGCCTACGGCGCGCTGCTGCCCCCCGAGGCACTGGCGATTCCCCGACTCGGCTGGGTCAATCTGCACTTCTCGCTGCTGCCGGCCTTCCGCGGCGCCGCGCCGGTGCAGCGCACCCTGCTCGCCGGTGACGATCTCACCGGCGCCAGCGTGTTCCAGATCGAACCGGCGATGGACTCCGGCCCCGTCTACGGCGTCGTCACCGAGCGGGTCAGGTCGACGGACACCTCCGGCGACCTGCTCGACCGCCTCGCGGTGTCCGGCTCGAAGCTGCTCGTCGCGGTCATGGACGGCCTGGCCGACGGCACCGTCCAGGGAGTGCCCCAGCCCGCCGAGGGCGTGTCGTTCGCGCCGAAACTGACCGTCGAGGACGTTCTGATCGACTGGAGCCTGCCGGCGGTGGCCGTGGACCGGTTGGCTCGGGCGGCCACCCCGGCGCCCGGCGCGTGGACGGAGTTCCGCGGCCGCCGGCTCAAGATCGGCCCGGTGCGCACGGACCTGCCCGCGGCCGCCGGCCTGCCCACCGGCGGGCTTGCCGCCGGCCGCCTGGCGGTGCTCGCCGACGGCACCGTCGCGGTGGGCACGGGGACGACGCCCGTCCTGCTCGACGAGGTCCGCCCGGAGGGCAAGGGCCCGATGCGCGCCGCCGACCCCCGGGGGGGGGGGCGGGGGGGCGCGGCGCGGGGGCGCCGCGCCCGCCCCCGCGCGGCCGGGGCCGGCGGGGGCGCCGGCGTCAGCGTCAGCGCGGACGGCGGGGGATCGGCGTGAGTCCCGCCGGGGCCCCGGGGGGCACGCGCGGGGCCCGCCCGCCCGCGCGGGTCGACCGGCCGCGCCGGCTGGCCTGGGAGGTGCTGCGGGCGGTCGACGAACGCGGCGCCTACGCGAACCTGCTGCTGCCGAACCTGCTCGCCAACAGCGGCCTGTCGGTGCGGGACCGCGGATTCGTCACCGAGCTCGCCTACGGCGCGCTGCGCTCCCAGGGCACCCTCGACGGCGTGCTCGACACGGCGACCAACCGGCCCGTCGCCGAGATCGACCCACCGGTGCGTGACGCGCTGCGGCTGGGCGCCTACCAGCTGCTGCGCACCCGGGTGCCGGCGCGCGCCGCGGTGGACAGCACGGTGGACCTCGTCCGCGCCACCAGCGGAGAACGCCCGGTCCGTTTCGCCAACGCGGTGCTGCGCCGCGTCGCCGCCCGCATCGCCGAGACCGGCGGCGACCTGGCCGCGCTGCTCGGCGCGCCGCCGTTCACGGCTGATCCCATCGGCCATCTCGCGGTGGTCACCGCCCACCCACGCTGGATCGTGCAGGCCGTCGTGGAGGCCCTCGGCGACGACGTCGACGAGGCCCGGGCCGCGCTCGCCGCCGACGACGACCGGCCGGCGGTGCACGTCGTCGCCCGGCCCGGCCGGCTGGACCGCGCGTCGCTGCTCGCCGAGGCCGAGCAGGCCGGGCTCACCGCCCGGCCGGGACCGTACTCGCCGTACGCGGTGCGCCTCGACGGGGGCGATCCCGCGCGGCTGCCCTCGGTCGTCTCCGGGGCGGCCGCGGTGCAGGACGAGGGCAGCCAACTGGTCGCGCTCGCCCTGGCGGACACCGCGACGGTAGGCCCGGACCGTGGGTTGACCGTCGATCTGTGCGCCGGCCCGGGCGGCAAGGCGGCGATGCTGGCGGGCCTGCTGGCCGGGCCCGGCGCCACCGGGTCGCTGCTGGCGATCGAGCCGCGGGCGGCCCGGGCGAACCTCGTCGCGCGGTCCCTGCGGGGTGCGCCGCGGGCCTGGGTCGCTCGCGGGGACGGCCGCGCCGCCCCGCTGGCGCCCGGCGGCGCCGCCCGGGGGCTGGTCGACGCCCCGTGCACCGGGCTCGGCGCGCTGCGCCGGCGCCCGGAGGCCCGCTGGCGGCGTACCCCCGGCGACCTGGCCGCTCTGGTGCCGTTGCAGAGCGCTCTGCTCGTCGCCGCGCTCGACCTCGTCCGTCCCGGCGGGGTGGTGGCCTACGCGACCTGCTCGCCGCATCCCGCGGAGACCACGGAGGTGGTCCGGCGGGTGGCCGGCCAGCGTCCGGACGTCTCCGTGCTCGACGCCACTCGTGCGCTGCCCACCGTCGACGGCCTCGGGGCCGGGCCGTTCGCGCAGCTCTGGCCGCACCGCCACGGAACCGACGCGATGTTCCTGGCGCTGCTGCGCCGCTGCGCGGACTGACCTCGCCGGCCGTCACCGCCGCGGGCCGCGGGCCCGCCCGCGCGGAGGTGACGGACCCACCGGTCGTCCCGGTCCGGGTCGGTACTCTCGCCGGGTGGCAACCGCACAGATCTACCCCAGCATGCTCGCGGCCGACTTTGGCCGCATCGCGGACGCGGCCGTCGCCGTCGAGGGCCGGGCCGACTGGCTGCACGTCGACGTGATGGACTACCACTTCGTCCCGAACCTGGCGTTCTCTCCGGATGTGGTGACCGCGCTGCGAGCGGTGACGCCGACCCCGCTCGACTGCCATCTCATGATCGCCGACCCGGACCGCTGGGCCGCCGACTATGCGGAGCGCGGCGCGGCGAACGTCACCATCCACGCCGAGGCGGTCTCGGACCTGCCCCGGACGGCGGCGGCGATCCGCGCGGCCGGCGCCCGGACCGGACTCGCGGTCAAACCGAACACGCCCGTCGAGCACTACCTTGACGACCTGCACCGCTTCGACCTGCTGCTGCTCATGACGATCGAGCCGGGCTTCGGCGGCCAGAAGTTCATGACCGAGGTGCTACCGAAGATCACCGCGGCCCGCCGCCTGATCGACGCGCGCGGCCTCGACCTGTGGCTGCAGATCGACGGCGGGGTGAACGAGAACACGATCGAACAGGCCGCCGCCGCCGGGGTGGACGTGTTCGTCGCGGGCACGGCGGTCTTCGGCGCGGACGATCCCGGCGAGGCCGTCGAGAAGCTGCGCGCGCAGGCGCTGCGCGCCGCCCCGCGGCTCGCCGCGCCGACGGGCGGGCCGGTCGGCTGACCAGGACGGTCATCTCTCGCCGCGCTGTTCCCACGCGCGGCGAGAGATGACGTCGGTCACCGTTTGTGGGTGGGGCGTACTGCCGCTTCGTATGTCACACTTGGCGGAGTAACACCAGCAGCACGCGCGCTCCGGGGTCGGTGAAACTCCGAGCCGGCGGTGACAGTCCGCGACCCGTTCCCAGCCACTGGGGGGACGGTTGACCCGGTGGAATTCCGGGACCGACGGTGAAAGTCCGGATGGGAGGACGCGCGCGGGCCCGGGTGCTCGCGGGTGGTCGCATGCCGTCCGAGGGCGCAGGTCGGCGTTCGCCTGCCGGCAGGTCCCGCGTGGATGCCCGTCGCGACCGGGGGAGCGGTGCCCGGCACGAAGGGCGCGGGTCGGATGTTCACCGGCATCGTTGAAGAGCTCGGCGTCGTCACCGCTGTGGATGCGCGGTCGGAGTCGGCGGCACTCACCATCGGCTGTCAGACCGTTCTGGCTGACGCGGTCCACGGCGCCTCCATCGCCGTCAACGGCGTGTGTCTCACCGTGACCAGCCTGTCGCGGGACGAGAGCGCCATCGACGAATCCGCGAGCCGGGCCGGTCCAGCCGGCATGACCGCGGGCCCCACGGCGTTCACCGCTGACGTGATGCGGGAAACCCTGGTCCGTTCCGCGCTCGGTGCGCTCACCCCTGGCGACCCGGTGAACCTGGAACGGCCCGTCCGGCTGGCCGACCGGCTCGGCGGCCACCTCGTGCAGGGACACGTCGACGGCATCGGCACGGTCGTCGACCGGCAGGTGGCCCCGCACTGGGAGGTCGTCCGCATCGCCCTGCCCGCCGGGCTCGACCGTTACCTCGTCGAGAAGGGCTCGGTCACGGTCGACGGGGTGAGCCTCACCGTCGTCGAGGTTGTCCCGGCCGGCGGCGACTCGCCGGCGACGTTCACCGTCAGCCTCATCCCCACCACCCTCGAGCACACCACGCTCGGCCGCCGCGCCCCCGGTTCCCAGCTCAACATCGAGGTCGACGTGCTGGCCAAGTACGTCGAGAAGCTGCAGGCCGGCGCCACCGACCCGAACGGACACCAGCGATGACCACATCCGCGGCCGGCACTCCCGCGACGTCCGACGTCCCCCTGACGAATTCGGTCCCCCTGACGAACTCCGTCCCCCCGCCCGCGGCGTACCCGTCCGACGCGCGGACCCGGGTCGCGCCGACCGACGAGATCGATGAGTCCGAGGTGAGCTTCGCGACGATCGAGGACGCGCTCGCCGCCTTCGCCGCCGGGCAGGCCCTCGTCGTCGTCGACGACGCCGACCGGGAGAACGAGGGCGACCTGATCTTCGCCGCCGAGGCCGCCACCCCCGAGCTCGTCGCCTTCATGACCCGCTACACCTCCGGCGTGATCTGCGTTCCGCTCGACCCCGCGGACACCGACCGGCTCGAACTCGAGCAGATGGTGCCCCGCAACACCGAGCGGATGGGCACGGCGTTCACCGTCACCGTCGACGCCCGCGACGGCGTGACCACCGGCATCTCCGCCGCCGACCGGGCCCGCACGATCCGGCTGCTCGCCGACCCGGCGACCACCCCCGCCGATCTGCGCCGCCCCGGCCACATCTTCCCGCTGCGGGCCAAGGAGGGCGGCGTCCTGCGCCGGCCCGGCCACACCGAGGCGGCCGTCGACCTGGCCCGGCTCGCCGGGCTGAACCCGGCCGGTGCCATCTGCGAGATCGTCAACGACGACGGGACGATGGCGCGCCTGCCGCAGCTCGCCGCCTTCGCCCGCGACCACGACCTGCCGCTGATCTCCATCGCCGACCTCATCGCCTACCGGCGCCGCACCGAGATGCAGATCGTCCGGGTCGCCGAGGCGTCGATTCCGACCCGTTACGGCCCGTTCCGAGCGGTCGGGTTCCGCAACACGATCGACGGCATCGAGCACATCGCGCTCATCCGCGGCGACCTCGGCGACGGCGAGGACGTCCTCGCCCGGGTGCACAGCGAATGCCTCACCGGCGACGTCTTCGGTTCGCGGCGCTGCGACTGCGGCACGCAGCTCGACGCCGCCCTGCGCATGGTCGCCGCCGAGGGCCGCGGCGTCGTGCTCTACATGCGCGGCCACGAGGGTCGCGGCATCGGCCTCATGCACAAGCTGCGGGCCTACCAGCTGCAGGACGCCGGGCACGACACGGTCGACGCGAACCTCGCCCTCGGCCTGCCCGCCGACGCCCGCGACTACGGCACGGGCGCGCAGATCCTCGTCGACCTCGGCGTGCGCGGCATCCGGCTGCTGTCCAACAACCCGACGAAGCGGGCCGGCCTCGAGGGCTACGGCCTGCGCATCGTCGAACTCATCGCCATGCCGGTCAACCACACGCCGGAGAACCTGCGCTACCTGACGACCAAGCGGGACCGGATGGGCCACGTGCTGCCCGGCCTGCCCCGCGCGGTCGGCGAGGACGAGGCGTCCGCCGGGCGCTGGACGCCGACCGCGCCGCGGATGCCCGCCGCCTCCGGCTGTGCCGCGGTGACCGGCGGCGCCGGTCTCGCCGGCGGTGGGCTCGCCGACGGCGACGTCCTGTGAGCGGGCTCGGAGCTCCGGCGGAGGTCCTTCCGTCGGCCGCCGGGGTTCGCCTCGCCGTGGTCGTCACCCGCTGGCACGCCGAGATCACCGACGCGCTGCTGGCCGGTGCGCTGCGGGCGGCGAGGGATGCCGGGATCGCCGGCGCGCCGACCGTCGTGCGCGTCTCCGGCGCGGTCGAGCTGCCGATCGTCGCCGCCGCCCTGGCCGAGCGGCACGACGCCGTCGTCGCGCTCGGCGTCGTCATCCGTGGCGGAACGCCGCATTTCGACTACGTCTGCCAGTTCGTCACCGCCGGCCTCGCCCGGGTCACCCTCGACGCGAAGGTCCCGATCGGCTTCGGCGTGCTGACCTGCGACAACGTCGAGCAGGCCCGGGACCGTGCCGGGCTGGCGGAGTCCAGCGAGGACAAGGGCCGCGAGGCGATGCTCGCCGCGCTCGACACCGCCGCCGTGCTGCGCGAGCTGGAGCTCGCCGGCTGACTCCCGCCGGCTGACTCCCGCCGGCCGGGGCGGGTCCCCGGTGCCGGACGGCCACCGCACCCCGCCGGGTCGGTGGCCGTCCGCATCTCACGTCACACGTACGGTGCGAGGCCGATCCGTCCTGGTGACATTGCCTCGGTATGGTGTTGCCATCGCATGGCGATTCGGAGTGGATCGGGTGTGCCGATGGTGTGTTCGCTGCTCCTGGGCCCGTTTTCGGCTGTCTGGATCACCGTGCGAACCTTGTCGTGGCGGTGGGGACGCGAGACGGTGATGCCACTACGTGGCGGCTGCCTCGCTCTGCGGCGTCGGCGCGCGGAGTCGGTCCAGAGGCGAGGGTGAGGTGGCGCGGATGGCAGGCCATGGAGGTCACGGCGGCGAGCGCCCCCAGCTCGACGATCCGTCCGGCGACGAGCCCGATGACCGCGCTACCGGTGACCGGTCGGCCGAGGCGTCCGGCCAGGGTGGTGGCGACGCCCGGCCGGTCTCCCTGCTCGGCCTGCGCCTGACCGACACCCAGTCGCCCCGCAACGCGCTGGTTTCCCGCCGCTCCGCGCGGCCACGGCCGGCGGCCCCGCGCCCCGACACCGCTGCGAGCCACCCGGACAACGCCTACGGCGACAGACCCGCCGCCACGGCGCACACCGCCGCCCGCCCCGACCCGGTCCCCCCGGCCGCGACGCCGCCTCCGGGGCCGACGGTTCCGCCTGGTGTGACGGTTCCGCCTGGTGTGACGGTTCCGCCGGGTGTGACGGTGCCGCCGGGTATGACGGTGCCGCCAGGTATGACGGTGCCGCCAGCCAGTCCGCTGCCGGCGCGGGACAGACCCGGGCCGGGTGATCCGCCGGCCGCGCTGGTGCCGCCCGCGTGGTCACCCGCCGAGGCGCCCACGTCGGCGCCAGCGGCCGGGTGGACGCCCGATCTGGCCGCCGTGCCCCGCCCCGCGCCCGCCGCGGCGGGATCCGACCCGCCGGGCGCCGGGCGCCTGGTGCTGCCGCCGGCCGCCGAGCGGGCCGAGGCCGCGTCCCGGCCGGCCGAGCGGCCGGCCCCGCCGCGGGCGCCGGTCGAGACCGGTTCCGGGCCGTCCCTCCCACCCGGTGGTGTGCTGTTGCCCAGGGCCGTGGGTCTGCCGGTCGGCCCCGGCGTCGCCGACCAGGATCCGTGGCCCCGCGGCGCGGACGAGGAGCGCGCCCACCTGCCGAGCGCCCCCTACGCCGTGGGCTTCGGCCCGCCGCTGCCGGCGCCGCCGAGTGCTCCCCCGCCGAGTGCCCCGCCCCCGCCCAGCGTCCCGCCGCCCGGGGAGGACTGGGGCCGCATGACCGTGCTCGTCCCGGCCGCGGGGCAGCATCCGACCGCACCGGGCGGGCCGACCTGGTCCGGGCCGACCTGGTCCGGGCCGGCACAGGCCGGCGACGGTTCAGGAGAGGACGTCGGCGTCGCCGGCGCGCAGCGGCCGGCGACGGGCGATCATCCCGGTGGGCCGGACGGCGCCGGGTTCGCCGCGCCGCCGTGGCTCGGCGGTCCCGTGCTGTCCGGAGCGCCGGACTCCGGCGCGGCGCCGCTGCCCTACCCGGACGTGACCGCCACCCCGCGCGTCGAGCCGCGCCCGGCGTTGCCGGCCTATCAGCCGAGCGGCCCGGCTGAGGGCGCGGCGGCCGCCTTCGAGTGGTCCCGTCAGCCCGGAGATCCCGTCGGTCCTGATCGCGGGTGGCTCGCCAACCCGCCCGTGGTGGGGTCCACGCCCGGCAGCGAACTGCCGCCGCTGCCGTTTCCGGCGCCGGTGCGCCAGGACTGGCCGGCACCCGGACAGCCGCTCGGCCTCGATGCCGGCCCCGGGCCGGGCGCGACGGCGGCTGCCGATCAGGTCGCCGTCCCGCCGGCGGAGCCGAGCCGGTTCGACGTCGCCCGCAGCCCCTACCCGGCGGCCGTCCCGGAACTCGCCGGGCCGGTCGAGGGAGCCGTCCAGCCCGTCCAGCCCGTCCAGCCCGCACAGCCCGCACAGCCCGCGGCGTTCGACGCCGCGGACGGTGGCGACGGCTCCGGGCCGGCGGGATCCTGGGTGGCGCCTGTCGTGACCGGCGCCGACCTGCAGCCGACGCCGAACCTGCTGGCACGGCGGCGGGGACCGCTCTCCGAACGCCTCCTCGGCGCCTCCATGCCCATCCGACGCGGGGCCTCCGTCGGCGGCCGGCAGCTCGACGCCACCCAAGCGGCCCCGACGGATTCCGACGGGCCGGCCTTCCTGCGTTCCCGGGCCGGCGGCCGGCGGGTTCTGGTCGGCGGGTTCGGTGGCGGTGGTGGCCGCACGACAGCCGCTGCCGGGCTCGGCCTCGCGATGGCCGCGCACCACGGCCACCGGGTGATCGCCGTGGACGCCTCGCCCGACCAGTGCGGCCTGCTCGCGCACCGGGTCGGGCTGATCCCGCCGGGCGCGGGCCTGCGGGAGCTGGCCGGTGCCCGGCCGCCCGTCTCGTCGCTGGAGGAGGTCCGCCGTTACCTGGCATCGGACGGGACGGGTGGGTTCGAGGTGCTCGCCGGAATGCGCGATCTCGTCGGCCCCGGCCTGCAGCCCGAAGAACTGGCCTGGGCGCTCGACATGCTCGGGCACTGGTATCCGGTGGTCATCGCGGATGCGCCGCCAGGCTGGAGCCAGCCGATTCCGGCGACCCTGCTCGCCCGGGCCGATCTGCTCGTGCTCACCGTCCGCGCGGGGGAGACGGAGATCGCCGGCGCGGACGACGCCCTGACCGCGCTCGCCGCCGCCGGCCGCGGGGACCTCGCCGCCACGGTCATCGTCGCAGTCATGGAGACCTATCCGTCCCGGCTGGGCCGTACCGCCCGGATGCGCCTGGACCATCTGGAGGATCGGGCGTACATCACTGTGCTGGTGCCCTTCGACGCGGCACTTGCCGACGGCCGGCCGATCAACTGGTTCCGGCTGCGCCGACGAACCCGGTTCGCCTTCCAACGTCTCGCCGGCGCGGTCGCCACCGCTCCGCTGCCCGGCAGCCAGCCGGCGATGGCGCTGGCCCGCCCCGCCCTGCCGGCCGCCGACCACTCCGCCAGGGCACTGGCCTGGCCCCGCGCCTGACCGCGGGCCCGGCCTCCCCGCGCCCGCGCGAACCCGCCGCGGGCCGGGCCGGACTCAGCCCCTGATCACCCTGGGGCGCGCCTTCGGGCCCGACCGGTCCGGCGCCGGGACGAACTCGGCTAGGCTGCGGCGAATGGCACGCCATCTGGTGGCTCCGGCCGGTCAGGGTGACAGTGGGGCGGCCGACGAGACTCTCGCCCGGGTGCTCGCCGCCGGCGGCGACGGCGGTCGGATCGACCCGGGCGAGCTCGCCGCAGCGCTGCGTGGTGCCCGGGTCTTCGTCGGCGTCGAGGCCCGGCTGACTGCGGCCGACGCGGTCACCGGCGCGGACAGGACCAGTGAGATGGCGCTGGTCACCCTGCGGGCGGAGTCGGGTGCCACCGCACTGCCGGTCTTCTCCAGCGTCGCGACCCTCGCCGCCTGGCGGCCCGCTGCCCGTCCGGTGCCCGTCGCGGCGCCGGACGCCTGCGCGGAGGCGGTCAGGCAGGGGCTCGGCACGGTGGTGATCGACGTTGCCGGCCCGCATTCGGCCACCATCGATCTCCCGTCGGTGGCCGGTCAGAACAGCCCGGCGGCGCCCGCCGATGCCGCCGGTGTGGCACATGGCGCCGGTGTGGCACATGGCGCCGGTTTGATCGAAGGCGCCGGTTTGATCGAAGGCGCCGTGTCGGACCGGGGTGGGGCGGCGGGGGAGGCGGGCCTCACGGAGCTTCGTCCGGTGGCGAACTCCGGTGGACCGTTGGATCGGGCCAGGGTGCGCGCGGTGCTCCGGGACATCCCCGAGCGGGTGCGGGCGTGGCCGGCGGAGATCGTGACCTCCGCCGCGGCCGCGCCGCGACCGGTTCTCGTGATCGTGCCCCGTGGGCGCCACGCGGACCCGGCGATGGGGGAGGCAGCCGCGCGTCGGCTGTCCCCGATGCTTGCCACGGCGGCGGCGGATGACGACGGCCCCGCGCTCCGCGAGGGCCGCCCGGGGCGCGGTGGCCTGCCGGGTGGCGAGTCGCCCGGGTCGGTCGCGGTCATCGTGGTGGAACCCGGGCAGGTGCGGTCGGTTCGTCGCCAGCTTGGCCGCGGACTGCGATCGGGGCGGCGCTGGGGGTAGGCGGCGTGCTGGCGGGCCGTCCGGCCACTGCGGACACCCGCTGGCAGGGTCGACGTGCGCTCGTTGGGGCGGCTGGCCGGGAATGTGATCGTCGCCCGCGGCGGTCGGGTGCTACTCTTGGGCCAGACCGAATGCCGGTTGGTTCCCACCCATCCGACGGTGCCGTCATCACGACGGCCCTGGCGGGGGCACGGAGCCTGTCCGGCAGGACCAAGCGGGGGTTCGCCCTCCACCCGAAGCTGCCGCAGGTGTCGCCGTCACGGGACATCACAGCGCCGGTCGGCCCGAGTCTGGGCCACGGACGCGGTGGCCGGGTCGCCGGTCGGCCGAGCCGTTCCCACGGCTGTCGGCCGGGAGCCTGGTATGGCCAGGCTCGGTGCTCCGCTGCGGTGAGGTCATGCCCGCGCGTCGAGCAACGGAGGAACACATCAGCACAGAGTCACGCATCAACGACCGGATTCGCGTTCCCGAGGTTCGCCTCGTGGGCGCGGAAGGCGAGCAGATCGGCATCGTCGCGATCGGTGAGGCCATGCGCATGGCGCAGGAGGCCGACCTCGACCTCGTGGAGGTCGCGCCGACCGCTCGTCCCCCGGTCTGCAAGCTGATGGACTTTGGAAAGTTCAAGTACGAGTCCGACCAGAAGCGTCGGGAAGCTCGGAAGAACCAGGTCCAGACCGTCATCAAGGAAATGAAGCTGCGGCCGAAGATCGACCCGCACGACTACGAGACCAAGAAGGGTCACGTCGTGCGGTTCCTGCGGGCCGGTGACAAGGTGAAGATCACCATCATGTTCCGGGGCCGGGAGCAGTCCCGACCGGAGCTCGGTATCCGCCTGTTGCAGCGGCTGTCCGCCGATGTCGCCGAACTCGGTTATGTCGAGGCCCAGCCCAAGCAGGACGGCCGAAACATGACGATGGTGATGGCCCCGCACAAGGGCTCCAGCACCAAGCCGCAGCGTCTGCCCGAACCGGCTGGCCACGTCTGATCAACGGCGGCGGGCCGCGGGGGGCCGCCCCCCGGGCCCGGCCCCCCGCGCCCCGCGGGGGGCCCCCCCCCCCCCCCCCCGGATGTCGACATGCCCAAACAGAAGTCCCACAGCGGCGCGAGCAAGCGGTTCTGGCTCACCGGTACCGGCAAGGTGATGCGCCGCCGCGCCAACCGCAACCACCTGCTCGAGCACAAGTCCAGCCGCCGCACCCGGCGACTGGACGGCGAGGTGCCGCTGACGAAGGCGGACGACCGCCGGATCAAGCGCCTTCTCTCCAGCTGAGCGCACCGCTGACGGCGCCGGCCGACAAGCGCCGACGCAGAACCGGGCCGACCCAGGGCCTGATCGGCGCGCGCCAGGAGCGGATGGATCTCCGCCCGGCCGGCAGGACGCACACGAACTAAGGAGACAGGTGCCCTCATGGCACGCGTGAAGCGGGCAGTCAACGCCCAGAAGAAGCGCCGTACGGTCCTCGAGCAGGCCAGCGGTTACCGGGGTCAGCGCTCCCGGCTGTACCGCAAGGCCAAGGAGCAGATGCTCCACTCGATGACCTACTCCTACCGGGACCGTCGCGCGCGCAAGGGCGACTTCCGGCAGCTGTGGATCACCCGCATCAACGCCGCGGCGCGCGCGAACGGCATGACCTACAACCGCTTCGTGCAGGGGCTGCGGCTGTCCGGCGTCGAGGTTGACCGCAAGATCCTCGCCGACCTCGCGGTCAACGACGCGGCCGCGTTCGCCGCGCTCGTCGAGGTGGCCCGCGCGGGCCTGGCCGCGGCGCCGGCGCCGGAGCCGAGCGCGGCCTGAGTTTGTCGCGAGGCCCGGCTGTGCCCGCCGTCCGTTCGAACCCGCCTTCGTCGCGGGCGTCGGAGTCGGGGCCGCCCGCGTCCGGTCCGACGAGCGTGCGCCCGCCCGTCCCCGTGTCGGGGGCGGCCGGGCCGCGATCGGCCCGGGTCAGCGCCGCGCGCCGGCTCAAGCGGCCGGCGCAGCGGCGCGAGCAGGGCAGTTTCCTGGTCGAGGGCGCGCAGGCGGTCGGCGCGGCGCTCGCCGCCGGCGCGCTGGTCGAGCTGTTCGTGGGTGTCTCGGCGGCCGCCCGCCACGAGGAGCTGCTGCGGGCCGCGGCGGTGCCGGTCCGACTGGTCACCGACGAGGCGGCCGCCGGGCTGTCCGAGACGATCACGCCGCAGGGGCTCGTCGGCGTCGCGGCGCTGCCCGATCACCGCGTCGCCGAGCTGGCTTCGCCTCGGCTGGTGGCGGTGTGCGTGGGCGCGAGCGACCCGGGCAACGCTGGCACGGTGATCCGCAGCGCGGACGCCGCCGGTGCCGACGCCGTCGTGTTCACCGGCGTCGGCGTCGACCCGTTCGGCGGCAAGTGCGTGCGCTCGTCCGCGGGCAGCCACTTCCACCTCCCGGTGATCGTCGAGGGTCGCCTCGCCGACACGGTGGCGGGCCTGCGGGCTCGCGGCTGCCAGATCGTGGCCACCGCCGGGACCGCGCCCCGTGACCTGGACGACGCGGTCACCGCAGGCGAACTCGCCGGGCCGACCGCGTGGTTGTTCGGCAACGAGGCGCACGGGCTCGACCCCGCCGGACTGGCCGCCGCGGACACGGCGATCCGGGTGCCGGTGTGCGGTCAGGCCGAGTCCCTGAATCTTGCGGTTGCGTCCGCCCTGTGCCTGTACGCGTCGGCGCGGGCGCAGAGAACGGGTAGGTCCGGTACTGACGGCACCGGAGGAGGTGGTCGGCGGTGGTGAACACCGTCGCATCGACATCCGAGCAGGCGCCGACCGTCGCCGCGGCGACCAGCCTGCCCACCATCGCGCAATCGGCATCAGGCGAGGCCATGACTGCTGACGACGAGCCAGCGCAGGACCGCGGCACGCTCGACGGCGCGGAGACCGCCGGATCGGCCGCGCTCGACGGGCCACTGCCCGCGGCCGCGTTCGACCTGCTGCCCGACGCCGTGGTCGTGACCGACGCCGCCGGCACCGTCGAGGTGTTCAACCGGGCGGCCGCCCGCCTGGTCGGCATGCAGGCACCCGCCGCGGTCGGCCGGCACCTCAACGAGGTGCTGCCCCTGCTCGACGAACGGGGCAACGACTGGTGGGAGTGCTCCGCGCAGAGCCGGGACCTGCCCAGCGTCGTCGGGCAGCCCGAGCGCCGGCTGACCTATGCCGGCCCGGACCAGGACCACGACTTCCACGTGACCGCGCGGTTCACCCGGGTTGCCGGGCGCCTCGCCCGAGTGTCCCTGTCGCTGCGGGACACCTCGAGCCGCGAGCGACTCGAACGCAACCGGGCCGACCTCGTCGCCACCGTCGCCCACGAGCTGCGTTCGCCGCTGACCAGCGTGAAGGGTTTCACGGCAACCCTGCTGGCCAAGTGGGACCGGTTCACCGACGAGCAGAAGAAGCTGATGCTCAACACGGTCAACACCGACGCGGACCGGGTGACCCGGCTGCTCGCCGAGGTGCTGGACGTCTCCCGCATCGACTCCGGGCGCATCCAGGTCCGCAAGCAGATCGTCGATCTGCCGAGCCGGGTGCGCGCGGTGGTCGACGGCAAGATCGCCTCCGGCGCGGCGGGCCCCGACCGGTTCCTCGTCCGGCAGGAGGGCGAGCTGCCGGAGATGTGGGTCGACCAGGACAAGATGGAGCAGGTGCTGCACAACCTCGTCGACAACGCCCTGCGCCACGGAGCGGGTACTGTGACGGTGTCGTTGCGAGGCGAGGACACCGGCACGGAGGTGAGCGTGGCCGACGAGGGCGAAGGCGTGTCCGCATCGAACGCCGCCCGCGTGTTCACCAAGTTCTGGCGCGGCGCCAGCCGGGGCAACGGCACCGGTCTGGGCCTGTATATCGCCAAGGCGCTGATCGAGGCGCACGGCGGCACGATCTCCGTCGGTCGGGCCGCGGGCGGCGGCGCCGAGTTCCGATTTTTCGTGCCCGCCGGCGGTCCGGTGTTTGGCTGAGGCCGAACGTCACGACCCGCTGGTGGGCGCCCCGGGCGGCTTCGGCCTGGTCCGCGGCGGCACTCGGTGCCGCGCGGTGCCCGAATGCCGCGCCGTGTTCTCCGTCGCCCGGGCCGGCTGTCATTGCGCCCCGGGCGGCATCCGCCCCGTGACCCGATGACGAGGATGTGCCCGTGCCCGCCCCTGGAGAGACCGTCGATCCGTCCCGGGTCGCTAGCCTCGATCCCGACCAGCTCGCCGCGGCCGTCGCGGCAGCCCGGGAGTCGATCAGCGCCGCCGCGGACCTCGACGCCCTGGCCGCCGTCCGCACCGCTCACGTGCAGGGCGACGCCGCCCCGCTGGTGCGCGCACGCCGTGATCTCGGCGCCCTGGCCCGCGAGGAACGCGCCGACGCCGGCCGCCGGCACAACGCCGCCCGCGCCGAGGTCCAGGCCGCCTTCGACGCGCGCCTGGTGGAGCTGACCGCCGACCGCGACGCCCGCGTGCTGCGCGACGAGGTCGTCGATGTCACCCTGCCGGTGACCCGCCGCCCCCGTGGTGCCCGCCATCCGCTGACCGCCCTGACCGACCGGATCGTCGACGTCTTCGTCGCCATGGGCTACGAGGTCGCGGAGGGTCCCGAGGTCGAGCACGACTGGTTCAACTTCGAGGCCCTGAACATGCCTCCGGATCATCCCGCCCGCAGCGAACACGACACGCTCTACGTCGAGCCCGCGGGCTCCGGGCGACTGCTGCGCACCCACACCTCCCCGGTGCAGATCCGCTCGCTGCTGTCCCGGCCGCTGCCCGTCTACGTGGTCGCCCCCGGGCGGACCTATCGCAACGACACGATCGACGCGACCCACTCGCCGGTGTTCGGCCAGCTCGAGGGACTCGCCGTCGACAAGGGCATCACCATGGCGGACCTGCGCGGCACGCTGTCGGTGTTCGCCGAGGCGTTGTTCGGCTCGGGTCTGTCGACGCGGCTGCGCCCGTCGTTCTTCCCGTTCACCGAACCGAGCGCGGAGTTGGACGTGCAGTGCTTCGCCTGCCGGGGCGAGGCGGCCGGCCAGCCCTGCCGGGTCTGCTCGGACGAGGGCTGGATCGAGATCGGCGGCTGCGGCATGGTCGACCCGAACGTGCTGCGCGCCGCCGGGGTCGACCCGACCCGTTACAGCGGTTTCGCCTTCGGAATGGGCCTCGAACGGGCGGCGATGTTCCGCCACGGCGTCCGGGAGATCCGCAACTTCGTCGAAGGGGACGTCCGTTTCGGCCTCCCGTTCGGAATCGAGGGCTGACCCATGCTGATCGTGATGTCCTGGTTGCGGGAGTACGTCGAAGGCCTGCCGCCGGCTCGCGCGGTCGCCGACGCGCTCATCCGCGCCGGTTTCGAGGTCGAGGGCGTGCGCACCGTCGGTTCCGACCTCGCCGGGGTCGTCGTCGGCGAGGTCCTGGGCTTCGAGCTCGTCGAAACGAAGAAGAAGGCCGTCCGCTGGTGCCAGGTCCGCGTCGCCGAAGGCGATGACGGAGCGGCGGGCGCCGAGGACGGCGTGCGCGGGATCGTCTGCGGGGCGCACAACTTCGCCGTCGGTGACCGGGTGGCCGTCGCTCTGCCGGGCGCCGTGCTGCCCGGCGGGTTCACCATCACCGCGCGCAAGACCTATGGCCATCTCAGCGACGGGATGATCTGCTCGGCCAGCGAGCTCGGTATCGGCGAGGACCACGACGGCATCCTCGTGCTGGCGCCGGGGACTCCGATCGGCGCGGAGGTCGCCGAGCTCCTCGACCTCGCCGACGAGGTACTCGACATCGCCGTCACCCCCGATCGGGGCTACGCGCTGTCCGTGCGCGGCATCGCCCGGGAGGCGGCGACAGCCTTCGCGCTGCCGTTCACCGACCCCGGGGCCCCCCCCCCCGCGGGGGCCCCCCCCCCCCCGCGGGCGGGGGGGCCCCGCGGGGGGG
>NZ_JALKFX010000066.1:0-14401 GCF_023243045.1 Frankia sp. AgB32
TGACGCCGCCGGGCAGAAGGCGGCCATGCGCGCCTTCGAGCACGAGGAGCGCTTCGCCACGCAGACGTTCGTCGCGGCCCCCCCCCCCCCCCCCCCCCCCCGGGGGGCGGCGGCGCGCGGCGGGGCGGGCCGCCCCGCGGCGCGCCGCCCGCCCGCGCCGCGGCGCCCGGCCGCCGCGCGGTGCGCCAGCTCCTGGCGGACCAGCGGCAGGACGTGGCGGCCGTAGTCGACGACGTCGTTGAGGTTGTCGTAGCCGCGGATCGAGATCAGTTCGGCGCCGAGGTCGACGTAGTCGAGGATGGCCGCGGCGACGGTCTCCGGGGTGCCGACGAGGGCGGTGGAGGCACCGGCGGCGTTCGTCGCCGCCGCCGGTGCCGTCCACAGCGCGCGGTCGTGCACCTCGCCGCGGGCTGCGGCGGCCAGCAGCCGCTGGGACCCGACGTTGGCCGGCTTCGCGCCGCCGACGCGGAACGCCCGCGGGGCCGCGCCACCGGCGCCCCGCAGTACCGCGAGGATCTGGTGCGCCTTCTCCCAGGCGAGGTCCTCGGTCGGCGCGATGATCGGCCGGAAGGTGACCCAGATCCGCGGGCGGTCGCTGCGCCCGGCCAGGCGGGCCTGCTCGTGGACCGCGTCGATCTGCTCGCGGGTCTCGGCCAGCGGCTCGCCCCACAGGCCGAAGATGTCGCCGAGCGCCCCGCCGACCCGGTAGGCGTCCGCGGACGAGCCGCCGACGGACACCGGGATCGTGCCGTGGACCGGGCGGACCACCGAGACGAAGTCCTCGAACGAGTAGTACGTCCCCGCGTGGTCGAACGGTGCCGTCCCGGTCCACACCCGGCGCAGGATGTCGATGTACTCCGCCTGGCGGGCGTAACGCTCCGCCTTGGGCAGCCGGTCGCCCTCGCGGGCCTGCTCCCGGTCGTCGCCGCCGGCGATGAGGTGCACGACCGCCCGCCCGCCGGAGAGCTGGTCGAGGGTGGCGAGCTGCTTGGCGGCCACCGTCGGGTACATCGTGTTGGGCCGCAGCGCGATGATCGGCCGGACCCGCTCGGTGTGCTGGGTCAGCGCGCTCGCCAGCGTGAACGGGTCGTGGAAGGTCGAGGAGTACGGCACGAGGGTGTAGTCGAAGCCGTAGTCGTCGAGCGCCCGCGCGTACCGCGTGAAGAACGGCACGTCGATGGCGGCGCGGCCCAGCTGGTTGAGCTCGTTGGACGGGTTGACGTTGATGGCGCTGATGAACTCGACGGGCATCGGACAGCCTCCGGGAAACGGTGATCAGGCGCGGTGCGGACGGGGGCAGGTCACACCCAGCGCGCGAGGGTGGGCAGCTCGGCGCCGAGGCGCAGCCGCTCGAGGAACAGCACGATCACCGCGGCGGCGGTGCGGTGGGTCGCGTCGTTGAGCGCGTCGTGGCGACCGCCGTCGACGGTCACCAGCTCCGCCCGCGGCGCCGCGGCGTAGCGGGCGCGGACCGGACGCAGCGGGCTGACCAGGTCGGCTGAGCCGTGCAGGCCGAGGATCGGGATGTCCACCCGGGACAGGTCGGCGTCGGCGAGCCACGACGCCGGGACCGGCCGGTCCAGCCCACCGCGGCGCAGGTGCGGGTCGCCGGTGAGTCGCGCCTGGTGCGTCGGGCAGGCGGTGCGCGCCGCGAGTTCCGCCGCCCACCGGTCGTCCTCGGTGCTGGCCGGGGCGGCGTCGGATGCCGCGCCGCCGACGCCGGCCGGGCCGGCGGGCGGGGTGGCGGGCGGGGTGGCGGGCAGGCCGACGAGCAGGAGCGCGTCGACGTCGACGGCGCCGGGCGCGCCCAGCGCGGCGACGAACGCGGCGCCGGCGGCCGCGCCGGCGAGGACCCGCGGCGCCGGGGTGTCCGGATCGGCCAGCAGGGAACGGAGGTCCGCCGTCACGGCGTCCGGGTCGACGGTCGGGTCGCCGACGGCCCGCACGCGGTAGCCGTCGAAGGCCAGGCGCGTGCCGAACCGTTCGTAGACACCGGGATGCTCGCCGCGCCCGACGACCAGGATGACGCTCGCGCGGGGGGCGATCGTGGGCGGGTTGTCCCACCCGGCGATCGTGGGCGACGTCGAGGCGGTGGGGGTGAGCTGCACGGAGGTCATCGCGGTGTCCTTGGGTCCGGGGATCAGGGGGTGGCCGGGGATAAGGGTGTCCGGGGATCAGGGTGTCCGGGGATCAGGGTGTCCGGTGGGTGCGGGGTCCCGCGCGGTGGCGACGGTGCGCCGACGCTCTTCGGCGACACCGGCGTCGTGGGACACCGCTGGGCGGGACGGAGCAGGCGTGGTGGCGCGCGCGGGCGTCGCCGTAGGACTGGGGCGACGGCCGGGCGCGGAGGCCGACGGCATCGTGCGGGGATGTGGACGGAATCGTGCGGGGATGTGGACGGAATCGGGCGGCGTCGACGGCCGCGCGGGAACGGCGCCGGCCAGGTCGGGGTTGGGCGGCGGTCACGGTGGCGGTCGGCAGGCGCGCCGACTGCCTCCGAGTCCCGCCTGGCGCGGCGCGGGGTGACGCGGGCCGGGGCTCAGCCGCGGGCCGACAGAGCGCGACGTCAGCGCCAGCGCCAGCGCCAGCGCCACGTCAACGGCGCTGACAGGTCAGCGGCAGCGACAGCAGGAGGACGCGAGGATCCCGAAATCGACGATCCGCCGGCGGGTCAACACCCGCCGGGGCAGTGGCCGAAGCCCGGCGCGACCGGCGCGGGCGGCGTTGACCTGCCCGAACCGGGTTGCGCGGGACTTGGCGACCATGTCGACCAGGATGGTGGGTTTTCCAGTGGTTGTCCAACGCCGATCCGCAATCACACCGATCAGATTTCGCGATCAGTCATGTTATGGTGCGCCGTGTGCCCGCCACCCTCGACATCACGGCGTTGCGCAGCCTCGTCGCGATCGCCGACAGTGGCGGGTTCCGGCGGGCGGCGGCGGTCCTCTGCGTGTCCCAGTCCGCGATCAGCCAGCATGTGCGCCGGCTGGAGAAGACCGTCGGGCGCCCGCTGGTCACGCCCGACGGCCGCGCCACCCGGTTCACCCCCGACGGCGAACTGCTGCTCGCCGCGGCGCGGCGCCTGCTCGACCTGCACGACGGCACCCTCGTCCAGCTCGGCGTCGGCGCCCCCGCGCGGCCCTCGACGATCACCGTCGGGGCGACCGAGCACGCCGCGGACCACCTGTTGCCGTTGTGGATGGCCGCGCTGACCGCGGGCTACCCGGAGGCCCGGATCCAGTTCCGGCTGGACCGCGGCGCGCGCATCACCGAGGCGCTCGACGACGGCGCCGTCGATGTCGCCGTCCTCATCGGCGCGGCGCACAGCCCCGCCTGCCGCCCGGCCGGCGCGCTGCGACTGGCCTGGTACGCCGCGGCGGGCTGGACGCCACCGCCACCCGAGCGCCCCCTCCCGCTGGTGGCGATCAACGATCCGTGCACGATCCGCCGGCAGGCACTGAGCACGCTCGCACGGGTCGGGCGCACCGCCTGGATCGCCGGTGAGGCCGGCCACCTCGCCGGTGTGCTGCAGGCGACCCGGGCCGGCGTCGGGGTGGCGCTGCTCGCCGACGTGGGCCCGGTCCCCCCCGGTCTGGTGCGGCGCGAGGATCTGCCGGCGGCGGATCCCGAGCCGCTGCACGTGCGGGCCCGGCGGGGCGCGCCGCCGCGGCTGGCCGACCTCATCCGCGACGCGGTCACCGCGGCGCTGCGCTGAGGGCCCACGACCCTCCCGGCCGCGCGACCCGCATGACCGAGGGTCACGCGGGGCATGCCACCCGTGGAGGTGGTTGGCGTGCCGACCAGGGCGATAGGACCTGCCACGCCGGTGGATCTTCCTCAGGCGGAGTCGATCGTGGCGGACCTGCTGGACATCCTGCGCCGGCAACTCGGAATGGATCTCGCGATGCTGGCCCGGGTGGAGGACGACCACCTCGTGCTGCAGGTACTGCGCGGCGACACCGCCGGGTTCGGGATGGCCGCGGGCGACAGACTCCCCCGTCGCGCCCTGCCCGACGAGGTACAGCCCGTGATCGCCGCGGCCCGCAACAGCCCCGGTGACGAGCCCACCGGTCCACATGGCGCCACACCTGGCGCCACACCTGGCGCCACAGCGGGTGGCGCGGCGGATGGCATATCGGGCAGCACCACGGGTGGCACCACGGACAACGACTCGGCCGCCGGGTTCGGCCTGCCAGGAGTCGGGGCCTACGCCTGCGTTCCGGTGCATGACGGCAACGGCCGGCTGTACGGCGTCCTGGCGTGTCTCGCGCACCTGCCCCGGCCCGCGGCGCCGGAGCGCGACGGCCGGTTCCTGCGGCTGATGGCCGCGTTCCTCACCGACGCCGTCCTTGACCTGCAGGAGATGTGGACCCGCCGCCGGCGGCTCTGGTCGCAGGTCAGCGATGTCATCGACGGCGGTGGGCCGCTGGTGGTCTTCCAGCCGATCTTCCGGCTTCGGGACCAGACCGTCGTCGGGCTCGAGGCACTGTCACGGTTCCCGGGTATGGCCGAGGACCCGCAGAGCTGGTACGCCAACGCGGCCACGGTGGGCCTGGCCACCGAGCTGGAACGGATGGCGTTCGCCCGGGCGTGCGCCATCCTGCACGAGCTGCCCGAAAGCCTGACCCTGACGATCAACGCCTCGCCGTCGACCATCATCGCGGGCGTGCTGGACCTGCTGCCGGCCTTCGCCGACGGCCGGGTCGTGGTCGAGATCACCGAGCACGAGCACATCACCGACGACGACCGCCTGCTGATCGCCGTCGAACTGCTGCGCGACCGTGGGATCCGCATCGCGATCGACGACATCGGCACCGGCTACGCGGGCCTGGAACAGCTCCTGCGGCTGCGCCCGGAGATCATCAAGCTCGACGGGGTGATCACCCGCGGCATCGACACCGACCCGGCCCGCCGGGCGATCGCCGTCGGGCTGGTCCAGGTCGCGGGCGAGACGGGCGGCAACATCGTCGCCGAGGGCATCGAGACGACGGGCGAGCTGGCCACGGTGATGGCCACCGGCATCCCCTATGGCCAGGGCTATCTCCTGGGCCATCCGACTTCCCTGGCGGGAGTCGCCGGCCTGCGCACGCACGCGACCGCCCCGGTCGACCCGGGCTGAACGGCGCGCGTGCCGATGCCGTCCCTGGGCCGCGCCCCGATCGAACGGGTGACGACAACCCGACATTGTCGGCTCGCGGCGCCGCCCTCGGCCTACCATCAGACGTCGTCTGCCACCGGCCCGACCGGTGACCGGGCCCGCGCGCGGGACGGGACGGGGCGTCGGAGGGAATCGAACGGGGCGGTGGTAGGTGCGCGCAGGGCCGGCATGTCCTTCGCCGGCGTGGCGCCCGCCAGGACCCGGCAGACGCCCCAGATCGTGCGCCCCGGGGCGCTGACGTGACCGACGCCCGACCGCCGGACCCGGCGGACCTGCCACCCGGCCTGCCGTCCCCGGTGCCGGGCGAGCCGTCGGCGCCGGACGGTGCGGCGTCACCGGCGCGCGACGGCGACCCCGCCGCGGCCCCGGGCGAGCGCTGGCGGCCCCGTGCGCAGGACGTCGCCGCCCGGCACCTGGGCAGTCCGACAACAATCGATCAGGAGGCCACCGACGTGCAGACCACCGCGCAGGAGGCCACCGCGGCCGGGCCGGCGGGCGACGACCCGCACGGCGCCCCGGTCGAGTGCTCGACGTGCCACGCGACCGTGCGGCCCCAGGACCGTTTCTGCGAGCGGTGTGGCGCGGCGCTGCCCCGGGCCGGCATGACCGGTGACCGCGTGGAGAGCGACCTGGGCTCCGCGGCGGGCGTGAGCGACCGCGGGCTGGTCCACCGGACCAACGAGGACGGCCTCGCCCTGCGCGTCCTGACCCGGGGCGGTCCCGTGGACCCGGCCGGCGCCGGCGAGACGGCGGCCACGGCCACGGCGACGCCCGCCGCAGCGCAGATCGGCGGCGCGGCCCTCGCCGTGATCTGCGACGGCGTGTCGACCGCGCCGGGTTCCGGCCCGGCCGCCGCCGCCGCGGCCGCGGCCGCCGGTCCGTCGACCAGGAAACCGGTCACCCCGTCGTCGACGACCTCCGGCATGGCTCCGCGCGGGTAGGTGATGACCGGCGTGCCGCAGGCCATCGCCTCGACGACCGCCAACCCGAACGGCTCGTCGAACGCGACGGGATGCAGCAGCGCCGCTGCCGATCCCAGCACCTCGCCCCGCGCGGAAGGTCCCACCGCGCCCAGGTAGCTGACCCGGTTCCCGTCGACGTGCGGCAGCACCTGTTCGGCGAAGTACCGCTCGTCCTGGACGATTCCGCAGATCACCAGGCGCCGACCCGCGCGGCGGGCGATGTCGATGGCGGCCGCGGTGCCCTTGTCGGGGTGGATCCGGCCGAGCACCACCAGGTCGTCCCCGCCCACCGCCGAGAACGGGAGCACGTCCAGGTCGACCCCGTGGTGGACGGTCGAGACGTAGTCCAGGTCGGGACTGCGGTCGGCGTCGGAGATCGACACGTACGCCGACGCGGCCCGCGCGTAGGCGGGGACGATCCGCGGATCGGAGAACCCGTGGATCGTCGTGACCATCGGCGCCGCGAAGCTCGCCGCGAACGCGAGCGGCAGCCAGTCGAGGTGGTTGTGCACGAGGTCGAACTCGCGGGAGCGGGCCAGCACGTGGGCCACGTGCAGGGCCTCCCACACCCGGCCGTCGAGGGACGGGTCCTCGGCGTACCCGTGCGGGCACACGCCGTCCAGCGCCGCGGTCGTCACCGAGTCCAGCGTCGCGAACAGCGTGACGTCCACCCCGTGTCCGACGAGGCCCTCCGCGATGCTGCTGGCGACCTGTTCCCAGGGGCCGTAGTGCCGTGGCGGGGTACGCCACGCGATCGGCGCGAGAATCGCCACCCTCACCGCGCGGCCAACCCGGCCTGGCCGGGCCGGGCGGTCACCGGGAGCCCGCCGACCGGGCGGCTACCGTGCTCTCCTCTGCCCGCTCACCGCAGGCCGCGGCTGGCCGTCCGTCCCCGGCCCGACCCGGTCCGCGGGTGGTGGCGCGGACAGGCCGTCGAGCGGCGCGGCGCCCGCGTGGCGCAGGATCTGGCTGGACGGCCCGGACAACCGGCCGGTCGCCGCCCTCCGCAGGACGTCCTCCGCGGCGTCCGCGGCCGCGTCGGAAGGGATCACCAGAAGGAAGATCCGCGGCCGGTCGCCGGCGGTCAGGGTGACGGTGTGCGGGTCGAGGGTGTGGTACCAGCTGATCCGTACCGGTGGCCGGCCCGGTTGGGGGAGCCGGTCGGGGATGTCGGTCCAGACGTCGCCGTTGACCGACATCCGGCTGATCGGGTGGCCAGCGGCAGACAGCGCCGCGACCAGCGCCGGAGCCTCCCGCGCCAGCCGTCCGCCGTGTGGCCACCAGGCTCCGTCGAAGGATCCGTGACCGCCGGGCGGGACGAGGGACAACCGCGGCTCGCGGTCATCGGCGACTGGTTCGGGATGGGTTCCCGACGAGGCGACGCGAAGCGGGGACGGTGCATCGCCACCGTCGTCGTCGGAACGCGCGGCATCGGCACGATCGGGAGGGGAGATCATCTGGCCCGTCGTCATGACGGCCACCTCACTCCGGCGATGAAGACCGCCGGCTGGCTGCGGCCGGCGGCGACATCGAGCGAGCGTCGACGTTCACGTGCTACCGGCCTGCTCCCGACCGTAGCACGGTGGGCGGGTCAGGCGACCGCGGCGGCGCCGAGCAGGGCCTTGAGGTCGCCCATCAGGGCGGGAGTGCGCTGGACCTTGTAGGCGTCGTCGAGGCGGAGCACGGTGGTGTGGCTCGCGGCCTGCAGGCGCAGGTGCACCTCGGTCGTGCCGGGATGGGTGCCGAGCACCTCGCGCAGGCGTTCCACGGTCGGCGGGTTCACCCGGGCGACCGCCATGGTGATCACCACCGGCGGGCTGAGGGCCTGCTCGCTGAGGTCGGGCACGGTCAGCTCGGAGGCGATCAGCCTCGGGGTGTCCTCCCGCTTGTCGAGCCGGCCTTTGACGATGACGACGGCGTCCTCGGCGAGCTGCGTGGAGCACACCTCGTAGGTCTGCGGGAAGAACATCACCTCCAGGCCGCCCTCCAGGTCCTCGACCGTGGTCAGCGCCCACAGCTTGCCCTGCTTGGTGACCTTGCGCTGCAGGCTGGAGATGATCCCGCCGATGGTCACGGTCGCGCCGTCCGGATACTCCCCACCGGTCAGCGACGCGATGCCGCAGTCCGCCTTCGCGGCCAGCACGTGCTCGACGTCGCGCAGCGGATGGTCGGACACGTACAGACCGAGCATCTCCCGCTCGTGGGACAGTTTGAGCGCCTTGTCCCACTCGTGGTCGGCGAACTCCTGCACGCCGAACAGGGGCGCGTTCGCCGGATCGTCGTCGGTGTCGAGGGCGAACAGGTCGAACTGCCCCTCGGCGTTCTTCTTCTTGACGCTCATCACCGCGTCGACGGCCTGCTCGTGCCGTTCCACCAGGCCGCGCCGGGTGTGGCCGAGCGCGTCGAACGCGCCGGCCTTGATCAGCGACTCGATGGTGCGCTTGTTGCAGACGACCGCCTCGACCTTGTCGAGGAAGTCGGGAAACGACACGAACCGGGTCTTGGCCGACCGGGTCCGCACGATCGACTCGACGACGTTCACCCCGACGTTGCGGATGGCGGCGAGGCCGACCCGGATCTCGTTCGATCCGTGCGCGGTGTAGTCGGCGAGGGAGGTGTTCACGTCCGGCGGGAGCACCTTGATGCCCATCCGCCGGCACTCGTTGAGGTAGATCGCCGACTTGTCCTTGTCGTCGCGCACCGAGGTGAGCAGCGCCGCCATGTACTCGGCCGGGTAGTTCGCCTTGAGATACGCCGTCCAGTACGACACCAGCCCGTAGCCGGCGGTGTGCGCCTTGTTGAACGCGTAGTCCGAGAACGGGACGAGGATGTCCCACAGCGTTTTGATCGCCGCCGCGGAGTAGCCGTTGGCCTTCATCCCCTCGGAGAAGGGCACGAACTCCTTGTCGAGGATCTCCTTCTTCTTCTTGCCCATCGCCCGGCGCAGCAGGTCGGCGCCGCCGAGGGAGTAGCCGGCGACCTTCTGCGCGATCGCCATGACCTGCTCCTGATAGACGATCAGGCCGTGGGTCGTGTCGAGGATGTCGGCGAGCGGCTCGGAGAGCTCCGGGTGGATCGGGGTGACCTCCTGCTGGCCGTTCTTGCGCAGCGCGTAGTTGATGTGCGAGTTCGCGCCCATCGGGCCAGGCCGGTACAGGGCCAGGACGGCGGAGATGTCCTCGAAGTTGTCCGGGCGCATCATCCGCAGCAGCGAGCGCATCGGCCCGCCGTCGAGCTGGAACACCCCCAGGGTGTCACCGCGGCCGAGCAGCTCGTAGCTCACCGGGTCGTCCAGGCTCAGGCCCAGCAGGTCGATCCTGATCCCGCGGTTGGCCTCGACGTTGCGCACCGCGTCGTCCATGACCGTCAGGTTGCGCAGGCCCAGGAAGTCCATCTTGAGCAGGCCGAGCGTCTCGCAGGTCGGGTAGTCGAACTGCGTGATGATCGCGCCGTCGGCGTCGCGGCGCCACACCGGGATGTGGTCGATGATCGGCTCGGCGGACATGATCACGCCGGCGGCGTGCACGCCGGCCTGGCGGATGAGCCCCTCCAGGCCCTTGGCGGTGTCGATGACCTTGCGGACGTCCGCGTCCGACTCGTAGAGGCCGCGGATCTCCCCGGCCTCGCTGTACCGGGGGTGCTTCTCGTCGAAGATCCCGCCCAGCGGGATGTCCTTGCCCATCACCGCCGGCGGCATCGCCTTGGTGATCCTGTCGCCCACCGCATACGGGTAGCCGAGCACCCGGGAGGAGTCCTTGATCGCGGCCTTCGCCTTGATCGTGCCGTAGGTGACGATCTGCGCGATGCGGTCGTCGCCCCACCGCTCGGTGACGTAGCGGATCACGTCACCGCGGCGACGTTCGTCGAAGTCGATGTCGATGTCGGGCATGGACACGCGCTCGGGGTTGAGGAACCGCTCGAACAGCAGCGAGTGCGGAATCGGGTCGAGGTCGGTGATGCCGAGCGCGAACGCGACCATCGACCCGGCGGCGCTGCCGCGGCCCGGCCCGACCGGGATCCCCTGGCTCTTCGCCCACACGATGAAGTCGGCGACCACCAGGAAGTACGCCGGGAACCCCATCTGGAGGATGATCCCGATCTCGTACTCGACCCGGGCGCGGTGCTCCTCGTCGTAGCCGTCCGGGAACCGGGTGGCCATCCCGGCCCAGGTCTCCTTGCGGAACCAGCTCTCCTCGGTCTCGCCGCCCGGCACCGGAAAGCGCGGCATCAGGTTCTTCTTGGCGAACATCCCCGTCGGGTCGACCCGCTCGGCGATCATGAGCGTGGTCTCGCAGCCCTCCTGCCAGGCGTCCGAGCCGTCGATGGCGTACATCTGCTCGGAGCTCTTCAGGAAGTAGCCCGAGCCCTCGAACTGGAAGGCGGGGTTGGCCACCGTGGAGGCCGTCTGGACGCACAGCAGCGCGGCGTGGGCCTCGCGCTCCGACTCATAGGTGTAGTGCGAGTCGTTGGTGACCACGAAGCGCATGTCGAGCTTGTGGGCGATGTCGACCAGCCCGTCACGGACCCGGCGCTCGATGTCGAGCCCGTGGTCCATGATCTCGCAGAAGTAGTTCTCCTTGCCGAAGATTTCCTGGTAGGCGGCGGCGGACTCCAGCGCGGCCTCGTACTGGCCCAGGCGCAGCCGGGTCTGCACGACGCCGGACGGGCAGCCGGTCGTCGCCATGAGCCCCTCGGAGTGCTCGGCGATGATCTCGGCGTCCATCCGCGGCCACTTGATGTAGTGGCCCTCGATCGACGCCCGCGAGTTCAGCCGGAACAGGTTCTTCAGCCCGATCGCGTTGCGCGCCCACATCGTCATGTGGGTGTACGAGCCACCGCCGGAGACGTCGTCGCCCTTCTGGTGCGGTTCGCCCCAGCGCACCCGCTGCTTGAGCAGGCGCGACTCCGGCGCGACGTACGCCTCGCAGCCGATGATCGGCTTCACCCCGGCGGCGGTCGCCTGCTTGTGGAAGTCGTACGCGCCGTACATGTAGCCGTGGTCGGTGATCGCCACGGCCGGCATCCCCTGGCGCGACACCTCGCTGAACATGTCCTTCAACCGGGCCGCACCGTCCAGCATCGAGTACTCGGTGTGGACGTGCAGATGGACGAAGGGGTTGGGCACGTCTGCATCCTTCCGCGCGCGGGGCACGCCGGTCGAGGCGGACGGCCGGTCACCCGGGGGACGGACCGCACCCGGCGCACCTGATGCGCCCGCCGCGGGGAATCGGCCGGAGGAACGGGACTTGTGGCAGCCTAGCCGCCCGGTCCGGCCGCCGGACCGCTGCCGCGCAGGTGTCCCACGCCGTACTACAGAGGGTCCCGGCGGACACTACGGGACGAGACCGCCCCGGCGCCTATCGAGATCACCGCGCCGCGGCGCGCTCTCGGCGAGACCGTCGGCGACGTCCGCGGTGCGGCGCCGGGGGACACCCTCGACCTCGCCGACCTCGCCGACCTCGCCTGCCAGGTCTGCCTCGCCGACCTCGTCCGCCTCGGCGGCGGCGACGGCGATCGCGGCGACCGCCCGGTCCACCTCGTGGCGTGACGTCGCCCAGTTGCTCACCGACAGCCGCATGGCCGCGCGCCCGCGCCACATCGTGCCGGTCACGTACGCCCCGCCCCCCGCCGTCACCGCGGCGGTGACCCGCCGGGTCAGCCGGTCGCCGCGGTCCACCGCGCCGCGCCGGCGCCCGTCGACCCGGACCAGGACCTGGTTGAGCGGGATCGCCGGGCCCCGCGGCGGGTCGCCCACGGCGTTGAGCACCCGCACCCCCGGCACGGCGGCCAGCTCGCGGGCGGCGTGGTCGGCGTGGTCGCAGCAGCGGTCCACGAGGTCGCGCAGGCCCGAGCGGCCCAGCGAGCGCAGCGCGGCGTAGACGGCGAACGTGCGGGCCCGGCGGCTGAACTCCGGCGTCCAGTCGACCGGGTCGAGCGCGCCGGCCGGGGCGGGCGGGAAGTAGTCCGCCGGGGTGGCCATGGCGGCGCGGTGGGCGGCCCGGTCGGCGACGAGCGCGATGCCGCAGTCGTAGGGCACGTTGAGCCACTTGTGGCCGTCCGTCGCCCAGGAGTCGGCCTGCGCGGCGCCGGCGACGAGGGCGCGCCGCCGCGCCGAGGCCGACACCGCGGCCCACAGCCCGAAGGCACCGTCGACGTGCACCCAGCCACCGTGCTCGTGGGTGAGCGCGCACACCTCGGCGAGGGGGTCCACGGCACCGGTGTTCACCTCACCCGCCTGGGCGATGACGATCGTCGCCGGCCGCCGGCCGCACCCGGTGGCGCCGCCGGGACCGGGCGCCGCGGCCAGGGCGGCACGCAGCGCGTCCGTCCGCATCCGACCGAGGTCGTCGGAGGCGACCGCGACGACGGCCCGGTCACCGAAGCCGAGCAGCCGCAGCGCGGCGTCGACGGTGGCATGCCGGTCCGCGCCGGCCAGGATGCGTACCGGCGGTGCCCCGGTGAGGCCGTCCGCGGCCACGTCCCAGCCGGCGTCGGCCAGCACCCGCTGCCGGGCGGCGGCGAGCGCGGTCACATGGGCCATCTGGGTGCCGGTGGTGAAACCGACGGATACCCGTGCCGGCAGGCCGAGCAGGTCCGCCACCCCGCGGCCGGCGACGGCCTCGACCGCGCTGGCCGCCGGGGACAGGGAGGCCAGCGCCGCGTTCTGGTCCCAGACGACGGCGAGGACGTCGGCGGCGAGCGCCGCGGGAAGTGTTCCGCCGACGACGTAGCCGAAGAAGCCGGGGGAGCCGGTCGCGGTCAGCCCGCCGCCCACCGCCTCGACGAGCGCGTCGATGACCGCGATCGCGTCGGTCGGCTCGGCGGGCAGCCGGTCGCCGAGCCGGGCGAGGACCTCCGCGGGGCTGTGGGCCGGCCTGGCCGGACGGGAGGGGAGGGTGGCCAGCCAGTCGTCGGCGTGCGTGGCCGCGGCCCGCAGCGCCGCCCGCAGGGCCGGCGCGGGGTTGGCAGGACCGGGGCCGGGGTTGGCGGGGCCGGGGTTGGCCGGGGCGGTCAGCTTCCCACCGCCGGAGCCGGCGCGGCGCCGCCGTGGGCGGCCGTCGACCGGGCGGTCGTGACCCGGCGGGCTCGGTCCACGGCTGGCCGGCCCTCCCGACCCAGCCAGTCAAGGATCATCTGGGCGGTCAGGTCCGGCGTCTCGATCATCGGGATGTGGCCGAGTCCGTCGAGGATCTCCACCCGCCAGTCCGGCCGCTGGGCGGCGACGTGGTGGGCGACGCCGACCGGGATCAGCCGGTCGGCGGTGCCGTGCAGCATCAGCGTCGGCTGCGGCACCGTGCGGACCATGTGCGCCAACGGCCCCGCGTGCAGCAGCGACCACACCACCGAGCGCGCCGCGCCGACGAACGCCTGGTCGGCCCCGAGCAGCTCACCGCGTTCCCGCTGGCCGCGCTCCAGCGCCGCGACGGCGGACTCCGGCACGCGGCCCGGGTCGGCGCACAGCCGCCGAAGGCTCTCCTCGACGAGTTCGCGCGGGCTGCTGCGGGCACGACGACGTGCCATGACGGTGGCGCCGAGGCGGGGGACGAACAGACCGGCGAACAGCCGCGTGATCTCTGGATCGGGCCACACCCCGCGAGGGCGGGGCAGCGCCGGGTCGACGAGAATCATTCCGGCGACCGAGGCCGGTCGCAGGGACGCCTGCATGACGCTGATCATGCCGCCCATCGAGTTGCCCACGAGGATCGGCGGGACGTCGAGGACATCCGTCAGGAACCGGTCGAGGAGCCGCCGGTTCGCCTGGACGTCGGTGCCGCGCCCCGCCGCCGGCGTCCGGCCGTGCCCGGCGAGGTCGACGGCCATCACCCGGTATCGCGGGGTGAGCTGCGGGGCGAGGAGAAGCCAGTTGAGCCACGACCCGCCGAGCCCGTGCACGCACAGCAGCAGCGGAGCGTCAGCCGGGCCGCCGAAGTCGACGACGTGCACCGGGCCGTCGAGCTGCGCCCAGAACGAGCGGTGAGCGTCGGCCGTCGGCGTCGCGGTCGGGGCCGTTCCGGCTGGCTCAGCTGGGTGCGGCGGCGAGTCGGGGCTGGTCATCCTCTGACCGTATGACCCCTATCGGGGTGGCGTCCCTGCGAGGCGCGAGCCCGGACGGTCCGTCAGGCGGTCATCCGCTGAGCGCTTTCAGGCAATGACATGCCGTAACCAACATGACAGTGGTGGGGGCCGGGGGGCGCAAGGTCGGGCCGCCCCCCGGGGGGCCCCCCCGCCGGGGCCGCCCCGGGGGGGGGGCCCCGGCCCCCCCCCCCCCCCGCCCCCCCCC
>NZ_JALKFX010000066.1:14411-18775 GCF_023243045.1 Frankia sp. AgB32
ACCCCAACTTGCCGGGGGGGGGGGCGGGGGGGCGCTTGGGCGCCCGCCGGGGGGCGGCCGACCCGGACGGTCCTGACCCGTGGGGGGTCACAGGGACCGCGACACTCCGAGACGCAGCCGCTTGGGGTTCGCAACCGGGCCGAACGAGGGCTGCTCGTCGGCCGAATCCGCGGCCTGGGCTACGTCGGTGGCGCCGACGGGCGCCTCCAGCGATCCCGCTCCGGACAGGCCGGAGGTCAGGGTGGCCGGCTGGTCGTGCTCCATACACACGCTCCCTTCAGTGATGTGTCGACACCTGTCCCTAAAACGGTATCCAGGGGACGGCACACGCAAAGACTCCGGTGGTCCTGCTCACACCACGCATCCGGACAGTGCCGTCACCAGCCGTCGGATGAGGCAGGTGAGGGCGTTGCGGACAGGTGTCGCGGTGGGCTGGTCCGTCGTAGCCCCTGTGGTGGAGTCGTGGGTGCCCGGGGGCGGCGGCCCCGGCACGGTGGTGAGCTCCGGCGGGGGCCGCTGGGCCGGCTGCTGCCGCCCGCCCGGGAGAACCGGTCGGGCGGCAGCAGATGGATCAGGCGCTCGGCGCGGCCGGGGTCGGGGTCGACGCCGGGGCGCCGGGGCGGCGTGCCGGACGGCCGTGACCGGTCGCCGTGCGGCCGACGCGGTGGCCGCCATCCCTGCGGGCGTGGCGGTGCTCACCGTCGCGGGAACCCCCGCCGTGACCGCCGCCGGCGCGGGAACCGCCGCCGAAGCGCGGGCCCCGTCCGCCGGTCGCTCCGGCCGCCCGTGCCGGCGGGATCTCCTCGCGGCTGACCCGCGGAGCGGGCGGCCCGGCGAGCTCCAGCACGATCGGGTCCTCCGGCGTGGTGGGCGCCGGGCGGGCCTCGATGCCGACGGCCCGTAGCAGCCCACGGACCTTTCCGCGCTCGGCGGGCAGGGTGACCAGCACGTCCGCGCCGTCAGCGCCGGCCCGGGCGGTGCGCCCGCCGCGGTGCTGGTAGGTCTTCGCGTCCTCGGGGGGCCCGAGGTGGATGACCAGCCGGATGCCGTCGACGTGGATGCCGCGGGCGGCCACGTCGGTGGCGACGAGGACCCGGTAGAAGCCGTCGGTGAACCCGGCCAGTGCCCGGGTCCGCGCTCCCTGCGGCATTCCGCCGTGCAGCGGCTCCGCCGGCACGCCGGCGCGGCTGAGCGACTCGGCGATCCGGTCGGCGTCGCGCTGGGTCCGGACGAACACCAGGGTGCGCCCCGATCCGCCGGCCAGTGCGGTGACCAGGGCCACCTGCGCGGCCCGGTCGGGTGCCTCCAGCGCGTGCCGCTGCAGGGTGGTGACCTGCGAGGTCTCCGAGTCGATCGCGACCAGGACCGGGTCCGGCAGGTAGTCCCGCACCAGGACCTCGACCTCGCGGTCGAGCGTGGCACTGAACAGCAGGCGCTGCCCGTCCGTCGGGGTGGCGTCGAGCAGGGCCCGCACCGCCGGCAGGAAGCCGAGGTCACACATGAAGTCGGCCTCGTCGAGCACGGTCATCTCGATCGCGCCGAGCTCGCAGGCACCGCGCTCGACGAGGTCGGTCAGCCGGCCCGGCGTGGCGACCACGAGGTGCACCCCGCGGCGCAGGACCGACACCTGCCGGCTGATCGACGTTCCGCCGTAGACGGGCGCCAGGCGCAGGTTCAGCGCCCGGGTCAGCGGCTCGAGCGCGTCGCTGACCTGCTGGGCGAGCTCGCGGGTCGGGACGAGGACGAGGGCGCGGGGCCGGCGCGGCGTGGCCGGCCCGCCCGCCGCGAGGCGGGCGAGGATCGGCAGCCCGAACGCGAGGGTCTTGCCGGAGCCGGTCTTGGCCCGGCCGAGGACGTTCTCCCCGGCCAGCACGTCGGGCAGGGTGGATGCCTGCACCGGGAACGGCGCGGCTATGTCACGGTCCGCAAGCGCCTTGATGAGCCGCTTCGGCAGACCGGCGGCCTCGAAGGTCTCCGCCGGGGGCCGCGGGTCGCGGGTGGTGATGAGGGGAGCGGTCGGACGCGCCGGGCCGCTGAAGCGGGAGCCGCCGTTGCGGGAGCCGCCGTTGCGGGAGCCGCGGCTTGCGCCGCTCGCACCGCCGCGGCCCCTGGCCGGGCGCGGCTGGCGATGGGCAGCAAGGGACTGGGAGTTTCCGTGCTGAGACAGAGGGATCCGCCGATCAGGTCAGGGCCACCATGAGATCAGTAGGGCAGGTGCGAAGGTCCGCACAAGCCCGTTGCATCGTCCGGCGGCCGGGGTACGGCCGGCTCCGCGACCGGACCCAACGGCGGGAATTGCCCCGCTTTGGCGCTCGCACCGACCTCGCACACCCAGCCATTCAGCCGGGCGCGGACAGCCGCTCGGGCCGTCGTCGTGACCACGGTACCTCGGCGATCCGCCGAGCGGGACCCGTTGGCAGGGTGCAACGAGCTGGTGCATCCCTGTCTGCGGTGGTCTGCCCCGTCACGGTGCGACGACACCCCGGGGCGCCACGGCGTGGTCCTCCGTACTGGGTAAGCCGTGACTGTTGGTCGGTCGGGGGCTTGCCGGGCCGTGGCCATCCCGCTCGGTCGTGCTGCGTGTGGCGGTGGTCCGTACTGCCCAGGCAAGGAGCGCGAGGACGCCGACGAACACCAGGTACGAGCCGACGACATGTGCGGACGGCGTGTGCACCGTGGCCAGCATCGTCGCAATGTCACCCAGTGCGACAGCGACGGCGGTCAGGGAGGCGACCAGGGTCACCTTCGGGACAGTCGGCCTGCGCGGACCGGCGAAGGCCCCCCGCACACCCGGCGCCAGCAGGCACGACAGCACCAATGGCGTGCCGATGGCGGCGGTCACGGCCAGACCGGCCGCCGTGCTGCGGTGCGGCGTGGCGAGAAACCAGGTGGCCGTCGCGAACACGGCGATCGGCACGGGCGACGGGCGACCAACGGCCCTGGTCGGGACCCCGTCGGCCCTGGTCGGGGCCCCGTCCCGGTCGGCCGGCGCGCTCAGGGCCAGCAGCGGGGCCACCAGTACCAGCAGGTAGTGGCACCAGACCACGGGGGAGGCGAGCAGGCCGGCGACGACCGCGCCGGTGAAGGCGAGCCGCTCGTCGTGCCCGCGCCGCAGCGCCAGGGCGCAACCGGCGAGCACGGCCAGCGCGGCGCCCCGGGCCAGGGCATTTGCCCCACCCATGGGCAGGCCCACGTTCGCCAGTAGTCCGGTCAGGCTCACCCCGGCCAACGCTTCCGCCCGGCCGAGCTGGCCCAGCATCGTCAGGTAGCTGGCCGTGCCGAGCGGGCTGACCAGCTCGCCCACGCCGAGCAGGACGGCGAGCAGGGCGAGCGCCACCGCCGCAGCCCGCCAGCGCCGCGCCAGCACCAGCCAGAGCAGCACCGGGGCGAGGAAGACCTTGCTGTAGATCGCGAGGGCGACGGCCGCGCCGGCGCTGCCCGGATGGTCGCGGCGTCGCCAGGCCAGGGCGAGGGCGGCGAACAACCACGCGTTGAGCGTGCCCATCTGGAGCCCGATGATCGTCGCCGAGGCGGTGACGACCAGCGCGTACACCCGCCAGTCCCGGGCCCCGGTGAGGCGTACCCCAGCCAGCACCGCGAGCACCGATCCGGCGACGAACACCGTGTCCGCGTCCGGCAGCCGCGACAGCACCGCGAACGGCCAGGCGGTGAGGTAGGGGTAGACGAAGGCGGAACCGGAGTACACGGCCGCGGTGCCCGGCGCGGGGTAGGGAGAGCGGCCGTCGCGCACGGCCCGGCCGGCCCGCAGGAACACGTCCACGTCGAAGTGGCCGATCTGGATGATCATCCCGAACCACGCGAGTGCGACCACACCGGCCAGGCCGAGCGTTGCCAGCGCGAACCGGCCGGTCGGCATGGCTCGTTCGGGCTGGGACGACCGGCCGACCGGGCGTGTCGACGGCCGGCGGCGCCGCGCCATGGCCCGGTCGGGCGGGTCGGAACGGCTCGATGTGACGGGCCGAACGGCCCGACCGGGGGAGGTGTGCTGGCCCGATGTGACGGGGTTGACGCCCCGCTCGGGCCAGGTCCGGCGGGCGGTGTCCCCCGGACTGGCGACCACACCCGGCGCTGGCTGCTGGCCGTGCACCGGACCGCGCCCCCACTCGTGCGGGGGATGGCGCACGCGGCCACGGGGAGTCCGCCCGGGCCGGCTCACTGGTGCACCATCCTCATGCGCGGACGCCCGTGCGGGCGGGGCGCCCCCGACGCGCCCGGCTCGACGTGATCCCGGCCCGGACCGGGATCGCGGCCCGTGCCCGGAGCCTGCGGGCCTGGAGCCCCCGTGCCGAGCGGAGGGTGGTCGGAATCGCCGGGTTGCCCCGGCGGCGCGCTCTCCGCCGGGG
>NZ_JALKFX010000067.1 GCF_023243045.1 Frankia sp. AgB32
AACCCGCACCATCCGCCGCCGCCGCGAACGACTTACACCGCCCATCCGCCGCCAACCCCCGCTGCCGACTGAAACCGACGAACAGGCCCGGGCTGGCCATGACGGTGGCGCCGCCGGCGAACGCCAGCGAGCACTCCCCGCGGCGCAGCGCCTGCACGGCCAGGTGCAGCGCCACCAGCGACGACGAACACGCCGTGTCCACCGTCACCGCCGGTCCTTCCAGGCCGAACTGGTAGGCGACCCGGCCGGACGCGACACTCGACGCTGTCCCGGTGCCGACGAAACCCTCGACGTCGGCGGGGATCGCGGGCAGGCGGCTGACGTAGTCGGTCGCCATGAGACCGATGAACGTCCCCGTGTTGGAGCCGCGCAGCGCGCCCGGGTCGAGGTTCGCCCGCTCGCACGCCTCCCATGCCGCCGCGAGCAGCAACCGCTGCTGCGGGTCCATCGCCAGCGCCTCCCGCGGGGAGATCCCGAAGAAGTCCGGGTCGAACTCGCCGGCGTCGGCGAGGAAACCGCCCTCGGCGACGTACAGGCTCCCGGGCCGGTCCGGGTCGGGATCGAACAGCGCGTCGAGATCCCAGCCGCGGTCGGTGGGGAAGGCGCCGACCGCGTCGGTGCCGTCGGCGACGAGGCGCCACAGGTCCTCCGGCGAGCGCACGCCGCCGGGGAAGCGGCAGCTCATCCCGATGACGGCGATCGGTTCGCTGGCCTGCTCCGTCAGCTCCCGGTTGCGCTCGCGCAGCGCGCCGTTCTCGATCAGCGCCGTGCGCAGCGCCTGGACGACCCGCTCGGTCGACGCGGCCATTACGCCTGCCCTCCTTCGGCTACGGTGGCGATTTCGGAGTGGTTGCGCTGGTCCGCCTGGTTCGGCTGGTCGGCCAGGGCGAGCTCGACCAGGTCGTCGATGTCCATCGCCTCGATGGCGTCCGCGTGGTCGGCGGCGGCCGATGGGGCTGCCGGACCGGTGTCCACACCGGCGGCGAGGCCGGCCAGCGCGTCGAGGAGCCCGCTGGAGCGCACCCTCGCCGGTGGGATCGAGGCGAGCAGCCGCCGGATCTCCTCGTCGGTGCGGCCGGGTCCGGACCGGCGGTGGGTGTCGGTTCCCTCCCCCTGGTCGGGGCGCAGGGTGTCGAGCAGGTGGCGACCGAGCGCGTGCGGCGTCGGATAGTCGAAGACCAGAGTCGGGGGCAGGCGCAGGCCGGTGGCGGTCGTGAGCCGGTTGCGCAGCTCGACCGCCGTCAGCGAGTCGAAACCCTGCTCGCGGAACGCCAGGTCCGGATCAGTGTGCGTCCCGTCCGGGTGGCCGAGCACGACCGCGACGTGCGCCGAGACCAGGTCGATGACCAGGGCGAGCCGGTCGGCGTCCGCGGTGTCGGCGAGCCGGCGCCGCAGCGTGCCGGCCGCCTCGGCGCTGGCCGCGTCGGCCCCGGCGGCCTGCCGGCGCGTCCGCACCAGCCCGCGGAGCAGCGGCGGGAGGTTCGCTGCTCCGCCGCCGCGGCGGCGGAGCGCGGCCAGATCGATCCGCACGGGCACCGTGACCGGGGCCCCGGCGACCATCGACGCGTCGAACAGGGCCAGCCCCTCCTGGGCGCTCAGGGCGAGCACGCCGTCGCGGACCAGTCGCCGCTCGCCGGTGCCGTCCAGGGAGGCGGTCAGTTCGCTGCGCGGCGCCCACAGACCCCAGGCCATCGAAACGGCCGGCAGGCCGGCGGCGCGGCGGTGCTGGGCGAGGGCGTCGAGGAAGGCGTTGCCCGCCGCGTAGTTGGCCTGCCCCGCGGTGCCGAACGTGCCGGCGGCGGAGGAGAACAGCACGAACGCGGACAGGTCGAGATCCCGGGTCAGATCGTGCAGCAACCAGCCGCTGTCGATCTTGGGGCGCAGCACCCGGTCCAGGCGGTCGGGGGTGAGCGCCGGCAGGACGCCGTCGTCGAGTACCCCGGCCGCGTGCACGACACCGGCCAGCGGGAACTCCGCCGGCACCGATGCCAGCAGGCTCGTCACCGCCTGCCGGTCGGTGACGTCGCAGGCGACGACGCGCACCGCTGCGCCGACGGCGGTCAGCTCCGCGGCGAGTTCCGCGGCGCCGGCGGCGGCCGAGCCCCGGCGGCTGACGAGCAGCAGGTGCCGCACGCCGTGCACCCGCACCAGGTGACGGGCGATCAGCGCGCCCAGCACGCCGGTGGCGCCGGTGACCAGCACGGTGCCCTCCGGCCGCCAGGCGGCCTGCGGCACCCGGTGGGCGTCGGCGACCCGGGCCGCCGGGCGGGCGAGGCGGGGGACGACGATCGCACCGGACCGCTCGGCGAGCTGCGGTTCGCCGCCGGCGAGCGCCGCCAGCAACCCGTCGGCGCAGGCTGGCCGAGCGGCGCCGGCCGGGTCGAGGTCGAGCAGTACGAACCGGCCGGGGTTCTCCGACTGCGCCGAACGGACCAGGCCCCACACTGCCGCCCCGGCGAGGTCGGCGACGTCGCCGGCCGGGTCGGCGGCCACGGCGCCGCGGGTGACGACGACCAGCCGCGAGGCGGCGAACCGTTCATCGGCTAGCCAGGCACAAGCCCAGCTCAGCACCCGCCGCGCGGCATCCCGGGCCGCCGCGGCCACGTCCCCCTGGGTGGCGACGAGGGCACCGGCGGGCAGCAGGACCAGGTCGGCGGGACCGTCGGTCTGCCCTGCGGCGAGCAGTGCGGCCAGATCCGGACCGGCGGGCGCGCCCCGCAGGCCCACCTCGTCGAACGCGGCCATCGCCACCGGACCCGCGTCGAGCACGGTCCACCGCGGCGCCGGGCGGACGTCCGACCCGATCCCGCCGGTCGGTCCCGGGTCGGCCGAGCGCCGGCCCGCCTCGGGTGGTATCAGCGGCGTCCAGTCGAGGACGAACAGCGAACGGGCGAGCGGGGCCGCGGCGGCCAGTGACTGGTCGGACATCGGTCGGGTGACGAGGGACTCGACGACGGCGACGGGCGCGCCGGTCGGGTCGGCAGTGACGATCCGTGCCCGGTCGGCGTCGAGGGGGGTGAGCTGGACCCGCAGGTGGCTGGCGCCGGTGGCGTACAGGGTCGCGCCGTTCCAGGAGAACGGCAGCCGTGCCTGAGCCTCCCTCGCCGCCGTTCCCGCCGGCCCGCCGGTTGGCCCGGGTGCCGTCGCGGCGACCCAGAGACTCTGCAGCGCGGCGTCGAGCAGGGCGGGATGCAGACCGAACGCCGCCGCCGCCGACTGCTCGTCCGCGGGCAGCGCGACCTCGGCGAACACCTCCCCGCCGCGCAGCCAGACGCCGCGTAGGCCGCGGAAGGCGGGACCGTATTCGTAGCCCTGCTCGGCGAACCGGTCGTACACCGCGTCCAGGTCGATCGGGTCGGCGCCGAGCGGCGGCCAGACCGCGCCGAGCTGCGCGAACGCTTCGCCGTCCGCCGTCCCGGTCGGCGTCGCCGCGTCGGCCAGCACCCCGCCGGCGTGCTCGACCCACAGCGCGTCGGGATCGTCGGCGTCGCGGGAGTGCAGCGTCACCGAGCGCGCGCCGGCGTCGTCGGACGGGCCGATCCGGACCTGGATGGCGATCGCCGCACCCTCGGCGAGCGTCAGCGGCGCGCCGAGGGTGAACTCGTCCACCCGGGAGCAGCCGGCCTGCTCGGCGGCGCGCAACGCGAGTTCGAGGAAGCCGGTACCCGGCAGCAGCACGGTGCCGGCGACGGCATGGTCGGCCAGCCAGGGGTGGGTGGCCAGCGACAGGCGGCCGGTGAGGACCTGACCGGCATCGTCCGCAAGGTCGACGGCGGCGCCGAGCAGCGGATGGTCGGCCGGGGCGAGGCCGGCGGCGGCGACGTCGGCCGGCGCCGCCGTACGCGATGCCTCCCACCAGTACCGCCGTTCCTCGAACGGGTAGGTCGGCAGGCCCGTGGTCACCGCCAACGCGCTCTCGTCGGCGACCAGCGCGGTCGGCGCGGTCGGCGCCGGGCCGGTCGCGGAGGCCGGGTCGGCCGACGGCGACCAGCGCACGTCGATCCCGCACAGGTGCGCGTCGACGAGCGCGCCGCGCAGGCGGCTCGGGCCGCCGTCGTCGCGGCGCAGTGTCGCGATCGTCACCGCGTCCGGGGGGGCGTCGCCCGTGCGCGGGTCGTGCCCCGCGGTGGCGTCGGCGACGGTCTGCGCGATCCCGACGGTCAGTACCGGATGGGGGCTGACCTCGATGAACACGTCATGGCCGGCGTCGAGCAGGGCGCGGGTCGCGGTGGAGAAGCGGACGGTGCGGCGCAGGTTCGCCACCCAGTAGTCGGCGTCGAGGTGTGCGGTGTCGATGGGCACGCCGGTCACGGTCGAGTACAGCGGCACGGTGCCGGTACGCGGGCGGACCACGGCGAGCAGGTCACGCAGCCGCGGTTCGATCTCGTCGACCTGCGCCGAGTGCGAGGCGTAGTCGACGGGAACCCGGCGGGCCCGCACGCCGTCGCGGTCACAACCGGCGAGCAGCTCCGCCAGGGCGTCGTCGTCGCCGGACACGACGATCGCCGTCGGGCCGTTGACCGCCGCCACCGACAACCGCGACCCCCATGGCCGCAGCCGGGCCTGTGCCTCCTCCAGCTCCAGCGCCAGCGACACCATGCCGCCGCGTCCGGCGAGAACCCCCAGCGCCTGACTGCGCAACGCCACGACGAGCGCGGCGTCGGCGAGTGTCAGGCCGCCGGCGACGCACGCCGCGGCGATCTCGCCCTGGGAGTGCCCGACGACCGCGGCGGGCTCCACGCCGTGTGCCCGCCACAGCTCGGCGAGCGAGACCATGACGGCGAACAGCGCCGGCTGCACGACGTCGACGCGGTCCAGCGACGGCGCGCCCGGAGCCGCCCGCAGCACGTCGACCAGCGACCAGTCCACGTGCTCGGCGAGTGCCGTCGCGCACTGCTCGATGCGGTCACGGAACACCGCGGAGGTGTCGAGCAGCTCCGCCGCCATCCCCGGCCACTGGGAGCCCTGCCCGGGGAAGACGAACACCACGGTGCGCTCGGCGCGGGCGATTCCCTCGGCCACCGCGGGGTCGGGGCGCTGGGCCACCAGCGCGTCGAGGCCGCGCAGCAGGGTGTCGCGGTCGCCGTCGAGCAGGGCGGCGCGGTACTCGAAGGGGCTGCGCCGGGCCAGCGCCACCGCGACCTGGCGGGCGGTGAGCTCCGGGTGGCCGTCGAGGTGCTGGCGCAACGCGCGGGCCTGCGACCGCAGCGCCGTCGCGGACCGTCCGGCGAGCAGCCACGGCATCGTGTCCGCCGCGTCGGCGGCCGCGGTGGCGGGCTCGGCGGGCCTGTCGGGGTCGACATCGTCGCCGTCCGGTGGGGTCTGGTCGAGCGACGGGGCCTGTTCGAGGATGAGGTGAGCGTTGGTGCCGCTCATCCCGAACGACGACACGCCGGCGCGGCGCGGGCGACCGGTCTCCGGCCAGGCCACGGTGTCGGTGAGCAGCCGGACCGCGCCGGCCGTCCAGTCGACGTGCGGCGTCGGGGTGTCGACGTGCAGGGTCGGCGGCAGGGTCGCGTGGCGCAGCGCGAGCACCATCTTGGTGACGCCGGCGGCGCCGGCGGCGGCCTGGGTGTGGCCGATGTTCGACTTCAGCGAGCCCAGCCACAGCGGCCGGTCCTCGGGCCGGTCCTGGCCGTAGGTCGCGAGCAGCGCCTGTGCCTCGATCGGATCGCCGAGGGTGGTGCCCGTGCCGTGCGCCTCCACCACGTCGACGTCACCGGCGGCGAGTCCGGCGTTCGCCAGTGCCGCCCGGATGACGCGCTGCTGGGACGGGCCGTTCGGCGCGGTCAGGCCGTTGCTCGCGCCGTCGGAGTTGATCGCCGAGCCGCGGACGACGGCGAGCACCGGATGGCCGGCGCGCCGCGCGTCCGCGAGACGTTCGAGCACGAGCAGGCTCACCCCTTCGGCCATGCCCATGCCGTCGGCGGCGGCGGCGAACGCCTTGCAACGGCCGTCGACGGCGAGGCCCCGCTGGCGACTGAAACCGACGAACGGGCCGGGGCTGGCCATCACGGCGACGCCGCCGGCGAGGGCCAGCTCGCACTCGCCGCGGCGCAGCGACTCGGCGGCGAGGTGGATCGCGACGAGCGCCGAGGAGCAGGCGGTGTCGACGGTGACAGCCGGGCCCTCCAGGCCGAACGTGTAGGCGAGGCGGCCGGACAGGACGCTGGGTGCGCCGCCGGTCATCAGATGGCCCTCGGCGTTCGTCCCGGCGGACGCGGCGCCCAGCACGTAGTCCTGGTAGTTCGCGCCGATGAACACGCCGACGGGGCGGGCGCGCAGCGTGGCCGGGACGATCCCGGCGCGTTCCAGCGCCTCCCAGGCGGCGGTGAGCAGCAGCCGCTGCTGCGGGTCCATCGACACCGCCTCCCGCGGGGACACCCCGAAGAACGGCGCGTCGAAGTCGCCGGCGTCGTGCAGGAAACCGCCGTGACGGGTGTACGAGGTGCCGGGATGGTCGGGGTCGGGGTCGTAGAGGCCGGCCAGATCCCAGCCGCGGTCGGTGGGGAACTCCCCGACGACGTCCTCGCCGCCGGAGACCACCCGCCACAGGTCCTCCGGCGTGCGGATGCCGCCCGGGAAGCGCAGGCCCAGCGCCACGATCGCGATCTGCTCGCCCTCGTCGCCGGCGGCCCGGCCGCCGGTCGTGGCGGGCGCCGCGCCCGCCGCTGTCTGCGCGACGCTCCCACCCAGCTCGGCGCGCAGGAACTCGGCCAGCGCGCTCGCTGTCGGATAGTCGAAGACCAGCGTCGCCGGCAGGCGCCGGCCGACGGCCGCGCCCAGCCGGTTGCGCAGGTCCACCGAGGTCAGCGAGTCGAAACCGAGGTCGCGCAGCGGCCGGTCCGCCGGCACGGCGGCGCCGCTGGCATGGCCGAGCACACCGGCCGCCGCGGTGCGAACCAGGTCGAGCAGCACCCGGCGTGCCTCGGCGGCGCTGCGCCCGGCGAGGCGCCGGACCAGCTCGGACGTCTCCGGCTGCGCCGACGGCGTGCCGGGTCGGGCGGCCGGGTCGGCGTCGCCCGACAGTGCCCGCCGGGCCGCCGGGACCCCGTCGAGGAGGGGACTCGGCCGAGCGGAGGTGAACACCGGCGCGAACCGGGCCCAGTCGACGTCGGCGACGACGGCGACCGGCTCTGCGCCGCTGCCGGCGACGACGACCCGGCGCAGCGCCGCCATCGCCAGGTCGGGGTCGAGGAACGGCAGCCCCTGCCGGCGGACCCGGTCGAGGTCGACGCCGAGCGGCGCACCGCTGGCCGACCACACCTCCGAGCTGTCCCACACGCCCCAGGCGATCGACGTGGCGACCAACCCCAGGTCACGCCGGTACTCGGCGAACGCGTCGAGGTAGGCGTTCGCCGCCGCGTAGGCGCCGTGGTCGGCGCTGCCCCACACCCCGGCGATCGAGGAGAACATCACGAACGCGTCCAGCGGCACGTCGTCGAGCGCGTCGTGCAGGGCCCGGGCGCCGATCACCTTCGCGGCGACGACGTCCGCGACGCCGGCGATGTCCGTGTGCGCCACCGCCGCCAGTTCGATGAACGCGGCGGCGTGCACCACCGCGCGCACCGGCGAACCGCCGGCGGCGAGCTCGTGCACGAGCCGGGCCACCGCGGCGGTGTCCCGCAGGTCGCACGCGGTGACGGTAAGCCGGGCGCCGGCCGCCTCCACGTCGGCGGCGACGTCGGCCATCCCGGGGACGTCGGGCCCGCGCCGGGAGGTCAGCACCACATGCTCGGCGCCGTTCGCGGCCAGCCAGCGGGCCAGCCGGGGGCCGAGCGCGCCGGTCCCGCCGGTGACGAGCACGGTTCCGCTCGGCCGCCAGCCGCGGGCGCCACCGCCCGCCGTGTCGCTCACCGCGGCCGGAACCAGCCTGCGGGCGAACGTCCCCGCCGCCCGGATCGCAACCTGGTCCTCGACGACCCGCCGGGCCGTTCCTTCGGCGCCGCCGCGGTCGGGTGCGTCCAGCGGGTCGGCGGGGGCGCCGATCCCGGCGAACGCGGCGACCAGGCGCCGACGGGACCGGCTGTCGCAGGTCTCGGGCAGGTCGACGAGGCCGCCCCAGCGGTCGGGGTGTTCCAGGCCGACGACCCGGCCCAGCCCCCAGACGGCCGCCTGGGCCGGGCTGACGATCGCCTCGGAGCGGCCGACGGACACCGCTCCCCGGCTCAGGCACCACAGGGGTGCCGCGCAGCCGGTGTCGCCGAGGGCCTGGACGAGCGCGACCGTCAGGGCCAGCCCGGTCGGCAGGCCCGGGTGCGCCGGATGGTCGTCGGTGGCCAGCGCCAGCAGCGACACGACGGCGTCCGCCGCGACGGGCCGGCCGGTCGCGGTCGCGTCGTTCGCGCCGCCGTCGGCGTGCTCGACAGCGCCGGCCGCCGGCTCCGAGGTGAGGGCCCGCGCGAGGCGCGCCCGGTCGGCGTCGGCGGCGCCGACCTCGACGGTCCGGACGGACGCCCCGGCGGTCCGCAGCGCGTCGATCGTCCCGAGGGCCCACGGGACCTCGCCGTGACCGGCCGGAACGACGACCAGCCAGGTACCGCGCAGCGCGGCCGCGGCGGGCGGCCCGCCAGCCGACCGCTCGTCGACCGGTCGCCAGCTGACCTGGTAGCGCCACGCGTCGACGGCGGACGCCCGGGCCTCGCGGCGCCGCCAGGCGGACAGCACCGGCAGGGCCGGGCGGAGCGCGTCCAGCGACTCGCCGGTGTCGAGGGTGCCCGCCAGCGCGTCGAGGTCGGCCCGGTCGACGGCCGCCCAGAACCGCTCGTCGACCGACCAGGCGTGATCCCGCGCGGTCGGCGACGCCGCCGGGTCGGCGATGGGGGGCTCGAGCCAGTACCGCTGCCGCTGGAACGGATAGGTGGGCAGGTCGAGTGGCACGGCCGCGGCAGCCGCATCGGCGCTGCCGGGTGCCCAGGTGATGGGATGACCGTGGACGTGGGCCTCGGCGAGGCTGGTCAGCAGCCGGGTGGGGCCGTGCTCGTCGCGGCGCAGCGTGCCCACCGCGATGGTCCGCCCCACGCCGGTGGGCGCGGGGTCCGGCGTGGGCGCGCCGGCGTCGTCCGAGGCCCGGGCGTCGATGGTGTCCTGGAGCGCGGGCAGGAGCACCGGATGGGGACTGACCTCCACGAACAGACGGTGGCCGGTGCCGAGCAGCCCGCGGATCACGGGTTCGAGCGCGACGGTCTGACGCAGGTTGTCCACCCAGTAGTCCGCCCCGCATTCGACCCCGGTCACCGGCTGCCCGGTGACGGTCGACACGAATGCCGTGTGCGCGACCTGCGGGGTGATGCCGGCCAGGGCGTCACGCAGATCGTCGGCGAGCGCGTCGACCTGGTGGGAGTGCGACGCGTAGTCCACCGGGATCCACCGTGCCTGCACCCCCCGCGCCTCGCAGGCGGCCACCAGCGCCGCCAGGGGTGTGCTGTCGCCGGAGACCACAGTGGCCGCCGGGCCGTTGACGGCGGCGAGCGAGAGTCCCGGCCCGAACTCCGCCAGCAGTGCCTCGACCCGCCCGGCGGGCAGCGCGACCGACACCATCCCGCCGCGCCCGCACAACCGCTCGCGCAGCAGCCGAGCCCGCACCGCGACCACCCGCGCCGCGTCGTCGAGAGACAGCGCCCCCGCCACACAGGCCGCCGCGATCTCGCCCTGCGAATGACCCACCACCGCCGCGGGCCGCACCCCATGGGACTGCCACACCGCCGCCAGCGACACCATCACCGCGAACAACGCCGGCTGGACGACCTCCGCCCGGTCCAGATCGGCCGCGTCGGGCCCGTCCCGCAGCACCTCCAGCAGATCCCAGTCGACCCACGGCTCCAACGCCGCCGCGCACGCCGCGATCCGCTCCGCGAACACCGGTGACGCGTCGAGCAGATCCCCCGCCATCCCCCGCCACTGCGCACCCTGCCCCGGAAAGACGAACACCACCGGACCGGGAACCCCGGCAGCCCCCGAGATCACGCTCGCCGCACCGGCCGCCAGCACCGACGGCCCCCCGGGACCGCTCTCGAACGCGGTCTCGGCACCAGCGAAGCGCTCCAGGCCCGCGGTGAGCTCCGCCTGGTCCGCCCCGATGACCACCAGCCGGTGGTCGAACAACGTCCGCGAGCCCAGCAGCGACGCCGCCAGCTCCCGGAGACCGTCGGCGCCGCCGTCGACGCCCTGCCCGCGGCCGGGGTCGCCCTCGGTCGCGCGAAGCCAGGTCGCGGACCGCGACGCGGACTCCCGCAGCCCCTGGTCGTCCCGCGCGGAGAGCACCCACGCCACCGGCGCGGGCCCACCGCGGGGTGCCGCGGGGACGGCGGCCGGTCCGGCCGCGGGGGCTGTCGGGGTGGGCGCGGGGGCCGGTGCGGGTGGCGGTGCCTCGATGACCGTGTGCGCGTTCGTCCCGCTGATCCCGAACGACGACACCGCCGCCCGCCGCGGATGATCCGTCTCGGGCCAGGCGAGCCGCTCGGTGAGCAGCCGGACCGCACCGGCGGACCAGTCGACGTTCGGCGTCGGCTCGTCGACGTGCAGGGTCGCGGGCAGCAGACCGTGGCGCATCGCCAGCACCATCTTGATCACGCTGGCCACGCCGGCGGCGGCCTGGGTGTGGCCGATGTTCGACTTCAGCGAGCCCAGCCACAGCGGCCGGTCCTCGGGCCGGTCCTGGCCGTAGGTCGCGAGCAGCGCCTGTGCCTCGATCGGATCGCCGAGGGTGGTGCCCGTGCCGTGACCGTCGACGGCATCGACGGACACGGCGGTGAGTCCGGCGTCGGCCAGCGCGGCACGGATCACCCGCTGTTGCGAGGGACCGTTCGGCGCCGTCAGGCCGTTGCTCGCCCCGTCGGAGTTCACCGCCGTGCCGCGCACCACTGCCAGCACCGGATGCCCGGCACGGCGGGCGTCCGAGAGCCGCTCGACCAGCAGCAGGCCGACGCCCTCGGCCATGCCGAAGCCGTCGGCGGCGGCGGCGAACGACTTGCAGCGGCCGTCGGGAGCGAGCCCCCGCTGCGCGCTGAACTCGACGAAGGCGCCCGGCGTGGACATCACCATCGCCCCGCCGGCCAGCGCCAGGGTGCACTCCCCGCGGCGCAGCGACTGCACCGCCAGATGCAACGCCACCAGCGACGACGAGCACGCCGTGTCCACCGTCAGCGCCGGGCCCTCCAGGCCGAAGGTGTAGGCGAGGCGGCCGGACACGACGCTCGCGGCGTTACCGGTCGCCACGTACCCCTCGCCGCCGTCGGGCGCGTTCGCGAGCAGCGACACGTAGTCCTGGCTGTTGGTGCCGACGAACACGGCGGTTCGGCTGCCGTGCAGTGTGCCGGGGACGATCCCGGCACGTTCGAACAGCTCCCACGCGGTCTCCAGCAGCAGGCGCTGCTGCGGGTCCATCGCGAGTGCCTCCCGCGGCGAGATGCCGAAGAAGGCGGGGTCGAAGTCGGCGACGTCGTAGAGGAACCCGCCGGCGCGGACGTAGGAGCGGCCGCTGCGTTCCGGGTCCGGGTCGTAGAGGCCGTCGAGGTTCCAGCCGCGGTCGGCGGGCAGCTCGGACACCGCGTCGACCCCGGCGGCGACGAGGTCCCAGAGGTCCTCGGGGGTGCGGACCCCGCCCGGGTAGCGGCAGCTCATCGAGACGATCACGATCGGGTCGGCGGTGGGGTCGGCGGCCGGACCGGCTGGCGGGGCCGGTGTCCCGGCAGGCAGGTCGGCGGCGTCGCCGAGGAGTTCGGTGCGCAGCTGGTCGGCGATCGCCAGCGGGGTCGGATGGTCGAACACCAGCGTCGCGGGCAGCCGCAGCCCGGTCGCGGTGGCGAGCCGGTTGCGGAACTCCACCGACGTCAGGGAGTCGAATCCCAGGTCACGGAAGGCGCGACGGGCGTCCACCGCCTCGGGCCCGGCGTGCCCGAGGACCAGCGCTGCCTGGGTCCGTACGAGGCCCAGCAGCATCTCGTCGCGCTCGGCGGCGCCGAGGCCACGCAGCCGCTGCCGCAGCGCGTCGACGCCGCCGGCCGCGCCGCCACCGCGCTCCGAGGTGGCCGCGGGCCGGCGGGCCGGCCGGACCAGGGCCCGCAGCAGCGCGGGCACCGCGGCGGCGTCAGTGCGGGCGGCGTCACTGCGGGCGGCGTCACTGCGGGCGGCGGCCAGGTCAAGGCGGGCCGGGACGACCAGCGCCGTGTCCGCGACGACCGCCGCGTCGAACAGCGCCAGGCCGGTCGGGGTGTCGATCGGCAGCAGCCCGCCGCGGGCCAGCCGCCGGACCGCGGTGGCATCGAGCTCGCCGGTCAGGCCACTGCGTTCGGCCCACCGACCCCACGCCATCGACACCGCGGGCAGGCCCGCGGCCCGCCGGCACTCGGCGAGCGCGTCCAGGAACGTGTTGGCGGCCGCATAGTTGCCCTGGCCGGGACCACCGAACACGCCGGCGACGGAGGAGAACAGCACGAACGCCGCGAGCGGCCGGTCCCGGGTGAGTTCGTGCAGGTGCCAGGCGGCGTCCACCTTCGGTCGCAGCACCCGGTCGAGCCGGTCGGGCGTGAGGGCCGCGACGACGCCGTCGTCGAGCGCGCCGGCGGCGTGCACGACGGCGGTCAGCGGATGCCCGGTGGGGATGGCGGCCAGGACGGCGGCGAGCTGGTCGCGGTCGGCGGCGTCGCAGGCGACGACGGTCGCGCTGGCGCCGAGCGCCGTGAGCTCGGCGACCAGCTCGGCGGCGCCCGGGGTGTCGGCGCCGCGCCGGCCGAGCAGCAGCAGGTGGCGGGCGCCGCCGGCGTCGGCGAGATGACGGGCGACCAGGCCGCCGACGGTGCCCAGCGCTCCGGTGATCAGCACGGTGCCGTCCGGGTTCCACGCCGGCGGGGGCGACGGCGGGGCGGTCAGCACGATCTTGCCGGTGTGGCGGGCCTGGCTGATGAACCGCAGCGCGTCCGGCGCCCGGCGCACGTCGAAGGTCCGGGTCGGCAGCGGGGTCAGCACGCCCCGCTCGAACAGCGCCAGCACCTCGGTGAACATCTGCGCGACGCGGTCCGGCCCGGCATCCATCAGTTCGAACGCGTGGTAGCGCACGCCAGGATGCGCGGCGGCGACCTGCTCGGCGTCCCGCAGGTCGGTCCGGCCCATCTCGACGAACGCGCCGCCGCCGCCCAGCAGTCCCAGGGAGGCGTCGATGAACTCGCCGGTGAGGGAGTTGAGGACCACGTCAACGCCGGCGCCGGCGGAGGTCGCCCGGAAGCTCTCGGCGAAGGCGAGGTCGCGGGAGGACGCCCGGTGGTCGTCGTCGATGCCCAGCGCGCGCAGCACGTTCCACTTGCCGGGGCTGGCCGTGCCGTACACCCGCGCGCCGAGGTGCCGGGCCAGCTGGACGGCGGCCATGCCGACACCACCGGCCGCCGCGTGCACCAGCACCGACTGGCCGGCGCGCAGCCCGGCGAGGTCGACCAGGCCGTAGTAGGCGGTGAGGAACACCACCGGAACGGACGCCGCCTGCTCGAACGACCAGCCGGCCGGCATCCGGGCAACCAGCCGGCGGTCGATCACCGCGTGGGACGCGAACGACCCGGCGAGCAGCCCCATCACCGCGTCGCCGGGCGCGAGGTCCGCGACCGCCGCACCGACCTCGACGACGACCCCGGCGCCCTCGATGCCGATCGGGCCGGCGTCCCCGGGAAACATGCCGAGCGCGTTGAGCGCGTCGCGGAAGTTCAGCCCGGATGCGCGGATCGCGATCCGCACCTCGGTGGGCGCGAGGGCGACGCTGGCCGCGTCGGCCGGGACGAGCTGGAGGTTCGCGAACGTGCCCTTGCCGGTGCTGTCGAGCCGCCACGCGTCGACGCCCGGCGGGGGCACCAGACGGCCGGTCCCAGCCGTCGCCGCGGTGCCGGTCGGGATGAGGCGCGCGGCGAGGGCCGTGCCGGTGCGGATCGCCAGTTGCGGCTCGGCCGCCGACAGCGACGTCACCGCCGCGGGCAGCAGCCGCCACGACGCCGGGTCGTCGTCGACGTCGACCAGCGCGAAGCGTTCCGGATGTTCCGAGCGCGCCGCGCGCAACAGCCCCCACGCCGCCGCGGCCGCGAGGTCGGCGACCGTCTCCCCCGGCCCCGCCGGCACCGCTGCGCGGCCGACGACGACGAGCCGCGCCGCCGCGAAACGCCCGTCGGCGAGCCAGCGCCGTACCAGCTCGACCACACCCTCGGCGACCATGCGGACCCGTCCAGGAACGTCGACCCCGCCGGTCGCGCTGGCCGCTGGCGCCACCGCGTGGGATGTCGGCGAACCGTCCCAGCCCAACGACGGGATGGACACGAGGACGACCGCGGGGACAGCGGCGCCGGCGTCGACGGCGGCGCCCAGCGCGTCGAGTTCGGCGTGGTGGCCGACGTCGACGCCCGTCGACGCGGCGGCCTCGGCGAGCACCTCGCCGAACCCCGGCCGGTCGGGATGGCCAAGCACGGCCCAGCCGACGGCCCTCCCTGCCGCTGCCACTGCCGCCGACGTCGCGCCGCCGGATCCGGCGGGTTCGACCGGGACGGCGGTCCAGGTGACCTCGTAGAGCGAATCCGTCGCGGTCACGCGCAGCGCGTTCGGGTCGACGGCGCGCAGCACCAGGGAGTCCACCGTCAGCACCGGGACGCCGGCCACGTCGGCGGCTACCAGTCGCACGGCGTCGCGACCCGCGGGTCCGACGCGTACCCGCAGGGAGGTCGCGCCCCAGGCGTGCAGGCGAACGCCGGTCCAGGAGAAGGGCAGCATGGCGCCGCCGGCCGCGCTCGGCAGGCCGGCGAGCCCCATGGCCTGCAGGGCCGCGTCGAGCAGCGCGGGATGCAGGCCGAACCGGTCGGTGCGCTCCCCGGCCACCAGGTCCGCCGCAGCCAGGTCCGCCGCAGCCAGGTCAACTGCCGCCGGGTCCTCAGCCGCCGGGTCGTGGGCGGACAGGCTCACCTCGGCGCAGACCTCCTCGCCGAGCCGCCAGGCGCGGCGCAGGCCCTGGAAGACCGGGCCGTACTCGAAGCCCGCCTCGGCCATCCGCTGGTAGAAACCGGCGAGGTCGATCGGCTCGGCCCCGACCGGCGGCCAGGCGGCGAGGTCGAACGATGCCGTCGCCGAGCCGGGAACGAGGACACCGGATGCGTGTGGGGTCCACGTCTCGCCGGGGGTGTCCGCGGTGTCCTCCGGGCGGGAGTAGAGGGCGATGCTCCTGCGGCCCGACACGTCGGGCGGCGCCACGACGAGCTGGATGCGCACGCCCTGCGCCGCCGGGACGGTCAGGGGAGCCGCGATGGTCAGGTCCTCGACCTGCTCGCAGCCCACCTGGTCACCGGCGTGCAGGGCGAGGTCGAGGAACGCGGTGCCGGGCAGCAGCACCGTGCCGGCGACGGCATGGTCGGCCAGCCACGGGTGGGTGGACAGCGACAGGCGGCCGGTGAACAGCAGTTCCCCGTCGGCGCCGGCACGGGACAGCGCCGCGCCGAGCAGGGGATGGTCGGCCGCGTCGAGCCCGACCGTGTGCACGTCACCGACGGCAGCGGACGCTTCCAGCCAGTACCGCTGCTCCTGGAACGGGTAGGTGGGCAGGTCGACGAGGCCGCCGGCAGCGACGCCGGTGGTGGTGCCGGTGGTGGTGCCGGCAGCGGCGGCGGTCCAGGTGACGGGCTGGCCGTGGACGTGCGCCTCGGCCAGGCTGGTGAGCAGGCGGGTGGGGCCGTGCTCGTCACGACGCAGCGTGCCGATGGCGATCGCCCGGCCTGTTCCGGCGGACGTCGCCGCCCACGAACCCGCCGCCACGGTCCCGTCGGCGCGGTCGGTGGCCGGGTCGTCGAGCGTGTCCTGCAGGGCGGGGACGAGCACCGGGTGCGGGCTGACCTCGACGAACAGGCTGTGACCGGTCTCGTGCAGGCCGCGGACGACGGGTTCGAGCTGGACCGTGCGCCGCAGGTTGTCCACCCAGTAGTCCGGCCCGCACTCGGTGCCGGTCAGCGTCCCGCCGGTCACCGTCGACACGAACGTGGTCCGCGACGGTCGTGGCGTGATGCCGGTGAGGGCTGCGCGCAGCTCGTCGGCGAGCGCGTCGACCTGATGGGAGTGCGAGGCGTAGTCCACCGGGATCCGCCGTGCCTGCACCCCCCGTGCCTCACCGGCCGCCAGCAGCATGGCCAGCGGCGCGCTGTCCCCGGAGACGACCGTCGCCCCGGGGCCGTTGACGGCGGCCACCGACAGCCCGGGGCCGAACTCCGCCGCCAGCTCCGCGACCCGCCCGGCGGGCAGCGCGACCGACACCATTCCCCCGTGCCCGCACAGCCGTTCCCCCAACAGGCGGGCCCGCACGGCAACCACCCGCGCCGCGTCCTGGAGCGACAACGCTCCTGCCACGCACGCCGCCGCGATCTCGCCCTGTGAATGCCCCACGACCGCCGCGGGTGTCACGCCATGGGCCTGCCACACCGCGGCCAGCGACACCATGACGGCGAACAACGCCGGCTGCACCACATCCACCCGCTCGAACTCCGCGTCACCGCCGCCCCGCAGCAGTTCCACCAGGTCCCAGTCGACCCACGGTTCCAACGCCGCCGCGCACGCCGCGATCCGTTCCGCGAACACCGGCGAGGCGTCGAGCAGATCCCCCGCCATCCCCCGCCACTGCGCGCCCTGCCCCGGGAACACGAACACCACGGGACCGGCCGCTCCCGCCACCCCCGAGACCACCTGCGCCCCGCCGACCGCCGTGGTCAGGCATTCCGGTCCGACCTCGCCGGCAGCGAACCGCTCCACGCCGCCGGTCAGCTGCGCCCGGTCGGCTCCGACCACCACCAGCCTGTGATCGAACAACGCCCGTCCCCGCACCAGCGAGGCCGCCACCTCCCCGGGACCGGCGTCGACGACGTCCTGGCGCAGCCAGGCGGCCAACCGCGACGCGGACTCCCGTCGCCCGGCGTCGTCACGTCCGGAGAGCACCCACGCCACCGGAGTTCCGTCGCCGTCCGGCAGCCTGGCCGTCAGCGGGCGTGGCGCCACGAGCGGCGCCTGCTCGATCACCGCGTGGGCGTTGGTGCCGCTGATCCCGAACGACGACACCGCCGCGCGCCGCGGCCGGTCCGTCTCCGGCCAGGCCGCCGTCTCGGTGAGCAACCGGACGGCGCCGGCGGACCAGTCGACGTTCGGCGTCGGCGCATCCACATGCAACGTCACCGGCAAC
>NZ_JALKFX010000068.1 GCF_023243045.1 Frankia sp. AgB32
CGGGCTCGTTCTGTGTGTTATACTCCACCGGCACGGGGGGGCGCGCGCCGCGCAGTCCGAGGTCGTGGGGTACGTGATGTGGAGTGCGGGCTGGAGTACGTACGTACTGGAGTGCGGAGTACCTGGTGCCGTGCTCTCTACGCGAAGGACACCCGGTGGTCGGACTCGGCGGCGAGCCCCAGCTCCGGCCACTCGCCGCTGATGATGCTCTCCAGGATTCCGTACCCGACCGCGTCGCCTTCGCGGACCCGGATGGGCGTGTCCCGGAGCTGACCGAGGGTCCGTAGGTGCTCGTCATCCCAGCAGTCGGCGATGTACTCGCCGTCGAGGTGGAGCTTGCCCAGCCAACTGCCGTGCAGGTGGCCGTTCCACTCGCCGTAGTTGGCGGTCTTGAGGTGGAACCCAGAGGCACCCGGGACGTCGATCTCGAGGACCCGCTGCTCGCCCGACTCCATGGTCAGGTGCAGCTCGCCACCGGTGACGAACCTGGTCCGGGGGTCGTAGCTGAGGTGGGGTTCGACCGCCCGCACGCGGGTCTGCCGGCCGTCCTGCTCGTTGATGTACGCCGAGCTGTAGCCCCACACCCCCTCGGCAGCGAAGATCGCGGTCTCGTAGTAGCTGCCGTCGGGTCGCCGCAGGAAGGCCGGGGTCCACTTCATGGCGCCGCGGCCCGCGCCGTTCGACGTCCGCGGCGGGGGGCTGATCAGGTCGGTCGGCGGTAGCCCGACGCCCTGCCGGACGCCCCAGGAGTGATCCCGGAAACCGAACCACTCCTCGGGCCGCACCTCGTGCGTCTCCCCGTCGACGGTGACTGTTCCTGAAGCCCAGCCGCCCTGGTGGTAGCGAATGACGTTGACGTCGATACGGCCGGTCGTACGACTGCGGACGAGGTTGCGGTCCTCGAAGAACGGCGGGGTGACGCCGGACAGCTCGATGTCGAAGGAGACGGGCTGGAGGTCGTTCGGTTCCAGCCGGAACCGCACCCGGTTCAGTGGCTCGACGATCTCGTAGTGGATCGGTCCAATCCCGGTGTCGTCGGGGGCCGCGCGCAGTTCGCGGCTGCCGCGGACCGTCCACTGCTCACGGCCACGGGAAATACCCGCGAAGCCGTCGATGATGCCGCGGTTATGATAGCGGCCGAGCCCGAAATCGATTTGCAGGCCGCCGTCGATGCGAGCGATCGAGCCCCAGATCTTCTCGGTCCACGCCAGGTCTGTCTCCGAGACGGTGGCGAAGGTATCGATGATCTGGTGGTTCAGGCCCTCGTCCGCGGCGCGCAGTGCGCCGATGTCCCTGATTGCCATGAAAGTCCTTTCGTACTACATCAGAGCCACGTCCGCGCAGGTCCGCATCCCGCGCCACAGTCACTTCGGCGGAAGCCGTTGGGCCGCGTCAATCCTGATGTTCTCGCCGTTGAGGTAGGAATTCCGAATGATCGATTCGACCAGCAGCGCGAACTCGGCCGGCCGACCCATACGCCTGGGGAACACGATGGTCGACTCGAGGCTCTCCCGAAGCTCCTGCGAGGCGCCCAGCATGATGTCCGTGCCCATGGTTCCCGGGGCGATCGCGCAGACGCGTATTCCCAGCGCCGCGAGGTCACGGGCGAGCGGAAGGCTCATGCCTAGGATCGCCGCCTTCGCCGCGGCGTACGGGACCTGCCCGGCCTGCCCCTCGTAACCGGCAACCGAGGCGACGTTCACCACGACACCGCGCTGGCCGTCCTCGTCCGGGTCATTGCCCGCCATCGCGGCCGCCGCGAGCCTGGTCACATTAAACGTGCCGAAGACATTCTTGCTCACGGTGGAGACGAACACGTCCATCCCGTGCGGGGTGCCGTCGCGGGCCACCGTGCGGGTCGGCCGGTTGCCACCGCCCGCGACGTTGACCACGATCGAGAATGCACCCAGCGACCGCGCGGCGTCGATGGCCCGACGCACGTCGCCCTCGTCGGTGACGTCCCCCGCCACGGCCCTTACTCGGTCGCCGAGCTCCGCCGCCAGCGCCTGCGCGCCCGCGCCGTCCCGGTCGAAGACCGCCACCCCGACGCCGAGACTCACCAGGTGCCGCACGGCGGCACCGCCGAGCCCCCCGGCACCTCCGGTGACGATCGCCGACCTCTCCTCCAGAGGGACGACACGCCTGCCGGCAGAGCTGTAGGGATGCGACATGCGTTCTCCATGATTATGAGGGCGGGCGTCGCCTCGCGGGTCCCGCGAGGCGACGCCGTCACGGTGCCTGGGACGGCTCGCGCCCGGGTCAGCTGTGACTCGGGGTGAACCGGATCCGAATGCGGTCATAGGCTCGGGCGAAACTGGCCGGCACGATCTTCGGTTCGTCGGGATCGACGAGATCCCAGTCCGGCATCCGGCGTAGCAGCTCCTCGAACATGATCCGAATCTCGAGCCGGGCGAGGTGCGCGCCGAGGCAGACGTGCGTGCCGAACCCGAACGCGACATGGTGGTTCTGCGAGCGGGTCACGTCGAACGTGTCGGCGTCGGGGAACATGCGGGGGTCGCGGTTGGCCGCACCGTACATGAGCAGGATCTCATCCCCCGCCCGGATGTGCTGGCCCTGGAACTCATGATCCACGGTTGCCGTACGTCGCATGTTCAGCACCGGCGAGACCCACCGGATGAACTCCTCGACAGCGGAGTCCGCCAGCAGCTCAGGCCGTTCCAGCAGGAGCTGGCGCTGGTCCGGCCGCAGGGCGAGCTCACGGATCATCGAGCCGATGACGGTGCGGGTCGTCTCCGCACCACCGTTGAGAACGAGGATCGTCTCCTCCAGGACACGCTTGACATCCCAGCCGTCGCTGTGGGTCCAGATCGAGATGAGGTCATCCCGGGGCTCCGCTCGCCGCGCCTCGATCAGGGCGACGGTAACCTCGGAGAACTCGGTCATGACCGGGATGAGGTCCGGATGAGTGGCGTGCGGCGGACCGTCTGGCGAGGTCTGGCCAGCCAGCAGCATCACCTTTTCGGACCAGTCGCGGACGCTCTCCCATAGCTCGCGGGGGTAGCCGAGGAGGTCACCGACCACGATCGCGGGAAGCGGGGACGCGATCGCGTCGATCGCCTCGCACTCGCCCAGCGTCACGACGTCGTCGAGGATGCGCGTGACGACCTCGCGGACGTGGTCGGCATGGCCGCGCATCGCCCGCGGCGTGAACCGGGGCACGACGAGGGCTCGCTGGGCCTGGTGCCCCGGATCATCCAGGTTGATCATCGAGTTGTCGGCAGCCTGGTCGATGTGCGGTCGCGAGCCCAGGGAGGACGAATACCGAGCGCCGTCCTTCTCGATGGCGCGGACGTCCTCGTAGCGCGAGATCGCCCAGATCTTCTGGATCGGGTCCCAGTAGACCGGGGCCTCATCGCGCAGCCAGCGGTAGGCGTTCCAGGGATCGACGTAGAACTGCGGATCGAGGACGTTGACGTTGCGATCCGTCGCCACCGCCGTCATGTGATGGACCTTTCCCATAATTTCACAGTCGACATCAATATTGACCATAACAGTAGCCGGGTCGCCGGGGCGACTCCTCGCGAGCAGCCAAGATCCCGGCGCACCGGGGTCCTCGGTCGGGTGCTCATACCGAGACTCGATGACGAACTGGTGTACGTGTTAGCTCAGCGAGACGTCGGTGAGGCGTGTGCGGAAGAACCGCATGCAGGCCCTCCGTTGCCACCGCCCTTATCCGCTGACGCTCCGTTGCCACTGAACGTGCACCGACGCCGTCGGGGGCCGGGCAGTCCCGCGTCGGATTCTCCGAACGCGACGGCGCTGGTTCAGGTGGTCGGGTTCCAGCGGGTGATGACGTCGAGGGTGGGTGCGATGGCGGTACCGCGTGGTTCGGCGACGAGGCCGGCGGACTCGGTCACCTCGGCCACGCCGTCGATGGTCTTCACCGGGCGTCCGGCGGCTTCGGCGAGCAGGAGCCCGCGGGTCGGCAGGCCTTTCGTCTGCTTCGCCTGTGCCGGGTCCTACCCGCGCGGTCGCCGACCTCGTCAGCCGGCCGGCCTGAAGTCCCGGCCCGCCAGGCTGAGAAGGAACGTGTGGCGGAGGTCGTGCACGCGCAGGCACTGTTGCATCGACGGGAGATGGCGCATCTCCTGTCGAGACGTGGTCTTATGGGAAAAATCGGGCTGAGCGGGAGCGTCGCCTCGGCGCCCGGGTACGCCACCGGTACCCGCACCGGGACCGGTCCCTGGGACGGGAGTCATGTGGTGAGCAGAGACGTCGCCGTTGTCGTCGGCGTGGGTGGCATGGGGGCGGCGATCGCCCGCCGCCTCGGCTCAGGCAGGGCCCTGCTGCTCGCCGACGCCAACAAGGACACGCTTACCGGGCTCGCCGACGCCTTGAGCGACGAGGGCCACGAGGTGGTCGCCGAACCGGTCGACATCGGCGACGAGGCGTCCGTCGCGTCGCTCGCAGCGACCGCGGCGGGGCTCGGCCGGGTCACCCAGGTCGCGCACAGCGCCGGCCTGTCGATGGCGCAGGCCGCGCCGGCGGCGATCATCCGGGTCGACCTGCTCGGCACCGCGCACGTCCTCGACGCGTTCGAGCGGGTCGTCGCCCCGGGCGGCGCGGGCGTCGTTGTCTCCAGCACGGCCGGCCACCTCGGGCAGCCGCTGCCGGACGACGTCCGGCGCGCGCTGGCCGTCACCCCGGCGGCGCGGCTGCTGGACCTCCCGTCGCTGTCCAGCAAGCAGATCACCGACTCTGTCACCGCCTACTGCGTGGCGAAGGTCGGGACGATCCTGCGGACGCAGGCCGCCGCTCTGGCCTGGGGCCGCCGGGACGCCCGGGTGAACTCGATCAGCCCGGGAGTCATCTCCACCCCGATGGGGCGCCTGGAGATCTCCGGACCGTGGGGCGCGGGCGTCCGCGCGACCTTCGAGGAGGCCCCGGCGGGCCGGGTCGGGACACCGGACGACGTCGCCGACGCCGCACTGTTCCTGCTGGGCCCGGGGGCGTCGTTCATCACCGGCGCGGATCTGCTGGTGGACGGGGGTTCGGTCGCGTCGGCACGGCACGCCGCATGGGCCCCGCGCCCGGCCTGACGCGCGGGCGCCGGAGACAGGACTGTCCGAATGTGTCAGCCTTCCTTACCATCAAGAACGGCGGCCGGGCCCTGCGCGAGGCGGGCCGGGGCGGCTCGATCGTCACGGTCGCGAGCCTCAACGCCATCCAGCCGGGCCGCGGGGTCGCCGCCTACTGCGCGGCGAAGGCCGGCGCGGACGAAGCGCTACCCCGACCTGTTCGCCGCGGCGGAGCGGACGATGCGCGCGCGGGGCTGACCCCGCGGACTGACATCGCGCGGCGTCGCGACCGGCTGCAGGCCGTGGCTCGCGGCGCCGCGCCTACTTGGAGGACAGGGTATGGAGATCTCCGGCGTCGGCGTGTGGAGCCAGGAGTTGCGGTACGGCGACCCGGGGGAGGCCGCCGAGGCCGCCGCCGAGCTGGAGCAGCTGGGCTTCGGCGCGCTGTGGATCCCGGACATGGGCGGTGACACGTTCGAGGCCGCCGGGAAGGTGCTCGCCGCCACCCGGCGGGTCGTCGTGGCGACCGGTGTGCTGAACCTGTGGAACTACGAGCCCGCGCAGGCGGCCGCCGCCTACGCGCAGGTCGTCGCCACCCATGGGGACCGGCTGTTGCTGGGCATCGGCGTCAGCCACGCGATCGCCGTCGACCGGGCGGATGCGGGGCGCTACCGGCGCCCGCTGTCGGCGATGGCGGCCTTCCTGGACGGCGTCGACGCCGCGCCGGCCCCGATCCCCACGGACCGGCGGGTCCTCGCGGCGCTGGGGCCCCGGATGCTGGAGCTCGCCGCGAAGCGGGCCCGCGGCGTGCACCCCTACCTGGTCACCCCGGCCCACACCCGGATCGCACGCGAGGCCGTGGGCGACGGCCCGCTGGTCGTCCCGGAGCAGACCGTCGTGCTGTGCGCGGACAGGGACGAGGCGCACGCCGTCGCCGGTGGCTGGCTGCGCGGCTACCTGTCGCTGCCGAACTACGCCAACAGCCTGATCCGGCTCGGCTTCGAGCCCGACGAGGTGGCGTCGGCGAGCGACCGCGTGTTCGACGCGATGATCGCCTGGGGTGACGAGGAGGCCGTGCGGCGCCGGGTGGCCGAGCACCACGCGGCCGGTGCCGACCAGGTCACCCTCCAGGTTCTCACCGCGGACCAGAACGCGTTCCCGCGCGCGCAGTGGCGCCGGCTGGCCGCCGCGCTGGCGTAGGCAAGCACCGCCCGGGCCGAGCGAAGCGTCGGCGGATCTTGCAGGCTGCGGATCGAAGGGAACCAGCCGAATGGCGGGACCGCACCAGTTCTCGAATCTCACGGCTCCGCGAACTGTTTGACGTACGCGGCCCCCCTGGTGACACATCGCCGCTTGGAAGATCTGTGGGGGCCTACAGCGGACCGCTCGACGCCGTCCTTCCACCGCCGCCTTGACTGTCCCTTGATACCTGGAGGTATCAAGGGCTGTTCTTGGGCGGTGCCAGCAGGCCGCTGACCTGCGCCAGCCCGCGCTGGTAGGGCAGCTCGTCAAATGGGAGACCGGGACGCGTACCGGATGGGCTATCGCACGGGCCCCCCGATGGGCGTGGTGAAGTCGGCCCGGGGAACATCGCCGAAGAAGCCGGTCCTCTCAGCGAAGGTCGCCGTCCGGCAGGCCCATCCCTAGAACTGCCGAAGCGAAGGGTGCCGGCCTACGGATCAGAAGGTTGAGGGTTCGATTCCCTCCGAGCGCACCATGCTTGACGTGCGTTTTTGACACTCCGCGCCTTCCTTGTTCCATACCTGGTGTGCGCGGGGTGTGCGCGGGCTCCGATCTCGGTCTGCGGGGGACGAGCCGGGCGGCTCCCTCCGCAGCCTCCCGGGCTCGTTCGTCGAGGACCGAGGTGTCCAGGTTGGCGGTCACCTCGATCGAGCAGTGGGCGAGGGTCTCCTGGATGTCCTTCAGGTCCGCTCCCCCGCCGTGCATGAAGGTCGCGGCGGCGTGTCAGCCGTCGTGAATGCGGGCCGGGGGCAACCCGGCCAGGACGATGAGGGTCCTGGAACTCGGTGAAAACTTCGCGGGGTGTAGCTCGTCGCCGGCGAGGGTGGTGAACACCGGCCCGGTGGGGCCCAGGCGAGCCCCATGGCGCGGCGTTCGTCGCGTTGGCGTTCCCGGTGGCGGTAGAACTCGCCGACGGTGAGGTCGTCAAGAACCACCTCGCGGATTCCCGCCTCGGTTTTGGGCCGGGTGCGCAGCACCTTTCAGCCGACGACGACGAGCTGCCACTGGCCCGGCCGTCGGTCGTGCGGGTCCGGGGGGGCGGGGGTCAACGCTGGTAGGTGCGTGGGCGGGCGGTGTCGCGGGCCTGGAAGAGGTCGCAGCCGAGACCGTCGAGCCCGGTCAGCTGGTCGACGGTCTCGACGCCGTCGGCGATCACGCGGAGACCGAGGGCGTGGGCGAGCTGGATGACAGCGGCGAGGATGGCATGGTCGGCGGGGTTGGTCAGGAAGCCCTCGGTGAGCCGCCGGTCGGTCTTCACGCTGTCGATCGGGAGGTCGCGCAGCTGGTCGATGCCGGAATGCCCGGCGCCGAACCCGCCGAGGCAGAACGTGACTCCCATCCCGTGCAGGAGGTCCAGGGTCGCGCGTAACCCGGTGTTGTCCCGGGCGAGCGCCTGCGCGCTGATCTCGAGGCAGAGCCGGTAGCGGTGACCGGCGCCTGTGGTGGTGAGGATCGTCGCGAGGCGCGCCGCGAAGTCCCCGTCGCGCAGTTGGTGGACCGAGACGCCGACCAGGAGGCGCGGGGTGGGTGCGTCCGGCGGGCGCGGCCCCCAGTGGCTGGCCTCGCGGCAGCCTGTTTCCAAAGCCCATTGGCCGATCGCGACAATCAGCCCGGCTTTCTCCGCGATCGGGATGAACGCCTCGGGCATGAGCAGCCCTCGGGCGGGATGATGCCACCGGATCACCGCTTCCGCGCCGACGGTGTCGCCGGCCGCCGTCATGAGGGGCCGGTAGTGGAGCCGCAGCTCGTCGCCGGTCATCGCGCTGCGCAGGTCGTGTTCGACACCGCGATGGAGCAGGAAGTCCGAGCGCATGGTGTCGTCGAAGCGCACGTAGCGGCCGCGGCCCTCCCGCTTGGCTGCGTACATGGCGAGGTCCGCGGCGCGCAGGAGGGCGTCGGCTGGCCCCAGCGGGCCGTCAGCGTCACCCGGTAGGCCCGCGCCCATCGGAAGGTCCGGGGCCGTCCTGAGCTCCGCGCCGTCGGGCGGCGCCGAGTCGCCGAGTGATGCCGAGTCGCCGAGTGATGCCGTGTCCGAGAGGGCGATCCCGATGCTGGCGGTGACGATGACGGTGCGGTCGGCGAGGACCATCGGGACGGCAAGCCGGGTGGCGATCCGGTTCGCAACGCCCTGGACCTCGACAGGGGCGCGGACGTTGTCGCACAGGACGGCGAACTCGTCCCCGGCGAGACGGGCGACGAGGTCCCTGGGGCGGACGGAATCACGGAGCCGGTCAGCGACCTCGCGCAGCAGATGGTCGCCGGCCTGGTGACCCAGGGAGTCGTTGATGGTCTTGAAGCCGTCCAGGTCGATGAACAGCAGTCCGGCGCTTCGTCCCGGTCGCGCGCGGCTCAGCGCACGGCTCAGGTAGTCGAGCAGGGCAGTTCTGTTCGGCAGCCCGGTCAGTCCGTCGTGGACCGCCTGGTGACGTACTCGTCCTTCGGCCTGGAACCGTGCGTCGGCGGCGGCCAGCACGGTCGCGACCGCCTCCAGGAACTCCACCTCATGGTCAAGAAGCATCCCTGCGGTGGCACGCTCGACCGTCAGCAGCGCGGCGGGCCCGTCGGGCCGGCCGATCGGTCTCGAGAACGGCGAGCCACAGCCGCCCGCATCTGCCCCGGACCCGGCTGGGCCGTCACGAGCGCCCGCGCCGCCACCCCGGCCGCGCGGCGACGAGGCGGTGCCCGGCGGACCCGCGGTGGCACTGATGATGATGGGCTTGTGGCCAGGCTCCGGAGCCACCTGTCGGATGGTCACGCGGTCGGCTCGCAGTTCGTCCCTGATCGCGCGCACGGCCCGGCTCCACACGCGCCGCGGGTTGGGATCGTCCAGCGCGTACCGGCCGAGCTCGGCGACGATCTCCTGCTCGGTGGACCGCGCGTGCAGCTGGGCCAGGGCCGCTTCGCGGCGGGTCACGTCGGTGGTGACGATCGCCACCGAGTCCACGGTGCCGTCGGCGCCGATGGCGGGCCTCGCGTGCACCTCGACCCACCGGGGGCCGATCGTGAAGACGCCGAAGCCCGGCTCTCCGCCCAGCGCCCTGCGCGCCAGGTGGAGCGGGCCAGGGTAGTCCGCATATGCCTCGAAGACAGAGGTCCGCTGCGCCAGCTCCCGAGATGACGCGTATTCGACCTTCGTTGGGCCCTCGCTCACGATCAGGCGGCCATCTCGATCGATCAAGGTCAGGGCGACGTCCATGTTCTCCAGTACGAGCATGAGCCGGTGGTAGGAGTCGACTTCCTGGGTGATGTCCTGGAACTGAACGAGAAGGCGCGATTCGCCGGGTGCGTCGATGACGGTCTTGGATGTCACCAGGACATGGACCGGCGAATGGTCCGGCCGGACAAGCCGGATGATCTCCTCCTGGCCCGTCCTCGAGACGATCCGCGATTCGGCGCTCGGCGCCTGCGGGTCGGCCGGGCGCACCAGCCGGTCCCAGCTGAGCCCGACAAGTTCCGCGCAGTCACGGTCGAGGATCCGGCAGGCGGCGGGGTTCACCCTGCGCACCCGGTGGTCGACGGCATCGACGATCGCCAGCCCGAAATCCATCCGGTCGAACAGATCGAGGACCAGATCCCCTGGGCCGTCTGGTCGCAACACCCCCACCACCCCGTCAGCCACGATCCCCTTCACGCCGTCGCCCCGCAGCACGCCGTCGCACTTCTACCCGTACCCGGCCACCCACTGGTCACCCCCGATAACGGGAGATCACGCCCGGCGAGGACAGCGCACCGACGCTGAGGACGGCCACCGCCTGGACGTGCTCGCCGGGGACCGCCTCGCCGGACCTCTCCGCCGGCCGGGGTCCTTACTTACACGAACACCAGTTCGTCATCGAAGCTCGGCATGAACGCCCGACCGAGGACCTGATGAGCATTCCCGCCCATGCCAAGGTCGGCTGCCACCGACGTCGGGACAGACGGACCGCGATGAGCTCGTCGCGGAAGGTTGGGAACGTGGGGCCGCGTTCGCTCGACCGGCACTGGGCCGACGACCGCCGTGCCCGCCGGTCCGATCGGCGGGCCCAGGGACACGTATTTGACCGTGTCCTGCCCCTGGTGTCATTATTTCCCACACGGGAAATATTACGTCAGGGATCAGACGCGATGAGCACGCCGAGGTCATACGGCCCAGCCGCGCCACAGCGTTGAGCCTTGCGTGTCAGTGGCCACCCCACTGGCCCCGCGTCAAGGCGCCCCGCGCGGGGGCACGGACCTCCGCGGACCGGCCGACACCCGTGCCGTGGTGATCGACCGTCGGGGCCCGGTCAGGCGCCGCCGGTAACGCCCGCCGGCTCCAGTGAGGAGAGGACACCGTGACCGACACCTCCGCGCGGTTCCCGTATATGGACGCCACGCTGGACATCGACCAGCGCGTCGACGATCTGCTCTCACGGATGGAGGTCAAAGACAAGGCCGGACTACTGTTCCAACCAATGGCACAGATCGGCGGGATCGACGAGCCGGGGCCATTCGGCAAGCCCCCTATGCGCACGTTGCTAGACCGTCGTATCAACCACTACAATATCCTGTTCGTACCGTCCGCGCGAGAGATCGCGCAATGGCACAACGCCATACAGCTACGTGCCCTTCAACACCCCCTGGGCATCCCGGTCACCATCTCCAGCGATCCTCGGCACTCCTTCACCAACAACCCGGCGATGGCGCTGCTGGCGGGCCCCTTCTCACAGTGGCCCGAGCCGCTCGGCTTCGCGGCCGTCGGTTCGGAGGAACTCGTGGAGCAGTTCGCCGACGTCACCCGCCGGGAGTACCTGGCGGTCGGCATCCGCACCGCACTGCATCCCCAGGTCGATCTCGCGACCGAGCCGCGCTGGGCCCGCACCGCCGGCACCTTCGGGGCCGACGCCGGGCTGGTCGCCCGGCTGGGTGTCGCCTACGTACGGGGCCTGCAGGGTGACCAGGTCGGAACGCACTCGGTCTCGGCGATGGCCAAGCACTTCCCCGGCGGCGGCCCGCAGCGGGACGGCGAGGACCCGCACTTCCCCTACGGGCGGGAGCAGGTCTATCCCGGCGGCCAGTTCGATCTCCATCTCGAGCCGTTCAGAGCGGTCATCGCCGCCGGGGTCTCGCAGATCATGCCGTACTACGGGATTCCGGTCGGCACGGCCTACGAGGAAGTCGGCTTCAGCTTCAACAAGGGGATCGTGACGGGCCTGCTCCGCGAGCAGCTCGGATTTGACGGCATTGTCTGCACCGACTGGGGAATCATTTCCCATACCTATTGGGGCGTGGAGCACCTGAGCCACGAGGAGCGCATGGTAAAGGCTCTGGACGCAGGAATTGACCAGTTCGGCGGCGAGGACGACGCCGATACACTCCTTGCGCTGGTCACCAATGGCACTGTCAGCGAGAAGCGTATCGACATCTCGGTACGACGGCTGCTCCGCGAGAAGTTCAGGCTTGGTCTCTTCGAGGCGCCGTTCGTCGACGTGGGCAAGGCTGAGACGCTGGTGGGCGGCCCTGAGGCGCGGGCGGCTGGCGTGGCGGCGCAGGCCGCCGCGCACACGCTGCTCAAGAACGCCGAGGACGGCCCCGGCAGCCTCCCCCTGCGCGGTTCGCCACGCCTCTACATCGAGGGGCTTGCGGCCGAGGAGATCGGCGACCGCGCACAGGTCGTCGCCACTCCGGACCAGGCCGACGTCGCCGTCCTGCGGCTCGTCGCTCCGTGGGAGCAGCGGGGCGAGGCAGGCACCTACGAGACGTTCTTCCACGCCGGCTCGTTGGCGTTCCCCGCCGCCGAGGTGGCCCGTATCCAGGCGATCTGCCGGACGACCCCCACCGTGGTCGACATCTATCTCGAACGACCCGCGATTCTGGCGGATATCGCCGAAGCGGCAGCGTCACTGATCGCCAACTTCGGAGCCTCGCCGGAGGCGTTCGTCAAGGTCCTCTTCGGGGAGGCAGCGCCGCAGGGACGGCTGCCCTTCGACATTCCCCCCTCGATGGCCGCGGTCGAGGCCAGCCACTCCGACGTACCCTTTGACACGGCGGACCCAACGTTCCGTTTCGGATTCGGCCTGCGGTACGCCTGACAGACTGGCAGGGGTGTCGCCGCGGCGTCCGGCTGGCGGCGCATCCCCGGGTGCGCGCGGGCCGTTGCGAGCGGCCGGCGGGCCTGACTGGCACCTTCGGACTCGCAGGTCGTTGACTTCGGAGCACCTCGTCTGGTCCTGTCACGCCGCGGTCCGGCCCACAGTTCGCGAGGAGCGCACCCACGTGACCACATCATCTCCTGCTGCCGATGGCCACGCGAAGCCACGCGCCACTGATCGGCGCGGTCCGGGGCGGCCGCCGCGGCTGAGTCGCGAGCGCATCATCACGACCGCCGCCGAGTTCGAACCGGAGGCCCTGACCCTGCAGGCCGTGGCCGACCGGCTCGGCGTGGACCGCAAGGCCATCAACTACTACGTCCCGGGCCGGGACGAGTTGCTCACGCTGGTCGCCGAACGGTCCCTGGTCGCCGAACTCGAACACCTCGTTCTGCCGCTCGACGACTGGCCCGAAGCGATCCGCGTCTTCGCCACGAGCCTTCGGGACGCGCTGCGCAACAGCTCGCTGTCCCTGTACGTCAACCGGCTCCCCGGCGCCGGTGTCCTCGTCCCCGCGGACCAGCTGCTCCAGGCACTACTCGACGCGGGGTTCGACGTCGACGCCGCGGCCCGTGCGCTTACCCTCATCTGCGCGGCTGTCTTCGACCACGCACGGTCCGCGCTCCTCGCCGAACGATTCGGCGAGCATCCTACCTACGCCGAGATCAGACGTGTGCTCGGCGAGCTGCCCGACGAGGCGATGCCCGCCATTCGTCGCGTGTACTCCGAGGTCCGGGATCTCGGACAGGGCAGTCTCGACTTCTACCTCGAGACAATCATCGGCGGGTGCGCGCGGCAGCTAGGGCAGAACCCGCGGGGCTGAGGAAGCCCGAGCCTCGCCGACCAGTCGCCTGGCCGGCGATTCGGCTCGACCACACCTGACGAACTCAGGCCGAGCCGGGGGCGGTCGCGAGATCGTGACTGAGATAGTGGCGCAACACGTCAGCCTGATCCAGCTCCGCCGCGCTGCCCTGGTACGTGATGCGGCCGTGGCCGATCATGTACACCGTGTCCGCCACGGCGAGCGCCCGGTTCACGTACTGCTCGACGATCAGCAGCGCGGTGCCACGAGCGGCCAGGGTGCGCAGCGCCTCGAAGATCTCATCGATCACGATCGGCGCCAGGCCCATGGAGACCTCGTCGAGCATCACGAGCGAGGGCGATCCGAAGAAGGCGCGGGAGAGGGCGACCATCTGCTGCTGGCCACCCGACAGCCGGCCCGCGGTGTCGCCGAGGCGGGTCCTGAGCGCGGGGAACATGTCCAGCGCTGCGTCGAGGGACGTGTCCTTCTCCCACGGCGGGATCTGGAGGAGGAGGTTCTCGCGGACGGTCAGCGAACGAAAGATTCCGCGGCCTTCCGGAATCAGACATACCCCGTGGCGGCGACGAGCGCTCGGCGCGGCGCGGGTGACATCCTGGCCGCCGACCAGAACACGGCCGGCACTCGTGCGCATGAGCCCGGAGGCCACCCGCAGGAGCGTCGTCTTCCCGGCGCCGTTGGAGCCCAGCAGGGCCACCACCGACGCACCGGGGATCTCCAGGTCGATGTCGCGCAACACCGTCGAGCGGTCGTAACCCGCGCTGACACCCTCCAACCGCAACTGCGGACCGGTCACGACTGGACCTCCCTCACTGATTGCGATGCCGTCGCCTGCGTGCTCTCGGCGTCCCCGCCCAGATAGGCCGCGCGCACGGCGTCGGAGGACAGCACCTCGGCTGTGGGACCGGAGACAAGCAGCTTTCCGAAGTCGAGCACGTAAAGCTCGTCGCAGACCTCACTCACGAGGGCCATGTCGTGTTCGACGAGCAGAATGCCCACGCCGCGTTCACGCACCACCTGGCGGAGGATCTCGCCAAACCGAGCGGTCTCCGCCCGGTCGAGACCGGACGAGGGCTCATCCAGCAGCAGAATCCGGAAGTCTCCGGCCAGGCAACGAGCGAGCTCGACGAGCCGCCGCTGCCCGGTGGAGAGTGTTCCCACCTGCCGATCGGCCAGGTCGACCAGGTCGACCAGGTCCAGCGCGTGGGCGGCCGCGGCGCGCACCCGGCCGGCGTCGGAACGCCGGGGCACGAGCTGGCGCAGCGGGTTGCCGCCGGCCAGTCCGGCCTCCAGGCCGAGGGCGACGTTCTGCCGGACGGTCATCGTGTCGAACAGTTCCATGATCTGGAACGTCCGCCCGAGCCCGCGGCGGGCCCGGGCCGCCGGGCCGCGCCGCGTCACGTCCGCGACGTTGAGCTTGAGGGCTCCGCGAGTGGGGCGCACCAGCCCGGAGATCGCGTTGAACGTCGAGGTCTTGCCCGCGCCATTGGGACCGATGAGCCCGGTGATGGTCCCGGTACGGGCCACGAGATCGACATCGTCGACCGCGACCAGGCCACCGAACTGCACCCGGAGCCCCTCCAGGGTCAGCGACAACGGCTGAACCTCCGCCGCGGTCGCAGTGGACCGCACGGCCACCGTCGGTTGCCGCCCGGCGCGGCCGGCTCGCCCGCCCCTGAACACGCGGTCCAGCCCGCCTCGCAGCCAGGACGGCACGGCGCGTTTCGAGGCCGGGGTCAGCGCGTAGACAATCACTGTGACGCTCGTGAGGAGCGTGATGTACTCCCCGATGTTACCCAGTGTGATGTAGGACGGGACCAGTGTCAGGGCTACCGCGGCCTGCATGGCGTACCAGGGCTCGGAGCCGGTCGTGACGACGACGAGGGTGAGATACGTCAGCGACATCAGCGGCTGGTAGTTGTCAGCCGCCACGGTGATCTGCGCCATCCCGGCCAGGGCACCCGAGATCGCGGCGATGAAGGCCGACAGGCAGAAGACCAGGACTCGGGTGGTGTTCACCGAGACCCCGTGGGTGGCGAGCGCGACGGGCGAATCGGCCATCCCGCGCAGCAGCCGGCCGAGCCGGCCGCGGTCCAGGGCGATGATCCCGACGGCGGTCAGCGCGGTCAGGACGAGGCAGACGTAGTAAAAGCCCTTGTCCGAGTCGAGGCCCCACAGCGCCGGACGGGGCATCGACAGCCCTAGGTTGAGCTCGCCGAACATGAAGCTCTTCGTGTAGAAGAGCTGCTGCACCGCGATGCCGAACCCCAGGGTGGCGAGAGCCAGGTAGAGGCCACCGTGCCGGGTCGCCGGGATCGCCAGCAGGGCGCCGACAGGAACGGCCACCAGCCCGGTCACGGCGAGCGCCAACAACCAGGGCCAGTGATGATCGACAGCCAGGTGCGAGAACGCTGCGGCTCCGATCGCGGTGAACGCGACGTGGCACAGCGACACCTGTCCGGAGGTACGCACCAGCAGCCCGAGCGACAGGAAGAGCATCACCGTGGTGAGGGTGACCGTCCAGTCGCCGAGGTGGAAGCCCACGAACGTCGGCGCCAGCGCGAGGACGACGAGAATCGCGACGCCCACGCCCGCCTGCAGCGCCGGCGGGGTAACCCAGTCCGGCCGGCGGTCGGGCGTGCTCGGGATGCGGGACCGCAGCCACCCCTTCGGGAAGAGCAGCAGGACTCCGAACAGGACGATGAACGGCAGGCTGGCCGGCACCTGGGCCAGGAAGCCGGTGGTGAAGTACTTCGTGCCCAGTGAGCCGAGCAGTCCGATAGCCAGCCCGCCCAGGAAGGTGAGCGGCAGGCTGGTGAACGATCCCATCGCCGCGGCGCCGAAGGCCTGGACGACCAGCAGGGTGAGCGTGGTCTGGTCCAGCGGCACCGACGAGGCGAGCAGCAGGCCGGACGTCATCGCGAAGACGATGCCGATGGCCCACGCCCACTGGCGGGCCCGGTTGGGGTTGGTGCCTGCGAGGTCGAGCAGCTCCGCGTTGTCCACGACGGCGCGCATCGCGATTCCCAGCCGCGCGTGGCGGAAGAACAGCGAAAGCGCGACGGTGGCCGCCACCGCGACCGCGAAGATGATGATTTTCTCGGTGGTGACCCGGGTACCGAAGATCGTGACGACGTTCGTCGGCAGGAAGGACGGGATCTTGCGCGACTGGGTTCCGTACAGGAGCTGGAAACCGGTCTGTACCACCAGCAGCACACCGACCGTCGCCGTGACCCGCAGTGCGAGGCTCGCCCCAGCGAGTGCCTTGGCGAAACGGGCGAACACCACGCCGCCGAGGGGGCCGAGAACGACCAGGATCAGGGCCGCGGCCAGCGGCCAGGGCAGTCCGTGCTGCACGTGCAGGAAGTAGAACGAGTATGCGGCGATGGTCGCGAGGGCGCCATGGGCGAAGTTGAAGACGCCCGAGGTTTTGTACGTCAGGACCAAGCCAGCGCCCGCGAGCCCGTAGACCGCGCCGGTCACCAGTCCGGCGATGATGAAGGGCAACAACGTCAGAGACCTTTCGTGCTCACGAGAGCGGGCAGCCCGAGCGGGGCGGCCAGGTGTGCGTGGCCGCCCCGCCCGGTCCGGCCGCTGTCAGCTGGCGGGGAGTAGCTTCACGAGCGGTGCCAGCTTCTGCTGGTCGATGCAGGCCGGCTTGCCGCCATCCGTCGAGGCGAACTTGCTGTCCTTGACGGTGAAGGTGAAGTAGCAGTTCGACGCGGCCAGGTTCTGGTCAGCTCCCTGCGGGTAGCTCAGCGGCGGGAGAAGGCCGTCGGCGGTGTAGCCGTGCAGTCCGTGCAGTGCGGCGCTCACCTGAGCGGGAGTGGGGTTGTCACCGAGGTGAGCGGCCTGCGCCGCGCCCTTGAACACCTCCGCGATCGACCAGGCGGCTGAGGTGGCCGCACCGGTCGCCACGCCGGGCGCATACTTCGC
>NZ_JALKFX010000069.1 GCF_023243045.1 Frankia sp. AgB32
CATCCCCCGGGGGCGGGGCCGCCCCGGCGGGGGAGCGGGCCCCCCCGGCCCCGCGGGGCGCGGGCGGCCGGGCCCGCCCGACCGGTCCGCCGATCAGGCGAAGCCGGGCATCGGGAAGCTGCTGATCAGCTCGGTGACCTGGGCCCGGACCCGCTCGATCGCCGCGGTGTCGTCGGTGCCGGCGGCCTTGACGACGTCGTCGATCCAGCCGGCCAGCTGCGGCATGTGCGCCGGGGTCAGCCCGCGGGTGGTGATGGCGGCGGTGCCGAGCCGGATGCCCGACGGGTCGAACGGCTTGCGCTTGTCATACGGCACGGCGTTGTAGTTCAGCTCGATGCCGGCGGCGTCGAGGGCCTTCGCCGCCGGCTTGCCGCCGATGTCCTTGCCGGTCAGGTCGATGAGGATCAGGTGGTTGTCGGTGCCGCCGGTGACCAGGTCGAAGCCGCGTTCGACCAGGGCCTCGGCCAGTGCCTGGGCGTTGGCGACGATGGCGTGCGCGTAGTCGCGGAACGCCGGGGTCGACGCCTCCCGCAGGGCGACGGCGATGGCCGCGGTGGTGTGGTTGTGCGGGCCGCCCTGCAGGCCCGGGAAGACCGCCTTGTCGAGCGCGGTGGCGTGCTCGGCGTCGGAGAGCAGCATCGCGCCGCGGGGACCGCGCAGGGTCTTGTGCGTGGTGGTCGAGATCACCGGGGCGTGCCCGACCGGGGACGGGTGGGCGCCCCCGGCGATCAGACCGGCGATGTGCGCGATGTCCGCGACCAGCACCGCCCCGACCTCGCGGGCGATCTCCGCGAACGCCGGGAAGTCGATCGTGCGCGGGATGGCCGTGCCACCACAGAAGATGATCTTCGGCCGTTCGGCGCGGGCCAGGTCCCGGACCTCGTCCAGGTCGATCCGGCCGGTGTCCGCGCGCAGGCCGTAGCGGACGCTGCGGAACCACTTGCCGGTGGCCGAGACGCTCCACCCGTGGGTCAGGTGGCCGCCCATCGGCAGCGACAGGCCCATCACCGTGTCACCCGGCTGCGCGAAGGCCAGGTAGACGGCCAGGTTCGCGGGTGAGCCGGAGTAGGGCTGGACGTTGGCGTGCTCGACGCCGAACAGCGCCTTCGCCCGCTCGACGGCGAGGGTCTCGATCGGGTCGATGACCTGCTGGCCCTCGTAGTAACGCCGGCCGACGTAGCCCTCGGAGTACTTGTTCGTCAGCACCGAGCCCGACGCCTCGAGCACGGCGGTCGAGACGTAGTTCTCCGAGGCGATCAGCCTGATCGACGACTGCTGGCGGGCGGCCTCGGCCTCGACGAGAGCGGCGATGTCCGGGTCCGCGACGGCGAGTTCGGGAAGGGGCGGGTTGTGCACACTGACCTCCGGCACGTGTCATTCGGCCGGAGGCACCCAGGCGCACGGCGCCGATCCGAACAATCGCTCCCCGGTGGTCAGTTCCACCTCTGTGCGCCAGTCACGACTCCGGGCCAATCCTAGCCGCCGGTCGGCGCACGGGTCGGCGGGGCGGACGGACCGGCAGGCGGGAGCCGGGCCGGCGCCCGCGGCGCCGTGGGCGTGCCGGCCACCAGCGCGGGCGGTCCCGGGAGGTCGGCGACGCGACAGCCGTGCCCGGGTCACATCCGGGCCACGACGCCGGGCCAGGCAGGACATCGTCCTCTACCGTGGTGGGGACCGGGTCACCTCGTTGGTCATCGCGGAGGCGGGAATCATGAAGTTGTCCTGGCGTAGAAACAAGGACGAAGTGGCCGACCGGGCCCGCGGGCTGACCGGTGCGGCCAGGGCGGCGGCGCTCGGCGTGGCCGACGAGTCCGAACCGGAGCCCAGCGCGGCGCCCACCCCGGCCGCTCCCGGGCCGGTGATGCTGACGCTCACCCCCCGGTCCCGCGTCGAGCAGAACGATCGGGAAGCCGGCGCGGCCGCGGCCGCGCCGGTGCGCCGCCGGATGGAACGCGGCATGTACGGCGGCGAGGCGCCCACCGGCGGCGGATGCTCGTCCGGCGGCTGCGGCTGAGATCAGGTTCCGGCGCCGGCGGCCCCCCCCCCCCCCCGCGCGGGGGGGCGCGCGGGGGGGGGGGGGGGGGGGGGGGGGGCGGCGGGGGGCGGGGGCTGATACCCGGTCCGGGCGCGGGGGGCCACCCCCCGGCGGGCGCCGGGGGCCGCCGTGAGGCGGCCGTCGGCGTGGCTGGCGGCCGAGTCGGCGTGACTAGACATAGACGCGCGGCACCCGCCCGCCGATCCGGGTGACGATCTCGTAGTTGATCGTGCCCAGGGCGGCCGCCCAGTCATCCGCCGTCGGCTCGCCGCGGCCGCCCGGGCCGAACAACAGCACCTCGTCGCCGGCCACGACCGGGTCGTCCCCGACATCCAGGACGAACTGGTCCATGCAGACCGTGCCGGCGATCCGCCGGCGGCGACCGCCGAGCAGCACCTCGCCGACGTTCGTGGCGGCCCTCGGCACGCCGTCGGCGTAACCCAGCGGCACCAGCGCGAGCGTGGTCTCCCGCGCGGTGGTGTAGCGGTGCGCGTAGGAGACACCCGCCCCGGCGGGCACCCGCTTGACCAGCGCGGCATGGCTGACCAGGGTCATCGCGGGCCGCAGACCGAAGTGCGCGGCGGGGCCGACCTCCGGGCTGGGCGACAGCCCGTAGACGGACACGCCCGGCCGGACCAGGTCGAAGTGCGCGTCCGGGCTGATCAGCGTGGCCGCCGAGTTCGCCAGATGGCGCACGGTGGGTGCGAGGCCCACCTTCTCGGCGATCTCCACCGCGTCGCGGAACGCCCCGATCTGCCCAGCCACGGTCGGATGTCCCGGGGAGTCGGCGAACGCCAGGTGGCTCCAGACACCGAACGTCTCGATCAGCCCCTCGGCCCGCAGCGCGGCGGCGGTGTCACACAGGGCTGGCCAGTCCGCAGGCGTCGCGCCGGCGCGGCCCAGACCGGTGTCGACCTTGAGATGCACGCGGGCCGGGCGGCCGGTCGTCCACGCCGCCGCGGCGATCTCCCGCAACGTCCAGGGAGCGGACGCCGAGACGTCGATGCCGGCGTCGATCGCGGCGGCGAACCGTTCCCCGGGCGCCGCGAGCCAGCACAGCACCGGGGTGGTGATCCCCGCGGCGCGCAGCGCGAGCGCCTCCTCCAGGAACGCCGTACCCAGCCAGGTCGCGCCGCCGTCCAGGGCCGCGCGGGCGCAGGGGATCAGGCCGTGGCCGTACCCGTCGGCCTTCACGACCGCCATCGTCGTGGCGGCGCCGGCGCGGGCGGCGAGGGCGGCCACGGAGTCGCGCACCGCATCGAGTTCGACCGCCGCGTAGGTGCGGATTCCGGCTGTCTCCGACGGCCCGGTCCGCTGTTCGCTCACCCGGTCAACGCTACCGCGCGTGACGATGGCCGGGGGTGCCCCGCCGTCCTGGGCCACCGTCGGTGGGCTGCGGCCGGTCCGCTCCGGCCAGCAGGTCGGTGGCCACGGCCGGCAGCAGTCCGGGCAGGTCGCTCGCCGCGAGCGGCACGTCCGCGCGCTCGCCGGCCCGCCCGTGCAGGTACGCGCCGACGGCCCCGGCCAGTACGGCGGGCAGTCCGGCGGCGAGCAGCGAGCCGACGACACCCGTCAGCACGTCGCCGGTGCCGGCGCTGCCGAGCCACGGTGAGCCGGTGGTGTTCACCCAGGCGGCGCCGGTCGGCTCGACGACCAGGGTGCGGGCGCCCTTGAGCAGGATCACGGCGCCGAGGGCGGCGGCGGCCCGGCGGACGGTGGCGAGCCGGTCGGCGGCCAGGTCGGCTGCGGCGCGCTCCGGGTCCCAGCCGAGGCCGACCCGGAGCAGTCGGGCGAACTCGCCCTCATGCGGGGTCACCAGCACCGGTGCGGCGCGATCGGACAGTGCCCGCGGGTCAGCGGCGACGATCTCGGCCAGCGGGTCCAGCCCGCCGGCGTCGACGACGATCGGCTGGTCGGTGCCGAGCAGCGCGGTCACCAGGTCGCGTACCGGCGGCCCCGGTGGCAGGCCCGGGCCGATCGCCCAGGCCTGCACGCGCCCGGCGGCGAGCATCGCGGCCGCGTCGCCGGCGGTGATGGCGGTGACCACGGCCTCCGGATGCGCCTGCGAGACGAGATCGCCCGCCCGGCCGCGCCGTTGCCCCGTCGCCTCGTCGTGATGACCTTCGGTGATCAGACGGAGATAGCCGGCGCCGCCGCGCAGCGCGCCGCCGACGGCGAGGACCGCGGCACCCGGATAGGCGTCGCTGCCCGCCACGAGCCCGAGCACACCCCGGCGGTACTTGGACGACTCGAAGCCCGGGACGGGCAGCAGGGCGGCGACGTCGGCGTCGTCCAGCGCCCGCAGGTCCGGTTCGGGCAGCTCCAGCCCGATGTCGACGAGCTCCACCGGCCCGGTGTGCGCGGCTCCCGGCATCAGCCACAGACCGCGCTTGTGGGTGCCGAACGTGACCGTGGCACTCGCCCGCACTGCCGGCCCGGCCACCGCACCGGTGTCCGCGTCGACGCCGCTGGGGACGTCGACGGCCACCGTGCGCCGCACCGGCGCGAACGCGGCCAGGCGGGCGTGGGCCGGTCGCAGACCGCCTCGGCCGCCGATGCCGAGCAGCCCGTCGAGCACCAGGTCGGCGCGGTCGAACAAGGCCCGCAGCGCGTCGTCGTCGGGCGCCGGATCGGGCCCGTGCAGCGCGCCGCCGGCGGCGAGCAGCGCGGCGGTGCCCGCCGGATGGGTGCGGCCGGGGGCGATCGCGTCGACCCGGGCGCCGCGTGCGGCCAGCCGGGCACCCGCCCACAGCGCGTCGCCGCCGTTGTCGCCGCCGCCGGCCAGCACGACGATCCGGGCGCCACCGACCCGGCCGAGCCGGCGGGCGACGTGGGCTACCAGCCCGTACACCGCGCGTTGCATGAGGGCCCCAGGTGGAAGCGCCGCCAGCAGTGGGGCTTCGGCGTCTCGGACCTGGGCGACCGTGTGCGCGTTCGGCATGCCGCCATGCTGCCCGGTGCCGATCCGGCCATGCCGCTCGCGGGGCCGGCCGGGGCACGCCGCGGTCAGCTTTCGGCGACGACCATGGCGACGGCGACACCGCCGTCGTGCGTGAGGGACAGGTGCCAGGTCGCGACGGCGAGCCGGGCCGCGGCCGCGGCCACCGTGCCGCTGACGCGCAGGGCCGGCCGGCCGCCCGCGCCGAGAACGACCTCGGCGTCGTGCCAGTCCAGCCCGGGCGGGGCGCCGAGCGCCTTGGCGACGGCCTCCTTCGCCGCGAAACGGGCGGCGAGCCGCTCCGGCCGCACCACGTCCCGCTCGGGCGCGGTGAACAGCCGCATCGCGATGCCCGGCGTCCGCGACAGGGTCGCGGTGAAGCGCGCGCCATCCACCACGTCGACTCCGATGCCCACCACCGCCACCGGCCCAGGCTCCCACACCGGTCGCACGCCGGGCCGCGGGAGGTTTCGCGGTTCGGCCCCGCCGGTCGACGGGGCCGAACCGCGCCTTTCACGGGCGCGCACGGTCAGGACGTCTTGTCCAGCCGCGGGCCGCCCGCCTCGCCACCGTCGTCACCGGCGGCGGCCGGCTCGCCCTTCGCCCGCTCGTCCGCGGCCGGCGCGCTGTCACCGTCGCTGTCGCCGTCGGCGGCAAGGATGCGGTAGAGACCGCGGCGGGTCTCCGCGAGCAGGGTCCGGGCCGCCGCGAGCTGCGACTCGTCCCCCGCCTGCGCCACCTGGACGACGGCCGCGCCGACCGCGAAGGCCAGCGAGCGCAGGCTCGTCAGGTCGTCGTCGGCGCTGGCCGCCGCGGTCTCCCACGGCTTGCGCCGCCCCGACCGGGACTCGACGTGGGCACGGCCGGCGTCGGTGAGGTGGAAGACGCGCTTGCCGTCCGCCTCGACGGCCCGCACGAGGCCCTCGTCGGTGAGCAGGGAGAGCACGGGGTAGACCGACCCGGGGCTCGGCCGCCAGGTTCCGCCGCTGCGCTCGGACAGCTCGCGGATCATCTGGTAGCCGTGCATCGGCTCCTCGGCCAGCAGGGCCAGCAACGCCTCCCGGACGTCACCGCGCCCCACCCGCGGCCCGCCGCGGCCGAAGCCAGGCCCGCCGAAGCCGGGACCGAACCCGCCCGGACCGCCGAAACCAGGGCCGGGGAAGCCGCCCAGGCCGCCCCAGCCGGGGCCGCCGCGACGGCCGCGCGGGCGGCCCTCGCCGCGCCCGCCGTGCTCATGCCCCTCGTGCGGCCCGCCGCGCTCGGCGCGACTGGTCCGCTCACGGCCCGGCGAACGCCACTGCTCGGCGGTGGGCGCCAGCCGCTCGGCGCAGCCGGCCATCGATTCGAGGAACTCCGACAGCCGTGCTGGATCGAACGGCAGCCCTCGTCCCCATCCGCCCCAGGAACCCCAGGGGCCAGGAATCGCCTGCGATGTCATGATCATTTCCTTTCGTGATGGCCCGAAGGCCGCCTTCACCGAGACCATCCCGACGAAGGTCACATCTACCAATCGCCAACGGCGGCCATCCAGCCACCCTGGCGTACGCTCACGATATATCGCGATGCTACTTCCGGCAAGTGTCCGGACGAAGCCGTACGGCTCACCAGCGCTGTTCGCGCGCGGATTCCGTAGGATTGGGCGGTGATCATTTCTGTGTCCGGGGACAACGGGCACGGCGGGGACGCCGTCACCCCGCTCGAAGCGGCCTTCGAGGAACGTGCCTGCGCCCAGCGCGCCGGGACGGGCGTGTTCATCGAAGGGGTGAACCTGGCCCTGCTCGGCCGCGTCGAGCAGCTACGTATCCGCCCCACCAACGCGTCCGGCACGGTCGAGGACGACGGCCCGCACGAGGTTCGCCTCGAGGCCGCCGACGACGGCCCGCGCACCGGCTGTACCTGCCCCGAGGGCGCCACCGGCTCGTTCTGCCGGCACGCCGTCGCCGTCGCCCTGGTCGCGACCGGCTCCGCCGGGCTCGCCGAGGACGACGAGGACGTCGACGAGGAGACCGGCGGGATCATCGTCGAGGGCTCGCTGTTCGCCGACGATCCCGTGCACGCGGCGATGCGGGTGTTCCTCAGTCGGGTGCCCCGGGCGGAGCTCGTCGAGACCCTGCTCGACGCCGCGGACGAGAACGACGCGGTCGCGGACGCCCTGTGGGAGGCCACCGTCGCCTGGCACGGCCGCCAGCACGGCGCCGAACCGTCCACCTGACGGCTGCCGTCGGCAGGTCATCCGGGCCGCCGACGCGGCCGATGCGGTGGGTCGCCGTCAGCGACCCACCGTCGCCTACTCGACCGTGACCGACTTCGCCCGGTTCCGCGGCTGGTCGACGTCCAGACCGCGGGCGAGGGCGAGCTCGCAGGCGAACACCTGCAGCGGCAGCGTGGTCACCAGCGGCGCGAACAGCGAGGCGGTGGCCGGCACGCGGATGAGGTGGTCCGCGTACGGCTCCACCGCCACGTCACCGTCCTCGGCGATCACGATCGTCCGCGCGCCCCGCGCCCGGACCTCCTGGATGTTCGAGACGATCTTGCCGTGCAGGTTGGCCCGGCCGCGCGGCGACGGCACGATGACCAGCACCGGCAGGCCCGGCTCGATGAGCGCGATCGGGCCGTGCTTCAGCTCGCCCGCCGGGAAGCCTTCGGCGTGCATGTACGCCAGCTCCTTGAGCTTCAGCGCCCCCTCCAGCGCCACCGGGTAGCCGACGTGCCGGCCGAGGAACAGCACCGCCTTCGCCCCCGCCAGGCTGCGGGCGAGCTCCCGCATCGGCTCGAGCCGGGCGAGCGTGCGCTCGACCAGCTCAGGCGTGCGCTGCAGCCGCTCGACGTACGTGGCCACCTCATCGCCGTAGAGCACCCCCCGCACCTGCGCCAGGTACAGGCCGACAAGCAGGCAGGCCGCGACCTGGCCGAGGAAGGTCTTGGTCGAGGCGACCCCGACCTCCGGCCCGCAGTGGGTGTAGAGCACTGCGTCGGACTCCCGCGGGATGGTGGAACCGTTGGTGTTGCAGATCGCCAGCACCCGGGCCTTCTGCTCCCGGGCGTGCTTGACCGCCATCAGCGTGTCGAGGGTCTCCCCGCTCTGGCTGATCGCGATGACGAGGGTGGAGCGGTCGAGCACCGGGTCGCGGTACCGGAACTCCGAGGCCATCTCGACCTCGCAGGGCAGCCTGGTCCAGTGCTCGACCGCGTACTTCGCGATGAGCCCGGCGTGGTAGGCGGTGCCGCAGGCGACGATGAAGACCTTGTCGACGTCGCGGAAGTCCTGGGCGGACAGCCGCTCCTCGTCCAGCACGATCGCTCCGTCGGCGGAGAGCCGGCCGCGCAGCGTGTCGGCGAGCGCGGTCGGCTGCTCGTTGATTTCCTTGAGCATGAAGTACGGGTAGCCGCCCTTCTCCGCGGCACTGGCGTCCCAGTCGACGTGGTAGCGGCGGCCCTCGACGATCTCGCCGTCGAAGTCGGTGACGGTCACCCCGTCCCGGCGGGCCTCGACCACCTGGTCCTGCCCGATCTCCAGGGCCTCCCGGGTGTGCGCGATGAAGGCGGAGACGTCGCTGGCGAGGAATGCCTCGCCCTGGCCCAGCCCGACGACCAGCGGGCTGTTGCGGCGGGCGCCGACCACCACCTCGGGGAAGTCCCGGTGCAGCACCACGAGGGTGAAGGCACCCTCGAGCCGCCGGCAGACCCGGCGCAGCGCGCCGGTCAGCGGGTGGGCGCCCTCCGCGGCCCGCGGCGGGGCCGCCGGCTGCTCGGGAACCACGCCGGCCTCCGCGCCGGCGAGCTCGATCTCGAGCAGGTGGGCGACGACCTCGGTGTCCGTCTCGCTGGCCAGCTCGTGCCCGACCGCCTCGAGCTCGGCCCGCAGCGCGGCGAAGTTCTCGATGATGCCGTTGTGGATGACGGCGATGGCGCCCGTGCAGTCCGTGTGGGGGTGGGCGTTCACGTCGGTCGGGCCGCCGTGGGTGGCCCAGCGGGTGTGCCCCATCCCGGTGGTGCCGGGCATCGGGTCCATGTCCGGACCGTCGGACAGCAGTTTCTCGAGGTTCGCGAGCTTGCCGGCGCGGCGCGCCGTCCGCAGCGCTCCGGCACCGACGACAGCCACGCCGGAGGAGTCGTAGCCGCGGTATTCCAGCCGCCGCAGGCCGTTCAGCGCGACGTCCAGAGCCGACTGGTCACCGACGTAACCGATGATCCCGCACATGTGCTCAGCGTACGCAGGTTGCACCCGGCCCAACCAGACGCCCGGCCGAACGCACGCCATGTTGTCTCAGCGTGGCCTTCGCGACGGCGGTGCTGCGGCAGCAGGCCAGCAGGCCAGCAGGCCAGCAGGCCAGCCGGGTCGACCCAGCCGCGACCCGGTTCAGCCGACGGCCGGCAGGGCCTCACGGACGGTGGCGGCGAGCCGCTGGGCGGTCTCCCGCGCGACGGCGTCGGTCTCCGCCTCCACCATGACGCGCACGAGTGGCTCGGTGCCGGACGGGCGCAGCAGCACCCGGCCCGCGTCGCCGAGCTCCGCCTCCACCTCGGCGACGGCCGCGCGCAGCTCCGGCGAGGCCTGCACCCGGGTGCGGTCCACCCCCCGGACGTTGACGAGCACCTGCGGCAGCCGGGTCATGACCTTCGCGAGCTCGCCGAGCGGCTGACCGGTCTCGGCGACCCGGCCGAGCAGCTGCAGCGCCGTGAGCAGCCCGTCCCCGGTCGTCGCGTGGTCGAGGAAGAGCACGTGCCCGCTCTGCTCGCCACCGAGCACGAAACCGCCGGCGCGCATCGCCTCCAGTACGTACCGGTCCCCGACCGGCGTGGTGACGACGGTGATGCCCGCCTCGCGCATCGCGTGCCGGAAGCCGAGGTTCGACATCACGGTGACGACGACCGTGCCGGCCGCCAGGTCACCCCGCTCGGCCAGGGCGATCGCACAGATGGCGAGGATCTGGTCGCCGTCGACGACCTCGCCGGCGGCGTCGACCGCGAGGCAGCGGTCCGCGTCGCCATCATGTGCGATGCCGACGTCGGCACCCTGCGCCACGACGGCCGCCCGCAGGCTGTCCAGATGAGTCGCGCCGCTGCCGTCGTTGATGGCGTTGCCATCGCCGTCCGCGTGCAACGCGACGACGTCGGCGCCGGCCGCGCGCAGGACCCGCGGGGCGAGTGCCGAAGCGGCGCCCTGGGCGCAGTCGACGACGACCCGCAGCCCGTCCAGCCGCGCCGGCAGGCTCGTCAGCAGATGATCGGCGTATCGGTCGACCAGGGCGGGATCGTCGCGCACCCGGCCGACCTCGCGTCCCACCGGACGGCGCCGCGAGGACCGCGCCATCTGCTGCTCGATGGCGTCCTCGACCTCGTCGGGCAGCTTGAGGCCACCGGCGGCGAACAGCTTGATGCCGTTGTCAGGCATCGGGTTGTGGCTGGCGGACAACATCACGCCAAAGGTGGCTCCGCTGCTGGCCACCGCGTGCGCGACAGCAGGGGTCGGGGCGACGCCGATCCGCGCGACGTCAGCGCCGGATGCGGCCAGCCCGGCGACGACCGCCGCCTCCAGGAACTCACCGGAGGGCCGGGTGTCCCGGCCGACGACCACCAGCGGACGGCGGCCGACCGCAGCGTCCGAGCCGCCGAGCAGCTCCACGGCCGCAGCGGCCAGCGAGAGCGCCTGCTCCGCCGTCAGGTCGACGTTGGCGACACCGCGAACGCCGTCGGTACCGAAGAGCCTCGCCACTGAGGTCTCCCATATGTCGAAGGTCCAGGCGGAGACCCAGGCGTGCTCCGGCAGCCGGCGTCCCCACCCGCCCGCGCGCCCGGGACCACCCGGACGCGCCGACGGAGGAGACGCAGGGTCAGCGCTTGCTGTACTGCGGAGCCTTGCGGGCCTTCTTCAGGCCGTACTTCTTGCGCTCCTTGACCCGGGCGTCACGGGTCAGGAAGCCGGCCTTCTTCAGAGTAGGCCGCGACTCCTCCTCCGCCAGCGTCAGCGCGCGGGCGATGGCGAGTCGCAGTGCGCCCGCCTGGCCCGAGACGCCGCCGCCGTGCAGTCGAGCCACGATGTCGTACGACTCGGCCTTGTCGAGCGCCTTGAGCGGCTCGTTGACGAGCTGCTGGTGCACCTTGTTGGGGAAGTACTCCTCGAGCGTCCGCCCGTTGAGCGTCCACTTCCCCGCGCCCGGGAGCAGCCGCACGCGGACGACCGCCTCCTTGCGCCGTCCGGTGGCGCGGGGGTTGCCCTGTACGTCGGTCACGACAGCCACGTCGCGTTCCTTCCTCGGTTGAAGCGTGGTTCCCGCCGCCGGCCCGGAACGGACGTACGCCCGTCGGCCGGCTGGAGGAGGTCTGCGGTTACTGCGCGACCTGGATGATCTCGAACGGAGTGGGCTGCTGCGCCTGGTGGGGGTGGATCGGACCCGCGTAGACCTTCAGCTTGGTGCCCTGCGCACGGCCGAGCTTGTTGTGCGGCAGCATGCCCTTGATCGCCTTCTCGACGATGACCTGCGGCCGCGTGTCGAGCAGCTCACCGTAGGAGGTGCTGCGCAGACCGCCCGGGAAGCCCGAGTGGCGGTGGTACTGCGCCTGCTGACGCTTGTTGCCGCTCAGCGCCACCTTGCCGGCGTTCACCACGATCACGAAGTCGCCGGTGTCGATGTGCGGGGCGAAATACGGCTTGTGCTTGCCCCGAAGCAGCGTGGCGGCCTGGGTCGCCAGCCGACCGAGCACCACGTCGGTGGCATCGATGATGTGCCACACACGCTGGACATCCGCGGGCTTGGGCTGGTACGTGCGCACAGGTCTGCCTTCTCGTTCGGACGGGTCCGCCCGGCGACTTCCGAGAAGCCGACAGGCCTGACCCGTCAAGAATGTGGAGCGCGCAGACAGGACGTGTCACGCGCAGCAGTCTTTGAGGTTACCAGGCGAGCGGGACCAGCCGCCGGCGGGCCACCCTGGGCCACTACGACCCGGCCCCGCCGCATCCGGCACCGCGACATCCGAAGCAGCCGCACCCGGGCTAACCGCACCCGAGACAGCACCGCCGAGACAGGCCCACAGAGACAGGCCCACAGAGACAGGCCCACAGAGACAGGCCCACCCGGAGTAGTTACACCCGGACGCCCACTGGGGCGGCGCCGAGACCTCACCAGCACACACTACCGATCCGCGGCCTGCGGGGTGTTCTCCGGTGATGCCCGGCCCGACTGGCCATGCCGCGATTGGTAGCTATTCTGACCCAGATGACTGAATTGGATGGCGGGGGGCACGAGGAGCGGCCGGGTTCCGGCATCCCGGCACACGGCACACCGAACCCCGCCGCCCAACCGCCCGATCCCGGCGCGCCCGGGATCGATCCAGGCGGCGCCCCGGGCGGATCGATCCCGGGCGGCACCGCGGGACCAGCCACCGGACCCGGCACCGCCGGCCTCGACCTGCGCGGCCGACATGTCCTCTACGACGGGTGGACGCCGCCGAGCGACGACCCGCTGTTCGGCGGCCCGAGGAGCTACGCCTTCTCGTTCGACCACCTCAGGCCGGACGCGGCCGCGCCGGACCCGGCCGTCCCCACGGGCCAGCATCGCGCCGCTCCACTCCCGGCCATGGGCCAGGCCGCCCTCGGTTCCGGCGAGGGCACCCACCCGGGCGCTGAGCGTCCCGCCCTGGGCGGACCTGCGCCCGGCGAGGCCTGGCCGGGTCGCCACGCGCGCCCGGCCAGCCGTCCCGCCTCCCCTCCCCGCGCGCCGGGCTCCCCGGCTCACCTCGGCCGGCCGGGAAGCGCCCCCGTGGCACGTGACGGTGCCGGACGACCTGAGACCCATGGCGCCTTCGACCCCGCGTCAGCGCAGCAGCCGGCCGCAGCCGAACCGCCGAGATCCGGCTGGGCCGTCCGAGGCTGGCCCGCGCCCACCGGCAAGACCACCGGCGCCACCCCCGTGTCCTGGCAGCACAGTGCCGGCGCGACCGGACCCCTCCCGTCACCGGCCGGCCGGTCGCGAACCGACACCCCGCTCACCGGCGGACAGTTCGGCGCCGACCGCCCGGACCCGCGTTACCCGGCGGTGCGGCCCGGCGAGCGGGCACGCCTCGACGACGCCTACGACGACGCTCCCGACGACGCTCCCGACGACGACGAGGCCCACCGCTACGACGACGCCGACGAGGAGGAGGACGGCGCCAGGGACAACGCTGGCCTCGCCGAGGACCGCTGGGCCGGCGGAGCGGGCGCCGGCGTCGACCGGGCGCGCCGACCCCGTCGCATGCTCGTCGTCGTCGCGGGCGCGGTCCTGCTCCTGGTCGCGGCGGTGGCGGCGGTGACGTTGCGCGGTGGCGGCGACCAGGGCGGATCCCCGTCCACCTCGGCCGCTCCGAGCCTCGCGCCGATCCCGAAGAACTTCCTCGACAGCACGGCGACCGACAGCGACAAGATAACGGCGAACGAGTTCTTCCCGGACTCCCCCGTCCAGGTGGACGACCGGGGCTACCGGCGGCTGGCCCGGCGGCTGGACACCGGCTGTCCCCAGCTGACCGGCGACCTGACCAAGCAGTTCGCCGCGCCGCACTGCGGGCAGGTCGTGCGCGCGCTGTTCCTCGGCACCCCGCCGGCGGGCACCCGCGCCGTGCTCGTCGGAGTGACGGTGTTCTCCCTCGACACGGCCACGACGGCCGCGGCCGGCGCCCAGACCCTCAACCAGGGCCGCGGCGGGATCGCACCGCTGTCCCTGCCCGCCGGGGCCATCCAGAACGCGCAGATCACCGGTCCGGGTGGAAACAACTCCTGGCGCAGCGCGCTCAGCCGCGGGCACTACCTCATCTACACCCAGGTCGCCTACGTCGACGGCACCGCCGGCGCGGGAACCGACCCGCCGCTGCGCTCCGCGCAGACGGACATCGGGATCCTGGCGGCCGAGCCGCTCGGGGACCGCGCCGTCCTCGGCCACGGCCCGCGCCGCTGACCCGAACCGCGTAACCGGGCAACCGGGCAACCGGGCAACCGGGCAACCGGGCAACCGGGCAACCGGGCACCAACGCCCCGCTCGTTCCCGACGCGCCCGGGCCCGTTCAGCCAGAGGGCGTCGTCGGCACCCGCACGGCGCGAGTCACCTCGGCTCGCGCCGCGAGCGCCGCGTCCGGCGGGTAGCGCACCTCGACCAGCGTGAGGCCGTGCGCCGGAGCGACGGTGACGCTCGGATCGCGCATCCCGCGCCGCAGCACCGCCTCTGGCCACTGCGGTGGCCGGCGCCCCTCGCCGACCGCGAGCAACCCGCCGACCAGGGCGCGCACCATCGAATGGCAGAAGGCATCCGCCTCGACGTCGGCGCCCAGCACGCCGTCCGGGCGCCGGGCGACATCCAGTCGCAGCAGCGTCCGCACGGTCGTCGCGCCCTCCCGTCGGCGACAGAAGGCGGCGAAGTCGTGCTCACCGACCAGCAGCAGCGCCGCCGACGCCATCGCCGCCGCGTCCAGCGGGCGGGGCCAGGCGAGGGTGTCGAACCGCCGCAGCGGCTCGGCGCCGAACGGCGCGTCCGTGATCCGGTAGAGGTAGCGCCTGGACAGCGCGGAGAACCTCGCGTCGAACCCGGGTGCGGCGGGCGCGAGCCCGGTGACCCGGATCGCCCGGTCAAGCACGCCGTTGAGTCGGCGGGCCAGCCCGCCGAGCGGCACCTCGACCGGCAGGTCGACGTGGGCGACCTGTCCCAGGGCGTGGACCCCGGAGTCGGTCCGGCCAGCGACGGTCAGCCGCACCGCGGGCAGTCGGGTCACCCGGATCAGCGCGTCCTCGACGTCGCCCTGGACGGTGCGCTGCCCGGGCTGGCGGGCCCAGCCGGCGAACGGCGTGCCGTCGTAGGAGATGTCCAGCCGCAGCCGGACCAGCCCCTCGGGGCTCCCCGCCACGGAGGGCAGGCCATGCGGCGCGCGCAGGCCGGTTCCCAGGTCCTCGGGCATCTGCTTCTCCCCCGTCTGCGGGTGCGCGCTCGCGCTGATATCCGCCGGGCGGGGGCACGCGCCCGGCCCACGACGCCGGCACGGTACGCCAACGGCGAAGGCCCGCCGCCCATCATGGGGTGGCGGGCCTACACCGATCTACTCCACGGCGCGAAATTCCGTCAGGTCACGCCGCAGGCGGGACCGAGCGGGGTCAGGAGGCCGACTCGGCCGAACCCTCGTCGCTCGCCGTGCCGTCGCCCTTGGGGGCCTCGGCGGCCGGGGTGACCTCGGCGGACTGCGCGTGGACGGCAGCCGCCGTCGGCGACTCCTTCGCCAGGTCCTCGGCGGCCTCGGCGGTGGCACCGGTCGGCTTGCGGCTGGGCGCGAACCGGGTGCCGCGGGCCCGCTCGGCCTCGCCGACGGCCTGCTGGCCGACGGTCAGCGCCTCGACGAGCTCGATGCGCGCCATCGACGCGTTGTCGCCCTTACGGTTACCCAGCTTGATGATCCGGGTGTAGCCGCCGTTGCGGTCCACGTAGCGCGGGCCGATCTCGGTGAACAGCGTGTGGACGACCGAGTTGTCCCGCACGTGTCGCATGACCCGGCGCCGCGCGTGCAGGTCGCCACGCTTGGCGAAGGTCACCAGCCGCTCGGCGTACGGCCGAAGCCGCTTCGCCTTCGCCTCGGTGGTGGTGATGCCGCCGTGCTCGAACAGCGCGGTGGCGAGGTTGGCCAGCAGCAGCCGCTCATGTGCGGGGCTGCCGCCGAGCCGGGCGCCCTTGGTTGGCGTGGGCATGATGAGTGCTCCTCGTTCCTTTCACTGTCCCGCCAGGCTGCCCGCCTACAGGACGGCGGCGTGTGCCACCGGAGGTCGTCGAGGCCCCCGTGGCGTGCCGCCGCGGGGGCCTCGTGAAGGTCAGTACTGCTCGGTCTCGACGTACTCCGCGCCGTCGTCGTGCGGGTCGGAGAACGGCGCGTTGTAGGTGTCGGTGCCGTAGGTGTCGACGGCCTGCCGCGGGTCGAATCCGGGCGGGGAGTCCTTGAGCTGCAGACCCATCGCGCCCAGCTTCGTCTTGACCTCGTCGATCGACTTCTGCCCGAAGTTGCGAATGTCGAGCAGGTCGGCCTCGCTGCGCGAGACCAGCTCGCCGATCGTGTGGATGCCCTCGCGCTTGAGGCAGTTGTAGGAGCGGACGGTGAGGTCCATCTCCTCGATCGGCAGCGCGAGGTCGGCCGCCAGCGCCGCGTCCGCGGCGGACGGGCCGATGTCCACGCCCTCAGCCTCGGCGTTGAGCTCCTGCGCCAGCCCGAACAGGCCGACGAGGGTCTTGCCGGCGCTCGCCATCGCGTCCCGCGGGGAGATCGACGGCTTCGTCTCGACGTCGACGATGAGCCGGTCGAAGTCGGTGCGCTGCTCGACTCGGGTGGCCTCGACCTTGTAGGTCACCTTCAGCACCGGCGAGTAGATCGAGTCGATCGGGATCCGCCCGATCTCCTGGCCGGCCTGCTTGTTCTGAGCGGCGCTGACGTAGCCACGGCCCCGCTCGACGGTCAGCTCGATCTCGAGCTTGCCCTTGTCGTTCAGGGTCGCGAGACGCAGCTCGGGGCTGTGCACCTCGACGCCGGCCGGCGGGGCGATGTCCGCCGCGGTGACCTCACCGGGGCCCTGCTTGCGCAGGTACATCACGGTCGGCTCGTCGTTGTCGGAGCTGACGACCAGTTCCTTGAGGTTCAGGATCAGGTCGGTCACGTCCTCCTTGACGCCCGGCACCGTGGAGAACTCGTGCAGCACCCCGTCGATCCGGATGCTCGTCACCGAGGCTCCGGGGATGGAGGACAGCAGGGTCCGGCGCAGCGAGTTGCCGAGGGTGTAGCCGAAGCCCGGCTCCAGCGGCTCGATCACGAAACGCGACCGGAACTCGGAGATCGGGTCTTCGACGAGGGTGGGACGCTGAGCGATCAGCATGGTGTGTTCCTTCCGGCCACGGCGCCCGCCATATGACGCCGTGATGTGCTGGCTTCCCGATCAACGGGGAGCCGGCGGACGGGACATCGGTCCGCCCCGTCCGCGGTGCCGGCGCGCGCGGCGCCGAAACACCCGACACCCCTCCAGTGTGCCTCCGGCCCGGCGGCCGGCCCCCGCCCGGCGCCGGGGGCCGCCACTCCCCTGACCCAGGTACCAGCGACATCCTGGCGGGTGCCCGCGGCGATCGTCTGATCGCCAGCGCCCA
>NZ_JALKFX010000070.1:0-2351 GCF_023243045.1 Frankia sp. AgB32
GGCCCCCCCCCCCCCCCCCCCCCCCCCCCCCCGGCGCGCCCGGCCCCCCCCCCCCCCCCCCCCCCCACGGGGGTCAGGCGGCGGGAACCAGGCGGGCGAGGAGGCGGTCGACGGGCACGCTGGCCATGGCGATCCGGCTGTCACCGATCCCGTAGGGCAGCCACAGCAGACCGTCGTGGATCAGGCTCCCGCAGGAGTAGACCACGTTGGGGACGTAGCCCTCACGCTCCTGCCCGGTCGGGGCGAGCAGGGGTTCGGGCAGCACGGCGAGCACCCGGCCCGGATCGTCGAGGTCAAGAAGGATCGCGCCGATGGTGTAGGTCCGCATCGGCCCGACGCCGTGGGTGAGCATGAGCCAGCCCGCCGCCGTCTCGACCGGGGACCCGCAGTTGCCCACCTGGAGCAGCTCGGCGGCGACCCGCGGGCCGTGCAGCGCCCGCGCCGGCTCCCACACCTGGCCGTCGTCGGAGGCCGTCAGACCGCTCGACTCACCGTCGGAACGACACAGCGCGAGATGGCGGCCGTGGACCAGCCGCGGGAACAGCGCCATGCCCTTGTTGCGGGCGGCTGGCCCCGCCAGCGGCGACGAGGTGAAGACGCGCAGGTCGGGGCTGACGAGCAGGCGCGGGGCGATGTTCGTGCCGTCGTAGGCGGTGTAGGTGGCCCGGTAGTCGACGGCGCCGTCCGGGGTGGTGAACCGGACGAAGCGCGCATCCTCCATGCCATGGCTCTCGCTGGCGACGGTGGGCCAGAGCACCCGCTGCGCCAGCGCGCTGTCGGGCGGGAACTCGACGCGGCGCAGCGATCCGGCGATCCCGCGGATCCCCGCGAGGATCCCGGGTGCCTGCGGGCGGCTGAGCAGATCGGCGGGGACGCCCGCGAAGGCGCGGGAAAGATCGGGGTCGGGCTCCCCGTCGGGTGGCGGCGGGTCCAGGCCCAGCAGGACGGCCCGGGTGACCTCGTCGTCGAGTCCGTGGTCAGCGAGCACGGCGCGCAGCCGCGCGGCCGTCCACTCGACGGGCACGGCGACGCCGGTGGTGAGCGCTCCGGTGCGTGGTTCCAGCCGCACCGTCGGCCCCGGGCCGATCACGCCGACGGCGAAGCCGATCGAGGACAGATGGCCCTCGCCGACGGCGCGCAGGCTCAGGGCCAGCCGCAGCGCGCCGGGCGGCAGTCCGGACTGGTCCGGGTGCGCCACCGCGGAGGGGTTGGTGACGGCCGCGCCCTCCACCGCGTACTCGGCGGTGAAGCAGGCGCCGAGCAGCAGGGTCCGGGCCGCGGAAACCTCCGCGGAGGCCGGCACCCGCGAGGCCACCACCGCGGCGTGGCGCGCGAGGATGCCCCGATAGTCCAGGTGGCGGGCCTCGAACCGATCCAGGAGACCGGTGACGAGGCTGTCGACCTCCTGCTCGGGCAGGGCGAGGGCCCGGTCCACGATGCCGGCGGCCCGCGACTGCGGCTCGCCGCCCTCCTCGCCGGGCAGGAACAGTTTCGCGACGACCCGGGTGCTGTCCGGGGCGAGCGCCCACCGATGTCGGGTGACCAGCTCGTCGGCGGCCGCCCCGGCCGCGCCGCTGCCGGCCGCGCCGCTGCCGGTCACGCCGCTGCCGGTCACGCCGCTGCCGGTCACGGCGTCGAGGCCAGGAGGCGACGGGCATGCTGGGCGGTGGACAGCAGGGCGAGCGCGGACTCGGCGCCCTGGTTGAGGTTGCGCCCGCCGCTTTCGAGGCCGTCGTAGCAGCCACCGGTATCGGGGTTCAGTAACGGCGTCGCGCTGTCGTTGCCGCCCAGGAACCAGGTATGGGCGCGGTCGAGGCCGGTCAGCCACCGGCGCCGGCCGGTCGCCGCGTGCGCGCGGGCGCAGGCGTCCGCGATCGCCGCGGCCTCGATCGGCTGCTGGTCGAAGCCGGGCCGGGGATCCCCGGCCGGTCTGCGCCCACCGACCGGCGTCGGCGACAGGTTGCCGCCGCGGGTCTCCACCCGCAGCAGCCACGCCAGCAGGCGCAGACCGTCCGCGAGCAGCGCCTTGTCGGGCAGGCACAGGCCGGCGAGGATCAGCGCCTCGGGGACCGCGCCGTTGGCGTAGCGCAGCATGGGTTCCGGCCATGGCCAGGCCGGGTTGGTGCCGACCGGGCCGACAACCTCGACGGCGGCGGTGAGCAGCGCGCGCGCCGGGCGGTCGTCCGGATGGGCGAGCAGCAGCTCGCCGGCGCCGAGCGCGGCGAACGTCATGGCCCGCGGCCAGGGCGAGCGGCAGCCCGCGCGGGCCCCGCCGCCCGCCCGCGCCGGGGCCCCCCCCCCCCGCCGCCCCGCCGCGCCGGCCGCCCCCCCCCCCCCCCCCCCCCCCCCCC
>NZ_JALKFX010000070.1:2361-16717 GCF_023243045.1 Frankia sp. AgB32
GAGGGGGGGCTGGCGCGGCCGGCGGCCCGCGCGGTGGCCGGCGGCCGCGGGGTCGGCGCCGCCGCGGCCGCCGTGCCCAGCCCCCACAGGGCCCGGCCCCAGCAGTCCTCCAGCCCGGGATCGTCCAGCCAGCGGCCGTCGGTGTCGCGCCGGTTGCGGACGGTGCCGTCGGGGGCCTGCGCGGCCAGGACGAAGTCGAGGTAGCGCTCCATCAGCCGGACCAGGTCGATCCCGGGCGAGGGTTCGCGGGCGAGGACGACCAGCCCGCGCGCGACGTCGTCCACGCAGTAGCCGTGCTCCCGGCGGGGCACCGAACCGAGGGCGTGCTCGAACAGGCCGATGTCGTCGGTGAGGCGGATCAGGTGGTCGAACGAGACCGCGACGGTCACCGGGCCGCCGACACGGGCGCGCTCGACAGCCGGCTCCCGCGGCGGGCGACCAGCCCGGCGGCCAGCTGCCGGTACCGGCCGGCGACCGCGGGCCACAGCAGGTCCGGGGCCTTGACGGCGGCGGCACCGGCGAGACCGGTCCGCACCGCCTTGTCGGTGATGATGCTGCGGACCGCGGCGGCGATCGCCGCCGGGTCCCGGTGCGGCACGACCAGGCCGCTGCCGTCGCCGAGGAGTTCGACCGCGTGCGGGAAGCAGGTGGCGACGATCGGCCGCAGCGCGGCGACCGCCTCGATGAGGACGCCGGAGGTCACCTGGTCGACCGAGTCGTAGGGCAGCAGCACGACGTCGGCCCGGCGGACGAGTGCCGCGAGCGACACCGCGTCGAGGTAACGGTCGTCGAAGCTGACGGAGCCGGTCAGCCCCAGGTCACGGACCTGGGCAGCCAGCCTGACCCGGTAGGCCTCGCCCTCCCGGGCGAGGACCTTCGGATGGGTCTGGCCCGCGATGACGTAGCGCGGGGCGGGATCGAGGTCGGCGAGATCCGCCATGGCGGCGATGCCCCACTCGATGCCCTTACCCGGTCCGAGCAGCCCCCAGGTGAGGATGGTCGGCCGGTCGGCGCGCGCCGCCTGGGCCGCTCGACCGTCCGCCGCGCCGTGCGGGATGACCACCACGCGCAGCGGATGGACCCGATAGCCCTCGACGAGTCGGACCCGCGCGGTCTCGGTCATCACGACCACCGCGTCCGCCGAGGCGACGAGAGCTTCCAGGACGTGGCGCTGATGGGGTGTCGGGGTCACCAGCACGGTGTGCAGGACGACGATCACCGGCACGTCGAGGGCGTCGAGCACCTCGAGCACCTCGTCGCCGTCCGGACCTCCGTAGACGCCGTACTCGTGCTGCACCACGGCGACGTCGAAGCCGTTGAGCAGTCGGGCCGCCTCGCGCGGTCCGCCCGGCGTGCCGGCGGCGAGAGCTCCGACCACGGCCGACCGGCCGGGTGGACCGGACCTGCCGGGCGATCGGGCCGCCGGGGCCCCCGGCGCGGCGAGGACGGGGGTGTCCACCAGCCGCACCACCCCACTGGACGCACCGGGCGCCGAACTGTTCAGTTCGTCGTACAGGGCAGCCGTGAACGTCGCGAGACCGCACTGGGTCGGTGGATAGGTGCTGAGAAAGCCAAAGCGCAGGGGCACGAGGGCCGCCTTCCGGTCGACGCCGGCACCGCGCCGGCGAGCGTGCCCGCGGGTTCGCGGGCGACTGGCCAGGCGACGGTCCCGGCGCGAGACACCGTCACCTCGGCCCACGTCACGGGCGAAGACCTGGTCGCGGGACTCGGCGGTGCCGGTCAGCATGGGGCATCGTGGGTGCGGCAGGGATGCGGCGCGCCGCCACCCGCAGGACGTCGGCGCCCGCCGACGGGATCGTGACGGCGCCGGCCGGCCGGATCACACCGCGCCGAGCATCCTCGTCGGAGGCCGTGATCGTCGTCCTGACATGATCTTCAGCATGGCCTTCGGGTCCTCCCGGGCTTGAGCCGTGTGGAGGAGTGCCGGCCGCCAGCGGGGCCCACAACGACTGATGATCGAACCGCCGGTCGGATATCCGTAGGTTCAGGCGTCCCTGGGTTCAGGTATCCCCAGGTTCACGCATCCGTCGCGCCAGAGGTTGGCACTCAACCCTGTTGAGTGCTAACCCACTTATAGTCTTCGGTAACCTCGAAAGCAACTCGGGGTACCACCGCTCCCCCGCCGCTGCCGGGTGTGGCCTCCCTCCCGCGGCCGCGTGCCGAAGCACGACATGCCGACGCCTCGCCGGCGTCGACCAGATCATCCGCATCGTCCCGGACGAAGTTCCGCTGGGCCGGAATCGGCACGGTCACCTGGGACTTTCTGTTTGTCAGGGTTGCTGGTCATCCCCGTTCGCGGGACACCGCCATGCGACACCGGACACCGTTCCGGACCGCTCGCATCCGCGAGACGATGCCGGTAAACAACCAGGTGCGACCACGCCCCGTGGGGCTGGGCCGACCACGGGCCACGGCCGACCGGGGCAGGAGCACCGGCGAGCGGGCGGCGCCGGGTCGCGCGGTGCCGACCGGGTTCTCAGCCGGCGACGTCCCAGCCGATGGGACCACGCACGCGAGCCGGAGGATGCACCGTGACGCTCAGCCGACAGGTGGAGGCCACCGAACCTGCCGTTCCCGCCGTTCCCGCCGCTGCCGGGACCGCGTCGCCGACCTGGTCACCGCAGGTCAGCGCCGCGACGCGCACCTTGTTGGAGATCCTGCTCGGGACGGCGCCACCGGTGCGCGTCGAGCTGTGGGACGGTTCGTCCTTCGGCCCCGACACGGCCACGCGGGTCGTCGTGCGCTCCCCCGAGGCGGTCCGGCGGGTGCTGTTCCGGCCCGGCGAGCTGGGCCTGGCCCGGGCCTTCGTCGCCGGTGACCTCGACGTCGACGGCGACATCTTCGACGGGCTCGCGATCCGCGGCGCGCTGTCGAACCTGCCGCGCCGGCTCGACACCGCCGCCGGCGCCGCGGCCCTCGCCGTGCTGCGCGAGCTCGGCGGCCGCCCGCCGGTGCCGCCACCCGAGGAGGCCCGGCTGCACGGCCGCCGGCACAGCCAGGACCGCGACGCGGCCGCGATCTCCCACCACTACGACGTGTCCAACGCCTTCTACCGGATGCTGCTGGGCCCGACGATGACCTACTCGTGCGGGGTGTGGGCGTCGCCCGACGCCGGCCTCGACACAGCCCAGCGGGACAAACACGAGCTGGTCTGCCGCAAGCTCGGCCTGCGTCCCGGTGAGCGGCTGCTCGACGTCGGCTGTGGTTGGGGCAGCATGCTCATCCACGCCGCCCAGCACTTCGGCGTGCGCGGCGTGGGAGTGACGATCTCGGTGGAGCAGGCGGCGGAGGCCCGCCGCCGCATCGCCGCGGCGGGGCTCGCCGACCGGATCGAGATCCGACTGCAGGACTACCGGGAGATCCCCGACGGCCCGTTCGACGCGATCAGTTCCGTGGGAATGGTCGAGCACGTCGGCCGGGCGAAGCTGCCTTCCTACTTCGACAGCCTGTACCGGCTGCTGCGCCCGGGCGGCCGGCTGCTCAACCACGGCATCTCCAGCCCCGGTGATCCCGCCGGCGCCTACCGCCACCGGCCGCACCTCGGCCCGGTGCCGCTGCCGGCCGGGCGGGACTTCCTGCGCCGCTACGTCTTCCCCGACGGTGAGCTGCACGAGATCGGCCTGATGACCACGCTGACGCAGGCCGCCGGCTTCGAGGTCCGCCACGTCGAGAACCTGCGCGAGCACTATGCGCTGACGCTGCGCGCGTGGGTGCGCCGGCTGGAGGACAACTGGCAGGTGGCCGTCGACGAGGTGGGTGCCGGCCGGGCGCGGGTGTGGCGGCTGTACATGGCGGGCTCGGCGCTCAGCTTCGAGGCGGGCCAGACGCAGATCCACCAGACCCTCGCCGTGCGCCCCGACGCCGGCCGCTCCGGCCAGCCGCTGCGGCCCCGCTACGAGTCGCCGGCCGCCCCGCCGCACGCGCCGTCCGCCGGCTGAGCCGCACCGTGAGGTCGACGGGCAGTCATCCGGCCACCCGGGCTGGCGGCCCGTCGGCCAGGGCGTTGACGACGGCGACGAGGGTCTCCCCCGGGGCGAACGCGCCGGCGGCCACCAGGCTGAACAGCCCGTGCAGCAGCTTGCCCTCATACACGGCGTCGAGGGCGAGGCCGTGGCGGTCGTGGAAGTCGGCGAGGAACCGGGTCAGCTCCGGGGTCGTCCGGGCATAACCGCCGGCGTGGAAGTCGTGGGTGAGGGTCCAGTTGCCGGAGTTCACCCCGAACGCCGCCTGTTGCAGCCGCGCGACGTCGGCGTCGAGGAACGCGGCGCCCCGCAGCACCGTGACGCCGAGTGCCCGCCGGCCCGGGGCGAGCCCGGCGGCGAGGCCGGCGAGGGTCCCGCCTGTGCCGCAGGAGCAGCAGAGCACGTCGAAGTCCTGGTCGAGCTCGGCGGGCAGCCCGGCGCAGCCGCGCACGCCGAGGGTGTTGCTGCCGCCCTCGGGCAGCAGGTGGAACGGGCCGAACTCGGCGGTCAGCCCGGCCAGCACCGCCGCCCCGGTCCCGGCCCGCACGGCCCGGTAGGAGGCGCGGTCCAGGTAGGTCAGGCGCATACCGGCATCGGCGGCGAAGCGCAGCACCGGGTTGAGCGGGCGGTGCTCCTCGCCCCGGATGACCCCGACGGTGCGCAGCCCGAGCAGGCTGCCGGCCGCGGCCAGCGCGCGGACGTGGTTCGAGTACGCGCCGCCGAACGTCAGCACGGTGTGCTGGCCGAGCTGGCGGGCCCGCGCCAGGTTGGGGCCGAGCTTGCGCCACTTGTTGCCGGGGATGTCGGGATGGATCAGGTCGTCCCGCTTGAGCAGCAGTCGCACGCCCCGCGCGGCGAGCCGGTCGTCCACCGTCTCGACCAGCGGGGAGGGCAACCGCCCGACCGCCCCCGCCAGCGAGACATCACCGGCCCGAGCGCACATGTCTGCACGGTAGCGGGACGGTGCCGGTGCCGGCCCGCGCCCGGACCAGCGCACGGTTCAGGCGACGGCGACGGCGACGGCGGTCGTTCAGGCGAGTGGCAGGGCGACGCCCCGTTCGGAGGCGGGGCGGACGCCGTGGATGCGCCGATCGGTCGCGGCAATGCGAAGATCGTTGATGCTGGCCTCGCGGCGGCTCATGAGCCCGGCCGGGGTGAACTCCCACAACTCGTTGCCGTAGCTGCGCCAGTGCTGACCGTCCCGGTCCCGACATTCGTACTGAAAGCGCACCGCGATCCGGTTGCCGTGAAACGCCCACAGCTCCTTGCGCAGCGCGTAGTCCAGCTCACGCGCCCATTTCTCCCGCAGGAACGCCGTGATCGCCGGGCGGCCGGTGACGAACTGATCGCGGTTGCGCCATACCGAGTCCTCCGTGTAGGCGAGCGCGACCTTCTCCGGGTCGCGCCCGTTCCAGGCGTCCTCGGCGGCCTGCACCTTTTCCAGGGCGGTCCGCTCATCGAACGGGGGGAAGGGTGGTCGCACGCTCACGCGGTCTCCTCTCGAGGAGGGACACCATAAACCCGCCGGTACCAGGGCCGCGGTGCCCACATCCCGCACCGTGTCGCCCTGGCCACCGCCCGGCCCGCGCAGGGACGCCGGCTAGTGCAGCGAGGGGAAGGTGCGGTCCGCCTTCTCGCCGGGTTCGAGGAGGTTCACGGCGGGGCCGACGATGAGCGGGTCGGGGGTGCCGACGACGTCGGGGTCCTTGCCGGTGTACTCCAGCTCGTGCAGGACGTGGCGCATGGCCTCGAGCCGCGCGCGCTTCTTGTCGTTGCTCTTCACCACCGTCCACGGCGCCTCGACCGTGTCGGTGTAGAAGAACATCGCCTCCTTGGCGTCGGTGTAGTCCTCCCAGCGGTCGAGGGAGGCGAGGTCCATGGGGCTGAGCTTCCACTGCCGCACCGGGTCGATCTGGCGGACGATGAACCGGGTCTGCTGCTCGTGCTGGGACACCGAGAACCACAGCTTGAACACGGTGATGCCGCTGCGGGTCCACATCCGCTCCAGCTCCGGCGCCTGGCGCAGGAACTCGCGGTACTCCTCCGGCGAGCAGAAGCCCATCACCCGCTCGACGCCGGCCCGGTTGTACCAGGACCGGTCGAACATGACGATCTCGCCGGCGGCGGGCAGGTGCTGGATGTACCGCTGGAAGTACCAGGAGTCCTTCTCCCGCGGTGAGGGCTTCTCCAGCGCCACCACCCTGGCCCCGCGGGGGTTCAGGTGTTCGGTGAACCGCTTGATCGTGCCGCCCTTGCCGGCGGCGTCGCGGCCCTCGAAGGCGAGCACGACGCGCTGGCCGGTCTCCTTGACCCAGTACTGCATCTTCAGCAGCTCGATCTGGAGCAGCCGCTTCTCCCGCTCGTAGTCGGCGCGGGCCAGACGGGTGTCGTACGGGTAGCTCTCCCGCCAGGTGTCGACGGGGGTTCCGTCCGGGCGCAGCAGCGTGGCCTCGTCGTCGTCCTCGTCGAGGACGCGCAGCCCGGCGAGCTGCTCGTCCTTCACTCCGACGCGCTCGGCGAGCCCGGCCGCGCCAAGCCAACGGCCCCAGCCGTCGGCGCCACGCACCAGCGACTCGGCCCTGCTGTCAGCACCTTCGGGAATCACCCGTTCGACGTGGGTCACACCGACATCCCTCCGCTCGGACAACGCACCGCGGCCGGGGCAGTGTTCCCCGTCCGCGCCCCGGGTCGAGCCCTGACCGGTCAACCGTATGGAAGGCGGCAGACCGGTGGTCGACGCCGCGGGAAACGGGAGATGACGGGACGCTCCGAGGCCGGTCGCGGCGGCTGGAACCGGCCGGACCGATGTTTGGCCGCACGCGTTCCAGTGCATTTCTCCTCTTGGCAACATAACAGGCTAAAGGGTGATGAAAGTGGTCCTCACCCCATTACTGGTACACACGCGTGGTAGACAGATCATCAACGGACAGCGAGCCCGGTCGCGCGGGGGTGAGCGCGACAGCAGCCACGCGGGACAATCGGACTGCCTCCTCGGTCCGCCACTGGCGGCCCGGCCGGACGCCCCGACCCGCCGACATCGCACCACCCGCCCGCAGGCGGTGAGGCCCGGAGAAAAGGAAGCGTTGTGCTGACCCCCCTGACCTCGGACGATCCGCGTCGGATCGGCCCTTTCCGACTGGCGAACCGCATCGGCGCCGGCGGCATGGGCGTGGTGTACCTCGGGTTCGGCGAGGACGGCAAGCCGGCCGCCGTGAAGGTGCCCTCGGTCGGCCTGTCCGACAACCCGGAGTTCCGATCCCGGTTCCAGCAGGAGGTCGCCGCCGCGCGCCGGGTGCGGGGAACCTCGGTCGCGGCCGTCCTCGACGCCGACCTCACCGGCGAGCGCCAGTGGATGGCCACCGAGTTCGTCGAGGGCCGCAGCCTCAACGACGCCGTCGCCACCCGCGGCGCCCTCGACGACCGCCTCGTCCACGGCCTCGCGATCGGCCTCGCCGACGCGCTCGTCGACATCCACGCGGCCGGCGTGGTGCACCGCGATCTCAAGCCGGCGAACATCCTGCTGGCCTGGGACGGGCCGAAGGTCATCGACTTCGGCATCGCCCGCGCCGCGGACAGCACCAGCCACACCCGCACCGGCATGCTCATCGGCACCCTGATCTGGATGGCGCCCGAGCAGCTTCGCGGCGACCGGGCCGGCCCACCGGCGGACATCTTCGCCTGGGGCGCCTGCGTGGCGTTCGGAGCGACCGGACATCCGCCGTTTCGGGGTGAGCGCGCCGAGGCGATCGGCATGCAGATACTCACCGCCGAACCGGACCTCGACGGCGTGCCCGCCGATCTGGCCGGCCTCGTCCGCGCGGCGCTCGACAAGGAACCGGCGCGCCGGCCCACCGCCACCGACCTGCTCACCCACCTGGTCGGCCGGGACGCGGGCGCCGCGGCCGGCGCCGACCAGGCCAGTGAGACCGCGCTGGCCCGGGTCTGGTCGCTGCCCCCCACTCCCCCGGGCGGCGCCCCGCCGCTGCGCGGCCAGCCGGGTGCCGGGCCCTACACCGCCGGTCGCCGGCCCGCCTCCACCGGCCCCGGCGGACCGGTGGACCCCACGGTCCGCGACGCGCGGGCGGCCTACGACGATCCTCGTCGCGGCGCGCCCGCATCCGCCCCCGACGGGTACGGCGGCCAGAGCCGTACGGGTCGGGGTGGCTACACGGGTCAGAGTGGCTATGACGATCAGGGTTACGACACGTCGAGGTATGGCGGCTCCGGGTACGACGAGCGCCCTTCCGGGCCGGGTGCGGGTTACCCGGAGCAGCATCGGGCCCCCGGCTACGGTGGCGGCCGGCGGGATGCCCCGCCCGGTGCGCGCCCCGGCGCGGATGGCCGGCGCGGGCTGGTCGTCGCGGCGGTCGTCGCGGCCGTTCTGCTGCTCGGCGGTGTCGCGGTGGCCCTGGCGCTGAGCAAGGGCGGCGGGGACGGCCGCGGCGGCGGCGCCACGGCGGCGCCCGGATCGGCGACGGCGAGTGTCACGGCAGGTCCGACATCGGCGGGCGGGGGGCCGATCGCGACGGGCCCGGCCAGCGCATCACCGAGCGTGTCACCCACGAGTCCGAGTCCGAGTCCGAGCGCGAGCGCCAGCCCGACCCAGACCACTCTGTCGGCCAGCGACGCGCAGGCCATGGTGACCAGCAGGGGCTACACCGCCGACATGAGCACCTACCAGGAGGACCGCCGCCTCAACGTGGTGATCGGCACCGGTACGCCGAACGGCGACACCCCGACACAGCTCGCCTTCGTCTTCGCCGACGGCCAGTTCCGCGGAACCGACACCAAGGACCCGAGCGCGCACGTCACCGTGTTCAAGCAGCGCGACGACCATAACATCACGCTGCGCTACGACACCTACAACCCGGGAGACCCGGCCGGCTCGCCCTCGGGTCACGCCGACGTCCGTTTCCGCTGGACCGGGTCGAACTTCACGACGCTCGACCCGATTCCGTCGAACGACCCGAACGCTTCCGGCAGCCGTCGATAGTCACCGAACGGGGTAGCTCGACGCGCCTACCCGCGCGGCCAGCCGCGTGCGGAACGGCCGACGCGTTACCGTCTTGGGGAACGTGCCCGGCGTGGCGGCCATGGTGCACCTCGAACCCGGCCGCCTGGACCGCGCGGCGGCGCGGTCGGCACACCACAGATCCGAGGGAGTGACCATTTCGGCGCAGGTCGGGCGGTCCCGGTCGCGTACCGCGGCGCGGCGCCGCGCGCGCGGACGCCGCCGCCCGCTCCCCGGTCAGCCCGCGGCGCGTGGCGGAATGCCGCGATGCTGACGCCGCTGGTGGACGACGACCCGCGCAGAGTCGGTCCGTTCGCCATCCACAACCGCATCGGCGCGGGTGGGATGGGCACGGTCTACCTGGGCTTCAACGCCGAGGGCCGGGCGGCCGCGGTCAAGGTGCCCGATGCCCGCTTCGCCGACGACCCCGAGTTCCGGGAGCGCTTCCGCCGCGAGGTCGCGGCCGCCCGCCGGGTGCACGGCCGGGCGGTCGCCGCGGTGCTCGACGCCGACCCGGAGGCCGCCTCCCCCTGGCTCGCGACCGAGTACGTCGAGGGCACCAGCCTCGCCGACGCGGTTCTGCGGCACGGGCGGATGGAGGAGCGCCTCCTGCACGGCTTCGGCGTGGGCCTGGCCGATGCCCTGATGGCCATCCACGCCGTCGGCGTCGTGCACCGTGATCTCAAACCGTCGAACATCCTGCTCGCCTGGGACGGCCCGAAGGTCATCGACTTCGGCATCGCCCGCGCCATGGGGGACCCCAGCCACACCCGCACCGGCATCCTCATCGGCACGCTCGCGTGGATGGCGCCCGAGCAGCTTCGCGGCGAGCGCGCCGGGCCACCCGCCGACGTGTTCGCGTGGGGTGCCTGCGTGACGTACGCGGCCACCGGGCAGCCCCCGTTCGCCTCCGAGGAGTCCGACGTCCTGACCCGGATGCGCGAGGATCGGCCGCCGGACATCGCCGGGGTGCCGGCTGTTCTCCTTCCGCTGGTGCGCGCCGCGCTCGCCCGGCGTCCGGAGGACCGCCCGAGCGCCGCGGACCTCGTCCGCCGGCTCGTCTCGAATCCGCAGGTGCGCACCCCGGCGGACGCCGACCGGGCTGCGGCCCAGGCCCTCACCCCCTGGCAGGCCCAGCCGCCGCTGACCGACGCTCCCACCGCCAAGGCGCTGGACCCCGACCGGCCCGACCAGCCCACCCACCCGCTCGCCCTGCGACCGACGCCGCCACCGGGCGGCGACCGCTCCGGCGGCACCATGCCCGTGCCGCGCTGGCCCGCCCCGGCGGCCGGCGGCACCGATGCCCGCGCGGCCACCGGCGGCCCGGCGCTGCTTCTCGACACCGCCGACCGCACCGATCCGCGCATGGCGCGGACCCGACTGCCCGCCGGCCCTCCCGACGGAACCGTCCGCGTGGGCGTCGAGGCGGTCGCCGTGGGCCATGGCGGCGGTCCCGGCGGCCGGAACAGTGCCGGCCCCGCCGCTTCCGGGCCAGGGCAGGCGCCGCGACGCACCGGAGCCGACTCGCCGCTGGCGCGGTGGCGGCGGCCGGCCCCGCTGGCCGGGGGCGCGCTGCTGGTCGCCCTGCTGGTCGGGATCGTCGTGGTGCTCCTGACCACCGGCGGCGGCGATCCGTCGGTGGAACCGAATCCCGTGCCGACACTCGACCATCCCTCCCCGGGCCCCGACCGCCCGCAGCCGCGGGCCGACGACAGGCGGACCGGACCTTCGCAGGACACGGCGCCCAGCCCGCCGACGCCGCGGCGCAGCGGCGGGCTGGGCGCCGGCGGGAGCCAGCAGCCGAACGTCACCGGCCAACCGACGACCACCGCGGTCGGCACGCCACCGCCCGACGAGCCGAGCACGTCCCCCACCGCACGGCCGACGCCGACGTCCGGTGCGTCGCCGTCCGGCGCGCCGACCCCGACGCCGAGCGGAACCGCCGGCGCGTCGCCGACGGGCTGCCCGACGACCGGCGCGAACGTCCCGGCGACGGCCGCCCCGCCCCCCTGTTAGCGGCTGGTCCACGGTTCTTCGGCCGGATCGTCCTCCCGACGGCCGATCAGGGCGCGGCGCCGGGTTCCGCGGGCTGGTGGCGGGATGCCTGCAGTCGGTGCAACGTGTGGCACGCCGGCATCGCGAACAGGGTCACGGCCTGCAGCACCTGCGGTCCGAGATATTCCATGGGAGACGTCCAGCGCACCGCGATCATGCCGAAGAACTCACCCCCGCCGCTGAGCGGCACGACCAGGGCCGAGCGAATGTTCAGCTGGAGCGCCCGCCCGGCGGGGATGAGCGGCGTGCGGGCGACGTCCGGGATGAAGGTCGGGGCCCGCAGCCTGGGCAGGGCGCGCAACGCCGCCTCGTCGTCGAGGTTGGCGCGGATCCCGATCTCGGTCACGGGTTCGACATCCGGGGCCACCGAGAAACCGGCCGCCCGGAACACCGTCGAGCCCGGAATCGGCGCGAGCATCACCGCCACAGCGTCCGCGCCGGTGAGGGAACGGACGACCGTCGCGGTCATGTCCGCGGCGGCCGGCAGGTCGCCGGGATGCCAGAAACCGTCGAGGGTGTGCAGCGCTCCGCTGATCTCCCGCGTCATAAGCCGTTCCTGACGCGCTTCGAGCAGCCGCATCGCGTGACCCGCGAGGCTGTGCAGCCCCTGACGCTGGGCGTCGGTCAGTCGGCGGGGCAGGGGGTCGGCGACACACAGCGCGCCGAGCACCTGGCCGCCGGGTGTGCGCAGCGGCGCCGCCGCGATGCAGCGCACCGGGTCCACCGTGCCGGCCCGGGCCAGGTGGGTGAGGCGCGGGTCCCGCGTCGCGTCGGGAACGTGGAGGAACTGTCCCGACGACACCGTGTGGGTGGCTGCTCCCGGCTGACCGGTGCCGTCGACGGAGCTCGGGCCGCCGTACCGGGCCTTGCACCACTCCCGATCGCCGTCGACGAACACCAGGCGGGCCTCGCCGCAGTGGGTGGTCTGGGCGGCGAGGGCGGTCAGCTCGTCGAACTCCGGTTCCGGGCACGTGTCGAGCACGCGGTACCGGCGCAGGACCGCCAGGCGGGTGTGCTCGTCGGCCGGTGTCGCCGCGGCTGGCGCGCCCGGGTCGAATCGGCCGGATGCCGGGTCCGGTTCGGGCACCGGGTCGGACCTGTCCGGCGTGGGCCGCCGGGAGCCGGCCGAGGCGCTGGCAGCGCGGTCGGCCGCTGCCGGTGCCCCATCACCGCGAGGTTCCCGCGGTGATGGGGCGCGGGTGAGCAGCGGGGTGACGTCGCGCGCCGGCATCGCGGGCGCGAGGGAGTTGCCCTGCAGGAGGTCGCAGCCGATCTCGGTGAGCATGCGCTCGCTGCGCTCGTCCTCGACCCCCTCGCCGACGACGCGAAGGCCGAGGCGATGCCCGAGGTCGACGACGGACCGCACGATCGCGAGGTCCGGCAGGCTGGCCCGGGCATCGGCGACGAAGCCCCTGTCGATCTTGATCTCGTCCAGGGTGAGCACCTTGAGGATCTCCATGGTGTTGAAGCCCGTGCCGAAATCGTCCATGGACAGTCCCACCCCCGCCGAGCGGAGCTGGCCGAGCATGGCGCAGGCCTGCGCCAGGTGCGGGATGAGCGCGTTCTCGGTGATCTCGAGGGTCAGCACACCTGGCGGCACGTCATGGGCATCGAGGCGGTCAGCGACCAGCCGCGGCAACTCGTCGAGGACGAGCATGCGCGGCGACAGGTTCGCGGACACGGTGACCTCGATGCCCTCGGCGCGCCAGCGGCCGCACTGGCGCAGCGTCTCGTCGAGCGTCCACAGCGTCAGGTCCGTTATCAGCGAGGTGCGTTCGGCCATCGGGAGGAAGGAGCCCGGAAGCAGCAGCCCGCGGGCGGGGTGCCGCCAGCGCACGAGCGCTTCGACCGCCACCGTCCGCCCGGTCAGCACCGCCCGCATGGGCTGGTAGTGCATCTCCAGTTCGTTGCCGCTGATCGCGCGACGCAGCTGCGCGTGCAGGGCGAACTCGCCGGGCCGCACGCGGTCCACCTCGGTCGTCGACACCGCGGCCCGCTCGCCCGTTCGCCGGGCCTCCGCCAGCGCCGCGGCGGCGCGGGACAGAAGTTCGCTGATCCGGCCGCCCGTGGGTGCGGCGGCCAGTCCTGCCACCGCCTCGACCTCGATATCCGTGCCGCGCAGGCGCAGGCGTCCGTCGAGCTGGGCGACGACCGCCCGGCCGAGAGCAGCGAGCGCCGGGTCAGCCTGCCCCGGCCGCGCCGGGCCGTTGCCCGCGGAGGATGGCCCCGCCAACACCAGCGCGAACTCGTCGCCGCCGAGCCGGGCGACGAGGTGCGGCGCCGGTTCGACCCGGCGGAGCCTGCGGGCGAACCAGCTGAGCACGTCGTCGCCGGCCTCGTAGCCGAACGCGAGGTTTAGCTCGCGGAACGAGACGAGGTCCAGGACCATGAGCACGACCTGCTGCCCGGCCCCGACGATCTCGCGACAGACCGCGTCGCCGGCCCGCACCAGGTCGGCGTGCGTCGCCAGGCCGGTGAGGACATCGGCGGGCTGCCGCCGCCGGCGCATGCGGGGGGAACGGCGATCACCGGTCGTTGTCCCCGCACGCATAGCCCACGCCCCCACCGGGTCCCGGTCGGCGGACGTCCAGGCGATGAACGCCGCCACGGCGTTTCACGGCATCGGACCATCCGATACCGGGGGGTGCGGTGGAACACGTCAGTTCTCAGGTGGCGCACCCCTCGGAGTGGCAGTACCCCGGCAGAGCCCAGAAGAGGCCCGCGGCGGGGTACGCGACGCAGAATCCAGCGACCGACCGCGGCGAACCCGTTGTTCTGGGTGACAGCTCGCAGACAGGGGCGGCCCGACAGGGCCGCCGCGTTTCGGACGTATCCCTCTCGACTGGCGACTGTTCGAGCCGGTACCCGCGGCCGGGGTCACGCGCCGGTCGGACTGGCTCCGTCACTGGTCGGCTGTGGCACCAGCCGGCCGCCGCCGCACGCGGTTCCGTCGTCGCTGTTCTCGCAGGTCCGCGTCGGCCTCGGCGTGGGCCGCGTGGTAGGACGGGCCGTCCGGGTCGGCTTGACGGTCGGCTTCGTGGTCGGCTTCTCGGTCGGTTTCTCCGTCGGCGGATCGGCTGTCGGGGCGGGCGTCGGCGTCGACGGTGCGCCCGGTGGCGTGCGGGTGGTCACCGGCGGGGGCGGCGTCCCGGCGGGGGGCCGGGCCGAGGCACTCGGCGCGGGGGCCCCGGCGGCGCCTGGCCGCGCCGGCGCCGCCCTGCCGCCGGCCGCCGGCGGTTCCGGTTCGCCGCGCGGCCCGGTCGGCGCCCCCGGGACCGCCCGGCCCCCCCCCGCCCCCCCCCCCGGG
>NZ_JALKFX010000011.1:0-76013 GCF_023243045.1 Frankia sp. AgB32
CCGATGTTCCTGCACTCCAACCAGCGCATCCACGCCCTCATCCACGTGATCTGCCTGGCCCTGCTCATTTTCAGCCTGATCGAACGCCAAGCCCGGCTCGGCACCGGCCCCGACGGGAAAATCCCCGGCCTCTACGCCGGCCGTCCCGCCCGCCCCACCGCAACACTCATCCTCAGCGCCCTGAACAAGCTGCGCCTCGTCCCCGCACACGGCAACCAACCCGCCTACATCCCCCGCCCACCACACCTACAGCAGCACCTCCTCGACATCCTCGGCGTCGACCCAACCCAGCCACCATGATCGACAACCGGGCCGGTCAACACATCGAAACCCCATGTGCGGAAGACGGGCCTAGCGGCCGAGGATGGTGAGGGCGGGGGTCGGGAACGTCATCGCCATGAACAGCAGCGTCGCGGCGGTGGTCAGCTCGACGAGGGCGCCGAGGACGTCGCCGGTCAGCCCGCCGAGGCGGCGCCCGGCGTAGCGCCGCAGCGCGTACGACACGATCGTCCCGACGCACACGGCCATCACCCCGCGCACGGCGCGGGCGGTGTCGCCGCCGTCGTAGTCGAAGCGCCCGGCCAGCGCCGCCGCCACGCAGACGCCGAGGAACGCGAGCGTCGCGTCGCGGGCGCGGACCGAGCCGGCGACGAGGGCGCCGAGGCCGTCGGGCTGCGCCGCGGGGGTGCCGCCGGTGCAGGCGAGGGTGGCCGCGAGCCGGCCGGTCATCGCCGCGACCAGCAGCGACACGGTGCCGCGGTGCACGGTGATCGCCGCGCTCAGCGCGGTGACCTGAATGATCACGACGAACACGACGGTGATCACGCCGAAGGCGCCGACCGTCGACTCGCGCATGACCTCCAGTGCCCGTTCCCGGCCCCGGGCGTGCCGGGCGCCGAGACCGTCGGCGAGGTCGGCCAGCCCGTCGAGGTGCAGGCCCCGGTTGCCGAGCGCCAGCACGGCGATGCCGACGGCGGCGGGCAGCAGCGTCTGGTTGCGATGCCCGGGGGTGCCCGTGCTGATCCGCAGGCCGAGGACCACGACCGCCGCCACCAGCCCGAGCACCAGCCCGACCAGCGGCGCGAGCGCCAGCGCCCGTCCGACCACGCGGCGCTCGAGGCGGTCCGGCCCGCGCACCGGCAGCACCGAGAGCAGCGTGAACGCGGTCCGCGTCGCCGGCATCACGCGCGCGCCGGCATCAGGTGATGTCATCCGGGCCGGTGTCCGGGTCGTCGTCGATGTCCGTGGACTTCCCGCTGACGCCCGCCTGGTCGAAGGTCGCCATCTCGGCGAGCGTCGCCTGCGCGGCCCGCACGATCGGCACGGCGAGCAGCGCGCCGGTGCCCTCGCCGAGGCGCAGGCCGGCGTCGAGCAGCGGGGTCAGGCCGAGGGAGTCGAGGGCGAGCGCCTGCGCGGGTTCGGGGGAGCGGGTGCCGGCGACCCACCAGTCCCGCGCGCCCGGGGCGATCCGCTCCGCGGCCAGCGCCGCCGCGCAGACGATCACCCCGTCGAGGATCACCGGGGTGCGCCGCGCGGCCGCCTGCACCAGCAGGCCCGCCAGGGCGAACAGGTCCGCGCCGCCGACGACCCGCAGCATCGACGCGGCGTTGCTGGCGAACGGCCGGCCGCGGCGCATCGCGTCGCGGATCGCGGCGGTCTTGACCATCCAACGCTCGTCGTCGATGCCGGTGCCCCGGCCGACGACCTCGATCGGTTCGCGGTCGCACAGCAGCGCGACGATCGTCGCCGCGGGCGTCGTGTTGCCGATCCCCATCTCGCCGGGGACGAGCAGGTCGGCGCCCGCGTCGATCTCCTCGTCGGCGACGAGCTTGCCGACGGTGAAGGCGCGCTCCGCCTCGTCCACGGACAGCGCGTCCTCCCGGTCGATGCGCCCGCTGGAACGGCGCACCCGGTAGCGCTCCGGCGGCGCCTGCCCGTCGACCCCGCCGGGCGCGGTCGGCTCCGGGGCGTCCACGGACACGTCGACGACCCGCACGCTCGCGTCGACCTGGCGGGCGAGCACGTTCACCGCCGCCCCGCCGGCGGCGAAGTTCGCCACCATCTGCGCGGTGACGTCGCTGGGGAAGGCGGACACGCCGATCCTGGCGATGCCGTGGTCGCCGGCGACCACGACCGCGCGGATCCGGGCGAACGGGCGCGGCGGGCAGGCGCCCTGCACCCCGGCGAGCCAGATCGACAGCTCCTCGAGCCGGCCGAGCGCGCCCGGCGGCTTGGTCAGCTGGGCCTGGCGGCGCCGCGCCGCCGCCATCGCGTCGGCGTCCAGCGCCGGAATGGCGAGTACGGCATCGGCCGTGTCATGGGAATCCACGAGGTCCTTACTACCTGATGGCCCGCGCGGCTCCGGCACCCGTCCCGGCAGCCGACCGTGGCACTGCCACCCTCCGGCGGCTCCACGCGACCGCGGGCGTGAACTGCGCATCGCAGAACGAATCGGATACGTTGCCGGATGTGGCCAATCCGGCGGACGCGTCGCGGTCCCTCGGACCACGTCGACCCGCGTCACCGGACGGCGAGCCGCCGGTGTCCGGCGCCCGGAGGATCTTCCTGAGCCACACCGCCGAGCTGCGCCGCTTCCCCCGGGAACGCTCGTTCGTCGCCGCCGCCGAGCGGGCCGTCGCGCTCGCCGGGGACCGGGTCATCGACATGGCGTACTTCGGCGCCCAGGACGCCGACCCGGCCGAGTTCTGCGTCCGCACCGTCGCCGCGTCCGACGTGTACCTGGGGCTCATCGGCTTCCGGTACGGCTCGCCGGTGCCCGGCCAGCCCGACGTGTCCCACACCGAGCTGGAGTTCGAGGCCGCGACGGCGGCCGGGATACCCCGGCTGGTGTTCCTGCTCGACTACAACGCCGAGGTTCCCTTCGGCGAGTTCGTCGACGAGACGTACGCCGCCCGGCAGCGGGCCTTTCGCGACCGGCTGCGCGACTCCGGCCTCATCACCGCGGACTTCCGCGGCGCCGGTGACCTGACGACCGCCGTCCTCGACGCCCTGGTCAAGCTGCGCGAGACCCAGCGCCGCGCCGCCGCACAGCACGACCGCGGCGCCGCTGGCCGGATCGGTGCCGGTCAGGCCGGTGTAGGGCGGGGCGGTGCGGCCGGCGCCGCGGCCTGGCCCGCCGTGCCCTGGATGCTGCCGGCCGACCGGGGCGGTCTCGTGCCCCGTCCGGAGCTTGCCGAAGCCGTGCTCGCGGAGGTGACGGGGACGCCCGCTGGGACCGTCGTGCTGCACGGCACCGGCGGCATCGGCAAGACCACGCTGACGCGGGATGTCTGCCGGCGGCCGGAGATCGCGGAGCGGTTTCCCGATGGCCTGCTGTGGGTCACCGTCGGGGAGTCGCTGGGCGGCGCCCAGCTCGCCGACCGGATCAACGACCTGAGCGAGGCGCTGTCCGGCGCCCGACCGGCGCTGTCCGACCCGGAACAGGCCGGCTTCCACCTCGGCACCCTGCTCGGCGACGAACGCCGGCTGCTCGTCGTCGACGACGTCTGGTACCGCTCCCAGCTCGCGCCGTTCCTCCAGGGTGGCGCCCGCACCCGCCGGCTCGTCACCACCCGGCAGCGGGATCTCGCCCCCCGGGCCCGGGCGATCGAGATCCCGGCGATGCCGACGGCCGAGGCGCTGTCGCTGCTCCTGCTGGACGTGCCGGGACCGACGCCGGCCCAGGCCGACCGCCTGCTGGCCGTGACCGGCGGCTGGCCCGTGCTGCTCAGCCTGGTCAACCGGGCGCTCGTCCGGCACGTCCGGGACGGGATGAGCTCGGCGCGGGCCGTCGAGCGGGTCCTGCGCCGGCTGGAGCGCCGCGGCCCCACCGGGCTCGACGTCAGCCGCGCCGCGCAGCGCACCGAGGCCGTCGAGGCCACGCTCGCGGCGAGCCTCGGCCTGCTCACCGGCGACCGGCTCGACCGCTACCTCGAGCTCGCCGTGTTCCCGGAGGACGTCCCGATCCCCCGGGAGGTGCTCGATGCCTACTGGGCGGCCACCGGGGACCTGGACCGCGACGAGGTGGACGACCTCTGCCAGGAGTTCGCCGACCTCTCCCTGGTCGTCGCCTACCGGCGGGCCCCGCCGACCCTGCTGTTGCAGGACGTGCTGCGGACCTACCTGCGCATCCGGGTCGGCCCGAGCCGGCTGGCAGCGCTGGAGGGGGTGCTGTGCGACGCCCTGCGAGACGCCTGGCTGCCGCCCGCCACCGCGCCGCCGCCCGCCACCGCGCCCTGGTGGCTGCTCGCTGACGCTGCCGGCTACGCGTGGACGTACCTGGTCAGCCATCTCGTCGAAGCCGGCCGGGTCGACGAGGCCGCCGCGCTGCTCGGGGACCTGCGCTGGACGCTGGCGAAACTGGAACGGCCCCAGCTCGGGCCGGTGGCGCTGGAGGCCGATCTCGCGATCGCCGCCGCCGCCCGCCCGGACGACCCGGTCCTCGCCGGCCTGCGCCGGGTGATCCTGCAGAACGCCCACCTGCTCGCGCCCACCGAGCCGCCCGCCGCCCTCGGCGCGGTCCTGCTCAGCCGCCTGGACGGCACCCCGGAGCTGGCCGCCGCCCGCCTCGCCCTCGCCCGGCATGTCCCGACGCCCCGACTGGTGAACGGCTGGTCGAGGCCCGACCAGCCGCACCCCGCGATGCGCCGCACGCTGACCGGGCACCGCGGCTGGGTGCAGGGACTGGCGGTGTCCCCGGACGACGGCCTGCTGGTCTCCGCCGGCCACGACGGCACCGTCCGGTTCTGGGCGCTGCCCCAGGGACGTCAGTTGGCGGTCCTCACCGGCCACACCGGCGAGGTGCACGGGTGTGCTACATCACCCGACGGCCGGGTCGCCGCCTCCGCGGGGGCCGACGGCACGCTGCGGCTGTGGCATGTTCCGTCCACCGAGGACGACGCGCCGGTGCCGGGCCGCGTGCTGCGGGGCGCCGGCGGCGCGGCCCCCGCCGGCGCGGGCGCCCCGGCCGGCGCCCGGGGGGGCGCCGGCGGCGCCGCCGGCGTCCTGCGGGGCTGGGACCTCGGCGACGGCACGCCTGTCCTCGACGTCACCATCGGCGCCGCGGCCCTGCGGTGCTGCCTGGTGACGTCAATGTGGATCGCCGTCGGGGGAGACGATGGCGTGATCAGCCTGCGCGAGCCCGCGACGGGCCGGCCGGTGCTGGAACTGGCCGGGCATGCCGGTGCGGTGCTGTCGCTGTCCAGCCCGCCGGACGCCGCCTGGCTCGGGTCCTCCGGTTCGGACGGCACGTTCCGCCGGTGGTCGACCGCGTCCGGCCGCCAGCTCGGCCTGATCCGCGACCCGGCCGGGCCGATCCGCGGCGCCGCCGTCGCCCGGGACGGCCGGCTGCTGGTCACGACGAGCTGGGAGGGCGCGCTGCGGCTGTGGGACCTGCGGGACGAGTCGCACCGCGCGGACCTCTCCGGTGGCGTGGGCAGCCGCCGGTGCGTCCTGTCGTCGGACGGCAGCTGGGTGGCCGCCGCCGCCCGCTACGGCACGATCCGGCTCTGGGACACCGACGTCGGCCTGCCCAAGCCGCCGGCGGCCGGCCGCGACGCGCAGATGCGCGGCGCCGTCGTCGTCCGCGGCGCTCATCCGGGCCGGCCTGGCCGGCCGTTGGTCGTCGCCTACTCCGACGACGGCACCGCCGCGGCCTGGACGGTCGACGGCGGCGAACCGACCGGGATCACCCACCGCGGCTCGGTCGCCATGGCGCGCGGCGCCGCCGTCGCCCCCGACTCGTCCTGGGCCGTCCTCCCCGGCGAACCCGCCGAGCTGATCCGCTGGGACCCGGAGCGTGGCGAGGTCGGCGCGACGATGACGGCGGACTCGGAGATCAAGGCCTTCGCGGTCGACCCGACGGGCGGCTGGGTCGTCGGCGCCTGCGCGGACGGCACGGTGCGGCGATGGTCGGCGGCGACCGGAATGCCGCTGCCGCCCGCGGTGGGCCCGGCCGGTCCGCGGTCCTGGGGACAGGCCCTGGCGTGCGCGGTCAGCCCGGACGGTCGCTGGGTCGCCACCGGCGGCGAGGACCGCACCATCACGCTGTGGGATCCGCGGCAGTGGGGCGAAACACCGTCGACCGGGACCCGACCGCCCCGGACGCCGGCCGCGGCCCGCGTCCGCGAGCTGGCCGGGCACACCGACAACGTCCTCGGCCTCGTGTTCTCCCCGGACGGCCGCCTGCTGGCCAGCGCGGGAGCGGACCACACCGTACGGATCTGGCGGGTCGAGGACGGCGGTCCCGTCGCCACCCTTGGCGGCCACGGCCACACCGTGCGCGACGCCCAGTTCTCCCCGGACGGCGCGCTGCTGGCGACCATGGGCGGCGACGGAACGATGCGGATCTGGGACGCCGCGAGCTGGCGTCCCCTGACCATGACGCGTTTCGACGGAGCGGCCCGGGCCGGCGTCTGGCTGCCCGCGGACCTCGGCCGGGCCATCATCGTGGCCTGCTCCGCCGGGCTGTTCCGCTACGACCTCGAGATCTGAACCCGCACCCGGCGCGTGTGGATGGGTGCTGAGCGGCACTGCTTCACAGACACCCCAACCGGCGGCCGGAACGGGCCCCGCGAGGGCCGGCGGTCAGGGAATCCGCAACTGACACTTGGGAGCCAGCAAAGGGGCTCAGCCACTACTCGGAGGGGGCTCCGGTGGATGCTGGCGCCGCTCAGGCGGGCTGTAGACCCCTCCGGACGGCTCCTCAACCCACCGGCACGACTCGCCTCTCACACCGGATCGGAGCCCCCAGGGGCCCCGATCCGGTGCACCCGCAGTGCCGACCGAAAATCCACGACACCGGCGCGCTCCGCGTTCCCTGCTGTCGATCGCCCACCACCCTCGTCGAGTGGTGTGTAAGGAACGGGGGGGTGCCGGACATCCTCTGGGCAGGGACCTGAGGGGAGACGTGGTGCGGATCGATGATGATGCACGGGGGGAGTTCACTGCGCTGTACGAGGCCCAATACGCCCCGGTGTTGCGCTATGCGCTGCGGGAGGTTCCTGGGCACGCGGCCGGTGATGTGGTCGCCGAGACGTTCATGACCGCGTGGCGGCGGTTGTCCGAGGTGCCTGATCCGCCGTTGCCCTGGCTGCTGGGGGTCGCTCGCCGGGTGGTGGCGAACCAGCGCCGCGGCGAGACGCGTCTGCGCCGGCTGCAACTCGCCGTAGGCGAGCATGCGGTATTCGTGGAAGGAAGCCCGGCCGAGACGCTGGCCGAACGGGATGCCGTGCGCGCCGCCCTTGGACTGTTGTCCGTCGCCGACCGGGAGCTGCTCACGCTCATCGGCTGGGATGGGCTGAGCGTCCGAGAGGCGGCCCAGGTCCTGGGAATACGGGCGAGCACGGCGTCGGTCCGCCTGCATCGTGCCCGGCGACGTCTGCAGGACCGGCTGACCTCGGGAGCTGCGGCGCCGACGATCCCTGATCATCCGCTCTCTACCGCTGAGGAGGCATCATGATCGGCGACGTTCGGAAGGTACGCGGCATCCTGGACGGCCACGACCCGGCGCAGAGCATGGGCGACGCCGTCATCGCCGATCGGACAGCCGTCCTTGCCCATATCCTTGACACCGCCGGGGACACGGGTCGGGGCGGCCGACGCCATGGAGACGGCGTCCGCCGACGGTCGCGCGCGCTGTGGTTGGTGCCGGTGGGAGTGGCCGCCGTGCTGGTCGCGATCGTCGTGACCCAGCTCGGCCTACCGGGCGGGGGCGCCCCGTCGCTGGCCCAGGCAGCCACGCCCCCACCGCTGACCTACCAGGCGGAGCCCGGCACCGCCCGGGATGCGCTGCTGGCAGTCGCTAGTCGCGTTCGCGTAACCGACACCCCGGCGCGGAGCGCTGGCTATCAGTACGTGCGTACGCAGAGTTGGGACCTGTCCACACGGATCGACGGACGCCAAGTCCGTTCCGCTGTGGTACCCGAGATCCGTGAGGTCTGGCGCGCTTCCGAGGGCTCCGGGCGCATCCGAACCACCTCGGGCACGCCGCAGTTCCCCTCCGAGCAGGCGCGGCAGGACTGGGAGAAAGAGGGACGTCCCACAGCCGATCCCGCTGACGAGACCTTCCCGGCCGGAGCCCTGGATGCCATGTACCCGACGAATTTGCCTACGAGCACGGCCGAGCTGGCAGCCCTTCTGGCCACCGGTCATCCAGCCAGCAACGGCCCTGCCGAAACCTTGGTCGCCATCGCCGACCTCTACCGCGAACAGACCCCGCCCGCCCCAGTGCGAGCCGCCCTCCTCGACATCCTCGCCACCACCCCAGGCCTGCACCTTCAGGGCCACACCGTCGACCGCGCCGGCCGCCCCGCCCTCGCGGTCGCCGTCGACAGCGCCATGTCCGGGCTACCCACCCGCTATGCCCTGCTCATCAACCCGACCGACGGACGTCTTCTCGGCCAGGAACAGACACTTACCACCACCGCCGGCGCCCTCGACGTCTCCATTCCCGCCGTCATCTCCTACACCTCCTACCTGACCGCCGCCCACACCGACGACACCGAACCCCCACGGTGAACAACAGGGCTGGTGGACCGGACGGCATGCCCGCCCACCAGCCCTGTTCACAGGTCTTTCACCACATCAAGCAGTGGCGTACACAGAGTCTCCGTCAGGTCCGACGGATGGACTCAAATTGCCCGAAAGCTGGACGCCCGATCGTTGTTTCCGGCCGCAACGAGAGAAGACTGACTGTGCGGAAACTCGATCCAGATCGACGAGGACGCGTAGGGGTCGTACCCGTCATACACATAGATGTCCGCGCCACCTCCGTTGACCCATGATGACGCCTGATTGTCGAATCCATAATTGGTGAAGTTTATGATCTGCGGATGGTCCTTGAACTGAAGGCGCCGTCCGCCGTAGTTACCGTCCGCGTAGAAGCAGTAGTATTCTGCGCCCAAGTACTGGGTGGGGCATCCATGGATGGCCTGGGTCGACGCCCCTCCATCCACAACGGCGCTACTCGATGCGAGCGCCACGGCCTCACCGTCCAGGGGAAAGACCATTACGACCTTCCCATCATCCCAGGAGATCTCGTTCGGACTGATCTTCACGCCTCCCCGGGCCAGTCGGAGCTGCGCAGCGACGCGGTCCGCGAGCGGGCTCTTGAGTGAACCGGCGACGGCCTGATCGTTCGCCGTCGCGGTCGCCGGGATCTGGCTGGCTGGAGCATTAGCGACCGCGGGGGGAAGCGAGCGCCAGGCCGCCTCCGCAGAGAGCCAGCGCACCCACCATCGCTCCACACATCCGAAGACGCGGACTTCTCATCAAAATCCCCTCTGTAGATACGAACGGTAAGTGGTGTGGATAGTTCCTCGCATTCGGGAGTTTGCCAGAGATGGCGCAGGCTGGAGACCTAACAAACAAGATTATTTACGAAGATCATATTGGACATCCTGGATCGTCGCAGCGAGCTATCTTCCAGTGTGGTACGCCGACCACGGTCTAGTGAAGTTCGGCGAGTTGGATCTACTTCTGAGCAGGACTTTTGTCGTACATCTTGATGAGTAGCAAACCGAAAGAGCCACAAAACCCTGGGACTTTTCTCACATTTACCGGCAGGCCAAATTACTGGCCGTATTCACCTGTTGCCCTCCTCTCTTCATCGGAGGGGCGTCAGCGCACGTTGGCGCACTGAGGCACCGGCGTGGCTGGCCGTGAAGGCGCACCGAAGGCGTGCCTGGGAGACGGCCGACCTGTCTCTTCCGCGGGGTTCGCCGACTGATCGTCCCTACAGAAGAGACATCGAGCCTGTCTCCCCCGCGGCGCCGACATTCCCGGGCCGTCCGTTTCGGGCCGGCTCCGCGCGGCGCAGCGGTATCGGGATGCCGGCGACGAGGTGCCAGACCTCGTCGGCGGTAGCGGCGAGGGCGGCGTTGGCGCGGCCGAGCGCGTCGCGGAACTGGCGTCCGGCCGGGGTCGCCGGGACGACGCCGGAGCCGACCTCGTTGGTCACCGCGACGACCGTGCGGGCGGCGAACCGCCAGGCCTCGACCAGCTCGGCCGTGCGGGCGGCCAGTTCGCCGGGGTCGTCGAGCAGGGCGGCGACCCACAGGCCGATGTCGTCGATGAGCAGCGGCGGCCCTGGCTCGCGCAGCAGCGGCACCAGGTCGCGGGTCTCCAGGGTGATCCAGGACGGCGGGCGCCGGTCGCGGTGTGTCGCAATCCGCGCCGACCACTCCTGGTCACTCGGGTCCGGCGGCATCGAGGTCGCGACGTAGACGACCTCGGGTTCGGCGAGCAGCCGCCGCTCCGCCTCCGCGGACTTCCCCGACCGCGCCCCACCGGTGATCAGCACGCGAAGGGGTGCCGCCGAGACCGGCGCCGGCGTCGCTGTCGGGCTGGGTGTCGCTGTCGGGCTGGGTGTGGCCAGCGGCGTGACGTCGAAGGTGTCGCCGTCGGCCGGGGCCGACGCGCCAGCCTGGGCGAGGCGGTGGGTCAGCACGTCGCCGGGGGGATTGCGGTGGCTCAGGTGCACGGCGAGGACCCGGGTGCCGGGCACGACGGCGCCGCGGCGGCGCAGCTCGGCGACGAGTTCGGCGAAGGTGGCGAGGTCGAGGTGCTCGCCGAAGCCGGGGCGGTCGCCGTTGTTCTCCTCCAGCAGCACCACGTCGTACGCCCGGCCGGCCACCGCGTCGAGGGTGGCCGCGGGCAGCGGCGCGCCGGTGTCGCAGCCGTACAGCAGCCGGCCGCCGTCCGGGGTGGTCACGTCGTAGAGGACCGCCGGGCCGATGTCCGCGTCACCGTGGCGCGCCGCGAGCGGCCGCACGACGTAACGCGCCTCATCCGGGCCGAGATGAAGGAGGCCCGCGCCCGGATTCGACCCGCTCGGCGCGGCCGCGTCCGCCAGCGCGGGTAGGAACCGCAGGGGGGATCCGTCGCGGGTCGGGTCGGTGCCCTCCCAACGGGTCAGGAACGCGCGGCACATCGCGAGGGCAGCCGGCGGGGCGACCACGTCGAGCGGCCGGGCCGCCGCGGACGACCAGGACCGCCACATCAGGCTCTCCGGGCCGAGGTGGTCCGGGTGGGCATGGCTGACCAGCAGGTGGCGCAGCCCGGACAGCCTGACCCCGAGGCGGGCGGCGGTGCGCGGCACGTCCGGGCCGCAGTCGAGCAGCAGCGTGTCATCGACGAGCACGGCGGTCTGCCCGCGGACCTCGTGGTCGCGCGCCCACGCGCAGGACGCGCAGTCACACCACGGGTTGGGCCAGCCGTCGGCCGAACCGGTGCCGAGCAGTGTGACCTTCACCGCGCGGCCGGCCGCACCGCGCGCCCACCCCGCGGGGCGCGGCTACCTCGCGCGCCACGGTCATCCACCCCGGCGCTGCGGCGCTCGGCGCCGGTCGGCCGGGTCCGGGGGACGGGGTTCACCCGTGCGGGTGTCGATTGCGCTCCCAGCGGGTCATCAGCGCGAGCACGCCCGCGAGCAGGAAGATTGCCACGAAGGTGACGATCACCGCGGCCCACCAGGCCAACGGCGGGTCGTGCTCCGCCGACTCGGCGGCGAGGGCGGCGGCGTTGTAGACGGTCGTTCCCACGCGGGTCGATCCTCCGACTGGTCAGGGTTTCTGGGCGGTCATGGCGCTCGGATGTCCGTCGCCCATTCGGGCGCGAGATTACCGGCGTTGGGGACATCCTGGCCTGGTTCTCCCCGCCTGCGCCAGTGGCGTCGGACTTCCGGGGGCCGGTCCGCTCGGCTGGCCCGCGGCGCCGGTTCGGCTCTGGCGCGACACCGCGAACAGGTCGGCTGATCGCCGGATGCGCCGCCGCCGGCAGGCACACGGTTGGATGGTGCCACCGGCCGACCGGCCGGGCAGTCGCGGTGTGCCGCCCGGTGTGCCGCCCGGCGATGGGACGTACGCATGACGTGGACCTGGCGCTACGAGGGCGACGACGGCTCGGCGGCGACGATCGCCGGTGCGGCCGGCTCGGAGTCGTTCACCAGCCAGGGCGACGCCGAGACGTGGATCGGCGAGACCTACCGCGAGCTGCTCGAGGGGGGAGTCGTCCAGGTGACGCTGCTGGAGGCCGGTCGGCGGGTGTACGGCCCGATGAGCCTTCGCCCGGTGACCTGACGCCGCCGCCGCCCCGGCGGCGGTCGGGCTTGACGAGAGTGTGGCTAACGTTGTTAGCTAGCCGTGTGGCTAACGACGTTAGCCGGCTGTGTGTCCGTCAGGGAGGTACCGGATCATGACCGACCAGAACAACATCGCCGACGACCAGGCCAGCGAGCACCCGGCCCGGCCGGTGGGCGCGCACTACCGTGCGCCGGGCTGGTTCACCCGCAACGTGTTCAACCGCCTCGTCGCCGTGCTGACCCGCAGCGGCGTGAGCGTGCTGGGCAGCCGGGTGCTGGAGGTGCGCGGACGCACCAGCGGCGAACCGCGGCGGACCCCGGTCAACCTGCTGAGCTTCGAGGACCGCCAGTACCTCGTCTCCCCCCGTGGGCACGGCCAGTGGGTACGCAACGTGCGCGCCGCCGACGGCGAGCTCTTCCTGCTGCGCGGCCGGTCCCGCACCCACTACCAGGCCAGCGAGGTTCCACCCGCGGACAGCGTCGCCATCCTGCGCGCCTACCTGAAGCGGTGGAAGGCGGAGGTCGGCGTGTTCTTCGACGGCGTCGGGCCCGACTCGTCCGACGAGGAGATCGCGCGGGTCGCCCCCCGCCACCCAGTCTTCGCCCTCAGCGAGCGATGACCGTCCGACACACCGATGGCGGCACCGACGCCGATCACGGCCGTACCGACGCCGATCGCGGCCGCGGCGGCGCTGACGGCTCGGTGGGGCCCGTGCCGGCGCCGGTGGCCGTGCCGGCGGGCGCGCTGCCGCTGGCCCGGGTGGCGCCGCGCCCGGTGCTGGCGGCGCCCTCGCCGCGGGTCGCCGAGATCGTCGCGGTCGCCCGGGAGGTGCTGGAGTCCGAGGGCGCGGCGGCGCTGACGATGCGCCGCGTCGGGGAGGTGCTCGGCATTCGCGCGCCGTCGCTGTACAAGCACCTCGCCGGCAAGACGCAGCTGGAGGTCAGGCTCGTCGACGCGGGCCTCGTCGAGTTCGGCGACGCGCTGCACGGGGTCATCGACCGGGCGGCCCCGCCCGGGGTGGTGGGCGACCTGCTCACCGCCTACCGCCGGTTCGCGACGGGGCGCCCGAACCTCTACCGGCTCGCCACCGCCGCCTCGATGCCACGCGGCGAGCTGACCCCCGGGGTGGAGGCGTGGGCGGGCGAGCCGTTCTACCGGGCTACGGGTGATCCGTACGTCGCCCAGGCGCTGTGGGCCGCCGCGCACGGCGCGGTCATCCTCGAACTGGACGGCCGCTACCTGCCCGGCTCCGACCTGGACCGGACCTGGGCGGCCCTCGCCGCCGCGTTCGGCGCCGAGAACCGCCCGGTCGAGGCCATCCCCGGGTGCGTCAGCCCCGGGTGATCACGTCCGCGAGCACCGTGTCGATCCGGGCCAGCAGCGCCGGGTCGAGGGTGACGCCGGCGGCCTTCACGTTCTCCGTGACCTGCTCGGGGCGGGACGCGCCGATGATCGCCGAGGCGACGTTGTCGTTCTGGAGCACCCAGGCGACGGCGAGCTGGGCCATGGACAGGCCGGCGTCCGCGGCGATCGGGCGCAGCTCCTGTACCGCGGTGAGCACGTCGTCGCGCAGCAGCCTGGAGATGAACCCGGCGCCGGTGCCGCCGGTGGCGCGGCTGCCGCCGGGCGGCGGCTGGCCGGGCAGGTACTTGCCGGTGAGCACGCCCTGCGCGATCGGCGACCAGACGATCTGCGAGATGCCCGCCTTCTCGCTGGTCGGCACGACCTCGGCCTCGATCGTGCGCACCAGCATCGAGTACTGCGGCTGGTTGGAGATGATCCGGTCGAAACCGAGCTCACCGGCGATCCGGACGGCGTCGGCGATCTGCGCGGCGGACCATTCCGACACCCCGACGTAGAGCACCTTCCCGGCGCGGACCAGGTCCTCGAAGGCCCGCAGGGTCTCCTCCAGCGGCACCGTCTCGTCGTAACGGTGCGCCTGGTACAGGTCGAGGTGGTCGGTCTGCAGCCGGCGCAGGGAGGCGTGCGCGGACTCGATGATGTGCTTGCGGCCGAGCCCGCGATCGTTCTCCCCGGGGCCGGTTGGCCAGAAAACCTTGGTGAACAGCTCGTAGGACTCGCGGCGGACACCCCGCAGGGCATCCCCGAGGACACTCTCCGCGCGGGTGCCCGCGTACACGTCCGCGGTGTCGAAGGTCGTGATGCCCTCGTCGAACGCGGTGCGCACGCAGGACGTCGCAACCTCCGCCTCGATCTGGTCACCATGGGTGATCCAGTTGCCGTAGGAGATCTCGCTGACCGACAGGCCGCTGCGGCCCAGGCGTCGATGCTTCACAGCGACAAACCTATGGCCTGCCCGGCCCGACCCGCCACGGGCCGGGCCCTGCCCGGCTGCCCGCCGCCGAGTGATGTCGCGGATCCGGCGCGGCGCGGTACGTCTCGGGGAGGGGCGTTCAGGTCCACCAGGTGACGGCGGACGGGTCTGGAACCAGCCCGTCCGCCCAGTCGACCGCCAGCTGTCGGCCAGGTCCACTCGGATCGGTGATCTCGTCGACGAAGACGATCCGCGCGAGTTCCTCCGTGGCCACGTTCGCATCGAACATCGAAGCAAGCTCGGGGACCAGGTAGTGCCTGCCGATGACCGGACCGTCGGCTCCTTCTCGGTACAGCATCACCACGCTGTCGGTACCGAGGACACGGCCGGCAACCCAGGCCACGTTCTCCCCGAGGATGTTCTCCGGATCCTGGACCTGTTCGCGGACGAGCCTCAGGAAGAGCGCCGGATCGTGGTGCATGGCCGCCTCCTCGGGGGAGAGGTTCAGGACCCGGCGTCGCGCGGAGCGGGCCCTGGGCGCCGCGGGCGGTACCTGCGGCGGAGGCCGCAGGTACCGCGAGGCCGAGGTGTGGGCGTCGAGGGCCGATGCCACCCCGTACGGGCTACGGCCTGGGGTCGGCGCGTGACACGCGCGGGCGGGGCAGGCGCCAGCGCCGTGGGAGCAGCGCCCGCTGGGCCGCATAGGCCCGCACCCGGACCCGGGAGTCCGGGTAGCGCCCGGCGACGCGGCGGCTGACCTGCTGGGACAGCACGATCGAGTCGACCACCACCGCCACGATCCCGAGCAGCATCAGCACCGTCGCGGCGAGGCGCACGGGGCCGATCGGCACCAGCCCGCCGACGAAGTAGAGCACCGCGGCGATCAGGAAGAACGGGCCGATGTTGATCCTGGCGTCGACGAAGTCCCGGGCGAGGACCCGCTCCGGCGCACGCTCGCGCGGCGGCAGCCTGCTGACGTCGCCGGACATCATCGCCGCCCGGTAGTCCTGGCTCTGCCGGCGCCGGGCGGACCGCGCCTCCTGCTTCGTCGTCGCCCTGCCGCTCGTCGCGGTGGTGGCGCGGGCGGCGCGGGCGTCGGCGCGCTTCGGGGTGGGCCGGCCCTTGCCGCCGGCGCGGGGCGCCTGGTCGACGGTCGCCGGCTCGGCGGGCGACTCGGCGACCGGTTCGGCGTCGGCGCCCCCGCGCCGTTTGAGCAGGGCCATCAGGGCAGAGCCAACATCTGATCGAGTGCCTTCCGGGCAAAGGTGGCCACGTCCGGGTCGACCGCGATCTGGTTGACCGTCTCACCGCGGGCGAGCGCCTCCAGCGCCCAGACGAGGTGCGGCATGTCGATCCGGTTCATGGTGGAGCAGAAACACACCGTACGGTCCAGGAACACGATCGTCTTGTCGGGGTGGCGGATGGCCAGCCGACGCACGAGGTTCAGTTCGGTGCCCACCGCGAACGCCGAGCCCGCCGGCGCGGCGTCGACGACCGAGATGATGTACTCCGTCGAGCCGACGAGGTCCGCGGCGGTGACGACCTCGCGCTGGCACTCCGGGTGCACCAGCACAGTGACGCCGGGGACCCGGGCGCGCACCTCGTCGACGCTGGCCCGGGTGAAGCGCCCGTGCACCGAGCAGTGCCCGCGCCAGAGGATCATCTTCGCCTCGCGGAGCTGGCGGTGGGTGAGCCCGCCGCCAGGCCTGCGCGGGTCGTAGACGACGCAGTCCGCCGCCGTCATCCCGAGTTCGTCGATCGCGGTGTTGCGGCCCAGGTGCTGGTCGGGCAGGAACAGCACCCGCGCGCCACCCCGTTCGCCGAAGGCCCATTCCAGCGCGCGCCGCGCGTTCGACGAGGTGCAGATCGTGCCGTCGTGGCGGCCGGTGAACGCCTTGATCGCGGCCGAGGAGTTCATGTAGCTCACCGGCACGGTGTCCGCGGCGACGCCGGCGTCGAGCAGGTCGTCCCAGGCCTGCTCGACCTGCTCGGCGGTGGCCATGTCGGCCATCGAACAGCCGGCGGCCAGGTCTGGCAGGATGACCCGCTGGTGCGGGCCGGTGAGGATGTCGGCGCTCTCGGCCATGAAGTGCACGCCGCAGAAGATGATCGTGTCGGCCTGCGGGCGGGCGGCGGCCTGCTGGGCGAGCTTGAACGAGTCGCCGGTGACGTCGGCGAACGCGATGACGTCGTCGCGCTGGTAGTGGTGGCCGAGGATGAACACCCGGTCGCCGAGGGCCGCCTTCGCGGCGGCGGCACGGGCGGCGAGGTTCGGGTCCGCGGCCGGCGGGAGGTCCCCTGGGCAGTCCACGCCGCGTTCGCTCGCCGGGTCCGAGCCGCGGCCGAGCAGCAGCAGGGCCAGGGGAGAAGGGGCGACGCCCAGCTGGTCGCGGGCCTGGTCGCTCCCGAGAGCCTGGTCGCTCCCGAGGGCCGGGTTGATGGTCATGTGGCTCCTCCGGTCGACCGGCCTGGGGCCTGGCCGCCTGCTCGTCCGCGCTGGCCGGTCGGCCGTCCTGCCGGGGCCGGTCGCGAATGGTCGATGAGACTCTAACTCCCGAATGCCATCGTATGTGCAGCTCCGGCGAGCCGTCGCCGTCTCGGTCGCGTTTCGAGGGGCCGTCCACGGCCGGGCCGGGGCCGAGTTGTGAGATTCGCGACGTCGAGGTGACCGGGGTCTCCCCACCAGCACGATCGCGGCATGGCCGCCCACCGACGCTGTCGCTACGATGGGAAGCGGATCCCGTCCGATGGTGTTGGGCATGTACGTCGGCCATGGACGTTGGGCATGGACGTCGGCGCAGACGTTGTGCCGTGTCCGTGGCGGTCGCCGGCAGAGCCGGTGGTCCCACGGGCAGTCCGACCGGAAGCGACCGACCGGAAGCGCAGTACCGACCGGAACCAGTGATCCTGGCTCGCCAGGCACGTCACAGTAAAAGGGCAGGAGTAGTCCCTATGACCGTTCAGGACACGACGGAGACCGTGACGCAGTCCTCGACCGCTGTCATCCTCACCGACACGGCCGCCGGCAAGGTCAAGAACCTGCTGGAGCAGGAGGGTCGGGATGACCTCAAGCTGCGCATCGCCGTGCAGCCGGGTGGCTGCTCGGGCATGCGCTACCAGCTCTTCTTCGACGAGCGGTCCCTCGACGGTGACACCGTCCTGGACTTCTCCGGCGTCAAGGTCGCCGTCGACCGGATGAGCTTCCCGTACCTCGGTGGCGCGACGATCGACTTCGTCGACACGATCGAGAAGCAGGGTTTCACCATCGACAACCCGAACGCGCAGGGTTCGTGCGCCTGCGGCGACTCGTTCAACTAAGCGGCTGATCGGCCGCCGCCAGGTGGTTCCGCCGGCGTGATCCCTCATCGCCGGAGGTACCGCGAGGCGGTCCGCGACCGCGGCGATGCCCTCGCCCGGTGCGCTTTCTCCGGCGGAGCCCGCCGTGACCGGGAGACCGGTCACGGCGGGCTTTCGCTGTTCGGCGCCGGGTGGATGCGCTTGCGGGTGGTGCCCCGGGGCGCCCGGGGGTGCCGGTAGGCTCCTCGATCGTGCGTATTGCCGTGACGGGTTCCGTTGCCACTGACCATCTCATGCGCTTCCCGGGCCGGTTCGCCGAGCAGCTGCTCGCCGACCAGCTCGCGAAGGTCTCGCTGTCCTTCCTCGTGGACGAGCTCGTGATCCGGCGCGGCGGGGTCGCGGCCAACATCGCGTTCGGCCTCGGGCGGCTCGGTCTGCGCCCGATCCTCGTCGGCGCGGTCGGTGAGGACTTCGGCGACTACCGGGCCTGGCTGGACGGCAGCGGCGTCGACACCTCCTCGGTGCGGGTGAGCGGCACCGCGCACACCGCCCGGTTCATCTGCACCACCGACGAGGACCTCAACCAGATCGCGTCCTTCTACCCGGGCGCGATGAACGATGCCGCCGAGATCGAGCTGGCCCCCATCGCCGAGCGGGTCGGCGGACTGGACCTGGTCGTCGTCAGCCCGAACAACCCCGCCGCGATGCTGCGCCACAGCGCGGAGGCCCGCGAGCGCGGCTACCCGTTCGCCGCCGACCCGTCCCAGCAGCTCGCCCTGCTCGACGGCCCGCAGATCCGTGAGCTCGTCACCGGCGCGGCCTACCTGTTCTGCAACGAGTACGAGAAGGCCCTGCTCGCCAGCAAGACCGGGTGGACGGACGAGGAGATCCGCGCCGTGGTCGGCGTTCGGGTCACCACCCACGGCAAGGACGGCGTGGTCATCGAGGCGCCGGAGGCGGACCCGATCCACATCCCCGTGGTGCCCGCCCGGGACACCCCGGACCCGACCGGCGTCGGCGACGGTTTCCGCGCCGGCTTCCTCGCCGGGCTGTCCTGGGACCTCTCCCTCGAGCGCGCGGCGCAGGTCGGCGCGCTGATCGCCACCCAGGTGCTGGAGACCCTCGGGCCGCAGGAGTACATCGTCGACCCGTCGGACGCGGTCAAGCGCCTGACCGAGGCCTACGGCGCGGACGCCGCCGCCGAGATCGCCGAACACCTGCCCAGGGCCTGACCGGCCCGCCTCGCCGCCGCCGCTGGCCGACAGGTCAGCCGCGGCGGCGGACGACGAACTCCTGGCCGCCGGTCGGCAGCTCCCGCGTCGCGACGAGTTCCTGACCGCGCAGCCGGCACCAGGCCACCACGTCCGGCCCGGCCGCGGGATCGTCCGCCCAGAGGGTGATCGTCTCGCCGGTCGCGACAGAGCCGAACGCGCGGGCGAGATCGATGATCGGCAGCGGGCAGCGCCGGCCGCGCGCGTCGACCACGTCGGGCGTCGGCGTCATCCGCGGGCCGCGCCGAGATCGGTGGCGCCCAGGCGCGCCCGCACCTCCCGCACGACACCCGGCAGGACGTCGAGCAGGGCGTCGAGATCAGCCCGGGTCGACTCCCGGCCGAACGAGACCCGCAGGTTTCCGTGGGTCAGCGCGCCCATCGCGACCAGGACATGACTCGGGGTCAGCACGTCCGAGGTGCAGCTCGATCCGGAGCTGACCGCGATCCCGGCGCGGTCCAATCCCGCCAGCAGTGCCTCCCCCTCCACGTACAGGCAGGAAAAGGCACTGATATGCCCCACCGACCCGGCCGGGTCCGGGTCGCCGAGCAGCTCGACGTCGTCCATCAGCTCGGGTAGCCGGCGGCGCAGCTCGGCCACGTAGCCGGCCAGCCGCGGCCGCTGCGCGGCGAGTTCCGCCGCCCGGGCGGCCAGCGCCGCCGCGGCCGCCACGATCGCCGGGACGTCCGGGTAGCCGGGGACCCGGCCGCTCTCCCGCTCGTCGACGGGCCCCGGACTGCGCCAGCGGGTGCCGGTACGCACCGCGAGGATGCCGACGCCCGCCGGGCCGCCGAACTTGTGCGCGCTGGCGGTGAGCAGGTCGGCGCCGAGTACGCGCAGATCCACGGGCAGGTGGCCGACGGTGACGGCGGCGTCGGTGTGCAGCGGGACACCGGCGGCATGCAGCCGTTCGGCCACCTCGGCGACCGGCTGGATCGTGCCGACCTCGTGGTTGGCGTGCTGAAGACTCGCGACGGCGGTGCCCTCGACCGGTGCGAACCCGGCCGGGTCGACCCGGCCTATCCCGTCGACCGGGACCTCCACGACCCGTCCGCCGGCTCGTTCGTGGTGCGCGGCGGCGTGCAGCACGCTGGAGTGCTCGACCGCGCTCACCATGACGACGTCGCCGGCGCGGTGCCGCGCGGCGGCGGTGCCGAGCAGGGCGAGACCGGCCGCGGCGGTGCCGCTGGCGGTGAAGCTGATCTCGTCCGGGCGGGCGCCGAGCACGCCGGCAACGGTCTCCCGCGCGGCGTCGAGCAGCATCCGCGCCCGCCGGCCCTCCCGGTACAGCCGCGCCGGGTCCGCCCAGCCATCGTCCAGCGCGACCAGGTACGCCGCCCGCGCCGCGGGGTGCAGGGGCGTGGTCGACGCATGGTCGAGATAGGCCGGCACGCCTGCGACGCTACGCCCCGACGCGCCGGCGGGGGGGCGCGCGTCACAGCCCCTGATGGGGCCTGAGGCGAGAAGCTGCCGGGCCGCTGAGATACGCTGCTGCCGCACCATCTACAGCGTGTCGAAGACAGCATGTCGTCCGGAGGGATCGACCGGGGTGACATGGCGTTTGAAGGGGTTTCGCGGATGGCGGCGCAAGGCTTTTGCCCGCCGCGCGAGCCGCTAGTCGTGGGAGGCAGGACCTGGTGAGGAGATCCTTCGGTCGGACCCGGCCGTCGGTCGCGGATGTCGAGGACACGCCGAGCACGCCGGCTGACTCCGGCGGTGCGCTCGAGGCCGTGGACGACATGGTCGAGGCTGGCACGGCCCCGACAGCTGGCATGGCCCCGACGGCTGGCACGGCCCGCGCGGCCGACGCACGCGGCGGGCGCCGCGCGCGCCCGCGCCGCCGATCCCTGCGTCTGGTCGGCCCGCTGGCGCTCGTGGGGCTCGGGGCAACGGCCTGTGAGAAGCCAAATTTCGGATATCCCGATGGGGTTACCAACTACTCGCCGCGCCTGCTGAACATCTGGCAGGGCTCGGCAATCGCCGCCCTCGTGGTCGGCGTGATCGTGTGGGGCATGATCCTCTACGCGGTCGTCGCCTTCCGCAAGCGCAGCGACGTACTACCCCGGCAGGTTCGGTACAACCTGCCGGTCGAGATCCTCTACACCGTTGTCCCGGTTGTCATCGTGGGCTCGATGTTCTTCTTCACCGCTCGCGACGAGTCGAAGGTCACGAGACTGTCGGCGCATCCGGACGTGACGGTCGACGTCATCGGATTCCGGTGGAACTGGCAGTTCAAGTACATCGACCCGGGCGACGGGCTCAAGGGCCCGAACCAGATCGAGGTGACCGGGCGTCCCGGTGAGCCGGCAGTGCTGGTCCTTCCGCAGAACCGCTCGATCCGGTTCGTGGAGACCTCCCCGGACGTCATCCACTCCTTCTGGGTGCCGGAGTTCCTCTTCAAGCGGGACGTCGTCCCCGGCCGGGTGAACCAGTTCGAGCTCACCGTCACCAGGACCGGCACGTTCATCGGTCGCTGCGCGGAACTCTGCGGCACGGATCACGACCGGATGAACTTCTACGTGAAGGTCGTGCCGCAGGCCGAGTACGACAAGTTCATCTCGGACCGGCTGAACGCCCCGGTCTCGTCCTCGTCAGCAGCGGCGACCACCACCACTGCCGCTGCCACCGCCAGCACCGGGAGCGGACAGTGACCCTCGTGCACGAGACGGGCGTCGGCCACGCCGAACCCGAAGAGTCCCACCTACCGCGGCAGACGAACCTGTTGGGATACCTGCGGACGACGTCCCACAAGGACATCGCCGTCATGTACTTCCTGACCTCGTTCGGCTTCTTTCTGTTCGCCGGGATCCTGGCCATCATGATGCGGGCGGAGCTCGCCCGGCCGGGGCTGCAGTACTTCTCCAACGAGCAGTACAACCAGCTGTTCACGATGCACGGCACGCTCATGCTGCTGATGTTCGCGACCCCGCTGGCGTTCGCGTTCGCGAACCTGCTCGTGCCGCTGCAGATCGGCGCGCCGGACGTTGCCTTCCCGCGGCTGAACGCGCTGTCGTACTGGCTGTTCCTGTTCGGCAGCCTCACCGTCGTGGCGGGGTTCCTGACCCCGAACGGCGCGGCGTCGTTCGGGTGGTTCGCCTACTCGCCGCTGAACAACGAGGTCTACTCCCCGGGTGCCGGCTCCGACCTGTGGATCGTCGGACTGACGGTCTCGGGTCTCGGCACCATCCTCGGTGGCGTCAACATGATCACGACGATCCTGTGCATGCGCGCCCCCGGCATGACGATGTTCCGGCTGCCGATCTTCTGCTGGAACTTCCTGGTGACGTCGATCCTCGTGCTGATCGCGTTCCCGGTGCTGGCCGCCGCGCTGCTGGCGCTCGAGGCGGACCGCCGCTTCGGCGCGCACGTGTTCGACGCCGCCAACGGCGGGGCGCTGCTGTGGCAGCACCTGTTCTGGTTCTTCGGGCATCCCGAGGTCTACATCCTCGCTCTGCCGTTCTTCGGGATCATCAGCGAGATCCTGCCGGTGTTCTCCCGCAAGCCGCTGTTCGGCTACAAGGGCCTGGTGTTCGCCACCATCGGCATCGGCGCGCTGTCGGTGGCGGTGTGGGCGCACCACATGTTCGTCACCGGCGCGGTGCTGCTGCCGTTCTTCGCGTTCCTGTCGTTCCTCATCGCCGTGCCGACCGGGATGAAGTTCTTCAACTGGATCGGCACGATGTGGCGCGGGCAGCTCACCTTCGAGACGCCGATGCTGTTCGCCCTCGGCTTCCTCGTGACGTTCCTGTTCGGCGGGCTGACGGGGGTGCTGCTGGCCAGCCCGCCGATCGACTTCCACGTCAGCGACAGCTACTTCGTCGTCGCCCACTTCCACTACGTCGTGTTCGGCACGGTGGTGTTCGCCGCCTACGCCGGCACGTACTTCTGGTTCCCCAAGGTCACCGGCCGGATGATGAACGACCGGCTCGGCAAGGTCCACTTCTGGACCATCTTCCTGGGTTTCCACGCGACGTTCCTGGTGCAGCACTGGCTGGGCCTGCGCGGCATGCCGCGGCGCTACGCCGACTACGGCCCGACCGACGGGTTCACGACGCTGAACACGTTCTCGTCAGCCGGCTCGTTCCTGCTCGCCCTGTCGACGCTGCCGTTCCTGTACAACCTGTGGCACTCGTACCGCAAGGGTGCGCTGGCTGTCGTGGACGACCCGTGGGGTTACGGCAACTCGCTGGAGTGGGCGACCTCCTGCCCGCCCCCGCGGCACAACTTCCGGTCACTGCCCCGGATCCGCTCCGAGCGGCCGGCGTTCGACCTGCACTTCCCGGCCACGGTCGGCCGGGTCGACTATCACGCGACACCTGAGATCGGTTAGGGGGCGGCGATCGTATGAAGGTGGAAGGCATCATCTTCAGCTTCTTCGGCCTCTTCGCCGGGGTGACGGCGCTGGTCTACTGGTTCTGGGCCAAGGACCCGACCGGCACGGCGGCGCTCACGCTCACCACCGGCCTGGGCCTGCTCGTCGGCGGCTACCTCATCTTCACCGGGCGCCGGATCGGCATGCGGCCGCAGGACCTGCCCGACGCCGAGGTTGCCGACGGCGCCGGCGAGCTGGGGCACTTCACCCCGGGCAGCTACTACCCGTTCTTCATCGGCGCGAGCTCGGTGACGGCGGCGATGGGGCTCGTCTTCGGGATCTGGCTGCTGATCCTCGGCATCGTGATGGTCGCGGTGTTCGTGACCTGCCTGGTCTTCGAGAACTTCTGGCACCCGCCGGTGCCCGAGGACTGACAGCGATCTGTGACCCAGAGTGGGCCGGTGGCGAACTGCCACCGGCCCACTGTCGTTTTCCCGGCCGCGGTCAGGTCAGCCGGCGGGGGGGAGACCGGCGCGGGCGGCTGGTACGGCGGGGCGACGCCCCAGCCCCAGCGGGGCACCGGGGCCTGGCGCACCGGGTCGGCGTCCGGCTGCGAGTTGGCGCGGGCCAGGAGCGTGCCCCACTCGACGTAGCCGACGAAGGCGGCCCGGAACTCCGGGTCGCCGGGTAGTCCCACCTCGTCGGCGGCGTCCAGCAGCAGGTTCACCCAGCGCCGGCGCTGCACCTCGTTGATCGCCTTGCCCAGGTGCTGGCTGAGCATGTGCGGATAGCCCCCGCGCTCGGCGCTGTACCCGGCGGGGCCGCCGAAGACCTCCGCGAGCCACAGAGCGACGTAGCGCGGGTGTCCCGGGTCCATGCTCCGGAACAGCGGCCCGACCACGTCGTCGCGCAGCACCTTCACGTAGAAGGCCTCGGTGAGGCGCTCGAAGGCACCCTCACCGCCCGCCCACTCGTACAGCGTGGGCACGGAGCCGCCCGCGCCGGCGACGGCGGTGTGCTCGTAGTGCCGCATCTCCTCGATCGCCTCGACGTACGGCCCGATCTGCGCGAAGAACTCCGCGAAGTCGGCGCTGGCGCGGAACCCCTCAAGGTGATCCTTTCGCGACGTCCAGGTGATCCGCAGGACGTAGCAGGCCGGTTCCTCCTCGCAGCGGGCGAGCTCGTAGTCGACGCAGCACGGCGAGCGCGCGAGCGGCCGGGCAGCGCGGCCGTAGGCATCCTCGAACGCGCCGCGCCGCTCCTCGACGATCCGATAGCGGATGTACTCGACGATCATCCGTGCTCCCTGTTCTCGTCGCCGCGCCCTGATCTCGGCGCGCGAGGCGCACCATTATGCGAAACACTGTAATGGTGTAATCAAGGCTTTGCGGGCCTGGTGCAGGGAAGGCCGCAGCCCGCCCGGCCAGCCGGGCGCGGCTCCGCCGGCGGCTGGACGGGGAGGCTACGGCCCGTCGCCTGGTCGGGGCTGGTCACACCCGCCGGCGGACGGTCGCGGAGCGTGACCGTGGTGAGGGCGTCCGCAGGGGAAAGCGGCGACATGGGTCCCTCTGGTCTGATGCCCGCCCGAAATATCGCCCAGCAGGACCCACACTCGCCCCCTCCCACGCAACCCGGTGACGGTGCGTGGGGATGCCGGCGGCGGCTCGCGGGTCAGGCGGCGTTCGCGGCGGCCTGGCTGGCACTCACCCAGTGCTCCAGGGTGGCCCGGGCGGCGCCGGAGTCCAGGGCCGCCGCGGCGTGCGGGAGGGCCGCGGCGATCTGGTCGGTCATCGGCGCGCTGGTCGGGCCGGTGGCGGCGACGAGAGCGGCCGCCGCGGCGAGCAGCACGGCATCCCGGACCGGGCCCGGCTCGCCCGCGAGGACGGCGCGGGCCACCGCGGCGTTGTACGGGGCGTCGGCCCCGCGCAGGGCCGCGACGTCCGGCACGTGGATGTCGACGTCGCGAGGGTCGAACCGCTCCCGCCGCGGCGGGGCGGCGGCTCTGCTGGTCGGCGGACGCCCCGCCGGGGGCCGCGGGGTGCCGGCGGGGTCGCCGGTGATCACCCAGACGGAGGACGTCGTCACGGGGGAGAGCTCGTCAAGCCCGTCATCGCCACGGAAGACCAGCGCGCGGGTGCCGCGGTCGGCCAGCACCTGGGCCACGACCGGCGCGAGGCGGGGGTCGGCGACCCCGATGGCCTGGGCGCCGGGGTTCGCCGGGTTCGTGAGCGGGCCGAGGATGTTGAAGGCCGTCGGGACCCCGATCTCGCTGCGCGGTGCCGCGAGGTGCCGGTACGCCGGGTGGAACACCCGGGCGAAGCAGAAGGTGATGCCCGCGCGGTCCAGGGTCGCCGCGACCCCGCCGGGCGGGAGGTCGACCACGACTCCGAGCTCGGCGAGCAGATCGGCGGAGCCGCAGGACGATGAGGCGGCCCGGTTCCCGTGTTTGATCACGGGCACGCCGGCGCCGGCGACGACGAGCGCCGCCATCGTGGAGATGTTGACCGTGTTGGAGCGGTCGCCGCCGGTCCCGCAGGTGTCGACGGCGCGGGCCCGCAGCTCGTCGGTGACCAGCAGCGGCGCGGCGTGGACGAGCATCCCGTCGATCAGTCCGCCGATCTCGGCAGCCGTCTCGCCCTTGGCCCGCAGGGCCACCGCGAACCCGGCGATCTGCGCCGGGGTGGCCGCGCCAGCCATGATCTCGTTCATCGCCCACGCCGTGCGGGCCTGATCCAGCGCCTCGCCAGCCAGCAGGGTGCCGATCAGCTCCGGCCAGCTCGGTGCCGCCGCGGTGGACGTCGACGTCTTCGCGGCGGCGGTCGGCATGGTCGCCTCGACGGTCACCGGCGTCAGCCGGCGAGCTGGGCGCCGGTGACCGGACGGCGCGCGACCGCCCCGCCGGCCCGGGCCCGCAGCAGGGTCACGACCGCCTCGGTGAGCCGCGCCGGGTCGATCGGGTGGGTGACGACCGCGTCGGCCTGTGACCAGGTGGCCAGCCAGCGGTCGTCCGCGCGGGCGACGAGCAGGACGGTCGGCGGGCAGTCGGCGACCTCGTTCTTCAGCTGCCGGCACAGGCCCATGCCGCCGGTGGGGGCAGCTTCCGCGTCGAACACGCACACGTCGGCCTCGTGGTGGTCGACGACGCTGATCGCCTCGGCCGCGTTGCCGGCCTCGACGAACTCCAACGGGCCCAGGTCCTCGGCGGGCAGCCGGCCGATGGCGGAGATGACGCGCGCGCGCACGTCCGGACGGTCGGCGTAGACGAGGACGGTCTTCATGGCGTCCACCTTCATGACAGGGTGCCCGGCGCGATCCGTCCCGAAGATTACCCGGTCCGGCCCGCACGCGATCCCCGCGCGCCGGGTTCGACGTGCCCGGCGCCGCGGCGGCGAGGGTGGTCTGCACGGCAGCGGGCGTTCCTGACTCTTCCACAGGGTTCCACGCCCGATTTGTCCCTGCGGAAGCCTGCGGAAGAGGCAGGAAGTCGCTCAGCCACGCACGCGCGGCCGGCGGGCGGGGCCGGCGGCCGGGTGGCCGGGCGGCGGAGGGGCCGGGCGGCCGGGTGGCCGGGCGGCGGAGGGGCCGGGCGGCGGAGGGGCCGGGCGGCGGAGGGGCCGGCCGGTGGCGGGTGGCGGGCGGTCCGCGGCGCCCCGTTTGCGGCCGGCGGGGTGGATCCGTGATACTGAGAGTCGTTCTCAATCGACGGGCGTGATCCATGACCGACCAGATCGATCTCCGACTGACCCCGCAGCGGATGGCCGTGCTCGACGTGCTGCGGGATGCCCACGACCATCCCACGGCGGCGGAGGTGTACGAGCGGGTGCGCCGTGTCTCGCCGCGGATCGGCAGCGCTACGGTGTATCGCACCCTCGCGCTGCTGGTGTCGACCGGTCGTGCGTTGGAACTCAGTCTGGGTGACGGCGCTGCGGCGCGTTACGACGCCAACACCAGCCGCCACGACCACGCGGTCTGCGAGGGCTGCGGACGCGCGGTCGACCTTGATCACCCCGTCCCGGACGGGATGGTGGCGGAGATCGCGCGCCGCTCGGGCTTCGCCATCACCGGCTACGACCTGCAGTTCCGGGGTATCTGCCCGGAGTGTCAGGCGCGCGGCTCCGATCCGGCCCGTGTCGCGGGCGGGACCGGCTCACCAGTGCACATCCATTCCGAAGGAGCGCTTCATGCCGAAGCTTGACGGCACCAAGACCCACGAGAACCTCAAGGAGGCGTTCGCCGGCGAGAGCCAGGCGAACCGGCGGTACCTCTACTTCGCGCGCCGGGCCGACATCGAAGGTCTCACCGACGCCTCGTCGCTGTTCCGCGACACCGCGGAGGGCGAGACCGGCCACGCGTTCGGCCACCTGGACTTCCTCGCCGAGGTCGGCGACCCGGCGACCGGCGAGCCGCTCGGCAGCACCGCGAAGAACCTGGCCAGCGCGGTGGCCGGCGAGACCTACGAGTTCACCGCCATGTACCCCGGCTTCGCGAAGACCGCCCGTGAGGAGGGCTTCGAGGAGATCGCGGACTGGTTCTCCACCCTCGCCCGCGCGGAGAAGACCCACGCGGGTCGGTTCAAGAAGGCCCTCGACGCCCTGAACGCCGAGGAGACCGCCGACGCCTGATCGGCCCGCACCGCACGCACCGCATCCGGCGATCGGCTCCCGGCGCCCCGGCGCCAGGGACCGATCGCCGGTCTGTATCTCCCGCTTCGTTCCCTCGGCCCTTGCGGGCGGTCCGGCACTCGTGCCCGCCCGGCCCTCGACAGTTCCGCCCGGCGTCCGGCATCGCGCCGGCTCGGGCGGCGTCCCCCGTTCCCCGGCCCACCCGCGTCCGGACAGGAGGCAGTGCCATGGCGCTGACCGTCGCCGACATCACCACCGATCATCGGGCGTACGCGGAGCATCGACCCGACCTGCGCCGGCAGATGATCCCGGTCCGCGCCGAGCGCAGGGTCCGGGTCGGTGACCTCGTCGTCGCGGAGTTCGAGAACGAGCAGACCCTGCGCTACCAGGTGCAGGAGATGGTCTACACCGAGCGCCTGACGGCCTCCGCGGACGTCGCGCACGAGATCGAGGCCTACTCGCGCCTGCTGCCCGACAGTCATGTGCTCACCGCGACGATCTTCATCGAGCTCGCGGTCCTGGAGACGGTGCGCGACGAGCTCAGCCGCCTCGCCGGCCTGCAGCACAGCGTGTCCCTGGAGATCGGCGGGCAGCGGTCCGCGGGGGTGGAGATCCCCGGCCTCGACGAGGACCCGGACGTGCCCAGCGAAACGGTGTCGGTTCATATGGTTCGCTTCACGCTCAGTGACGAGCTGCGGGACGCCTTCCGCGACCCGGCGGTGCCGGCCGAGCTCGTGATCGATCATCCCGCGTACGGCGATGGCACCCCGCTGGTCGCGGCGACCCGTCGGGCACTGATCGCGGACCTCGCGCTGCGATCCTGACGCCGGCTGGATTCGTCGGGACCGGTCCGTTCGGGAGTGCCCCGGCCCGGGTAGGCGATGGGCTTACGGCACGACACGTCAGCACGCTCGTCCACGTCAAGGGAGTTCACCCATGACCGATGACCAGCTACGTCCCGACCTCGCGTCCGCCGACGCCGCCGCCGTGCCCAACTCCGGCGCCCCGCAGCCCGGCGGCCCGTCCTTCGGTGGCCCGGGTGTCACCTCGTCCTTCGGCTCGCCGGCGGCGCCGGGTCGGCCCACCGAACAGGGCAACGCCGCCCGCGCCGCGCTGCGCCGGCTGGCCGACGGGGAGGACGAGCGCACCGCGCTCAGCGACCTCGCCCTCGCCGACGTCCTGCTGCCCGACCTCGGCAACGAGTTCGACGAGCTGTCCGCGGCCGACAGCGACGTCCTGCAGCTGCCCGTCGCCGAGCGGCAGGACGGCACCCAGTTCGTCCCGACCTTCACCTCCGAGACCCGTCTCGCGGCGGCCCTGCCGGAGGTGGATCGCTACCGCACCGTCCAGATCGCGACGTTGGGGCGGATCTGGCCGTCCGACGATCTGCTGCTCGCCGTGGATCCCGGCTCCGAGGCCGGCATCGCCCTGCCCGCCGACGGGCTGCGTGCCCTCGCGGCGTTGTCCGGCTGACCTGGCCCCAGCGCCCCCGGTCGGAGCGTCCGCGGCGGCCGGGGGCGCGGTCGGTCGTGGGGTGACGCGCCCGGGTCCGGCCGGGCGGGCCCTGCCAACCGGCCCCGCTTCGCCCTGCCAGCCGACCTGGCTCCTGCGGTGGACATGAACCGGGTGAGGCACGCAACATCCGGCGGGATGCCGCCGATCGGTGGGCTTTCTTTCGCCGCCCGCAGGTCCGCCTCGGGACCTGCGGTTTTCGCTGTGCCGCAGCAGTTTGTGCGGGATGTATCGGGGCCTGTGCGGCCCTTCGGGCGCGTCATCGACGAGTCGTAGTCCTACCGAACGTCGAACCTACGGTGGCGCCTGCCGCGTCGCGTGCCAGAATGACCGACGTGGCCTCAGCCCCCGTCCTCGAGAAGGCTCCACCTCCACACCCGACGGCCAACCGTCCCTCGATGGTCTCGGTCGGCACGGTCGTGTGGTTGTCGTCGGAGCTGATGTTCTTCGCGTCCCTGTTCGCGATGTACTTCACGATCCGTTCGGTCAACAGCGGCAACTGGCCGCCTGTGACCGGCGATCCCGCCGGTTCCGAACACGGCCCCGTGGAGCTGCACGTCGGGTACGCGCTGTTCTTCACCGTGATCCTGGTGCTGTCCAGCGTCACCTGTCAGCTCGGGGTGTTCGCCGCGGAACGCGGCGACGTGTTCGGGTTGCGACGCTGGTACCTGATCTCGTTGATCATGGGTGCGATCTTCGTCGGCGGTCAGGCGAACGAGTACTTCGGCGAAAACAAGTTCACCATGGCGTCGCATGCCTACGGGTCGGTGTACTACCTGACCACCGGCTTCCACGGCCTGCATGTCATCGGTGGGCTCATTGCCTTCGTCATGGTGCTGGGCCGGTCGACGTTCGGGCGCTTCACGCCGGAGAAGGCGACATCGGCGATCGTCGTGTCGTACTACTGGCACTTCGTCGACGTCGTCTGGATCGCCCTGTTCGCGACCATCTACCTCCTCCAGTGAGCGACATGACTGAAACCTCGGGCACATCGCCGGACACTCCGCCGGACCCAGCGCCGCGCGCGGTCAGCACGTCCGCCTCGGCCGACACGCCGGCCGCGGCCGACCTGGCCGCCGCCGGAGCGTCGGCCGACGTGGACGCGCCCGCCGGCGCCACCGCGACCGTGGACCCGCCCGCCGGCACCGGGGAGGCGACGGCTGCGGGACCGGCCGTCCGCACCCGGCTGCTGCGGCGGCCCTCCCGCGGGCGAGCCGCCTCCGCGCGGCGGCGACGCCGGTCGTCCGCCCTCGTGCTGCTCCTCGGCCTGCTGTCCACCGGAGTCCTGTGGTCGGTGCTGGCGCCCAGCGGCAGCGCCGCCCAGACGTCGGACGCCAACGAGGCGGTCCGCCAGGGCCGGGCGCTCTACGCCCAGGGCTGCTCCACCTGCCACGGCCTGGGCGCACAGGGCTCGAACACCGGCCCCAGCCTCATCGGCGTGGGCGCCGCGGCGGTCGACTTCCAGGTCTCCACCGGCCGTATGCCGCTCGCGGCGCCGGCCGCGCAGGCGGACCGCAAGCCGGCGCTGTACTCGCAGACGCAGATCGACCAGCTCGCCGCGTACATCGACAGCCTCGGTGGTGGGCCGGCCGTTCCCAAGGTCACCGACACCGCGCTCGATGACGCCGACCTGTCCCACGGCGGGGAGCTCTACCGTGCCAACTGCGCGCAGTGCCACCAGGCCGTCGCGCAGGGCGCCCCACTGACCTACGGTAAGTTCGCGCCCTCGTTGAGCGAGTCCACCCCGACGCAGATCGTCGAGGCCATGCGTACGGGGCCGGAGTCCATGCCGGTCTTCGGTGACCGGCAGATCGACGAGAAGGACGCCGTCGCGGTGGCGGCCTACGTCCAGCACCTGACCAAGACGAAGAGCCCCGGTGGCTTCAGCCTCGGCAAGTACGGCCCGGTGCCGGAAGGACTGCTGGGCCTGCTGGTAGGCGTGGGCGGCCTGCTGGTCGTGTGCCTGTGGATCGGAGCGAGGCAGAAGGTATGAGTGACCAGACGGACCCGGGCGAGCCGGGCCCGGCCGGGGCGGGCGGGGGAGATCAGCCGGCTGGCTCCGCCTCCGAGCGCATGGACTACTTGGGATATCAGGGCGAGCCCGCCGACAAGGCTGACCAGGATTCGATGAGCAGCATCTTCAAGCGCGCCAAGCACCCGGTCGACACCTCGGGTGCGCCGGCCGGCGGCTCGGGCGTCTCGGCCGGCGGCCCGGACGTCGCGGCCGGTACCTCCGACGGTCCGGAGGCGCTCGGTACGCCCCCGCACCAGACCGACTCCTCCCGCATCCCCGAGACCACGGCGATGCGGCCGGCGGGCGGCCATGGCGGCGGGGTCACCCCCCGCCCGCCGCGCGCCGAGGACGTCGACCGCCGCGCCGAGCGGCGCGCGGAGCGGCTGATCGCCTTCTGGTTCATGATCTCGGTGGTCGGCACGGTCGGCTTCGTCATCACGAACTTCGTCGGCGACAAGCACAAGCAGTACTACACGCCGTGCCTCGGCTCGGCTCTCGGCATGGCCGTGGGTGGTCTCGGTATCGGGATGATCCTGTGGGCCAAGCGGCTGATGCCGCACGAGCAGGCCGTGCAGGAGCGGCACGAGTTCACCTCCAGCAAGGAGGAGATCGCGACCACCGAGGCCGAGCTCACCGCCGGCTTCGCCGACACCGGTCTCGCCCGTCTCCCGCTGCTGCGCCGCACCCTGCTGGGCGCCGGCACGGTGCTCGGGGGCCTGGTCGTGGTGCCGCTGCTGAACCTGACCAACGCCAAGCCCGGCAAGAAGCTCGACCACACCTCCTGGGTGAAGGGCGCGCGCCTGGTCACCGAGGACGGCCGTTTCATCAAGCTCGGTGACGTCTCCATCGGCGGCATCGAGACGGTCTTCCCGGCCCTGCCGGTCACCGGCGCGGACGGCACCGTCTCCTACGAGCCCAGGACGGACGTGCAGACCAAGGCGGACAGCACCACGCTGCTCATCCGGCTGCCCCCGGGGATCGACCGGCCGCGCAAGGGCCGGGAGGACTGGTCGATCGACGGCCACGTCGCCTACTCGAAGATCTGCTCGCACGCCGGCTGTCCGGTGAGCCTCTACGAGCAGCAGACCCACCACCTGCTCTGCCCCTGCCACCAGTCGGTCTTCGACGTGCTGGACGGGTGCCGGGCCATCTTCGGGCCGGCGAGCCGCTCGCTGCCCCAGCTGGCCATCGCCGCGGACGCGAACGGCTTCCTCTACGCCCGCAACGGTGACTACGACGAGCCTGTCGGTGCCGCGTTCTGGGAGCGCTCATGACAACCGCACCCCCACCTGAGTTCGTCAAGCGGCCGACCCCGGTCCGCAAGGCGAACCGGGCCATTGACGAGCGGTTCGGCACGCAGGCCGGGCTGCGGCGCAACCTGAACAAGGTCTTCCCCGACCACTGGTCGTTCATGATCGGGGAGATCGCGCTCTACAGCTTCATCGTCCTGCTGCTCACGGGCATCTACCTCACGCTGTTCTTCGACCCGTCGAACACCGAGGTCATCTACAACGGCTCCTACGTGCCCCTCAAGGGCGTGGAGATGAGCCGGGCGTACGCCTCGACGCTGGACATCAGCTTCGACACCCGGGCCGGGCTGGTGTTCCGCCAGATCCACCACTGGGCGGCGCTGGTCTTCGTCGGCTCGATCGTCGTCCACCTGCTGCGGGTGTTCTTCACCGGCGCGTACCGCAAGCCGCGTGAGGTCAACTGGCTCATCGGCGTCGGCCTGCTGGTCCTGGGCATCCTCGAGGGCTTCGCCGGCTACTCCCTGCCGGACGACCTGCTCTCCGGCACCGGCCTGCGGATCGCGGCGTCGATCGCCCAGTCCATCCCGATCATCGGGACGTGGGCGTCGTTCATGCTGTTCAACGGCGAGTTCCCGGGCGCGAACTTCCTGCCCCGGCTCTACGTGATCCACATCCTGCTGGTGCCCGGCATCCTGCTGGCGCTCATCGGGGCGCACATGGGCATCCTCTGGCACCAGAAGCACACGGACTTCCCCGGGCCGGGCAAGACCGAGCACAACGTCGTCGGCCACCGGGTCTTCCCGATCTTCGCGGTGAAGTCCGGCGGGTTCTTCATGATGGTCTTCGCCATGCTGGCCCTGCTCGGTGGCCTGGCGCAGATCAACCCGATCTGGATGTTCGGCCCGTACGACCCGTCCAAGGTCTCCTCGGCGTCCCAGCCCGACTGGTACATCGGCTTCCTGGACGGCTCGACCCGCCTGATGCCGCCGTGGGAGTTCCGCGGCCTCGGTCACACCGTCCCGGCGGTGTTCTGGCCGACGGCGGTGCTGCCCGGCATCCTGTTCACCCTGCTGGCGCTCTACCCGTTCCTGGAAGCCAGGTTCACCGGCGACACCAAGTCGCACAACCTGCTGCAGCGGCCGCGGGACACGCCGGTCAGGACCGCACTGGGTGCGATGTCGATCAGCTTCTACCTGGTCCTGTGGATCTCCGGTGGCAACGACGTCATCGCGAAGACGTTCAGTATCTCGCTGAACGCGATGACCTGGGCGGGCCGCATCGGCCTGATCATCGTGCCGCCGATCGCCTACGCGGTGACGAAGAAGCTCTGCATCGGCCTCCAGGAGAAGGACGCCGAGATCGCCCATCACGGCATCGAGACCGGCATCATCCGCCAGCTGCCCTCGGGTGAGTTCGTGGAGGACCACCGGCCGAAGCCGGAGCTGGTGCCCGACCACCCGCACGTCCCGACCGACCGGTACGCGCTCCCGTCCGCGAACGGGCACGACGACGGCCACGGCAAGGGGCTCGCGCGGCGCGCGGGCAAGGCGGTCAGCGGCTTCTTCGTCGAGGAGAAGGAGCCGGGAACCCCCGGCCACGACACTCCGGCCGGGAGCGAGAAGCACTGACGGTCCCCGCGCACCCCGGGTGCGCGGGAGGAACGTCGTCGGCCACGGGGCCGGTTCGCCGACATCGGCGGGCCGGCCCCGTGGCCTTGCTGCCGGGCCCCAGCTCTGCGCGGCCCCAGCTCTGCCGGGTGTCTGCTCTGCCGGGTGTCTAGCTCTGCCGGGTCTCAGCGCAGCGGTCGGCGCCCGGCGCCCGGGCGGGCGGTCGGGAGGGGCGGCTCGTCCCGGCCGCGGGACAGTTCCGCGCAGCGGCGGGCGGCCCGCGCCGCGCCGGCGGCCGGCCAGCACCACTCGCCGTCGAGGCGCACCAGCCGGACCCCGTTCCCGCCGAGCCAGCTCGCGATCCGCTCCGTCTCCGCGACCGACGCGCAGGGCGCCGGCCCCGGCTGCGGGCTGACCGTCTCGGCGCTGGCCACGGCCGCGTCGACCCACGGCCGCGGATCGACCCCGCGCTCGACCGTCAGTGCGCTGACCAGGCGCCCGCGGCGCACCACGGCCAGGTCCCAGCCGGCGTTCGCGGTCGGCGCGGCGGCGACGAGCTCGGTGATCCGGGTCAGCGCGGCGAGGCGCTGGCCGCGAGCCGCGGCGCGGACGAACGCCACCATCCGATCGCGCTCGAGGGCGGCCTCCTCGTAGCGGCCCTCGCCGGACAGGCGGTCCATCCGGCGGGTGGTGGCGGCGATGACGGGCTCGGGGTCGCCGGTGATGGCTTCCTGGGCGCGCGCCACGTGCCGGGCGTAGGCGGGGACGTCCTCCCGGCCGTCACACGGCGCGCCGCAGCGGCCCAGGTCGGCCAGGGCGCACGCCGGGCGGGTCCGGCGGGGGGACAGCCGGCCCGAGCACTGCCGCAGCGGCACGGCGGCGAGCAGCGCGTCGGCGGCGTCGTCCGCCTCCCGGACGCTGCCGAAGGGACCGAGGTAGGTGGTGTCCTGGCGGGCGTCACGCACCCGCGACAGCCGGGGGAACGGCTCGTCGGTCAGCCGCAGGTACACCGCCCGCTCGGGAAACCGGGACCGGCGGTTGTACGGCGGCTTGTGCTCGGCGATCAGCCGCAGCTCCCGGACCTCCGCTTCGAGGGCGTGCGCGCAGCCGATGGCGTCGACCCGCTCGGCCAGGGCGACCATCTCGGCCATCCGGGTCCGCGGTTCGCTGGCGGTGAAGTAGGTGCGGACCCGGGAGCGGATCGACCGGGAGGTGCCGACGTAGAGGGCGCGGCCGTCCGCGTCCCGGAAGACGTAGACGCCGGGGCCGGTGGGCAGGCCGTCGGCGAGGTGCCGCTTGCGGCGCTGGGCGGGGGACACCCGCGCGCTGTGGTCGTGCAGCTCCTCGAGGGTGTGCACGCCGAGGTTGCCGAGGCGTTCGAACAGGCCGTGCAGCACGTCCACCGTGGCCCGCGCGTCGGAGAGGGCCCGGTGATCGGGCTCGGTCGCGCTGCGGAACAGCCGCGCCAGTGAGCCGAGCCGGCAGTCCGGCGTCTCGTCGCGGCTGATGATCCGCCGGGCGATGCGCAGGGTGTCGAGATGTTCCCAGGCGGGCGGTGGGTAGCCGCAGCGGGCCGCGGCCGCGCGCAGGAAGCCGAGGTCGAACGGCGCGTTGTGGGCGACGAGCACGGCGCCGCGGGCGAACTCCAGGAAGGTGGGGACGACCTCGGCCTCGGCGGGGGCACTCGCCACCATCGCCTCGGTGATCCCGGTGAGCGCGGAGATCATCGGGGGGATGCCGCGGCTCGGCCGGACCAGCGTCGACATCTCCGCGAGCACCTCGCCGCCGCGGACCCGCACCGCGCCGATCTCCGTGATCTCGCTCGTCTCCGCCGACGTGCCGGTGGTCTCCAGGTCGACCACGACGAAGGTCAGGTCGGCCAGCGGCCGGCCGAGGTCGTCCAGACTGGCCTGGCGCGGGCGGCCCAGTTCGCCGAGCGGGGCGGTATCCCGGGCGACGCCCGGGCGGGCGGTGGTGGCGGGGTCTTGGCGCACGCTGTCACCGTAGGCCCGTCCACCGACAGTTTGCGCCGCCCGGTGGGGTCGGCCGGGCGGCCGGTCGCCGGGCCGGCCCCACCGGCGGGACCTATGCCGGTGCGTCCGCTGATGCCCAGAGATGTGGCTAGTTTCGCTTAGTTCCAGGTATGACCGAAAAGTGAGATTAATCGGTATGCATTGATGTCGCGTCGTTGCGAGCCGGAATTACATGTTTCGCCACGCCGGAGACACGCCGTGGCCACTCGGCGCGCCAAATCGCCGCTAATGCGAAATCATGCGCGGGTGGCGTGGTTCGAGACGAACGGGATCCGGGTGGGACGGGTGACAGTGGACTGTGCGAATGTGGAGGTGATGGTGCGTTTCTGGTCCGCCGCGCTGGGTTACGAGGTCGTGCGGCGCGACAAGGAGGCGGCGATCCTGCGCCATCCCGCCGGCGCCGGCCCGAAGCTGCTGCTGCGACCGGGCGCCCGCCGCGGCGGCGGACCGAGCCGGCTGCACCTCGACCTCTACGCGGTCGACGCGGAGCGGGTCGTCGGCTGGCTGTTCACCCTGGGCGCCCGCCGGGTCGGCCCGTACGACGAGGACGGCGAGCGTGGCTACGTGCTTTCCGACCCCGAGGGCAACGAGTTCCGGGTGGCGACGGCGGGCCCGGCGGGTTTCGCCCGGCCGTTCGCCTGACGCCAGGCGCGCCCGGCCCGGTGCGGTCGGTAGGGTCGGGTGCCATGCCGAGCGTCTTCACCCGGATCATCAACGGCGAGCTTCCCGGCCGGATCGTGCACGCCGACGAGCACACCGTCGCGCTGCTCACCATCGCGCCGATCCGCCCTGGCCACACCCTCGTCGTGCCGCGGGTCGAGATCGACCGGTGGCTGGACCTGCCCGACGACGTCCACGCCGCGCTGTGGGCGAGCTCGGCGCTGGTCGGGCGGGCCATCGACCGTGCCTTCGGGCCCCGGCGGGTGGCCGTGATCGTCGCCGGGCTGGAGGTCCCGCACGCGCACGTCCACCTGATTCCGATCGACAGCGAGAAGCAGCTCTCGTTCGAGAACGCCGACCAGGCCCCCGACCCGGCGGCGCTCGACGACGCGGCGGAGCGGATCCGCGCCGCTCTCGCCTGAGCTCAGGCCGGCCCGACCCGGCTGCGGACAGCACGACGGGGTGATCCCGATGTCAGGATCACCCCGTCGGCCGAGCGGATGCGGGATCGGTCAGAGCTGGAACTTCGCGGGGCTGACCGCGAACAGTGGCTCCCAGTTCAGCGTGCCGTGCCCGGCCGGCGCGTTGATGACGATGTTGCCGCGGACCTTCTGGCCCGCCTTCACGGTCGAGGCGGACAGGCGTGGCTCGACGTTGTCGTAGCTGCCGTCGTACCGCGTCCCGTCCGGGGTCTGGATGTAGAAGTCCGACGGCGAGGCGGAGGTGTCACCGCGGCTCACCTCGACCGTCACGTTCAGGATGTAGTAGGCGCCCTGCGTCGGCGGGTCACCGTAGCTGGTGACGGCGCCCGAGGTGGTGCACACGCTGTTGAGGGTCACCTTGGCCTCGAAGTCGCTGACCGAGGAGTTGGCCTCGCCGACGACCGTCCCGGAGCCGCCCAGGCCGGCGGAGCCCGCGGGCGGCGCCTGCGGGGTGACCGCCACGCAGTTGGACACCCCGGCCGGACTCGTCCGGGTCGGGGCGGGCGCGGCCTGAGTCGGGACCGAACCGCCCGGTGTCGGAACGGCCAGGGTCGGAACGGCCAGGGTCGGCGCGGAGACGGTGCCCGAGTCGTCGTTCCCGCCGACGGCGAGCGCGATCACCACCCCGATGACGATCGCGGCGACCACCACCAGCGGCACGATGATGACCAGCGGATTGCGCCGGCGCTGCGGCGGCCCGCCGGGCGGCTGCTGCCAGCCACCCTGGGGCGGATAACCGCCTCCCGGCGGCGGGTAGCCACCCTGCTGGTTCTGCTGGTAGTAGTCCTGGCCGCCTGGATAGCCGGCCGGCGCCTGCTGCTGGTAGCCGGTCCCACCCTGGTAGGGGCCGGTGCCCTGGTAGCCGCCGCCCTGCTGACCCCAGCCCTGCTGTGCCCAGTTCTGCTGGTCCGCGCCGGGCTGGCCCCAGTTCTGCTGCTCGCCGCCGGGCTGGCCCCAGGCCGGCTGGCCGGCGTTGCCCGCCGGCGGCGGCCACGACTGTTCCGTGCCCTGCTGCGGCCCGGTGCCCCACTGCGGCGGGAGCCCGGGGTTGGGCGGCTGTGGCCCGCTCGGCGCGTTGGCGCCACCGGACCAGGCGAGCTGGGTCTTGTCATCGGACTGGTCCGGGCCGCCCCACCCGCCCGCCGGCTCCGGGCCGGAACCGGGTGCGGCGCCTGGCGCGCCGGCGGGCTGCGGCCAGGAGCCGCCCGGCTGGTTCCATGGCTCGCGGTTCCCGTCACCGCCCGGTGGCTGGTGAGGAGGGTTCTGGTCGGTCACGATCGTCCTCTCCGGCGCAACCAGGCCGCGTTCGAATTAAATCGACCATAGGGTACGCGCCACGCAAGGCTACATAAATCAACTTGCACGTGAGACAATGCCCGCCCAGCACGGATCTGCCAGTCGAGGCCGATCGGGAGCCCTCCCGGCGGCCTGCATATGCCTCTTGCCGTGTCGCTAGGCTGTACCTTCAGCGTTCTTCCCCGTCGGCTCCGGAGTCCCGCGTGCCCTGCTGTCTGGCCGGTCGGACGAGCCGCCGCGGCCCGTCTCGTTTCCACCGCTCCGCGGAGACGGACCGATGTGTCCCGACACGGATCCTGCCAGCGTCGACCCGGGGCCGGACGGGCGGGCCGGTGGCGCCGGCGGGATGCCTGTTCGCGCGCGCGCGCCCGGCGACGGTCCGTGGGCATTCGGTCGGATTGTGGAGCCGGATGATTCCGGCTGCGCCGGCGCACCATGCCGGCGGGCTCCGATGAGTGAACCGCTGCCGGCGTCGGTGCGCCACCACGTCGTCGAGATCGCCGCGCTGACCCTGGCCGACCTGCCCGAGTCGGAGGTTCCGCCGTCGCTGGCCGCCGTGCGGCGGTTCAAGGCGTCGCGGCGGGCCAGGCTCGGCGCCGTCCCGCTGGCCGCCGCCGTCGACAGCGAGGCGTTCCGCGGCCGGGTCGCCGCCTGGATCCGGCTGCACCACCCGGAGCTGGCCGAGGCCGTGGAGTCGCCCGGCGGACCGCCGCCCGCGGCGCCACCGGAGAAGATCGCCGCCGTCGCCTACCTGCTGCGGGCCCCGGCCTGGCCGGACCTGCTGGCCACGGCCGCCGCGTCGAGCGCGGAGGCGGCCGTCCGCAGCCGCGTCGACGAGGCCGAGGGGACGATCCGCCGGCTCACCGACCAGCTCAAGGCCAACCAGCGCGGCGCCGCCGACGAACAGGAGCAGCTGCGGACCCGCCTGAGCGTGACGCGCGCCGAGGCGGACGACGCCCGCCGCCGGCTGCGCTCCTGTACCGAGCGCATCCGACAGGCGGAGGCGTCGGCCCGTGAGTCGGTCGCCGCGGCCGAAGCCGCGCGGGACACCGCCGTCGCGGCCGGGCGGGAGGCCGAGTCGGAGGTGCGCCGGCTACGGGCCCGGATCGCGGAGCTGGAGAAGACGCTGGCCGGCGCCCGCCGCGACACCCGCGGTTCGCGCAGCGTCGACGACGCCCGGATGCGGGTGCTGCTCGACACCCTGATCGCCTCGGCCAACGGGGTGCGCCGTGAGCTGGACCTGCCCACGATGGTGAGCCGGCCGGCCGACCTGCTCGCCCGGGGCGGCGACGGCCCGAGCAGTACCCCGCACGCGTTCGCCGGCGCCCTCGGGCGGCCCAACGATGATCCGACCCTCATCGACGAGGTGCTGGCCGTGCCCGGCGTGCACCTGATCATCGACGGTTACAACGTGACCAAGCGGGGCTACGGGCGGCTCACCCTGCAGGCACAGCGGGAGCGGCTGCTGTCCGGGGTCGGCGCGCTCGCCGGGCGCCATCCCGAGAGCGAGGTCACCGTCGTGTTCGACGCGACCGCCGTGGTCGCCCGGCCGGTCGGCGTGACGATGCCGCGCGGGTTGCGGGTGCTGTTCAGCCGGGCGGGCCGACTGGCGGACGAGGAGATCGTGCGGTTGGTGGGGATGGAACCCGAGGGCCGCCCCGTGTTCGTCGTGACCTCCGACCGGGAGGTGGCGGACAACAGCGCCGCGAAGGGCGCCCGCGCCGTGCCGTCGGAAGCTCTGCTGGCGCGCCTGGAGCGCTGACGCGGCCGGTCCAGCGCCCCCGTAGCCAGCCGGGCGTCGGGCGTCCGCGGGGTCGTGTTGCGTTGCTGTGGGTCGGTGCGCTGGGTGGCCGTGGCGATCCGCCGCGCCGGCCGCGGAAAATTGTCGGACCCGGGTCCTACCGTTCGGTGACGAAGGGATGTCGGTGCGCGGGCGCCGCTGCCGCCGCCGGTCGGATCACGGGAAGGTGGGACCGATGTTGATCGACTGCGATTCCTGCGTCGTCCGCGGTGTCCGGTGCGCCGGTTGTGTCGTCACCGTCATGTTCGCCGATGCCGTCCCGCGTCCCGCGGCCGCGGCGCGCGGTGTGGACGCCTCCGGCGCGCCGGAGGCGGAGCCGCGGTGGGACGCACAGGAACTGTGCGCGCTGGGGGTGTTGGCCGACGCCGGGCTGCTGCCGGCGGTGGGGAACCTGGCCGGCGCCGTGCTCGACCGGGCCGTGCTGGACGGCACCGTGCTGGACGGCACCGTGCTGGGCCCGGTCGAGCCGAGGCGGCGGGCACTCCCGCCGCGTCGCGCCGGGTGACCGCCGGGGTGGGCCCGGTTCCGGCCGCGGGAACCGTGCGGGAACATGAGGCCATGCGGGTCCTGGTGGTCACGAACGACTTCCCCCCGCGGCCGGGCGGCATCCAGGCCTACGTGCACAACTTTGCGGCCCGCCTGCCCGCCGACGAGGTCGTCGTCTACGCCCCGGCCTGGTCGGGGGCGGACGCGTTCGACGCCGCCCAGTCGTTCCCGGTGGTGCGCCACGGGTCGTCGCTGATGCTGCCGACGCCGGACGTGCTGCGCCGCGCCCGCGAGGTCGCCCGGTCGGAGGGCTGCGACACGGTGTGGTTCGGGGCCGCCGCCCCGCTGGCGCTGCTTGGCTCCCGGCTGCGCCGGCTCGGCGCGGTGCGCCGGGTGGTGGCGAGCACGCACGGCCACGAGGTCGGCTGGGCGGCGTTGCCGGCCACCCGGCAGGCGCTGCGTCGTATCGGCGCGACCGTCGACGTTGTCACCTACCTCACCGACTACACCCGGGCCCGGATCGGCCCGGCGCTCGGACCTCATCCGGCGCTGGCCCGCCTGCCCAGTGGCGTGGACGCCGAGCTGTTCCGGCCGGGCGAAGGCCGGGAGGAGATCCGCCGCCGCCATGGGCTCGGCGGCCGCCGGGTGGTGGTGTGCGTGAGCCGTCTCGTGCCCCGCAAGGGGCAGGACATGCTGGTGCGTGCCCTGCCGGCGCTGCGTCGGCGGGTGCCGGAGGCCGCGCTGCTGCTCGTCGGTGGCGGGCCGCACCGGGCCAGGCTGGAGCGCCTGGCCCGCGAGGCCAGGGTGGCGGAACACGTGACGTTCACCGGCTCGGTGCCGTGGGCGGAACTGCCCGCCCACTACGCCGCCGGGGACGTGTTCGCGATGCCGTGCAGGTCCCGACTCGGCGGGCTGGAGGTGGAGGGCCTCGGCATCGTCTACCTGGAGGCGTCGGCGGCCGGCCTGCCCGTGGTGGCCGGGCGCAGCGGCGGCGCCCCCGACGCGGTGGTCGACGGCAGCACCGGCCTGGTCGTGGACGGTGCCGACGTCAGCCAGGTGCAGGCCGCGGTCGGGGATCTGCTCGCCGATCCCGGCCGTGCGGCGACGATGGGCGCCGCCGGTCGGGCCTGGGTCGAGCGACGCTGGCGCTGGGACGTCCTCGCCGGCGAGCTGCGCGGCCTGCTCGACGGCGGCGGCGGCGCCGACGCGGTCTAGGCGCCGGCTCGGGCCACGGTCAGCGGCGGTCGTCGGTGTAGAGGCCCTGGACCGCGGGGGCGAAACGGTCGAGTACCAGCGAGCGACGGACCTTCAGGCTGGGGGTGAGTTCGCCGCCCTCCACCGTGAAGTCCTGCGGGAGGATCACGAACTTGCGGATGCCCTCGGCCCGGGACACGGTGGCGTTCGCCGCGTCCACCGCGCGCTGGATCTCGGCCCGCAGGTCGGGATCGTCGACGAGGTCCGCGACATCGGCCGAGGCGGGCTTGCCGGCGCCGGCGCGCCAGCGCTCGAACGCCTCCGGGTCGATGGTGATCAACGCCGCGATGAACGGCTTCCCGTCGCCGACCAGCATCGCCTGGCTGACCAGCGGGTTCGACTGGATGATGTGTTCCAGCGGCGCCGGGGCGACGTTCTTGCCGCCGGCGGTGACCAGCAGCTCCTTCTTGCGGCCGGTGACCCGCAGGAAGCCGTCGTCGTCGAGGCCGCCGAGGTCGCCGGTGTGCAGGAAGCCCTCGGCGTCGAGCGCTTCCTTCGTCGCGGTCTCGTTGTTGTGGTAGGCGCGGAACAGCAGCGGCCCGCGGATGAGGATCTCGCCGTCGTCGGCGATCCGCACGGTCACGCCGGGCAGCGGCTGGCCGACGGTGCCCATCCGGACCGTCTCCGGCCGGTTCGCCGTCGCCGGCGCGGTGGTCTCGGTCAGGCCGTAGCCCTCCACGACCGTGAAGCCGATGCCGCGGAAGAAATGCCCGAGCCGCACGCCCAGCGGAGCCCCGCCACTGATCGCGTAGCGGGCGTGGCCGCCGAGGGCGGCCCGCAGCTTGCCGTAGACCAGCGCGTCGAACACCCGGTGCCGCAGGCGCAGCACCAGGCCGGGGCCGCCGTCGTCGAGGGCCTCGCTGTACGCGATGGCGGTGGCCTCGGCGGCGTCGAAGATGCGGCCCCGGCCGTCGGCGTGCGCCTTGTTGCGCGCCCCGGCATACACCTTCTCGAACACCCGGGGGACAGCGAGCACGAAGCTTGGCCGGGTCAGCGCCAGGTCGGCCAGCAGGGTGCGGGTGTCCGGCGTGAACGCCAGGTCCTTGCCGCCCAGGACCGCGCCCACCTGGAGCATCCGGGCGAAGACGTGTGCGAGGGGCAGGAACAGCAGGGTGGAGGAGTCCGGGGCGAAGATCCGGGGAAGCATGGCGACGCACACCTCGGCGACGAACAGCAGCGCCCGGTGGGTGATCTCGCAGCCCTTCGGCTGCGCGGTCGTGCCGGACGTGTAGATGATCGTCGCCAGGCTGTCGGCGTTGAGGCCCGCGTGCGCCTCGGTCAGCCGTTCGGGGTCGACGTCCGTGCCCGCGGCGGTCAGCGTCGCGACCGCGCCATCGTCGATCACCAGCACCTCGCGCAGCGCCGGTGCCTGCGCGCGGACCTGCGCCACCCGTTCGGCGAGCTCCGCGTCCTCCACGACGAGCAGCTCGATCGCCGAGTCGCGCAGGATCCACTCGATCTGGGCCGGGCTGGACGTCTCGTAGATCGGCACCGTGACGGCGCCGGCGGCCCAGGTGGCGAAGTCGAGCAGGGTCCACTCGTAGCGGGTCCGGCTGAGGATGCCCACCCGACCACCGGGGCGCACCCCGCGGGCGACGAGCCCGCGGGCGAGAGCGACGACGGCGTCCCGGAACTCGACGACGGACATTCCGACGTACGCGTCGCCGACCTTGTACCGAAGGAGTGTCTTGTCGGGGGTGAGGTCCGCGTTGCGGAACACCGCGTCGGTCAGCGTCGCACTGTCGGCGATGGTGACCAGAGGGGCGGAGGTGAACTCACGCACTGCTGCTCCTACCAGTTCGCGGGCGTGCACCGGACGCCTCGTACACCCGCCGGACGGTGACGCGGGGGGCCAGCGGCTGGACTGTCCCGGGGCCCCAGAGGTTAGCGGCCCCGGCGGACGTTGGCGACCGTACGGTGAGATCCGGCGGCGATCGTGCCCGCGGGCCGGTTCCGCCGGCGGCGCCGGGCACCGCGGGCGCCGCCGGGCCGTCCGTCCCTGCCGGCGGAGCGGGCGGGCACTGGCACCTCCGGATCGGGCCGGACGACCCCTTCCCGGCCTTAGGCTGCTTGCCATGCGGGTCCATGTGGTGAGCGACGTGCACGGCCGCGCGGACGCCCTGCCCGCCGCCGCCGTGGGCGCCGACGCCTTCATCTGCCTCGGTGACCTGGTTCTCTTCATCGACTACCACGATCACAGCCGTGGGATCATGGGCGATCTGTTCGGCGCCGAGGCGGTCGGCCGCATGGTGGAGCTGCGCACCGCGCAGCGTTTCGACGAGGCGCGGGAGTGGTCCCGCTCGCTGTGGGCGCGCCTCGGCGGCGACCGCGCGCGGATCGTCGAGGACGCTGTCCGCCGCCAGTACGAGCAGCTGTTCGCCGCCTTCCCGACGCCGACCTACCTGACCTTCGGCAACGTCGACCTGCCCCACCTGTACCCGGAGTACCTGCGGGACGGCATCACCCTGCTCGACGGCCAGGCCGTCGACATCGGCGGCTGGCGGTTCGGCTTCGTCGGCGGCGGGCTGCGCACGCCGATGCGCACCCCGTACGAGATCGACGACGAGGTCTTCGCCGCCAAGGTGGCCGCCCTCGGTGAGGTCGACGTGTTGTGCTGCCATATTCCGCCGCACCTGCCGGAGCTCGTCTACGACGTGACGGCCCGCCGCTTCGAACGGGGCAGTGCCGCGATCCTGGCGGCCATTCACGACAGCCGGCCGCGCTACGTGCTGTTCGGCCACGTGCACCAGCCTCTCACCGCCAGCCTTGAGGTCGGCGGAACGCGATGCGTGAACGTCGGCCATTTCAACGCCCGGGGAACTCCCTTCGTCCTGGAGTGGTAGCCAGCCGCTCGCCGGTATGCGGCCCATGTTCCGGTAGCCTCAGGCGATCGGTCGGGGATGATCCGGCACCCGGGGGAGCCGGGGATCCGGGATACCGGTGAGCCGGCGACGCCGCGCTCCTTCAGACGTGCTTGACGAATGTGGAGGTGCATCTCTCCATGGCGGACCACGCCCGATCGACGATCGTCATCAACGCCCGGCCAGCCGCGGTGATGGGCGCGATCGCTGACATCCCCGCCTACCCGACCTGGGTCGGCCAGATCGAGGAGGCCGAGGTGCTCGAGGTCGGCCCCGACGGCCGCCCGCGGCGCGCCCGTTTCCGGATCAACGCCGTCGTGGTCAAGGACGAGTTCGTCAACGAGTACACCTGGACCGGCGACCAGCAGGTCACCTGGTCCATGGTGGAGGGCCAGGCCATGTCGTCCCAGGACGGCAGCTACACCCTGCGCGATCTCGGTGACGGCACGACGGAGGTCACCTACGACCTCACCGCCGAGACCAGGATCAAGATTCCCGGCCTGCTGCGGCGCAAGGTGCAGAGCGGCATCGTCGACGCCGCCGTGAAGGACCTCAAGAAGCACGTCGAGAGCTGAACGCGCGTGCGCTGTGTGCTCGTCACGGGTAAGGGCGGCGCCGGTACCACGACGGTGGCAGCGGCGTCCGCGGTGCTCGCCGCCCAGCGAGGGCACCGCACCCTGCTGCTGTCCGTCGACCCGGCTGCCGGCCTCGCCGGCGTGCTCGACCATCCCCTCGGGCCTGATCCGACGGAACTCGAGCCCGGCCTCGTCGCGCAGCAGATCGACCTGCGCCGCGTCGTCGCCGCCCGCTGGCCGGCAGTGCGCGCCGTGCTGGCCGATGCCTGGCCGGCGATCGACGTCGACCCGGTCGAACTGGAGGAACTGGCCTTCCTGCCAGGCGCCATCGAGACGCTGATGCTGCTGGAGCTGCGGGACCGGCTGACCAGCGGCGAGCACGACATCGTGATCGTCGACGGTGGGCCGGTCGCCGGCCTGCTGCGGCTGCTGGCCTTCCCTGAGACGCTGTCCTGGTACTGCCGCCGACTGCTGCCGCCGGACGGCGCGTTCGCCCGCTGGCTGCGGCCCGGCTTCGGCTGGGCCGCGGCGCTCGGCGGCCGCTGGGGCAGCCTGGCCGCGCCCGCGTACGACACCGTTTCCCGGGTCCACCGGGCCGCCATCGATCTGCGGGCGATCCTCACCGACCACGCGTCGACCAGTATTCGGCTGGTCCTCACGCCGGAGAGCGGCTCGCTGAGCGCGGCCCGGGGCAGCCTCACCGCGCTCGCGCTGCACGGCTACACCCTCGACAGCGTCGTCGTGAACCGCATCCTCTCCCCGGTCGGCGGGGACGCCTGGCGGGCCGGGTGGGCCGCGGCGCACCGGGAGATGCTCGCCGACATCAGCGGTGCCTTCGCGCCGACGCCGGTGCTCCCGGTGGGTTACCGCCCCGGCGAGCCGGTCGGCCTGGAGGAGCTCGCGGCCTTCGGCGCGGCCGCCTACGGCGAGCTTGACCCGGCCGGCGTGCTCGGCGCGCCGCTGGCGACCACCGCCGGCGAGCAGCCCCGGGTCGAGCGCACGGACGAGGGCTTCGCGCTGTCGTTCGGGCTGCCGTTCGTCGACGGTGCGGCCGTCGATCTCGCCCGGCTGGGCGACGATCTCGTGGTGACGGTCGGCGCGTTCCGCCGCGCGGTTCCGCTGCCGGCCGCGCTGCGCCGCTGCGAGGTGAGTACCGCCCGGCTGCGCGGCGATCAACTGATCATCTCGTTCGTCCCCGACCCGGACCTGTGGGTCCGAGCATGACCTCCACGGCCGACGGTACCGCCGCCGGGGACGGCCAGGGCCGGCCGCCGGCGCCCGGCCCGCTCGCGGTCGAGGCCGCCCTGCTGGCCGACGCGCTGCGCGGTCTCGGGGGTCGCCCGGCGCCGGGCAGGCGGGTCTGGGAGACGCTCGCGGGCGTCGCCGCCGCCGCGACGGCCGCCGGTGCCAGCGCGTCGCCGGCCCCGTCGGCGCGGTCCGGCAAACCGTCCGCCGCCTCGGCGGAGCCGGCGCGCCGCGCCGGCTCGCCCGGCGAGGACGGCTCGCCCGGCGATCCGGCGCAGGCCTGTTCGTGCCACGACCGGCCGTGCACGGCGTGCCCGGTATGCCGGTTGGTCGCGGCGTTCGCCGACGAGCGGGCCGAGGTCGCCAGACATCTGACGGCGGCCGGTGGGTCGCTTGCCGCGGCATTGCGCGTCCTCGTGGACGCGGTCGCCGGTGCCGTCGCCGATGCCGGCGTCGGATCAGCCGACCGACCTCCGCCGACGGCCTCCCCACCGGGCGCGGGCCGGGAGGCCCGTCAGGGCCCCCGGTCGGGGGAGCCCACCGGCCCTCGCACCGCCACAGCGCCCAGACCACGCGTCCAGAGGATCGATATCACATGAGTATCAGCACTTCCGGCTCCTCGGGTCTGACCGAGCCCCACGCCGGCGGTACCGCCCCGACCTCGGCCCGTCCCGCGGGCTCGGACGCCCCGACCAGCCCCCTGCCGCCCACCACCATCGCCGCGCCCGTCGAGGACGACCGCCGCACCGCCGGCCTGACGATCGGCGTCGACGTCGGTGGCACGAAGGTCGCCGCCGGCGTCGTCGACGGCGCCGGCACCGTCCTCGCGACCGTCCGCAGACCGACGCCCGGGCACTCCGCCGCCGAGGTCGCCGACACGATCGCCGCCGTCGTCGCCGAGCTCGGTGCCGGCCACGAGGTGCGGGCGGTCGGCATCGGAGCGGCCGGCTGGATCGACGCGGACCGGTCCCGGGTGGTGTTCGCGCCGAACCTGGCCTGGCGGGACGAGCCGCTGCGCGACGAGGTCGCCAGCCGGGTCGGCCTACCCGTCGTCGTCGAGAACGACGCCAACGCGATGGCCTGGGCGGAGTACCGCTTCGGCGCCGGTCGCGGTCGGCGTGACCTCGTCTGCCTCACCGTGGGCACCGGCATCGGCGGCGGCATCGTGCTGGGCGGTGAGCTGTACCGCGGCGCGTTCGGCATCGGTGCCGAGATGGGGCACATGCGGATGGTGCCCGACGGCCACGTGTGTGGCTGTGGCAACAACGGCTGCTGGGAGCAGTACGCCAGCGGTCGGGCCCTGGTCCGGATCGCGCGGCACATCGCCGCCAGCGACCCGGCCGCCGCCGCGGCGATGCTGGAGGCCTGCGGCGGCGACGTCGACGCGCTGACCGGCCCGGACGTCACCGAGGCCGCGCGCAAGGGCGACCCGGCCGCGGTCCGCTGCCTCGGCGAGGTCGGCCACTGGCTCGGTGACGGCATGGCCAGCCTTGTCGCCCTGCTCGACCCGGACCGTTTCGTGATCGGCGGCGGGGTCTCCGACGCGGGCGAGCTCCTGCTGGGCCCGGCTCGCGAGCGGCTGTTGGAGGTCATGCCCGGCCGTGGCCACCGGCCCGAGGCGGAAGTGGTGATCGCCGAGCTGGGCGCCCAGGCCGGCCTTGTCGGCGCCGCCGACCTGGCCCGCATCTAGGCACGCCGTCCCCCGGACGCGCGCGGATGCGCGGACGACCGCCCGGCGGTGGGATGACCGTGCGTGGTCGACGTGGACCTAGGCGATCAGGCGAGGTTGTCCTCGTGGTCGTTCTGTACGGGTTCCGTACGGGCAAAACGGACAGGAGACCGTACAGAGGAACCACGGTGGCCCCGCTGGTGCACGGAAACCGGACGAGACGGACAGGCGTCTGTTGCGCTCGGTGACCGCGCTTCCCGGGAAGGGGCGCGGGCGACGTACCGGCTAACCGGGCCGGCCCGCCGTCGGGTTGGCCCACCGTCAGGGTCGGCCCACCGTCAGGGTCGGCCCACCGTCAGGGTCGGCCCACCGTCAGGGCCGGTCCGCTGCCAGGCCGTGGCTGAGCCGCGGCCGTGGGCTCAGCCGCCGGGGCCAGGTCGGGCGGGCCGGTAGTCCGCGACGAGCTCGGCCGCGAGCTCCTCCAGGAACAGGCCGGTGTCGGCGACGACGCCGACGGCGTGTGCGCTGGTCCGCTCGGTGAGCGCGTGCACCGTCGCCGGGTTGACGTCGACGCAGGCCACCGGGATCGACGCCGGCAGAATGTTCCCGGTCGCCACCGAGTGCTGCGCGGACGCGATCATGATGGCGTACCCGACTCCGCGCAGCGCGGCGCGCATCGCCCGCTGGCCCGCGACGACGTCGGTGTGCACGTCGGGCAGCGGCCCGTCGTCGCGCACCGAGCCGACGAGCACGAACGTCTTGTTCGCCTTGACCATCGCGTGCAGGATGCCCTCGGTCAGCACGCCGGACTCCACGGCGCCGCGGATCGAACCCTCCCGGCGGATCGCGTTGATGGCGCGGATGTGCTGCTCGCTGCCGCGCTGCACCCGCCCGCTGCGCAGCGGCCCGACGCCGAGCGGCGAGCCGTAGAGAGCGGCCTCGACGTCGAGAGTGGCCAGCGCGTTGCCGGTGAACAGCACGTCGACGTAGCCGGCCTCGACCAGGGCGACGAGCGCCGGGGTGGCGCCGGTGCTGACGACGGCCTGGCCGGCCACCCACAGCACCTGCACGCCCTCCGCCTTCGCCTCCCGGATCTGGCGCGCGATCGCCCGCACCAGTACCGCCTGCGGCTGGGCGGAACTCGGTAGTGGAGCGCCGAGCGCCTTGAACTCCGCGTAGATCCGGCTGGAGTGGTCGGTAACCGGCAGGACGACCTTCACCCCGTCGATCCCGCAGACGATCATGTCGCCGGCGCGGACGTCGGTCACCGGGACCGTGCGCACCCGGCCGTGGGAGACGACCAGGCCGCAGTCCATCTCGGGGTGTTCCACCGGGACCCACTGGCCGTCCAGGTGGACGACGGTCTCCAGGTTGGTGGTCGAGTAGAAGTCCGGCGGGAAGACGCCGTCGCGGTCGGCGGGCTCGACCTGGGCGGTGCCACCGTCCAGCTTGTTGACTCCGTGCACCTGGATGCGCATGAGGATGCGCATGAGCCGCCGCGGCGTCTCGGCGCCGACGGTGATGACAGCGTGGGATTCGTCGTCGTGGGAACGGCCCAGATCGATATGATCGACGCGGTAGTCTCCGCCGTAGTCCAGCACGTCGTCCAGCACTCTGGCCAGGACACCTGTGTCCATGAGGTGTCCGTGCACCTCGACCTTCTCGTGGTAGCGCACGCCCAACGCCCTTCCCCTCGGTGTCGGTACGCCGGCTCCTGCCACGCCGACGTTGTCCTCGAAGGGCCGACACGGTGCCGCGTCGGTCCCGTACTGCCAGGTCACGTGTCCGCCGGCGGTGGGTGGCCGGCGCCGCGGTCCGGCGCAGGGCCACTCCGGCCGGTGCGCCGCAGGATCATCGCGGCGGGTCACCAGCCCCGGCGGGTGCGGTCAGATCACCGCGCCGTCGTCAGGCCCCTCGGAGTCGGTGGGCGGCCGGTCACCCATGCGGGCGACGAGGGTGCCGACACCACCGAGGATGAGCAGCACGCCCGTGACGTCCTGTGAACGTGACTGGTTGAGCCCGATCAGGCTCGGCACGACGAGGAAGACCATCCCGAGCGCGAGCGAGCCGAGCGCCCAGCGGGTCACCGGGCGCATCCGCGGCAGCGGGGGCGGCGGCGGGGGGACGTAGTGATCGTCGTCGCCCGGGTCTTCCTGTCCCGAGGCGGCGCCCAGGTCGATGACGACAACGCCGTCGGGGTCGTCACGGCGGTAGCCGAGCGGCCCGACCGGGGGCAGCGCCCGTTCGTCGAGTTCGGCGTTGCCCTGGTCGCCCTCGGCCGGCGCGCCGGGCTCGGCCGCGGGACCCGGATCGATCGGGGGCCGCAGGATGATGACCGTGGGGCGCCGGGGATTGTCGACGTCCTCCGCCGCCGGCCAGTGCCGCGACTCCGGTTCGTCGTCGAAGCGGGCGACGAGTTCGAGGAAGGCCGCGTCGTCGTCGTCCTGCGAGCGCGGGGCGGGGCGCGTGGCCGGGTCCCTGCCCGCGATCTGCGTGGGCTGGGTGGGCTGGTCTCCGGGGTCACCGACGGGGGCCTCGAGACCGCCGGCACCCGCGGCGGCGGCCGGTCGATCGCCCGCGGCCGGTGGTGGTGCCGCGGCCGGTGGTGGTGCCGCCGCTGGCGGCGCGCCAGCCGGGTCCGTCGCTGGGTCGGGCTGGTCGCTCGATCCGGCGTGCTGCGCGCCGGCCGGCTCGGCGCGGCCGCCCGGGTCCGGGCAGCCGCTGGCCGGTGGTGTCGGCTCACCCGGGCCCGACGCTGGCGGTCGCTCAGCCATCACTGACCAGCCTGTCGGACACGAGCGCGCCAGCGGTGTGCTGGCGGACGAAGTCGAGGCTGTCCGCGAAGATCGTTTCTTTGTCGTTGTCGAGGGTGGCCACGTGATAGCTGTTCATCAGCAGCCGTTCCTCGATGGGTGACCGCACCCCGGCCAGCAGCAGCGCCCCCGAGCCAGGTTCGACCACGTGGTCGACGACGCTGCGGAACGCCAGCACGGGGGAGACGATCCGGCCGAGATCGGCCCTGGTGACAGCCCACAGCTGGCGCAGGGACGCGAACGGGCGCAGCGGCACCCGGCTATAGCCGACCTCGGGTACGCCGGCCGCCTTCACATCGCCCGCGACGCCAGGGAGGGCCGGAACGAACTTCGCGAGCAGGGGCGCGAGCGGCGCGGTCCGCCGCTCGGTGGCCAGGCTGGCATTGACGGTGACCAGGCCGGCGACGTCGGCGCCGTGCTCCTCGGCCAACCGCAGCGTCAGGGTCCCGCCCATCGACAGGCCCATCACGAACACCTGCTCGCACTCGTCGCGCAGACGCAGGAACTCGCCGCGCGCCGTGGTGTACCAGTCCTGCCAGGTGGTGGGCACCATGTCCTGCCAGCGGGTGCCGTGCCCGGGCAGCAGTGGACAGGCTACGGTGAGTCCGGCGGCCGCGAGGGCATCACCCCAGGGCCGCATGCTCCCCGGCGAGCCGGTGAAGCCGTGGACCAGCAGGACCCCGACCGCGCCGCCGGCATACGAGAACGGCTCCGCACCTGGCAGTAGCGCCGTACCGGTGGAACCCGCCATCGTTGTCCGCCCTTCGCTGCCCCGTGCCTGCCCGCGTGCCACGTCGCGGGCCAGGCGCGGAAGGAAAACGCCGGTAAACGCATGCTCGCACGGTCTGGGAGCCAAGGCCACGGTCGTCCGCGTCTCATCGATGCGTCGAGAGGCCGGCCGAGGCAGGGGCGCTCTCCGCTGAGATGATATGGGTCCCACTCCTCCCGCGCTGCCGATCGGCCGGACCCGGTCCACATGGTGGTGTTCCGGTGGACGTGATGATGAGCCGCTCCCTACGCTCATGGTGACCCTCGGACCATCCCCGGCAACTGCGATACCACGCCTGGCGCGGCCTGCCGGACGCGCCGTGGGCGCAGGATTCCTTCCTCGCCGCGGCGCGGTGCCCCGCGCGCGGTGGGATGCTGGGGTCTGGTGTGATCGGCGCCGGCGGGTGCAGGCGGGCGGCCGGCCCCGGGCGCCCCGAGGGAAGTCGTCTCACAACGGTGTGACGCAGGTGGGAGCGGTTCTTGTTCTACTGGGTGCTCAAGGCGGTGCTGACCCCGATGCTGCGGGTGGTGTGGCGCCCGTGGGTCGAGGGTGCCGAGCACATCCCCCTCGACGGCCCGGCGATCCTCGCCGGCAACCATCTCTCCTTCCTGGACAGCTTCTTCCTGCCACTGGTCATCCCGCGGCGGGTGACGTTCCTGGCCAAGAGCGACTACTTCACCCAGGGCGGCGTGAAGGGCTGGTTCAAGCGGGTCTTCTTCAGCGGGGCCGGCCAGATCCCGATCGATCGCAGCGGCGGCAAGGCGAGCGAGGGCGCCCTGGGCTCGGGCGTGCGGGTGCTGCGCCAGGGCCGGCTGCTCGGGATCTACCCGGAGGGCACCCGGTCCCCGGACGGCCGCCTCTACCGGGGCAAGATCGGCGTTGCCCGGATGGCGCTGGAGGCCGGCGCGCCGGTGATCCCGGTCGCGATGATCGGTACCTTCGAGGTGCAGCCGCCGGGCAAGGTGGTCCCGAAGATCCGCCGGATCGGGATGCGGGTGGGCAAGCCGCTGGACTTCTCCCGCTACGCGGACATGGCTGACGACCGCGTCGTGCTGCGGTCCATCACCGACCAGATCATGTACGAGCTGATGGCACTTTCCGGCCAGGAGTACGTCGACATGTACGCCAAGCGCGCCAAGGAGGACCTGGCCGCCGCCCGCGCGTCGCTGCCGTCGGGCGCCGCCGCGGGCGGTCCGGTCGATCCCGCGCAGACCAGGCCGCCCGCGAACGACGATCACGTCGAGGCGGTCTGACCCGCTGTCCGGCGGCACGGCAGGATTACCGCTGTGCGTGGCGATTGCGCTTCTGTGTCGGATTCGGCTGATCGAGCGGATGGCGGTTCCTCCCGCCTCCGCTGGATCCCCGACCCGCGGGACCCCGACCCGCGAAGCCCGCTCCCGCGAACCCTCGCCCCGGGCCGCCGCGGCTTCGGCCTCGCCGTGCGCGGCGGGCGGCGGGGTACCGGTCGACGCCGCGGCGGCGCGCTGCTGGCCGCGGCAGGCGCGCTCGCCAGCCTGCTGGCCGCGACCGCTCCGCCGGCGCTCGCCGCCCCGGCCAACCCCTCGACGCCGGCCGCCGGCGCCGGCGGGACGCCGGCCGGCACCGTCGGCCGGGTCGGTTCGTACCTGACCGACGACCAGCACCGCACCGTGATCATCCGGGGCGTCGCGGTGCCGGCCGGGGTGACCCCGACCGGTCAGGACCTCGATGCCTGGGTCGCCGCCGGGCTCACCGGCGTGCGGGTGGCGGTGCCGGTCGCCAGTGGTGGTCGGTTCCCGGCGGTCGCCGGCTGGCCGCTGCCCGCCGCGGGCGGCGCGGACATCGACCCGGGGCTCGCCCAGGCAGCCGCGCTCACCCACACGTTCACCGGGCGCGGCCTGCGGGTCGTGGTGCGGCTGGTGCCCGCCGCGGGCCGGACCGCGTCGGTCAGCACGCTCACCGCCGGCCTCGCCCGGCTGGCTGACAGGTTTCGCGACGAGCCGGGCCTGCTCGGCTACGAGGTGTCCACGGGCGCCGCCGCCAGGGCCGGCGACGCCGTGCTGAGCGACGCCGTCGCCGCGCATGATCCACACCACCTGCTGTGGCGGCAGCGCGCGGCGCCGTTCGACGCCGCGGCCACCGTCGCCGTCAACGACCCCACCGGCTACCTGACCGGCTGGAAGGACGGTTCCGCCGCCGCGCTGGACGGCCTCGCGGGCGCGGCGGACGCCTTCGGACTGAGCTGGTTCTACGATCCGCCGAGCAGCACGGGCGGCACCGTGGGCACCGATCCGCCGGGGGCTACCGGCGGCGGATCGGTGCCGTCCGTCCCGGCCCAGCTCGTCCGGCCCTATCCCGAGGCGGTCGCCGGCACTCCCGAGGCGGCGCGGCTCGATGCCGCCCGGGTGCTCACCGTCGACTACCGGCCGGTGGCGCCCGACGGCGCCGCCGTGCCGGCCGGCGCGGCCACGGCGATCAGCGTGCCGGGCGCGGCCTATCCCGGCGGGTACCAGGCCCGGGTCAGCGGCGGCCGGGTGATCTCGGCGGCCGGCGCGGGCCTGGTGTGCGTGGTGGCCCTGCCCGGGGCGAGCCGGGTCGAGGTGCAGATCTCCCCGGTGACCGGCGGGCTGGTGAGCCCGCCGGTCACCGCCGGTCCCGCCGGCTGCGCGCCCGCGGCCCCGGCCGGTGGGGTGCACACCACCGGCGCGGGCGCCGCCGTGGCCGACGCGGCGCGTGGCGACGCGGCGGACCGGTCGTACTCAGGTCCGTTGCTCTGGGTGCTGCCGCTCGCCGGCGCCGCCGTCACGGCGGGTGCCCTTGCCGCCGTGCTGCGCCCGTGGCGGCGCCGACAGGCCCGGTCTGGGGGAGACTGAGCGGGTGGGCACGCGTTTCTTCTACGACACAGAGTTCATCGAGCGTCGGGAGGCCGGGCATCTCTGGCTGGACCTGGTCAGCATCGGCATCGTCAGCGAGGACGGGACGCAGCGCTACTACGCCGTGTCGACGGAGTTCGACCCCTCGTGGGCGGTGCCCTGGGTGCGGCGCAACGTCCTCGACCAGCTCCCGCCGCCGGCCGACCCGGCCTGGCGGTCCCGCGCCCGGATCCGGTCCGAGATCGCCGAGCTGCTGACCGCGGACGGCGCACCGGAGCTGTGGGCCTGGTTCGGCGCCTACGACCATGTCGTGCTCTGCCAGCTGTTCGGGACGATGACGGACCTGCCCGCCAGGCTGCCGCGGTTCACCCGCGACCTGCGCCAGCTCTGGGAGGAGCTCGGCCGCCCGCCGTTGCCCTCGCCGCCGGCCAACGCCCACGACGCGCTCGCGGACGCCCAGCACAACCTCGCCCGCTGGGAGGTCCTCGCGCCGCTGCGGGTCCAGCCCGCGGCCCGGCCGCCGGCCCGCCGCTGACCGGTTCGGGTTCGCGGTCTCGCGAGATTCTGTAATCGTCTCGCCACGCCTGGTGGCCGGTTAGGCCGCTGTGTGCGTCGAGCTGCCGTTACGCTGCCGCCGCGGGGGCGGCGTGGACGCGACAGGAGGAGCCGCGATGAGGATCGGCGTACTGACCGGAGGGGGCGACTGCCCCGGGCTCAACGCAGTGATCCGGGCCGTCGTCCGCAAGGGCGACGGTGTCTACGGGCACAGCTTCGTGGGCTACCGGGACGGCTGGCGCGGGCCGCTGACCGGTGACACCGTGCCCCTGGACGTCCAGGCGGTCCGTGGCATCCTGCCGCGCGGCGGGACGATCCTCGGCTCGAGCCGGACGAACCCCTACGCGGCCGTGGACGGCCCGGCGCTGATCCGGGAGAACCTCGCCGCGGCCGAGGTCGACGCGCTCATCGCCATCGGCGGCGAGGACACCCTCGGCGTCGCCGTCCGGCTGCACGCCGAGGGCGTGCCGGTCGTCGGCGTGCCGAAGACCATCGACAACGACCTGTCCGCGACGGACTACACCTTCGGTTTCGACACCGCGGTCAACATCGCCACCGAGGCGATCGACCGGCTGCACACGACGGCCGAGAGCCACCACCGGGTGCTCATCGTCGAGGTGATGGGCCGCCACGCCGGCTGGATCGCGCTGCACAGCGGGATGGCCGGTGGCGCGAACGTCATCCTCATCCCCGAACGGCCCTTCGACGTCGACAAGGTCTGCGCGTTCGTCGAGGCGCGCTTCGCCACCCACTACGCGCCGATCATCGTCGTCGCCGAGGGCGCCACCCCCATCGCCGGCACCATGGTCACCAAGGACGGCGAGCTCGACGCGTTCGGCCACGTGCGCCTGCACGGCATCGCCTCGATGCTGGAGACCGAGATCCACGGTCGCACCGGCCGCGACGCCCGCGCCACCGTCCTGGGCCACCTGCAGCGTGGCGGTACGCCGAGTGCGTTCGACCGCTGGCTCGCCACCCGGTTCGGCCTGCACGCCATCGACGCCGTGCACGAGGGCGACTTCGGCGTGATGGTCGCGCTGCACGGGACCCGCATCGACCGGGTGCCGCTGGCGGAGGCGACCCGCGACCTCAAGACGGTGCCCGAGGAGCTCTACCAGGAGGCGCAGATCTTCTTCGGCTAGAACCCGTTGTGCGTTCATCGCTTCGCAGCCCCGTCGGGCCCGTACCCTGGTGTCTCGTGAGCGCATTGGACGTCTGGCGGACCCTCCCGGCCAAGCAGCAGCCGTCGTGGCCCGACCCGGTGGAGCTGCAGACCGCCTATGACCAGTTGGCGGCGCTTCCGCCGCTGGTCACGGCGCCCGAGGTGCGTTCGCTGACCGACCGGCTCGCGATGGTCGCCCGCGGCGAGGCGTTTCTGCTGCAGGGCGGCGACTGCGCCGAGACCTTCGCGGCGAACACCGCGAACAAGATCCGCGACAAGGTCAAGACGCTGCTGCAGATGGCGGTCGTGCTCACCTACGGCGCGTCCACGCCGGTGGTGAAGGTCGCCCGCATCGCCGGCCAGTACGCCAAGCCGCGCTCGGCCGACATCGAGTCGAGCACGGGCCTGCCGTCCTACCGGGGCGACGCCGTCAACGACCTCGCGGCGACGGCTGCCGCGCGGCGGCCGGACCCGATGCGCATGGTCGCCTCGTACCACCAGAGCGCGGTCGCCCTCAACCTCGTCCGCTCGTTCGCCACCGGCGGCTTCGCCGACCTGCAGAAGGTCCACGAGTGGAACAAGGCGTTCGTGCGCGACTCGGCCGCCGGCCGGCGCTACGAGGCGATGGCGACCAACATCGAGCGGGCGCTGGCCTTCATGGCCGCCTGCGGCATCGACCTCGACCGCACCGCCGCGCTGACCGGCGTGGAACTGTTCACCAGCCATGAGGGCCTGCTGCTGGAGTACGAGCGGGCGCTGACCCGGGTCGAGGACGCCACCGGCGCGCCCTACGACCTGTCCGCGCACATGATCTGGATCGGCGAGCGGACCCGTGACCTCGACGGCGCCCACGTCGACCTGCTCTCCCGGGTCGGCAACCCGATCGGCTGCAAGATCGGCCCGAAGGCCAGCCCCGACGAGGTGCTCGAACTCGCCGAGCGGCTCAACCCGCAGCACATCCCCGGCCGCCTCACCCTCATCTCCCGGATGGGCGTCGGCCGGATCCGGGACGCCCTGCCGCCGATCATCGAGAAGGTCAACGCCGCCGGTCCGCCGGTCGTGTGGTCCTGCGACCCGATGCACGGCAACACCCGGGACGTCTCCGGCATCAAGACCCGCCACTTCGACGATGTGCTCGACGAGGTCTTCGGCTTCTTCGAGGTGCACAAGGCCCTGGGCACCCACCCGGGCGGCCTGCACATCGAGCTGACCGGCGAGAACGTCACCGAGTGCCTCGGCGGCGCGGAACTGATCGGCGAGGACGACCTCGGCGGCCGTTACGAGACCGCCTGCGACCCTCGGCTGAACACCTCGCAGGCGCTCGAGCTGGCCTTCCTGGTCGCCGAGATGCTCCAGCACGCCCAGCTCGACCGGGCGGCTGCCACCGGCCAGGAGACCCTCCCGCCCGGCCGCCAGGCCTGACGCCGCTCAGGCCCGCCTGGGGTCTGGCGCCATCGCTTCGGTGGCAGGCAGGTCCGGGGCGACGAGGTCCGGGGCGACCAGGTCCGGGGCTGCCGGGCCAGGCGTGACAGTGCCCGCGGGGACCTGGTCCGTGGTGGTCGAGGTCGGGTCCGTGGTCGGGTTACCAGCGGTGACCGTGGCGGAGGTAGAACGTCCGTCGATGCTCGGGTTGTCGGATGCCACGGTGTCGTCGGTGGGGCTGGTGTCGTCGGTGGGGACGGCGTCGTCGGCGGCAGCCGGCGTTGGCGTGTGAGCCGTGGGTGGCGGCGGTCCGGCCGCGGGTGACGGTGCCGGCGTGGTGTCCGGATCGGCCGGCGGGACGGCGTCCGGGTCCGCAGTGGCATCGGTGGACGGTGTTGGCCGCGCGGCGAACAGGTCACCGTCGGCATCCGGGGAGCGTGTTGCCGGGAGGCCGTGAACCTCCGGCGAACCTTCTGCGGCGGGAGCCGCCCGGCTCGGCGTCGCCGTCGCGTGGTCCGCGGCGTCGTCGGGGGCCGGTGGCGGGCTGGTGGCCGTGCCCGGGGCCGTGGTGGTGGTCGTGGATTCCGACGGGCGGGCCGGGGTCGACCGCGGGGCCGACGGCGCGGGTGGTGGCGTGTGCGCGTCGAGGGTCACCCGGAACTGGTCGATGAGCTGCATCGCCGCCTGCGCGGACTCGGTCGTGCCGGCGGGCAGCACGGACAGGACCGTCGCCAGCCGGCTTGCCTGCGTGGTGGTGAAGGTGTTCATGGTGCGCCAGGCGTCGGCGTCGCCGGCGCTCGCCCGGGCCAACAGCACCTGCGAGCCGGCCCCGGCCTGCGCGCACCAGGACCGCAGCAGGCCGTTGACCGCGTCGGGGTCGGTGTGCTGGCCGGCCGCGGCCGGCGGGCGCCCGGTGGGATCCGGCGCGGGCATCGCCCGATCGGTGGTCGTCGTGGGCCAGGGTCCGGCCGTCGTGGCTGGCAGGCCCGGCGCGGGCGCGGCGAACGGGAGGCCGAGCGGCAGCCACGACGCCGGTCCCGGCGCCGCGCCGCCGACCGCCGGTGCCCCCTGCGGTGTCGGCGGGCCGTTCGGCACCGGCACCGGAGCTTGCCCCGGTGCCCGCTCGGTCGACGGTTGTGGTGAGCCTGCCGTCGCAGGGCCGGCTCCGGCCGGCTCGCTCGGGGCGGACCCGGTACCGGTGACGGTGTGCAGTTCGTCCATGCGGGTACCGGCCACCGTCAGCCGGGTCTTCGCCCGCTCCACCGGGTCGCGCCGCAGAGCGACCTGGAAGTTCTCGACCTGCCGCTTCACGCTGTAGAGCGGTTCGCCGGGCAGGGCGTTCGCCGCGCTCATGGCGAGCCCGACCATGGTGATGACGGCGCTCAGCCCGGCGGCGAGCACGGCGCGGGCGACGAGCGGCAGCCGGGCGTGGCCCGGCGCCTCGCGGCGCACCCGCCGTCCTGAGCCGGACCATGGCCGGCCGGGCGCGTGCGCACTGCGGCCCGTGGCGACCCCGGCGGGGCTGGCCGGGGCGGCTGGAGCGGCGGTGGCTGGAGCGGCGCTGGTGGACGGTGGGGGGGCGGGTTCGGCGAGAGAGGCGAGGAGCCGGGCGCGGACGGCCGCCCGACGCGTCGGGTCCATCCGTGGCAGGGGAAGTTCGCTCAGTGCCGCGGTAAGGGACAGGAGACGATCTTCGTCGGCGTTGGCTGGTTCGCGGGCACCGTCGAGCACTGTCTGGAGGTGGTCGGCGCGCGCCCGGCGTGGGCGCCACCAGCGCGCGGCCGCCCGACCGCGACCGGTTCGCCGCGGCCGGGCATCCCCGTCCCGGTCACGACCGCGCGCTGTCCTCACGTCCGCTCCCCGGATCCGGTCGCGCGGTGGAGAGCTCGGCCGCCCCCGCGCCGTCCTGACCAGTGGTCGATAGTCGCTCAGTTACCAAACTGCCACACAGTGTTGACGCGTACTGTACTACCCTTCTCGATCTTGGAACCGGCCCGGGTGGACTGCTGCACGACCTTGTCGTTCGGGGTGCCCAGAATGCTGGCCCGATCGATCTTCAGGCCGGCTCTGCGCAGCAGGCTCTCCGCGTCCCGGAAGGTCTTGCCGACCACGTTGGGCACGGTGACCTGCACGCCGCTGCCATCGCCGCCGCCGCCGGAACCGGTGCCGTCGTCGGGCGAGGTGGCCACCGTCAGGGTGACCGTGCTGTTCGGCGGGACCGGCTGGCCGACCTCGGGTGAGACGCCGACGACGGTGTCGGGGGTGGCGTTGCTGTTGGTGATTACGGCGCGCTGCACGGTGAGGCCGGCGATCCCGGCACCTTCGAGCTGGGCCTTGGCCGCGTCGTAGGTCCTGCCGATGATGTCCGCCGGCATCAGGGGAGTGTCCGGACCGGAGGAGATGATCAGCAGGATCGAGTCCTTCGGCTTGGCCGGGGTGTTCACGGCCGGGTCGGTGGCGATCACGTGGCCTTCGGCGACGGAGTCGCTGGCGGCGTTGCGGGTCCCGCCGGGCGTGAGGTTCACCTCCGCCAGCCGGGCGTTCGCCTGGTCCTGGGTGAGGTTCGCCAGATCCGGCACGGGGATCGTCGCCGGCCCGGAACTCAGCCGCAGCGTCACCACCGCGCCCTTGGCGACCTTCGAGCCGTCGTGCGGGTCCTGCTGGGCGATGTGGTTGGCGGTGACGGTGGCGCTCGCCACCGGGTCGAGGTAGGCCGATTTCAGGCCGGCCTGGCGAAGCGTCATCTCCGCGTCCGACTTGCTGAGGTTGGTCAGGAGCGGCACCTCGACCTTGTTGCCGGACACCGTGTGGAACGCGACGAGCGCGAGCAGCAGCACGAGGACGGTCCCGGCGCCGACCAGGATCGGCAGGCGGCGCGGCCCGCCGGTCTTCGCGCGTCGCCGCCCGCCGCTGCCCGGGCCCTGGTGGCCGGTGCCCTGGTGGCCGCCGCCCGCCGCCGGCCGGTACAGGGCGCCGGTTCCCGGCGAGACGTCGTGACCCCCGGCGTAGGCATGGTTCTCGCCGGCCATCCCGAACTCGTCCGGCACGAACGCACCGGACTGGGTGTCGGTGGCCACCGGGCCCACCTGGGCCGCGCGGGTCGGTGCCGGCATCGCCGCGGTCGCGACCGGACCGCCGTCGCCGCCCGGCACGTCGGACCCGTTGCCGCCGTGGCCGCCCGTGCCGTACGCGGCGCCGCCGGCCGCAGCGGCGCCCGCGGCGCCGGGCCGCGACGGTGGGCGGCCAGGGGAGCCCTCCGCGGGCGGCGGGTCCATCAGGCCGATGCGCTGGACCTCGGCGGTGAAGCCGGTGGGGTAGTCGGTCTGCGCCGGCAGGTAGGGCGCGATTCTCAGCAGCTCGTCGAGCAGGGCGGCGCCGTCGGCCGGGCGGCCGCCCGGGTCGCGGGAGGTGGCCCGCCGCACCAGGTCGTCGAGCTCCGCCGGGATGCCCGCCACGAGGGTCGACGGCGCCGGCACATCACCGTGGACGGACTGGTAGGCCATCGACATCGGCGTCGCGCCGCTGTGCGGGAGCTGCCCGGTCAGCGTCTCGAACAGGACGACCCCGGCGGCGTAGACGTCGCTGCGGGTGTCCGCGGTGCCGTGGGTGACCTGCTCGGGTGCCAGGTAGCCCACGGTGCCCATCACGACGCCGTCGGTGAGCGCCTGGGTGGGCTGGCCGAGCGGGCGGGCCAGACCGAAGTCGGCCACCTTCACCTGGCCGTCGTCACCGAGCAGGATGTTCTCGGGCTTGATGTCGCGGTGGATGATCCCGGCGTGGTGCGCGGCGGCCAGCGCCTCCATCACCGGTTCGATGATCTCGACGGCCTCGGTGACGGGCAGCGGGCCCCGGGCGCCGAGGTGCTGGCGCAGCGACCGGCCCCGCACCAGCTCCATCACCAGGTAGTTGATCAGGCCGGCGGACGTCCGGTCGGACCCCTGGTCCAGCACGGAGACGACCCGCGACGTGTTGAGCTGGGCGACTGCCCGGGCCTCGCGGTGGAACCGGCCGATGAACTCGGGGTCGTGGTTGAGGTTGGGATGCATGACCTTCAGGGCGACGAGCCGGTCGAGCCGGTTGTCGTGCGCGACGTACACCGTCGCCATGCCGCCGACGGCAAGTCGTTCCTGCGCCGTATAGCGGCCGTCGAGAAGCCGACCAATGACGGGGTCGGCCACGGTGGCATCCACGCTGCACAGTTTACGATCGTCGCCGGGCGGCGCCGCGACCGGAGGCAACCGCGTCACAATGGATATGCGGCGCGCCACCGCTGGAAATCCGGTGCGGTAGGCGAATACTCGGCTGCCCTCGGTGAATCGCCGCACATAATCGCTGTCTCGGCGGCGGTTCGGCGGCGGGTCGGGTCGTTTCCCGTTCGCCGCCCGGGTCGGGGGCCCGCTGGCGTGCGTCCCCGGGTGGGGTCCGCCGCAACCAGGTGAGCAGGCACCGCTGCGGGCGTGCGGCTTGTACGCTTGAGCGGCACCGGGGAGTCCGCGGACGCGGGCTGAGAGGCCGGCCAGGATCACCGTCGGCGACCCGCAAACCCGATCGCGGTCATGCGCGCGTGGGGAGGATGATCGTCTTGTCGCAGGCTTCCATCGAGTCGGCCGGTCACGTCGGCGCCGCCGGATCCGGTCTGCCGGGCGGCGGCACCAGCCAGTCCGGCGCCGGCGACGACCTGGTCGTCGCGGGCCGGGCGTTCCGCAGCCGGCTGATGGTCGGCACGGGGAAGTTCGCTGCCCACGAGATCATGCGGGCCAGCCTGCTCGCGTCGGGCGCGCAGATCGTCACGGTCGCGCTGCGCCGGGTCGACCTCGCCCGCCTGGGCGAGGGCGACGTGCTCGACTTCGTCCCCGCCGGGATGACGCTGCTGCCGAACACCTCCGGCGCCGTCGACGCGGCCGAGGCGCACCGGCTGGCCCGTCTCGGTCGCGCGGCCACCGGCACCGACCTGGTGAAACTGGAGGTCACGCCGGATCCGCGGACGCTCGCGCCCGATCCCGTCGAGACGCTGCGCGCTGCCGAGCTGCTGGTGGCGGACGGTTTCACCGTCCTGCCGTACTGCTCGGCCGACCCGGTGCTCGCCCGCCGGCTGGAGGAGGCCGGCTGCGCCACCGTTATGCCGCTGGGTAGCTGGATCGGCTCGAACCGGGGGCTGCGCACCCGTGACGCGCTCGAGGCGATCATCGCCGGCGCTGGCGTCCCGGTCGTCGTCGACGCCGGGCTCGGGGTGCCCTCCGACGCGGCCGAGGCCATGGAGATCGGCGCGGACGCGGTGCTGGTCAACACGGCCATCGCGGTCGCCGCCGACCCGGTGCTGATGGCGCGGGCGTTCGCGCTGGCCACCGTCGCCGGCCGGCTGGGCCACCTGGCCGGGCGCGCGGGGCCGGGCGCGCCCACCGAGGCCTCCGCCTCCTCGCCGCTCACCGGTTTCCTCGGCGCCGGCCCGGCCACCGGCAGCGGCGGCGGCGCCGCGTGAGCGCGCCGCCCGGCGTGTTCGCCCGCGAGCTCGCCGCCGTCGACCTGCCCGGGCTGTCCGCCCGCTCCCAGCGCGCCACCCCGACGGAGGTCGACGCGCTGCTGCGGCGGGTCGACCCCGGCGGCGCGGGCCGCCCGGCGCCCGCCGACGCCCGGCTCGGCCTGGACGAGCTCGCCGTTCTGCTCTCACCGGCGGCCGGCGCGCGGCTGGAGGACCTCGCGCTCGCCGCGCGCGAGACCACGCTGCGCCGCTTCGGCCGGGCGGTGCGCCTGTTCGCGCCGCTGTACGTGTCGAATGCCTGCCTGTCGTCCTGCACCTACTGCGGCTTCGCCAAGGGTCTGCCGGTTGCCCGCCGCACGCTGGACCTCGACGAGGTCGAGGCCGAAGGGCGGCTGTTGGCCGACCGCGGCTTCCGGCACCTGCTGCTGGTGTCCGGCGAGCACCGGGTCGAGGTGTCCGCCGACTACCTGGTGGCCGTCGTCGAGCGGCTGCGGCCGCTGTTCCCGTCGCTGTCCATCGAGACGCAGACCTGGTCGGACGACACCTACGCCCGCCTGGTCCGCGCCGGGCTGGAGGGCGTCGTGCACTACCAGGAGACCTACGACCGGGCCCGCTATGCGCAGGTGCACGTCGCGGGCTGGAAGCGCGACTACGACCGGCGGCTGTCGTCGTTCGACCGGGCCGCCGCCGCCGGGGCGCGCCGGCTCGGCATCGGTGCCCTGCTCGGCCTCGCCCCGGACTGGCGTGCCGACGTGCTGGCCCTCGGCGCGCACGCCGCGTTCCTGTCCCGCCGGCACTGGCGAACCGAGGTGTCGGTGGCGCTGCCGCGGATCAAGCCGTCGGCCAGCGACTTCCCGCCGGTCGTGGTCGTGTCCGACGCCGAGTTCGTGCAGGCCCATGCCGCGCTGCGGCTGTTCGGGCCGGACCTCGCGCTGACGCTGTCGACCCGGGAGCCGCCCGCGATGCGCGACGGCCTCGCGCGGATCGCCGTGACCTCGATGAGCGCCGGCTCGTCCACCGAGCCCGGTGGTTACGGGTCGGCGGGGACCGCCCAGGAGCAGTTTTCGATCTCCGACGAACGACCGCCCGCCGAAGTCGCGGCGATGCTGGTCAGGGCCGGTTATGAGCCGGTCTGGAAGGACGCCTTCCCGCTCGTGGACGCGAGCGCGCAAGGGTAGTCGTAATAGGCTGCGCCGATGCGGCGAATCGTCATTATGGGTGCGGGTATGGCCGGCGGCCGAGCGGCCGTCGAGCTGCGTCGGCGCGGCTTCGAGGGCGAGCTCGTCCTCGTGGGCGCGGAGACCCACCTGCCCTACGACCGGCCCCCCCTGTCCAAGGCAGTTCTCACCGGTCGCACCGACGACACGACGCTGCCCCTGGCGCTCGACGGCGTCGAGGTGCTGACCGGTCGGCGCGCCACCGCCCTGACCCCCGGCACGGTGCAGACCGATGCCGGGCCGTTGGACTACGACGGCCTGGTCGTGGCGACCGGGGCCGACCCGGTGACGCTGCCCGGTGACGGTCCGGTGCGGGTGCTGCGGACCATCGAGGACGCCCTCGCGCTGCGCGCGGCGCTGCGTCCCGGCCTTCGGCTGGTGATCGTCGGTGCTGGCTGGATCGGCGCCGAGGTGGCGACGACGGCGGCGCAGATCGGCGCCGAGGTCACTGTGGTGGAGGCGGCCGACATGCCGCTGGGGGTCGCGCTCGGTCCGCAGGTCGGCGCCCGCACGGTCGACTGGTACGCGCGGGCCGGCGTGAAGCTGCGCCTCGGCGTGTCGGTCGAGCGCACGACCGCGGAGGGTCTGGTCCTGTCCGGCGGCGAGCTGCTGGCCGCCGACGAGATCCTCGTCGGCATCGGGGCCCGCCCGAACATCGGCTGGCTGGCCGGCAGTGGGCTGGTCCTCGACCGCGGCGTCGTCGTCGACGAGCACCTGGCCGCCCGGTGGGAGGGCGTCGACGGCCCGCCGGTGGTCGCGGTCGGCGACGTGGCCGCCTGGTGGTCTCGCCGGTACGGTCAGCGGCTGCGGGTCGAGCACTGGGACACCGCCCAGCAGTCGCCGGTGGTCGCCGCCGCGACCCTGCTGGTCGCCCTCGGCGCGGAGGATGGTGGGCAGGACGGGGCCGAGCCGGCGATCTACAATCCGGTGCCCTACTTCTGGTCGGACCAGTTCCGCCGGATGGTGCAGTTCGCCGGCCGCTGGGACGCTGCGGACGAGCTGGTCTGGCGGGGTGACCCGGATGCGCCCGACCCGTCCGACGGCGCCCGCCCGCCCGGCTGGTCCGCTGGTTGGTTCGCGCCGGACGGGGCCCTGCGGGCGCTGGTCACCGTGGCCCGCCCGATGGACATGGCCCCGGCTCGGCGGTTGATGGCGGCCGGTGGCGGAGTGGACCGGACGGCCTTCGCCAACGTCGACGTGACGATGAAGGAGCTGGTGGCGGCGTCGTGAGCCCGCGGCGGGTCGACCGGAACCGCCGCGTGGTGCTGCCAGATTGTGGCAAGTTTCGTGGTATATGAACTTTTTCGCACGTAAACGGTCCCGGGTCTGATGGCGATGGACGCCGTTCGCTTCAGGAGCGATGAAAGGTAAAAAGTGCGCAATGTCGGGATGATCGGGTAGCGACTTCTCCACCCGAATGAGGACAAGGCGGGGGGGCGCACTAGAGTGCCGGGCGTGCCTCGCATTCACCTGGTGTCGAACCTGCCCGGTGTGAACGCGCTCGGCGACCATCTGCGCGCAGCGGGTCTAGGCCCGACCTCGGCGCGGTCGGCGGACGCGCTTCTCGTCCTCATCGACCGGCCGCTCGATCACGTCGAACAGGAACTGCTCGACCGCGCCCGGAAATCCGTCCCGGTGCTGCTCGCCGGTCCGACCGTGCGCTCCCTGCCCGCGGACAGCCCGCTGGCCGAGTCCTCCGGGCTGGTTCCCGGCCGGGCGACGCCGCCGTACGAACTCGGACTGCGCGCCGGGCCGCAGGGTGAGGCGATCATGGCCCGGGCGGCGGACTTCCGCCCCCGGGAATCCTGGGTGATCCCGGAGAAGATCGCCGACGACGTCGAACGGCTGATCCTGGTCCGCCACGGGATGACCGACCACCCGATCTGCACCTGGCGGCCCTCGACCGGCCTGGGCATGTTCACCCTCGGCACCGGGCCGGAGGTTCTCGCCGATCCCGCCTACCACCGGCTGGTCGGCCGGTGGCTGCGGCACTGCCTCGGCGAGCTCGACGCGCCGCCGGTCGGCATCGGCCTGCTCGGCACGCCCGACCTCGCCGCGACGCACCGCGGCGCCATCGAGGTCACCGACGGGCTGGCGCTCACCGCGATCTGCGACGGCGGCGCGCCCCGCCCGGCCCCGCATGCCGGCCCGCGCGCACCGCGGCGGGTGGAGGACCCCGACGACCTGGTCAACGATCCGGAGCTGGCAGTCATCGTGGTGGCCACGCCGACCCACAGCCGACTGGAATGGGCTGGCCGCGCGCTGGAGGCCGACAAGCACGTCGTCGTTCAGGGCCCGCTGTGCATGGCGGCCGCTGACGTCGACCAGCTCGCCGAGCTGGCGAACGCCCGCTCCCGGGTCCTCGCCGTCCACGCCGAGGGCCCGGGCGACCCGGCCTACCAGGCGCTGCGCGCGGCCCTGGGCCGCGGCGCGGTCGGTGAGCCGCTGTGGGTGGCGGCGCACTGTGGCAGCCGGCACCGGCCGGCCGGCAGCTGGCACGACGACGAACGGATCAGCGGCGGCCAGCTCTTCGACCGCGGGGCCGGCGCCATCGAACAGATCCTGGCCCTCGTCGACGAACCGGTCGAATGGGTCAGCGCCTCGTCGGTCAAGCGGGTCTGGTACCACGTCAGCAACGCCGACCACAGCAGGCTGCTGATGCGCTTCGCCGGCGGCGCCGAGGCGCAGGTCATCGTGTCGGACCTCGCCGGGGCGCCGCGGCCCCGGCTGGAGGTGCTCGGCAGCGCCGGCGCGCTCGTCCTCGACGGCGCCGCCGCGGATCCGGGCGCCGACGGCGACGGGCCGGCGGCGCGTCCCGGGGGCCGCCACGCGGGCCCGCCCGCGTTCGGCGATGGCGACGACGACCTGCCGGGCCCCGACGCGGTACTGCTCGTCACCCACGACGGGGTGCGCACCCGGTATCCCGTGGCCGGCGCGCGGGAAAGCTCCGCTGTGCGGTTCTACCGCGAGCTCGCCGACCTGCTCGTCTCGGGCTGGCCGCTGCGGGGCTGCGGCGTCGAGGCCGCCCGCCCGGTGGTCGCGGTGCTGGAGGCGGCGGTGCGCTCGGCGGCGGCCGGCGGGGAACAGATCGCGCCGAGGTGACCCCGCGGGTCGCCTGACCTGAGGTGTTTACTGTTGACCATGGATTGGCTGACCCTGCCCGACGTTGCGGAGCAGTTGCAGGTCCCCGTGACCCGCGTTCGACAGATGGTGCGTGAGCGCACGTTGCTGGCCAGGCGGGAGGACGGCGTCCTGCGGATCCCGGCGGAGTTCATCCAGGACGGCGCGGTGGTCAAGGGACTGACCGGGCTGCTCACGTTGCTGGCCGACGCCGGTTTCGACGACGACGAGACGCTGGAGTGGCTGTTCCGGGAGGATCCGAGCCTGCCGGGCACCCCGGTGCGGGCGCTGAACGAGAACCGCGGCAAGGAGGTCAAACGCCGCGCCCAGGCCCTGGCCTTCTGACCTGTCCGGGCATCTGACCTGTCCGGGCAATGGTGCCGGTGGTGCTCCCGTAGGGTCGGGTCATGGCCGACAGCCCGCCGCCCGCCCCCGCGCCGCCGTCCGCTGCTCGTGTCGTCGTCAACGGCGCGACCCGGGACGTGCCCGCCGGCCAGCCGCTGCCGGAGCTGCTCGCCGAGCTCGGCCTGCGGCCCGGCTCGGTGGTCGTCGAGCACAACGGCGCGGCGCTGACCACGTCTGAGTCCGCCGCCGTCCGGCTCGCCGACGGCGACATCCTGGAGGTCGTGCGTGCCGTCGCCGGTGGCTGACCCGCGGGCCGAGCGGCTGCGGCGCCTCGCCGACGCGCGGCTGTACCTGTGCACGCCCCGCCATGCCGAGTTCACGCCGTTCCTCGACGCCGTCCTCGGTCCGCCCGGCCGCGGCGGCGTCGATCTCGTCCAGCTCCGGGAGAAGAACCTGGAATGGGCGGACGAGGTCCGTGCCCTGCGCGAGATCCAGGCGGCCGGCGCCGCCCGGGGCACGCTCGTCAGCGCCAACGACCGGGCCGACCTCGCCGCCTTCACCGGCGTCGACATCCTGCACGTGGGCCAGGACGACGTGCCGCCGGCCTTCGCGCGCCGGCTGGTCGGCCCGGACGTGCTGATCGGCCAGTCGACGCACAGCCCCGACGAGTTCCTCGCCGCGCTGGCCGACCCCGAGGTCGACTACGTGTGCGTGGGTCCGGTCCACGCCACGCCGACGAAGCTGGGCCGACCGCCGGTCGGCCTCGGCCTGCCCCGGCTCGCCGCCCGGCACGCCCCGCCGTTCGAACCCGGCGCGAAACCCTGGTTCGTCACCGGCGGCGTCGCTCCGGACACCCTCGACGAGATTCTCGCCACCGGCGCGCGCCGGGTCGTGGTCGTGCGCGCGCTGACCGCCGCCGCGGATCCGGCCGCGATCGCCGCCGACCTCGCTCGCCGGCTGCGCGGCGCCTGAGCGCCGGCCACCCCTGCCAGCCCGCCCGTCGATGCGGCACCTGAGCTATCTGGCCGTCCTCGCCGGTTGCCTGCTCGGCACGGCGCCGCTGGAACTGCTGCTCGGCACCCGGGTCTACGCCAGATCCCGCCGGCTGGCGCTGACGCTGGTGCCGGTGCTGGCCGTCTTCGTCGCCTGGGACCTGTACGCGATCGCCGCCGGGCACTGGACCTTCGACCGGCGGAGCATCACCGGGCTGCGCCTGCCCGGCCGGCTGCCCCTGGACGAGCTGCTGTTCTTCCTGGTCGTCCCGGTCTGTTCGATCCTCACCCTGGAAGCGGTCCGATCGGTGCGCGGCTGGCGCGCGGGCGACGAACCGCCGCCGGGCAGACCCGCACCCGGGGAGCCTGCCGGCGGCAGGCCCGCGAGCGACGGCAGCGAGGGCCGGGACGGCAGCGGTCGAGGTGGCGGCGGCGGGTGAGCTACACGGAGCTGGCGGCGGCCGGGGTCGCGGGGGCGGTGATCGCCGACCTGTGGCTGCTGCGGACCAGGCTGCTCACCCGACGGATCTTCTGGGTCTCGTACGCGATCATCGTGGTGTTCCAGTTGATCGCCAACGGTGTGCTGACCGGTTTCGGCATCGTCGTCTACGACCGGGGGGCCATCCTCGGGCCGCGGATCGCGTACGCGCCGGTCGAGGATCTCCTGTTCGGTTTCGCGATGGTCACCTGGACGCTGTCCTGGTGGATCTGGTGGGGACGCCGGGCCGCGCGGCGATCGCCAGCGAGCACGACCCGTCACGTGGATGAAACTGAGTGAATTGTTTGCGGATCCGGTGACGCAAACGAGTCAATTGGCCTTTTGGAGGTGATCCGTCGGCTTAGCCTCGTCCGTGATGACGCACGATGTCGCGGGGGGTCCCGGTTCTGCCGGGCGTCACCGTTCGCCCTGGGGCCGCTCCGGCCGCATCCTCCCCATTCGGTGGGGCCGCATCGTCTCCGTGGTGCTCGCGCTGGTGGTGCTGGTCGGTGGCCTGGTGTTCGTCCGTTTCCGGCTCACCGGTGACGGGCATGGCAGCCCGGTCGGCGCGCCGAGCGGTCGGCGCGTGTCGTCGCAGGGCGCCGCGCCCGACGTGCTGACGGCCAGTTCCGCCTCGCCGAGCGCCCGAGCGCGGGCGGGGGTGGCCGCCTCGTCCGCCGCCGCCCCGCCGTTCCTGGAGCCGACCGGCGCCGTCGTGTCGCCATCGCCGGCGCCGAGTGCCGGCAGCCGCGTCGGCGGCCGCGTCGGCGGCCGGGCGCAGGCCACCGGGGTGCCGGTGGCGCCGCGACCCAGCGGGCCGGTGCTCGGGCTGAGCGCCACCACGGTCGATCTGGGCGCGGTCGACTCGACCTGGCGGCTCGACCTGCGCGGCGAAGGCACGGCGGCGGTCGACGTCGTCGTCGGGACCACGCCCGCCTGGCTCGCCGTCGTGCCCAAGGAGCGTCGGGTCGACCCGGGCGCGAACGTCCCGCTGATGATCACGCTGAACCGCAGCACCGCGCCGGTGGGTCCGGTCGACGTGACGGTGCCGGTCGCGGCGGAGAACGGGGTCGGCGGCGCCGACGTGCGGATCACCGCGAGCGTGGACGGATCGCCGCGCATCACCGCGGTGACCAACGCCCCGGACTCGGTGGTGCGGTCGGGTTGCGGGCCGTCGCCCAGCCCCGGCGCCGACCCCGCCAGGTCGACGGTGACGGTGACGGCCGAGGACGGCACCGGCATCTTCGCGGTGGAACTGGCGGCGACTCTCCCGGGCGGGCAGAGCCAGGACCTGGCGATGAGCCTCGGCCCGCAGTCGGGGGACCGCTCGACCTGGACCGCTGCGCTCACCGCGTCCCAGGACACCGGCACGATCACGTACAGCGTCACCGTCACGGATCTGAACGGACGGCACTCGCAGGCATCGGGATCGCTGGCCGTGCTGCCCTGTCCGACGAACTAGGGCCTTTCCGTCCGAGATCGCCATCGTGCCGATCTCATCTGGCCAGCCGAAGATCTATAAGGAGCGACCACGCCGCAGGCGTCCCGTCGCCACCGGCGCAGGGGCAGCGCGGCGGCTCCGAGAACCTGGCGGGCCTGGCGGCGCGGGCGAAGGCCCGCCGCGCACATGATGGTGCCGCCCGGCTCGGGGGGTGCCGGGCGGCTACCGTCATCATCTCAGCTCCATGCCCGCTAGCCAAGGTCCGACCGGTGTCCTCGCCTGGTCCTGCGGTCACATTGGCGAGTAGTCCCTGGCCAGGGGTTGGCGTGTGCGATCCACTCTGGCCACGTACCGGACATCGCATAGCCGGTTGGCGGGGTCGGCTGCCGCGCGCCGGCGGCGGCGCGCCCGGGTCGGGTCCTGTCGCGGGACAGTGCGCGTCCACCGGTGGCCACTCGGCGCCGGCCCACGGGTGGGGGGGGTGGGCCGGCGTCCGGCCGGGCGGAAGCCGCCCCGGGATTCAGTGCCCTCTTTCCGGCGTGTGGGTTGCTGTGTACGTAGGCGCGGAGATCCCGGACGATCCGCCGCCGACCCGGGCGCGCGGCCGGGCATCGGCCGCGCGGCGTGCCGCTATCCGGTTGCCCGGTTACCGGAGACGGATATGGGGAGCCCTGCCTACCGGGAATTTCCGGCGCCTGTTCGTGGAATGACCCGGCGGCGGCGATCGCCGGTGCGCATCCTCCTGGGCCGTCCAGCAGGTGTGGCTCCGCCCACCCGGCAGTCCTGACGCGCCGATCACCGCCGGCACGGTGGGTACGCTCAAATCGGATTCGGCGCGTGGTGGGTGCGTCGTCGTGCGGCCCCGCCGCCGAGACCCGAACCCGCTGGAGGGACGCGACCATGACCATGTCCGACCTCGGGCGGCGCCTGGCGCCGCCCGCGCAGCGCCGCGGCGAACCGCCGTCCACCCGTCCCCGTCCGGTGCCGCCGCTGGAGCAGGTCCGGCCCGGGCTGTGGAGCCTGCCGGTTCCGCTGCCCGTCGCCCGTCCCGCCTACACGATCGTGCATGTCCTCGAGACGCCCGCCGGGCCCTACCTGATCGACGCCGGCTGGGATGACGACGGGACCTTCGAGGCGCTGTCCGCCGGACTGGCCGCGATCGGCACCTCCGTCGCCGAGGTGCGGGGCGTCATCGTCACCCACGCGCACCCCGACCACCACGGGCTGGCCGGCCGGGTCCGGGCGGCGTCCGGCGCGTGGATGTCCCTGCATCCCCTCGACGCGGCGCTGCTCGACCGGATGGAGGAGGGCTCCGAAGATCGCCTCGCCGCGACGCTGGCCCGCGCCGGCGTGCCCGCGGACGTCACCGAGGCACTGCTCGGCGGCGGCCAGCTGGTGTTCCGCGACCTGGCGCGCCCCGACGTCCTGCTTGAGGACGGGGACCGTCCTGATGTCCCCGGCTGGGACCTGCGCGCGCTGTGGACCCCCGGCCACTCGCCCGGGCATCTGTGTTTCTGGGAGCCCGCGAACCGGCTGCTGCTCTCCGGCGACCATGTCCTGCCCGTGACCGCGGTCGGGACCCCGCTGCCGAGCGAGGACAACCCCGATCCGCTCGGCGACCACCTGCGGTCGCTGGCTCGACTGCGCGACCTCGACGTCGCCGAGGTGCTGCCGGCCCACGAGCACCGCTTCACCGCCCTGGAGCACCGCCTCGCCGAGCTCGACGCGCTGCACGGCGGCCGGCTCGCCGAGCTGGTCGCCGGCCTGCGCGCCGACGCCAGCACCCCCTGGGAGCTGACCGACCGGGTGACCTGGCGCCGCCCGCTGCGCGAGCTCACGGGTGTCGCGTTGCGGACCGCGGTGTTCGACACGCTTGCCTACCTCGCCTGCCTGGCCGCGAACGGCGTGGCCAAGGTCGACGCCGGCAGTCCGGACCGCTGGCGGCTCGCCGACGCCGGCTGACGGCCGCGCCCGGCCGCCGTCCCGAGCCCAGGTCGTCCGAAGACGTACGGACCGCGAATGTGTGAGTGGCCTGTCACGTCATAGGTAATAGGGTGTTCCCATGACGTCGGTGTCGCTGTCCAAAGGCGGGAATGTCTCGCTGAGCAAGGTCGCCCCCAACCTCACGGTCGTGACGGTGGGGCTGGGTTGGAAGGTCCGCCAGACCAGCGGGGCCGACTACGACCTCGATGCCAGCGCGATCGTCGTGAACGAGGCCGGTCGGGTGCTCTCCGACAGCTACTTCATCTTCTTCAACAACCTGGTCAGCCCGGATGGCGCGGTCCAGCACCAGGGCGACAATCTGGTCGGCGGTGGCGGCGGCGACGACGAGCAGGTCACGGTCGACCTGCGCACGCTGACCTCGCAGGCCGCGAAGGTCGTCTTCACGGTCTCGATCTACGACGCCGACACCCGGCGGCAGACCTTCGGCCAGATCCGCGACGCGTTCATCCGCATCGCCGACGCGGCCACCGGTGCCGAGGTCGCCCGCTACGACCTGACCGAGGACGCCTCCACCGAAACCGCGATGATCTTCGGCGAGCTCTACCGTTACGGCGGCGAATGGAAGTTCCGCGCCGTCGGTCAGGGCTACGCCACCGGCCTGCGCGGCATCGCCCTCGACTTCGGCGTCAACGTCTCCTGACGTCAACGTCTCCTGACGGCCGGCCGTCCCTTCAGCCAGCCCGGGTAGGGCCGGATCCAGGGGTCAGATGCGGCGCCAGCCGGCGGCGGTGCCGGAGCGGTTGGCCGTGGGGACGATGCGGGTGCGCGATCCGCGCGGGCCGATGACCATGACGCGCACGGTCCTGGTGTTGGCATCGACGCGGTAGAGGACCCGCCAGGTGCCGGTCGTCGCCTCGAACATGCCGACCTGCTCGCCGGGGATCGGGGTGCCCGCCTTGCGGGGATCGTCGCGCAGCTTGCCATCGAGGAAGCCGCGCACCTCGCTGCGGGTCAGCTCGGCCAGCTTGGCCAGGTCCCGCTCGGCTGACGCCGACAGGGTGACCTCGTGCTTGTCGCTCACTGCCGACGGCCCGCCGCTCGTGACCGCCGCGCCCCTCGCCCGCAGCATGCGGCCCGGGCGAGGACGACGTCCAGGTTGTCCACGAGAAGATCCTATGCGTCCCGCTGCCCGGGTGACGGCCCTTCGCGCACGCCCAGGCGAACGAGGCCGTGCGCTGGCGGTGGCGGGCCAGGAGACCCGTTTTGTCCCATGTACGGCTTGTTCCCGTGCACCTGCGCCGCCGCGAGCTCGGCGGCCGGGATCACGGCGCCGGGGCCACGCGCGGGGGGCATGGCCGCCGAGGCCAGGCGGCCGAGGCGGGGCCGGTGGGGCCGGGGCTCGGGAGGTGAGGCTGGTGATGCGTCAGGGCTGGTGGTGGCTGGCGGCGGCGCGGACGAGGTCGGGGGTGAGGTCGGCGGTCGAGGTGATGCGGGCGTGGGCGAGGCGCAGGGCCTCCTCCTCCGGCGGGAAGTGGTGGTTCGGAACGGCGATGACGGCCATGCCGGCGGCCGCGGCGGAGCGCAGGCCGTTGGTGGAGTCCTCGATCGCGACGCAGCCGGTGGCGGGAACGCCGAGCCGGCGGGCCGCCTCCAGGTAGACATCCGGCGCCGGTTTGCCGCGGGCGACCTCCTCCGAGGAGACGACCTCGGCGAACAGGTCGGTCAGCCCGGCATGCGCGAGCACCAGCTCGATGAGCGTCCGCGGGGACGAGCTGGCGACGGCCAGGGGCGCCAGCGACACCAGCGCGCGGACAGCGTCGGCGGCGCCGGGTAGCAGCGGTGCGGACGCGCCGTACCGCTCGGCGATGGCACGCTGGATGTCGGCGGCGATGTCGTCCGGGGTGCCGGCCACGCCGAGGCTCGCCAGGTAGCCGGACCATTCGGCGGTGCTCATGCCCATCATCCGGCGGGTGCTGTCGGCCTCCCAGCGGCCACCTCGTTCGCCGACGTAGGCCCGGCGCACCTCGTCCCAGACCTGCTCGGAATCGACCAGGACACCGTCGAGATCGAACACCACGGCCGCGACGTCGCCCATGCTGCCTCCAGGACCGGCCCGCCGCGCTGGTCGGGCATCCGCATCGAGACGATACCGATCCCCGGCGGGCAATCCGGGCCGTCGATCCGGTCGGCTGGCGTTCCGGTCGGCTGGCGTTCCGGGCGGGTGGCCGGATGACGCCGGCCGCCGCCGCTGTTGACGTAGGACATGCGCTACGGAGACGACGCCACCATCCGGCACCTGCTGGCCGACACCGAGACCTGGGCGGTGGTCGGGCTGTCCGCAAACACCGGGCGGACCGCGTACTCGATCGCGGAGTACCTGCGCCGCAACGGCAAACGGGTCGTGCCGGTCCACCCGTCGGCCCCCACGATCGCCGGGGAGCGAGGCTACGCCCGTCTCAGTGACATCCCGTTCCCGGTGGACGTGGTGGACGTGTTCGTCCGCTCGGAACTGGCGGGCCCGGTGGTCGACGAGGCGGTGAAGATCGGGGCCGGGAGCGTGTGGCTACAGCTCGGCGTCCGCGACGAGGCTGCCGCGGCGCGGGCCGAGCAGGCGGGCCTGGCCGTGGTGATGGACACCTGCCCGGCGATGGAGGCACCCCGGCTTGGCCTGACCTGGCAGCGCTGACGGCACGGGGCCGGCGCCGCCGGGCGACGTGAGCCGGGATCCCCTCAGCGGCGGCGCCCGCCCCCCCCCCGGGGGGGGGCCGGGGCCGGGGGGGGGGGGGGCCGGGGGGGCCGCCGCTGCGCCCGCCCCGCCCCCG
>NZ_JALKFX010000011.1:76023-94232 GCF_023243045.1 Frankia sp. AgB32
CCGGGGCCCGCCGCGCGCGCCCCCGGGCCCCGCGGGGGGGGGGGGGCGGGGGGCGGGCGCGGGGGGGGGCGGGGGGCGGGTCCCCCCCCCGGGGGGGGGCGGGCGCCGCCCCGTCGGCAGGGCCGGCGCCGCGGCGCCCGGTGCCGGCGGAGCCGACAGATCCTCCAGACCCGACAGGTCCTCCAGACCCGACGTGTCTTCCAGACCCGAGGTGTCCTCCGGCGCTGGCACGTCCGCCCGATCGGACGTGTGCTCCGGGGCGGACGTGTCGTGCGGAGCTGACGGGTCCTTACCCGTCGCCGTGGCCGCCGAAGTCGGCGCGGCCCGCTCAGCGGCGGCCCGCTCAGCGGCGTCGGCGCGGGCGGCGTCAGGGCGGCCGGCTCCAGCGCGGGCGGCCTGGGGAAATGTGGCCTGGGGGAGTGCGGGGGCCCAGAGGGAGTCGGCGACGACCTCGTCCGGTTCGCGGCGGGATCGGCGGACCAGTACAAGCCGGCGGGTGGCGAGCGCGGCGGCGGGGGGAAACAGCACAAGCACGGGCAGCATGTACCGGTAGTCGAAACAGACGGTCGCCGCGGGTACCACCAGCATGGTCAGGCCGACCGCCGCGAGCAGCGCGATGTCGGCGCGCAGCCGTCGGTGTTCGAGCGTCTGGTCGCGCCAGCGGCGGCGGGCGGGGGCGCCACGCACCCCGAGCCGCGGGGCGCGCCGCCGCGCCGGCACCACGATCGCGATCAGGGCCAGGGCAAGCAGCCCGGCGAACACCGGGCCGGGGGTGAAGCCGTAGCGCTGGTAACCGCGCAGGTGGCCGGCGGCGGGTTCCTCGGTGACCCGGGTGGCGCCGTCGCCGTGGAAGGCGAGCAGCGGCTCGCTGTTGTGCAGATAGCGGGGCACGTGCGCGGCGGGGAACCGCCAGGTGGCGTCGGGCCAGTCGCGTTGTCCGATCGGCCGGCCGGGCCGGAAGTAGTGGACGATCTCACCGCCGACCATCCGCACGTAGTCGCCGAGCTGGTGGCGGATCACCTGTTTGGTGAAGTCGCGCAGCAGGGCGTCCTGTTCGTCGGCGGTTCCGGGCAGCCGCCGGTGCGGGCTGTTGCCGTTCCAGACGTAGTAGCTGGGATCGGGTCGTTCGGCGACGGGGTGGGGCGAGCACAGCACGAGCTGCGCCGTGCTCAGGTGCAGCCGGTCGCAGTCGGCGATCGGCGCCACCCGGCCGTAGGTCCACACGGCGTCGCCGCCGGTCAGCGCGAACTTCCCGTGGGCGTCGTGGAACCAGGCCGCGTAGGCGGCCAGCGGCACGGCGAGGGCGACGACGAAGCTGGCCAGGCGTAGCCAGCCGATGCGGCGCACCAGCAGGTAGCCGACGACGAGCACCGCGACGGGGATGCCGATCGTGCGGACCAGGCCGGCGGCGGCCAGCAGCAGCCCACCTAGCCCGCACGCCCACACCGACGGCCGGCCCGACCAGGTCAACGCCATGATCGCGCCGACCAGGAGGACGGCGAACAACGTCTCGGCCATCACGTAGTGCTCGAGGACGAGTTCGTAGGCGTCGAGCAGGACCGGGGCGGCGGCGAGCGCGGCGATCGGTGCCGCCACCCGGCGATGCACCAGCAGCACGTACAGGGCCGCGCCGAGGGCCAGCCCGGCGGCGTGCTGGACGATGGTGACCCACCAGAGGCTGTCGGTGAACGACAGCAGGCGCAGGAACGCGGGATAGCCCGCCGGCCGCATCGGGTCGGGGGCGTGCAGCGGCGCCAGACGTAGATAGGCATACGAGTCGCCGCTGAACTCGAAGGCGGGCCGGTAGGCGTAGGCGGTCAGGGCCCGCAGGCCCAGCCCCACGACGGCGATGACGGCGAAGGGCAGGTGCCGCAGGACCCGGCGGCGCGTGCTGGTGACCGGGGGGTCCGTTCCGCCTGGTCCGGTCGCGCCACCGAGCAGGACCGGGGCGTCCGCCGCCGGACCGGGCGGCCCAGCGGTCGCGAGGTCGGGGTACACGCCCTGATCGGCCATCCTGCGTGCGTTGTCCGTCAGAACCCGACGGCCCTGGCCGGCTGGTCCGATTCCTCGGGACGCCGGCCGACCCGCGACAGGCCGCCGGAGCGGTCCCGCGGCGGGTTTCCGTCGGGCCGCCCGGTGTCGCGCTGGTGCTCGCCGCTGGGGCCGGCGGTCAGCAGGCGCAGGAAGAACGAGCCGAAGGCGGTCTGGGCGCCGAGCACCATCAGGGTCATCGCGAGCAGGGCGGGGCGCATCTCGTTGAGGACGCCCATGTCGTTGGCCAGCCAGCGGACGAGCACGACGGCGTCGACGACGAACCCGACGGCGAACAGCCCGCCGCCGAGCAGCAGCCCGCGTTCGAGGGTGAACAGCTGGTGCACCAGCGGCAGCGGCCAGCGGCGGCGTTCCTGCCAGCCGACCGCGTGGTTGTGCACGTCCGCGCAGACGCCGAGCAGCACCAGTTGCCAGCCGAGCAGCGCGAGCAGCGCGAACAGGACCGAGAAGTGCAGGTCCAACCGGTGGAAGCCGACGTCGAGCGCGCCGGGCAGCAGCACCGCCTGGCCGAGCAGCCCGAGCCCGAGCAGGACCAGGCCGGGCAGGACGAACAGGTGCCGCGGCGCGAGCATCAGCATGAAGCGCAGGTGCCGCCAGCCGTCCCGCAGCGAGTGCAGCTTCGAGTCGCCGACCCGCGGGTGGTAGGTGATCGGCACCTCCTCGATCCGCAGCCCGGCCCGCCCGGCGGCGATGACCAGCTCGCTGGCCAGTTCCATCCCCTCGCAGCGCAGCCGCATCCGCAGGTAGGCCTCGCGGCTGAAGGCCCGCATCCCGGAGTGGGCGTCGGAGGAACGGACGTCGAACAGCCGGTTGAGGATGCCGGTGAGTACCGGGTTGCCGACGTAGCGGTGCAGCCAGGGCATCGCGCCCGGCATGATGTTCCCGGCGAAGCGCGACCCGAGCACGTAGTCCGCCCGTCCGGCGCGCAGTGGGGCGAGCAGCGCGGACAGGTCGGAGAAGTCGTAGGTGTCGTCGGCGTCGCCCATCACGATGAGCCGGCCCCGGGCGGCGGCGAAGCCGGCCCGGTAGGCGTTGCCGTAGCCGCGGCGGGCCTCGGGCACGACCCGGGCGCCGGCCGCGCTGGCGACCTCGGCCGAGCCGTCCGTCGAGCCGTTGTCGACGACGACGACCTCGCCGACGGCGCCGGCCGTCGCCAGCCCGTCGAGCGCCTTGCGGACGCACACGCCGACGGAGTCCGCCTCGTTGAGACACGGCATGACGACCGAGACCTCGACCACCCGGGCCATGTCGACCGGCCGGGCCGGGTCGATCGTCGGGACCGGCTCGACCACCGCGTCCCGTCCCTGGGCTCCCGCGGCGGTGCCGGCGCCGATGCCGGTGGCACCCTCCATCGTCGTACCCCCTCCATGGCCGGGTGGGTCCGCGACCGTCGTCGGCGGCCGTCCGCACCCATGCCCGGCCGACCCCCGCCAGCCGGGCCGGCCGACGGCGATCAGGCCGTCGGATGCGGCGGGACCGACGCGAGCCATTCTGGCGGCCGTCGCCACGGATCGCCCGGCCGCGGATTCGTAACCTACAGATCTGCTAATCCCGTCCCGGTACCGGTGCCTCCTTTCGGACACCGGGTGGTCTCTCCCGTGGGCCGTAAACCTGTCGCGATGTCCGTCTACCCAGGTCAGGGCCGGTTGTGTCCCGAAGGGCAAAGGGGCGGCGCTGACACGCCGACCCCGTCGCGCGCGCCTCGGTGTGACGCTTCTTACGGGGAGGCGTAACGTCTGGTGCCCGTGCAAGGTGTTCGTGTTCCAGACGAGGCGCAGCTGCCCACGGCGCTGCGCGACGACCCGAAGCCCTCCTCCAGCGCGGCGCCCGTCAGCGGCGTCGAGCTCCCCGTCGGCGCCGCGGCCCCCCGCACGGCGGCCCCGCCGCGGCGGGGCTGCCCGCACTCCCCGCCGTGCCCCGCCGCGGACGGCGCGGACCGGGATGCCGCGCGGGTCACCCGCCAGCACTGGGACCAGGGCTGGAGCCTGCTCTGCAACGGCGTGATCCTCTTCGAGGACACAGGGGAGATCCTGCCGACCGGGCGCACGGTCGAGCCGCGCCGCGCTCTTCCGCGGCCGGCGCCTGTCCCGCGTCCACCGGCGCCTCGCCGGGGCAGCGGCCAGCCAGCCGTCACGGTCTGACCGGCTGACCGGCTGACCGGTCGGGGTCGGGACCGGCGGGGTCCGGCCCCGGCGGGTGTGACGTGCGCCCCAGGTGATCGAACCGCCGTCAGGGTGGGTACGGTGCCGGCGTGGTGGCGAGATCGGTGGGCCCGTCAGTCAGTCGTCTGATCCGGTTGTGGCAGGCGGATCCGGGGGCGCGGGTGCCCCGCGCGCCCGGCGCCGGAGCGGTCGGCCGGCGGGCACGGCGGCTGATGCGCCGCGACATCGAGCTCGGCCGGACCTTCGCCGAGGCGTTTCTGCGGGCCGACCGGTCGCTGTTCGCGTCCCTCGCGGGGGGACGGCCGCTGCTCGACCCGGTCCTGCCGCGGCTGTCGCATGCCGCCGACCACGGGCTGCTGTGGTGGGGCGTGGCGGGGGCGCTGGGGGCGACGAAGGGGCGCCGGCGCCCGGCGGCCGCCCGCGGCCTGCTCGCGCTCGGCACGGCGAGCGTGCTCGCCAACGGCCCGGCGAAGCTGGTGTTCCGTCGGGACCGGCCGCCGACGCACGGCATTCCGGCGTTGCGGCGGCTGTCGCGGGATCTGACGACGTTCTCGTTCCCGTCCGGGCACGCCGCCTCCGCCGCCGCCTTCGCGACCGGGGTGGCGCTCGACTCGCCGGGCGCCGCCGTGCCGGTGGCCGCGCTCGCCGCGACGGTCGCGTTCTCCCGGGTATACGTCGGGGTGCACTATCCCGGGGACGTGCTGGCGGGTGCCGCGCTCGGCGTCGGCGCCGCGCTGCTGACCACGAAGGTCATGCCGCGCCGGCCCTGGGTGCCGGCGCGGGCGAGCCCGGCGTCGGCCTGGGCGCCCGCCCTGCCCGAGGGGGAGGGCCTCACCGTCGTCGTCAACGCCCGGTCGGGCCAGGGCAACCACGGCGACCTGCTGGCCGTCCTGCGGGCCGACCTGCCGCGGGCGAAGGTCGTCGAGGTCGGGCCGGGGGACGACATGGACGCGGCGCTGGCGACCGCAGCGGACTCGTCGCGGGTGCTCGGCGTCGCCGGCGGCGACGGAAGCATCAACTCCGCGGCACAGCTCGCGCTGGCCCGGGGCACGCCGCTGGCTGTCTTCCCCGCGGGCACGCTCAACCACTTCGCCGCGGACCTGGGCCTGGGCGGCGCCGGCGACTCGGTACAGGCGATCCTGGCCGGCTCGGCGGTCGCCGTGGACCTGGGCCGGGCGGACGGCATCTCCGCCGGGTTCGACCGGTTCTCCCGCGTCTTCGTGAACACGGCGAGCCTCGGCGGCTATCCGGACATGGTCGCCGTGCGGGAGCGCTTCGAGCGCCGCCTCGGCAAATGGCCGGCAATGATCATCGCGCTGTGCTGGGTGCTGCGCAACGAACCGCCGTTCGACGTCGAGATCGACGGCGAGCGCCGGCGGGTCTGGCTGATCTTCGTCGGGAACGGGGTCTACCATCCCGACGGCTTCGCCCCGACCTACCGAAGCCGGCTCGACGAGGCCCAGCTCGACCTCCGCGTCGTGGACGCGGCGGCACCGGCGGCGCGGCTGCGCCTCGTCGGCGGCGTGCTCACCGGCCGGCTCGGGCGCAGCCGGGTCTACGAGCAGCGCACCGTGGAACGGGTGCTCATCTCCTCGGCGCAGGCCGGGGCGCTGCCGTTCGCGTGCGACGGCGAGGTCACCGAGGGCGTCGAGCGCATCGTGATCTCGCCGAGCGCCGCCCGTCTGATCGTCTACCGCCCGCGTCGCGACGAGGGTCCCAGGCCGTCCTGGCGGCTCAGCCGCCGCCGCGGTGCTGCAACGGGATGAGGGTGTGCAGCGGGCGGGTGAGCTGGGAGAACTGGTCGGCGTCGAGCAGGTCCTCGACGAGCAGCGCACACGCCAGGTCCGCGCAGAGCTCCATCACCCGGTGGTCCTCGCTGGACTCGGTGGCCAGGCGGCGGCCCCGGCAGTCCGGGCACAGCCGCCAGAAGCCCTCGGCGGCGCTGCGGCGCACCAGCGTCCACACCCGGCGCCGGCCGGTGACGACGGCACTGGCGAACGCGGCGTCCATCGCCTGCTGGTGCGCGCCGTCGTCCCTGGTCAGCGCGCTGACCAGCAGGCCGTCGAAGACCTCCAGGCTGTCCGGGTCGTGGCAGCGTCCGGCCAGTACCGGCAGGGCGGCCAGCACCCGCTTGACGTCCGCGGCGGCCGGGCCGAGGTCGGGCTCGTGCGAGCGGGCCCGCGGGTAGACGGCGCGCCACGGGCGCATCAGCGCGGCGTACTCGGCGCGGCCCAGGATCGGCCGGGAGTAGGACGCGGCGACGGCGTCGCGCATCGCCCGCAGCGCGGTGGCCGCGACCGACGGCTCGACGGTGACGTAGTCCGCGCCGGCGAGGTCGTCCGCGTAGATCGCGCTGAGCGCGTCGAACGCGGCGAGCACCTCGACGATCAGCGGCGAGTCGGGGGAGAGTGCCTTGTCGCGGGCGGCGGCGAGGTAGCCGGAGTTGCGCCAGGCCCCGGCGAGCGCGCCGAGCTCGGTGTCCGAGGTGTGCACGAGCTGGGCGAGGATGCCGAGGATGCCGCGCAGGTTGGGATGCTCCTCCAGCCGCTCGATGCGGCGAGCCCGAAGGATCATGCCGCCCGCCGGTGGTCGCGCGGCGCCTGGCGGGACGCGCTGGACGCCACGGTCACCGCGAGCTCTCCGGTCCTCGGCGCGGGTGGTGCCACCGCGGGTGCTGGGGTCGTCGTGACACCGTTCACCTCGTCCTCCTCGACCGTCGCGGCCTGCGCCGGGCGGCCGTCGTCCGAATCCGTGCGGGCGAGCCGGTGCAGTGTCCCCGCCGGCCGGGCACGCGCGCCCAGATGATCATGAACCGTCGCTCTCCGACACCGTAGCGGCGTCGGGCGGTGTGCTGGGGCCAGGGCGTCGGCACCGGGTCCGCGCTGCTGTTCTCCGCGTCGCGGATTGCCCGATGTCACCCTGGTGAGACTAGTGTTCGCGGCCCCGATGTGGAACTCGTTGTGCCATTAGGCGGGGCATGAGGGTGCCGGCACGAGAGTGCCCCCGCGGGGGCAGGACGGTTCGGCATGGCGGATTCGGGCCGTTTGGCGCGTCAGTGGAGCCTGCTCGTCGTCACGCAGCGCGATGACTGTGTCGGCCCGTGCCGGTCCGCCGCCGGGCCGCGGTCGTGGAGACCGGCCCGAATCCGTCGGCCGCGGGCACGGCCCGGGACGCACCGCGTGGCCGTCATGTGGCCGTCGCGCGGCCCGATCGGGCGCCGGGCGCCCCGGCAACGGGCCGCCAAGGGGCCCAGGCGGGCCGGTCGGCGGTGTGGGTGGGATCTCCGCCCGGGGGTGGCGGTGGCGCCGCCGGAGGCCGATCGTGCCCCCTCGACCGGGTCATCGTGGCTGCCGGGTGCGGTGCCGGCGGCCGGCGCCGCCTGCCCCTGTCCGGGGAGGCTGCCGGGCCGGGCGGCGCGGGAACGAGTCCGGGCCCGCGGCGGCGGCCAGGATCGGCCGTCACCGCGGGCCCGGACCGGCCCGTGGGACCCGTCAGCGCGCGCCGTCGGTACCCGGCACGGCGTCGGTGTCCTCCCGCAGGCCGAAGCGGCGGATCGCCTCCTCGACCGTGCTGGCCTTGACCTCACCGGCCCGGACCAGCGACTCCAGGGTGGCGACGACGACGGACTCGGCGTCGACCTTGAAGTGGCGCCGCAGCGCCGCCCGGGTGTCCGACCGGCCGTAGCCGTCGGTGCCCAGCGAGGTGAACGGCTGCGGGACCCAGCGGGAGATCTGGTCCGGCACGGCCCGCATCCAGTCGGACACGGCGATGACCGGGCCGGGCGCACCCTCGAGAACCCGGGTCACGTACGGCACGGCCTCGGCCGCCTCGGGGTTGAGCAGGTTCACCCGATCCCGCTCCAGCGCCTCCCGGCGCAGCTCGTTCCACGAGGTCACCGACCACACGTCGGCGGCGACCCCGAAGTCCGCGGCGAGGATCTCCTGGGCGGTCAGCGCCCAGTGGATCGACGTGCCGCTGGCCAGCAGCTGCGCCCGCGGCGGCGTGGCGCCCTCGTCCTCGCCGCCCGGCAGGCTCGGGGCCGGCCGGAACCGGTACATCCCGGCGATGATCTGGGCCGGGTCGAGGCCCTCGGGCTCGGCCGGCTGCGGCACCGGCTCGTTGTAGACGGTCAGGTAGTAGAACACCTTGTCGTCCCGCTCGCCGTACATCCGGTCGAGTGCCTCGCGGACGATGTGCGACACCTCGAAGGCGAACGCCGGGTCGTAGGAGACACACGCCGGGTTCGTCGAGGCGAGCAGTAGCGAGTGGCCGTCCTGGTGCTGCAGGCCCTCGCCGTTCAGCGTGGTCCGCCCGGCGGTCGCGCCGAGCAGGAAGCCGCGGCCGAGCTGGTCGCCCAGCGCCCACATCTGGTCACCGGTGCGCTGGAACCCGAACATCGAGTAGAAGACGTAGACCGGGATCATGTGCTGCGCGTGGGTGGCGTAGGACGTCGCCGCGGCGATCACCGAGCCCATGCTGCCGGCCTCGCTGATGCCCTCGTGCAGCATCTGCCCCTGCACGGACTCCTGGTAGGACAGCAGCAGCTCGCGGTCGACGGCCTCGTAGCGCTGCCCGTGCGGCGAGTAGATCTTCGCCGTCGGGAACATCGCGTCCATGCCGAAGGTGCGGGCCTCGTCCGGGATGACCGGGACGAACCGGGCGCCCATCTCCTTGGTCTTCATGAGGTCCTTGAGCAGGCGGACGAACGCCATCGTCGTCGCCACCGGCTGCTTGCCGGACCCCTTGCGCAGCTCGTCGAAGATCTTCGCGGGCGGCTGGGCGAGCGGCTTGGCCCGCACGACCCGTTTCGGCATGGAACCGCCGAGCGCGGCCCGGCGCTCCCGCATGTACTGGATCTCCTCGGAGTCCGGCCCCGGCTGGTAGTAGGGCGGCAGGTCGCCCGCCAGCGCGGAGTCGGGGATCTCCAGGTAGAGCCGGTCGCGGAACTCCTTGAGCTCCGCCTTGGTGAGCTTCTTCATCTGGTGCGTGGCGTTGCGGGCCTCGAAGTCCTTGCCCAGCGTCCAGCCCTTGATGGTGTGGGCCAGGATGACCGTCGGCTGCCCGGTGTGCTCGGTGGCCGCCTTGTAGGCCGCGTACAGCTTGCGGTAGTCGTGGCCGCCGCGGGAGAGCCTGCGCAGGTCGTCGTCGGCGAGGTCGGCGACCATGCGGCGCAGCCGGGCGTCCGCGCCGAAGAAGTTCTCGCGGATGTACTCGCCGGACGACGTCGTGTAGGTCTGGAACTGACCGTCCGGGGTGGTGTTCATCTGGTGGACGAGGACGCCGTCGGTGTCCTTGGCCAGCAGCGGGTCCCAGTCACGGCCCCAGACGACCTTGATGACGTTCCAGCCGGCGCCGCGGAACAGCGACTCCAGCTCCTGCATGATCTTGCCGTTGCCGCGGACCGGGCCGTCGAGGCGCTGCAGGTTGCAGTTCACCACGAAGATCAGGTTGTCGAGCTCCTCGCGGGCGGCGACGCCGAGCGCGCCGATCGACTCGGGCTCGTCCATCTCGCCGTCGCCGAGGAACGCCCACACCTTGCTGCCGGAGGTGTCCTTGATCTGCCGGTTCAGCAGGTATCGGTTGAACCGCGCCTGGTAGATCGCGTCGATCGGGCCCAGGCCCATCGACACGGTGGGGAACTCCCAGAAGTCGGGCATCAGCCGGGGGTGCGGGTAGGACGACAGCCCGCCCTGCTCGCTTTCCCGGCGGAAGGCGTCGAGCTGCTGCTCGGAGAGCCGGCCCTCCAGGAACGCCCGCGCGTAGATGCCCGGCGAGGCGTGACCCTGAATGAAGATCTGGTCACCGGAGGCACTTCCGGGCGACGAACTCAGGTGGTCTTTGCCCCGGAAGAAATGGTTGAATCCGACTTCGTACAGACTCGCGCTGGATGCGTAGGTAGCGATGTGACCGCCGACATTGAACTCGGGTCGGTTCGCGCGGCTGACCATGATGGCCGCGTTCCACCGGATGTATGCCCGGATGCGGCGTTCGACGTGCTCGTCCCCCGGGAACCAGGGCTCGCGCTCCGGCGGGATGGTGTTGATGTAGTCGGTGCTGGTCAGGCCGGGAACGCCGACCGCCTTCTCCCGGGCCCGCTCGAGCAGTTTCAGCATGAGGAACCGGGCCCGGCCGCGACCGGACTCCTCGATGACCGCGTCGAGTGACTCAAGCCACTCGCCTGTCTCCGCGGGGTCAATGTCGGGCAGCTGGCTCGGCAGCCCATCGGTGATGACCGAGAAACTGCGGGTTGTGTCCTGCGCCACGCCTTCTCCTGCTCCTCAAGCTTCCGGGGCCGGGGGCGCGCGAAAAGGTCCTTCTCGCGCGACCGTCCGGCCCATCTGTTCCCGCTGGCCTGCGTGTCACGTCTCGTGCGCGCGGATGCGGGACCCGCATGATCGATGCAACGCCGCGTCCTGGCCGATCGTCTCCAGCTTCCTCGGCCCGCGCGGTGGCGGGAGGCCGCCTCGGCCCCCGGGGCCGGGGTGGCCGCCCGCTTTCAGGCGCGCGCCTTGGTTCCATCGTGCTCCGTTCGCGCGACGTCGTCACGCACGCGTCGGTTACTTTTCGGTAGGGAATCGTGCGATGCGAGTGGCGTTGTTGACATGTCGTCCGCGCCCACGTCACCTACGGGGCTCCGCCTGGTAGACAATCAGCCTGATGGACACCCGGATGAAAACCACCACGCTGTCCGTGCACACCGGTGGCCAGGAACGTGTGGTGGACCTCACGCCCGACGCGCAGCGGTTCGTCGCGGGGTCGGGCGATGGTCTGCTGTCGGTCTTCGTGCCGCATGCCACGGCCGGCCTGGCCGTCCTGGAGCTCGGCGCCGGCAGCGACGCGGACCTGCTCGCGGCGCTGGCCGAGCTGCTGCCCGCCGACGACCGGTGGCGGCACGCGCACGGCTCGCGCGGTCATGGCCGCTCGCACGTCATGCCCGCGATCATCCCGCCGTCGCTGGTCGTTCCCGTCGTTGACGGCCGTCTCGCGCTCGGCACGTGGCAGTCCATCGCGCTGGTCGACCTCAACGTGGACAACCCCGACCGGACGGTCCGGCTGTCCCTGCTGCCTGGATGAGGCGGACGGAAGCTGGGTGAGGCGGAGGGAAGAGTGCGGCGCCCAACGGGGTGAACCGGCCCGCCGCCGGGTACCGGCGCACAGCCAGGGCACGTTGACCACGCCGTGCCCGGTCCACAACCGACGGCGTGGCACTTGCGCACCCACCGGGCGGTCCGGTGGACTAGGTCAGGGCGCGTCGCGTGATGGACACCATCGCGTGCGCGGCCAGGAACAAAAGGGACGTCCCCGTGGGTGGGACGCCGACACACGAGCAGGAGGTAGTGCAGCGTGAGTCCGACCGCGGCGAACGCCGAGGGTCAGCGCCGGGCGGAACGGCTGGGAGTCTCCGCCGGGACCCAGGTCCAGTCGCTCAACGAGGACGATGACATCGCCCAGGACCTGCTGGACGCCGTTACCAGCGCCAGCGGTACCGAGCTGGTCCCCGAGGACTCCGACGACGTCGTCGACATCGTGCTGCTGTGGTGGCGCGAGGACGACGGGGATCTGGCCAACGCGCTCATCGATGCGCGCCGGCAGTTGTCCGACGATGGCGTGATCTGGCTGCTCACGCCGAAGGCGGGCCGGTCCGGGCATGTCGCGCCGAGCGACGTGCTGGATGCCGTGCCCACCGCGGGCCTGGTCCAGACGAGCACGCTGAGCGTCGCGCAGGAGTGGTCTGGTCAGCGGCTGGCCGCGCCGAAGTCGCAGCGCGCACGGCACCGCTGACGTCGGCGGGGTCGGGCGGTCGCCGGTTCGGGGTGCCGGCGACGCGGCCGGCGCCGTACCGGCGTTCGGCCGCGATGTGGCCGTGGTGTGGTTCAGCTGTGCCGCCGCCGGTCAGCGGTACAGCGGGACCTGCTGGCCTTCGACGGCGCCCGGATAACGGTCCCACAGCCGGTTGATCTCCAGCTGGAGGAACAGGGGACCGAAACCGACCAGGCACAGCACGAACGCGAGCGCCGGGTTGGTTTCCGGGATGCCCGCGGCATGCTGGGCCGCGCGGGTCCGGGCGCCCAGCCGCCAGGCCGCGACGAACGGCGGGATGACCAGCAGCCAGCCGAGAGTGACCGCCAGGACGGACAGCGTCGGGTTGACCTTGATACGCCGGTCGTACTCGCCGAGCTCCCGATTCGTCCGGTAGATCCACACAAACGGGTAGACCCCCAGCGTGATCAGCGGAAGTCCGAGCCAGACGACGACCGGGTTGCGGTGTTTTCCGAGTAGGCCGGAACCACCGAAGCCCTCGGCCGCGCCGTCCGGCTCGGATGGCTTTCCGTAGTCGGGCGTGGCGGGATAGCCTTCTTCCGGCTCCGCGCCGCGCAACGACTCGCGGAACGCGTAGATGGGGAATCCGCCGGTCGAGGTGCCCGGGCCGTCGATCGGGTGCGGCGCCTGGCCCTCCCGCATCGAGCGTTCAGGGCGACCCGGGTCGCCCCGGTACCCGGGAAAGCCCTGCGGCTCAGGGTAGCCGTGCGGGGTCGAGCTCTGATTGGTCAACGTGGTCCTGCCCTCATCGGTGTCCATGCCGGTGGTACACGTGGAGCACGCACCGTCATACCGCATGTCTGGTCGCTGGCTCTCGCGTCGGTCGGCCAGACTAGGCCAGTCTGGCGGATGAAACGCGAACACCCGCCGCATCGATGCCCTGAGAAACGTGAAACTTACCTTCCGCTGAGGTTCGGCCGCTGGATTCTCACCCGTTGTGGGCCACGCCGCGCGGGACCGACGGTTGCGGCCCGGGCGGAGCTGGCATGCTGACCACTGGGACGGCAGGCCGATCCGTGGGGGAGCCCGATCCGACGGGTGCGGTCGCCGGCCCGTGCGGCCGCGGCCAGCCCGCCCAGGGTGACGGCCCGCCCGCTCGCCCGCGCCGCCCAGGTTGGCGTCGGCGTCATCGTGACCTGCCCCATCGTTGTGGAGAGGAAGAGCCTGTGACCGTCGAGGTTGGCTCCGTCGCCCCGGACTTCTCGCTCAAGGACCAGAACAACGAGGTTGTCACCCTGTCGGAGTTCCGCGGCAAGCGGAACGTCGTCCTGCTGTTCTACCCGCTCACCTTCACCGGCGTCTGCCAGGGCGAGCTGTGCTCCGTGCGCGACGACCTCGGCTCGTTCCAGAACGACAACGTGCAGGTCCTCGCCGTCTCCGTGGACTCGCCGTTCGCCCACAAGGTGTGGGCCGACCAGCAGGGCTACGAGTTCCCGCTGCTCGCCGACTTCTGGCCGCACGGCGCCGTCGCCGAGTCCTTCGGCGTGTTCAACGCCGAGCGCGGCATCTCCGTCCGTGGCACCTTTGTGATCGACAAGGAGGGCGTCGTGCGCTGGAAGGTCGTCAACAACATCCCCGACGCCCGCGACCAGGCCGAGTACCTCAAGGCCCTCGCCGCCCTCTGAGATCGCCCCACGCGAGCCGGCCGGGCGGTGGGTAGGTGCCCAGCCGGCCTGCGTGAGCCGTCTCATGGCCCTCGCCGTGAGTACGGCTGGCCAATCGCCCGCGCGTGCTCTCCGCCAAGTGCGTACGCTTGGTCCGCTGGACCCCACTGGATCTCCCGGGCGCGTAGCTCAGCGGGAGAGCTCTCGCCTTACAAGCGAGCGGTCGCAGGTTCGATCCCTGCCGCGCCCACGCGCCGGTTCCGCGTGCTTGTAGATCTTTGATCTCCTGCGGCGGGGCCGCGATGCTTGTCGGGGGGACGAACCCCCGGAGGCGCGGCGGCGGTGTGGGGTTCTAGCTGTGTTGGTGATGATCACGGGCTTGGGTCTGTTGGAGTGCGGTTCTGTAGGCGGATGCGTCGAAGCGGAACGGGCCGAGGCCAGCGAGGTCCCAGTCGCGGTGGCCGGTGCGGAAATCGCGCCAGGTGACGGTGTCGTGCGTGACGTCGACGCGGGCTGTCAGCGGCCAGCAGCCGGCGTCGCCGCATTCGCAGCCCAGCAGCACGGTGTCGCGGTCGCCGAACCAGGTCACCGTTGGTTTGCCGAGGAAATGCCGGCTGGGCCAGCGGACGCCCGGGTCGCGAAGGCCGGCGTAGCTGCCGGCGAGGTCGGGCTGCCCGGCGGCCGTCGCGGCCGGCAGTTCGACGGCGCGGGCGAGTTCCCGCAGGTCGACGCCGTTCACATATGGCCTGACCGCCAATGCTTCGCCGGTTGGGAACAGCTCGGTCTCCAACCGGAACTCGACCTTGTCCACTGATCGAAGGTACTGAAGCGGGGGATGAGGTGCTGGCCGGCAGCCGGACGGCCCGGGCCGGAATCCACAGTGAACTGACCAGTGCGCCGCGGCGCACTGGCGAGCGGCGCGGTTGGTGCGGTCGCGGGCGGCGCGCATCGGGTTCAGTGCCCGAGGATGCGGCGCAGGATCTGGTCGACGCGCTGCCAGGCGTCGGCGGCATAGTCGTCGTGGGGCAGCGGATCGCCCGGGATGACCGGGCAGACCACGACTCGGCTGGTACCGGCGCGGTTGTACAGGTCCGCGGAGACGATCAGGGCGTGGGCCGGGGCGTCCGCGCGCGCCCACACCTCACCCTGCTGCACGGCGGCGCAGCGCCTCCAGGTGGGTGAACTCGGCGTCGAGGACGGCGGGAGTCACGCCGAGCGCCGCGTTGCGCTCCTGCTGCCGGGCGAACCGGGCTGTCCAGATCGCCTCGGTCAAGGTCTTGTCCACCCACGCCGACAGGGTGAGCCCCACCACAGGCTCGCCCGCTGGTCCCAGGGCTGCCTCTCCAGTGATGTGGTCGCCGCGGCCAGCGGGCCGGTCAGCAGGAGCATCGCGCGGTGGGGCACGGCGACTTTCGGTGTTCCTTCGGTCGGCACCGCCAGCGCGCCGAATCCTTCCCAGACCGCGAACCAACACCTGTCCGTGGTGGCCGTGTGTTCGGCGAGCAGGTCGCAGAGGCGGGCCGCCTGGGGTAGGGGGAGCGAACCCTGGCTCGGTTGGGTGGTCCACAGTTCGGCCTGGTCACTGGTGCCCTGCAGGTATCGCCATGAGCCAGTGATGGAGATCCACTCCATGGAGGGGTGGGCAACGCGGTCGTTTCCGTGCGCCACGGTGGTCCAGGAGACCTCGGCGTCGTCCAGACAGGCCGGGTGGAACACGCGGGCGTACGCGGGGAAACCCAGTGGAACCAGGGAACCGACGGTGACGTCGAAACTGCCGACACCGGCCACGATCCAGTCCGCCGGGCTGACGTCGGTGACCAGCTCCAGCTCGCCGACAGTAAAACGGGTTTCGTCCACTCACGCAGTCTTGCCGCGAGGTGCGATCCGGACAACGGCCGCGACCTCGTCGACCGAGTGCAGCGTTGGTGGCGCGGTTCGTCCGAGTGACATTCCGTTCACGTCACCCCCACGTCGGCCTGACCCGCCAGCCGACCACCGCCCCCGCCGGCCATCGGGTCGGGCGGGCGGTGGGCCCGGGGCTGGTCGGTGACGATCAGCCGCCGACCGGCCCCGGTCATCGGACCGGTCCGGTCAGAAGGCGGCGCGCTCGCCCTTGAGCATGCTGCCGGCGTCGACGCGGATGTTCTGGCCGGTGATCCACTTCGACTCGTCGGAGGCGAGGAACGCCACGAGGTTGCTGACGTCCTCCGGCTCGATGTAGGGAGTCGGCATGGGCTGCAGGGTGGCAAGCGCCGGCTCGGCCTCCTCGCGGGTGGGGTTGTCCAGGTCGGGCCGGAAGGCTTTGTAGATCGAGGCATTGTGGAGCAGGTTGGTGTTCACGTTCGTCGGGTGGATCGCGTTGAGCCGCACGCTGTGCTCGGCGAGCTGCAGTGCGAGGGTCTCGGTGTAGCGGGCGATCGTCTGCTTGGCCCAGGAGTAGCCGACGCCGCCGGTGTTGCCGATTGCCTCGGTGGTGCCCTTCATCATGCCGGCGGTGGAGCCGGTCACGATGATGGAGGCGCCCGCCTTGAGGTGCGGGAGGCTGACGGCGACGGTGTTCAACACACCGATGAGGTCGACGTCGGTGCCGTCGACGAACCCGCTGCAGAGGGTGGAGTCCTCCCACGGGCAGATCCCGGCGTTGGCGACGACGATGTCGAGCCGACCGAAGCGCTCCAGCCCCTGGTCGAGGGCGGCGCGCAGCTGGGAGCGCTCGCGGACGTCACCCTTGACCGCGACGATGCGCCGCCCGGTCCCCTCGACCTCCTTGACGGTCTGGGCGAGGTCCTCGGGGGTGCCCAGCGGGTAGGGCACGCTGTCGATCTGCTCGCAGATGTCGACGGCGATGATGTCGGCACCCTCGGTCGCGAGCCGTAACGCGTGGCTGCGGCCCTGGCCGCGGGCCGCGCCGGTGATGAACGCGACCTTGCCATCCAGCTTGCCCATGTGGTGACCTTCCGTAGTCGATGCGAAACTCGGGGTGGATCAGTCCGCAGTCGTGTGATTCGTGTCAATGATTGAAATCACGATAGTCGGCCGCATTCCGAGCGTCCATGAGCGCGAGGATTCGACGATCGCTGCCGCCACCTCGGCGACCGGGCGCCGCCGGGAGAACACGAGGCGGGACGACGCACGACGGACCGTCGGTGGAGTACCCACCGACGGTCCGCCGGCTGTCGAGTTGTCGCGCGGTCGCTCAGATGATCTCGATGACCGTGGCGGAGCCCATGCCGCCGCCCGCGCACATCGACACGACGCCGAGGGTGGCGCCGCGGCGGCGCAGCTCGCCGACCATGGTGACGACCATGCGGGCGCCGGTCGCGGAGATCGGGTGGCCGAGGCTCGCGCCGCTGCCGTTGACGTTGACGATCTCGGGGTTGATGCCGAGCTTGCGCACGGCCGCCACCGGCACCGAGCAGAACGCCTCGTTGATCTCGAACAGCTCGATGTCGGCGATGCTCAGCCCGGCCCGGTCCAGCGCCTTCGGGATCGCGAGCGTCGGCGCCATGCCGGTCCGCGCCGGCTCGATGCCGACGCTCGCCCAGGAGCGGATCTTGGCCAGCGGGGTGAGCCCGTGAGCGGCGGCGTAGGTGTCGCTGGTCAGGGTGACGGCGGCGGCGGCGTCGTTCAGCCCGGCCGCGTTACCCGCGGTGACGGTGGCGTCGGGCAGCTCCGGGTGTAGCAGCTTCAGCCCGGCGAGCGACTCCAGGGAGGTGCCGCGCCGCGGGTGCTCGTCGGTGTCGAACGTGAACGTCGTGCCGTCGGGGCGGGTGACCTCCAGCGGCAGGATCTCGTCCTTGAACGCGCCGGAGTCGATCGAGTCGATCGCCCGGGCTTGGCTGTAGACCGTCCACTCGTCGACGTCGCGCCTGGTCAGCCCCATCTCCCGGGCGGTGTTCTCACCGACGGTGATGGACATGTCGAACGCCGGCGCCTCAGGGGATTCCGGGTGCGTCGGCGGCATCCAGGTCTGCTGGTTGCCCTGCGCGTCCCCCTTGGAGCTGAGGATACGGTTGCTCAGGCTCTCGACGCCACCGGCGACGACGACCTGGTCCATGCCCGCGCGGATGCTGCCGGCGCCGATCGTGACCGCCGCCAGGCCGCCCGCGCAGTGCCGGTTGGTCGCCAGGCCCGGGATGTCGATCAGGCCCAGCTTCGCCGCGATGTTGCGGGCGATCACGCCGCCGCCCTGGTAGGCCTCGGCGAGAACGAGGTCGTCGACGTCCGCCGCCGGGATGCCGCTGCGCTCGAGCACGAACGGGACGATCACCTCGGCGAGCTGGAACGTGTCGAGACCGACGAGCGAACCCTTGCGGGCCCGGCCGATGGCCGTGCGGCCCGTCGAGACGATGACTGCTTCGGTCACGGGGGACTCCTCCTGGAGTCGGCCGGCGCGCCCGCGAGGCCGCACCGGCCGTCGTGCGAATGGTTGTGCTGCGAGGTGTGCGGGCCGGTCGGCCCACCGGCGCGGGGGGGGGGGGGGGCGCCCCCCCCCCCCCCCCCCCCCCGGGCCCCCCGGCGAATTTTCGGCGGCAGCCCCCCCCCCCCCCCCCCCCCCCCCCCCCCCCCC